>NZ_JBIRPW010000009.1:0-285568 GCF_044332905.1 Streptomyces sp. NPDC021224 | reverse complement strand
CTACGGCGACACCCGCGGCCCCCAGGTGAGCTGGACCGACAACCGCGGCTTCCTCGACGCCCCCGACAACACCAACACCGGCCTCACCCAACTCGCCGCCCGCCAGTACGACCCCACCCTCGGCCGCTTCATCAGCCTCGACCCCCTCTTCGAAGCCACCGACGACCAACTCCTCAACGGCTACACCTACACCCGCGACAACCCCATCGGCCAAGCCGACCCCACCGGCCTTCGCCCGCTCGGCGAATGCGACGGCGCATGCAACACCGGTGCTTCCGACGTCTCCAAGCAGGAGTACGTAGATGCGCGGGCGGCAGAAGATGAGGCAGACAGCAATAATTCCGGAAGCGGCAGTAAATCGTCGTCAGGTAATTCGGCGGTAACTGAAGCGAAGTCGGTGGTCAGTAAACTTTCGTCCGACAAACTTGACTGGCTGCGAAAGCATCTCGCCTTCTACATGAAGGATCCGCACTGGATGGATCCCGGCAGCGGGGCCAACAACGGGATTATCCTCAGTCTGGACAGGGCGATCCACGGTTCATATTCGTGGAAGGACCTGCTCAAGGCTTTCAAGGGCCCCCTGGCCGGAACGGCTGTAGCCGTAATCGGGACAGTCCTCTGCCCCGAGTCCGCCGGCGTGGGCTGCACGGTCGCAGTCGGCGCTGCCGCCGGGCTTGCGTCACAATGTGTCAACGACTGCGACAATGCTGAAGCTCTTGCGCTCGCTGCTGCAGCAGGTGCGGCAACGGCGTATGCAGGCGCCAAAATGAATGGGCTTGGAGCAGCCTGCAACAGCTTCTCAGCCGACACGAAGGTCTTGCTCGCGAACGGCAAGACCAAGGCGATCAAGGATGTTAAGAAGGGCGACGCCGTTGAAGCGGCGGACCCCGACAGCGGTCACCATCAAGGTCCACGGCCGGTAACAGCCACCATGGTCCACCACGATAACAATCTCGTTGACCTGACGATCAGTACCCCTGACGGCCACACCTCTGTCCTTCACACCACGACCGAGCACCCGTTCTGGGACGCCACCTTCCACGGCTGGGTGAACGCGATCGACCTCGTCGCAGGCCATCGTCTCGCCACCGCGTCCGGCCAGTCCGCGACCGTTACCGCGGTGGAGGCAACCCCCGGAGTAGCCGATCGCTACAACCTCACCGTGGAGCAGCTCCACACGTACTATGTGCTGGCAGGTGCAACGCCGGTACTCGTTCATAATTCGAGCTGTCCTTCATCTATCGCCCTTGGGCTTACTGAGACGGATGACAATCCATTTGCGCTCGCGGACTTCGCGGACAGCACTGGGGCCAAGATGTATAGCGATTGGCCTCAGGGTCAGAACTGGACAACGACTGTCCGGCAAGCCCTTGACCCGAAGAGTGGCGTGCAGATTCACTTTAATCTCGACGGGATTGACGACCCGGCCGAATTTGCGCGGCCGGCGGAAGGCTTGAAGGATCCGGAGATCGGCGGGTATACCGCTTGGGAGCTCGCGCAAATCAAGTCCGCTCCTGCCTCCGTTCAAGCTAGGGTTACGTGGTATTCCAATGGAGATGTAGTTCCCAATCCGTTCGGAGGTTAAAGGCTGTGGCGTTCGTGCCTGAAGACTCACGGGAAGGCCTACCGCTGCACTTCAAGCGGTCATTCCGCCTCTGGTGTTACGAGGTCTCCCATCGTCGACTCGTCCTGCGTGGCGAAGGTGGGGGTGAGTCCGAGGGCACCCTAGAGGTCGAGTTCCTTGACGTGTTGGGAGCGAAGGTTAGATCCAACTACGGAGACCTTGTGATGAGTGAGGCGGTTGACGCCTTGGAGATCGACCAATTTGTCGATGTGCCTGAACGTCATAGCTCTCGGTATCTCAGGCTCACGGTCTCGGATGGTATCCATGATGGATTTGTGGTCTGCGGCTCATTTCATATTCATGCAGGCGGCTGAATCTCGCGTTGGTGCAGCTCTTGTATAAATATCCCTAAGGGCTGTCCCGAAAACGCCGCGCGAGAAGACGCCGTTACGGACGGCTCTCCGCGTCGTGAGCCGGTGACAGCCCTACCAGTGCGTCTACGGCCTCGCCAGCGTTCGGCGTGGCGAGTACGAGTACGGGGTCGGGCTTCCGAAGGAGGAGGCCGCTCCAGACTCGGAAAGTAGGACGGCCCTCCGGCTCGGCGGTGTCGAAGGAGATGGACCCCGCCAGCTCGTTCACGTCATGTGCGGCACGCATCCAGAACGTTGGACCGTCCACGAACCGAAGAAAGTTGTGGCTGGTGAACGGATACCACTGGCTCAACGCGCTCGCCCTGGCGGCCAGCACCAACTCCTCTGCGACAGGAGGAACCCACGAGTCGGTTCCTTGCACCGCGGCGTCGGCGGACCGCGCGCATTCCTCCACCCAGTCCCAGGCATCTGCCAGCGACCACGGGGCGTTCGTCTCCATCCACCAAGTCTGGCGCGATGTAGAGGCGGTCACGTTGGATACGATGAGATGATCTTGGTGTGGCTGGTGTGATCACGGCGTCAGAGCCGTCCTGGATAGCCCCGTTCACCGGGCTGAGCCCGCGCTGCTTCGGCGAGCTGATGACCGTGGTGCGGTGTGAGGTCTCGGACAAGCCGCGGCGCGGGAGGCCGTGGAGCCTGACATTGGAGGACCGGGTGCTGCTGGTCGCGGCGTATTGGCGCACCAACTTGACGCTGCGCCAACTCGCCCTGCTGTTCGGCGTCTCGAAGTCTGCCGCCGACCGAATCATCAACTATCTCGGGCCAAAACTTGCACTCCGGCCGAGGCAGCGCTTCGTGAAGGACACCGTCCTGATTGTGGACGGCACCCTGGTGCCCACCCGCGACCACTCGGTGGCCGAGCAGTCGAAGAACTACCGCTACTCCACGAACCACCAGGTTGTCATCGATGCCGACACCCGGCTCGTCGTGGTCGTCGGCCGGCCGCTGCCCGGCAACCGCAACGACTGCAAGGCATGGGAGGAATCCGGAGCGAAGGCTGCCGTCGGCACGACGGTGACCATCGCGGACGGAGGCTATCCGGGCACCGGACTGGTGATGCCCCACCGCCGCCGCAAGGGCGAAGAGTTGCCCGGCTGGAAGCAGGCCCACAACAAGTCCCACAAACAGGTTCGCGCCCGCGTCGAGCACGTCTTCGCCCGCATGAAGACCTGGAAGATCCTCCGCGACTGCCGCCTCAAAGGCGACGGCGTCCACCACGCCATGCTGGGCATCGCTCAGATGCACAACCTCGCCCTCGCCGGATAAACCACCCCGGCCACATAGCAGCCCACCAAGCCCGAGGACCTCAGAGATCATTTACGGGACAGCCCTTAGGTATTTGATCCGTTTCCTTCTTTGCTTGGCGGCCTTATGTAATGCCATCGGATCGCAAAGAGAGAAGCCCCCCGGATGTGGGTGGATTCCAGTGACCACTACTTCAGGGAGGACGACAGGGAAGCGTGCTTCATCCGCATCGACGGCGCCCTGGCCGGGTTCAGCATGACGCGAGGGCTCGATGACAGCGTCCGGGAGGTGAGCGAGTTCTTCGTCCTGCGCCGGCACCGCCGGCTGGGTGCGGGCCGCATCATGGTCACCGGTGACGACGAATAGCCGGAAGGAGCGGTGTCCGTGAGCGGGGACTCGGCCTTGACCACGCTGTGGCAGCAGCAGTGGCCGTACTGCCTTCCGGTCGGGTACAAGCTTCGGGGCCCTTATCGGGACGTCTGGGTGCGCTTTCACAGCTTGCCCGAGTCGAAGAGGTATGCAGAGGACGAGGCCGAGTACGCCGTCGTCCTGGACCGCTACAACACCGTTCTCGACGAACTGTTCGCAGGTGCGGACGTGTACGTGATCATCCCGGTGTGGACGGCCGGACCCGATGTCCCGCCGTCCCGGCCGGGTGCCGACTACTGGTGCGGTCTGCTGACGGAGGACGACCCGGACCCGGACTTCCGCACGTACTCCCACCTCTTCGTTGAACGTCGCCTCTGGCAGCGCGGCTGCATCGATGAGCTGCTGCGCGACGTGGCCGACGACAAGGCAGGGGGCGTCATGATCACCGACATCGGTATGCGGCGCATTTATCACCCCTACGACGGTGGCGCCGATGTCTTCGGCGCTACATCCCGAGAACGAGACAGTATCCGGGATCGTCATGTCGACTGGCTCTCCAGCCATCCGTCCGGACTCTGAACCACTCGATCTGTGTTCTCACCAGCCCCGTGAAGTGCGCGAACGAGCCCAAGATCCACACGCTATTACAACGTGATCACTGACATCGGGCTGCGTTCGGCCGCTCCCGGCTGCGCACGGGCCGGGAAAGCAGAGAACCTCGCGCACAGCGTTTCGGCTGGTCGCGAGGCGGATGGTCAAGTATCTCAATCGTCACCTGGGTGCCCCCGGCAGGATTCGAACCTGCGCACACGGCTCCGGAGGCCGTTGCTCTATCCCCTGAGCTACGGGGGCGACGGGAAGAACACTACCAGGGTGGAGGGGGTGGGGCGGACAGGGTTTGTGGGGGGTGACGTAGGGGTGGGCGGGGTGGGAGGGGGAGAAATGGGCAAAACGCGGACGCATCAGGAGTCGCGCGCCTACGCTTCGGGGTGTGGCGGGAGCGACCGGCCGGGTGCTTGTTGTGGATGACAACAAGGTGATCCGGCAGTTGATCAGGGTCAACCTGGAGCTGGAGGGCTTCGAGGTCGTGACCGCGGCCGATGGTGCCGAGTGCCTGGAAATAGTGCACAGCGTGCGGCCGGACGTCGTGACGCTGGATGTCGTCATGCCGCGGCTGGACGGGGTGCGGACGGCGGCGCGGCTGCGGGCGGACGCGGATCCGTGGACGCGGGGGGTCGGGATCGTCATGGTCAGCGGCGGCACCGCGCCGGAGGGGGTCGGGGGGCCGGGCGGGGCGGACGCCTTTGTCGGCAAGCCCTTCGAGCCCGCCGATCTTGTCGAGACGGTACGGCGGCTGGTCCGGCGGCGGGGTCCGGGTGCCCCCGGGGGGACGGGGGAGGCCGGTGAGCCGCGGGGGCAGGCCGCGGCCACTCCCGGTGGCGGGTGAGCCGTCCGTGGCGGGGGAGGTGACCTGGGGGAAATCCGCTCGGCGTGGGTGGGGGGTTCTCGCCTACGCTGTCCCCCGTGACCCCCGCTGAGCTGTCCTGGACCGTGCTGACCACGGTCAGGCGTGCCGTCGCGGCGGACGAACTGCGGGTGGACGTGCCCGAGAAGGTCGTCGTGCAGCGGCCGCCGCGGCCCGGGTGCGGCGACTACGCCACCAACGTCGCGCTCCAGCTCGCCGGGGCCGCCGGGCGCAGCCCGTACGAGGTCGCCGCCATCCTCGCGCCGCGGCTCGCCCGTGAACCGGGCATCGCCCAGGTCGAGATCGCCGGTGCGGGTTTCCTCAACATCACCCTCAGCGCGCGGGCCTACGCCGATGTCGTACGGCAGGTGCGGGAGCAGGGCGCGGCGGTGTACGGGCACGGGGACGGGCTCGCCGGGCAGCGCGTCACCGTCGTCCCGGACGCCGAGGGCGGGGAGGGCGGGGAGGCGGGCGTGGCTCCGCTGCGGGCCGGGGTCGTCGCGGAGGCCGTCAACGCCCTCCTGCGGGCCGCCGGTGCCGAGCCGGGGCCCCCCGAGCCCCTCCGCGTCACCGAGCCGGGCGGCGACGGTACGGCGCCGGCCCTCCGCGGCACGGGCGCCCCGTCTCCCGTCCCCGGCGGCCAGCAGGAGCCCGCGCCCAACGTCCCCGGCGGCCGCGCCGAGCCCGCCCCCAACGTCCCCGGCGGCCAGCAGAAGGGCGCCCCCCGCAGCCACGCCGAGCCCGCTCCCGGCGTACCCGGCGGTCACGCCGAGCCCGCCCCCGGCCCCCACCTCGGCCCCGACGCGCTGCGCTGGGCCCTTCTGCGGCCCCCCGCGGAGGACGTGCCGCGGCTCGACGCGCGCACCCTGCTCGCCCAGCGCGAAGCGAATCCGCTCTTCCGGGTGCGCTACGCGCACGCCCGTACCCGCGCGCTGCTGCGCAACGCCCAGGACCTGGGCGTACGTATCGAGGACCCGGCGGACGACGACCCGTACCGGCATCCGGCCGAGACGGAGCTGCTCGGGCTCGTCGCCGATTTTCCGCGGGTCGTCGAGACCGCCGCCCGCCGCCGTGCGCCCGATCGGCTCGCCCGGCATCTGGAGCGGCTGGCCGACGCGTATCTGCGCTTCCAGGACGAGTGCCCCGTGCTGCCGAAGGGGGACGAGAAACCCTCGGCCGTCCACGCTGCCCGGACCCGCCTCGCCGACGCGACCGGCATCGTGCTCGCCGACGGCCTGCACCTGCTCGGCATCAGCGCACCCGACCACCTCTGAGAAACCGAGAGACCAGTGAGCCGTTCCGCACACCCCGCCGGGCCCCGCCACGCCGACGTCCTGCCCGAGGGGCACTACACCGCTCCGCCCGCGGACCTGAACCACCTCGAACCGCAGGTGTGGTCCCGCACCGTGACCCGTAACGCCGACGGCGCCGTCGAGGTCGGCGGGCTGGACGTGCGCGATCTCGCCGCCGAGTACGGGACGCCCGCGTACATCCTGGACGAGGCGGACTTCCGGGCCCGCTGCCGCGCCTGGCGGGCCGCCTTCGGGACGGAGGCCGACGTCTTCTACGCCGGGAAGGCCTTCCTGTCCCGCGCCGTCGTGCGCTGGATCGACGAGGAGGGGCTGAACCTCGACGTGTGCTCCGGCGGCGAGCTGGCCGTCGCGCTCGACGCGGGCATGCCCGCCGACCGGATCGCGATGCACGGCAACAACAAGAGCAGCGCCGAGATCGACCGGGCGGTCGCCGCCGGGGTCGGCCGGATCGTCGTGGACTCCTTCCAGGAGATCGTCCGGGTCGCCGCGGCCGCCGAGCGGCACGGGCGGCGGCAGCGCGTGCAGATCCGCGTCACGGTCGGCGTCGAGGCGCACACCCACGAGTTCATCGCGACCGCGCACGAGGACCAGAAGTTCGGCCTGCCGCTGGCCGGCGGACAGGCCGCGGAGGCGGTGCGCCGGGTGCTGAAGCTGGAGAGCCTGGAGCTGGTCGGGCTGCACAGCCACATCGGCTCGCAGATCTTCGACATGTCCGGCTTCGAGGTCGCCGCCCGCCGAGTGGTCGGGCTGCTCGCCGAGATCCGCGACGAGCACGGGGTGCAGCTCCCGGAGATCGACCTCGGCGGCGGCCTCGGCATCGCCTACACGCCCGACGACGACCCGGCCGAGCCGCACCAGATCGCCAAGTCGCTCGCCGACATCGTCACCCGTGAGTGCGAGGCGGCCGGGCTGGAGCGCCCGCGGCTGTCGGTCGAGCCGGGCCGCGCGATCGTCGGCCCGACCGCCTTCACGCTGTACGAGGTGGGCACCGTCAAGCCGCTGGAGGCGCTGCGGACGTACGTCAGCGTCGACGGCGGCATGTCGGACAACATCCGTACCGCGCTCTACGACGCCGAGTACAGCGTGGCGCTCGTCTCGCGGCGCAGCGACGCCGCCCCGATGCTCAGCCGGGTCGTCGGCAAGCACTGCGAGAGCGGCGACATCGTCGTGAAGGACGCCTTCCTGCCCGCCGACCTGACGCCCGGCGACCTCGTCGCGGTGCCCGCCACCGGCGCGTACTGCCGCTCGATGGCCAGCAACTACAACCACGCGCTGCGCCCGCCGGTCGTCGCGGTGGCCGACGGGCAGGGGCGGGTGATCGTCCGCCGTGAGACGGAGGAGGACCTGCTGCGCCTCGACGTCGGCTGAGGCACAGGGCGGCGGGCGGTCCGATGACAGGATCTGCGGTCCGGGCGCGGCGCGCGGGGCGAAATGCCGCGCGCCCGTCCGCCCCTACCGCAAATCTCACGGTCCGCCGGGACGGTCTCGCATTCCGGACAGGGCGTGGCTTCTCCCTACCGGTGGGTGAGACTGGTGGCCTCCACGCCGTACGGTCCGGGCCCGGACCGGGACCGCGCGGGGGCGACACGGGAAACCACACGGGAAACCGTACGAGAGACGAGGTCGGATGATGCGTACGCGTCCGCTGAAGGTGGCGTTGCTGGGCTGCGGTGTGGTCGGCTCCGAGGTGACGCGCATCATCACGACGCAGACGGCCGACCTCGCCGCCCGCATCGGCGCCCCGATCGAGCTGGCCGGCATCGCCGTGCGCCGCCCCAACCGGGTGCGCGCCGGGGTGCCCGCCGAGCTGCTCACCACGGACGCCACCGCGCTCGTCAAACGCGGCGACATCGACGTCGTCGTCGAGGTCATCGGCGGCATCGAGCCGGTCCGCACGCTCATCACGACCGCCTTCGAGCACGGCGCCTCCGTCGTCTCGGCCAACAAGGCGCTGCTCGCCGCGGACGGCGCGAACCTGCACGCCAAGGCCGCCGAGCACGGCGTGGACCTCTACTACGAGGCCGCCGTCGCCGGTGCCATCCCGCTGATCCGGCCGCTGCGCGAGTCGCTGGCCGGCGACAAGGTCAACCGGGTGCTCGGCATCGTCAACGGCACCACCAACTTCATCCTCGACAAGATGGACAGCACCGGCGCCGGCTACAGCGAGGCGCTGGACGAGGCCACCGCGCTGGGATACGCGGAGGCCGACCCCACCGCCGACGTCGAGGGCTTCGACGCGGCGGCCAAGGCCGCGATCCTGTCCGGGATCGCCTTCCACACCCGGGTCACCATCGACGACGTCCACCGCGAGGGCCTGACCGAGGTCACCGCGGCCGACATCGCCTCGGCGAAGAAGATGGGCTGCACCGTCAAGCTGCTGGCCATCTGCGAGCGCGCCGCCGACGGCCGCTCCGTCACGGCCAGGGTGCACCCGGCGATGATCCCCCTCAGCCACCCCCTGGCGTCCGTCCGCGGCGCCTACAACGCCGTCTTCGTCGAGGCGGAGGCGGCGGGGCAGCTGATGTTCTACGGTCCCGGCGCGGGCGGTGCACCCACCGCCTCCGCCGTACTCGGCGACCTGGTGGCCGCCTGCCGCAACAAACTGGCAGGGACCACGGGAGCCGGCGAGTCCGCGTACACGCAACTGCCGGTGAGCCCGATGGGCGATGTGGTCACCCGTTACCACATCAGCCTTGACGTGGCGGACAAACCGGGCGTCCTCGCACAGGTCGCCACGGTGTTCGCCGAGCACGACGTGTCCATCGACACGGTGCGGCAGCAGGGCAGGAGCCAGAGCGGCGGCGACACCAACGACGGTGCCGCTGCCGAACAGCAGACCGGTGCGGTACGGCGCGCGGGCGGCGAGGCCTCGCTCGTCGTCGTCACCCACCGCGCACCGGACGCCGCACTGTCGGCGACGGTCGAGAGCCTGCGCAAACTCGACACCGTACGCGGCGTCGCCAGCATCATGCGTGTGGAAGGGGAGTAGCCCGCTATGAACGCAACCATCGACCAGCCCCGAATGTCCGGCACCCACCAGTGGCGCGGCATCATCGAGGAGTACCGCGACCGGCTCCCGGTCACCGCGGACACCCCGGTGGTCACGCTGCTGGAGGGTGGCACCCCGCTCGTCCCGGCCCAGCTGCTGTCGGAGCGCACCGGGTGCGACGTGTACCTCAAGGTCGAGGGCGCGAACCCGACCGGGTCCTTCAAGGACCGCGGCATGACCATGGCCATCACCAAGGCCAAGGAGGACGGCGCCCAGGCCGTCATCTGCGCCTCCACCGGCAACACCTCCGCCTCCGCCGCCGCCTACGCCGTCCGCGCGGGCATGGTGTGCGCGGTGCTCGTGCCGCAGGGCAAGATCGCGCTCGGCAAGATGGGCCAGGCGCTCGTCCACGGCAGCCGCATCCTCCAGGTCGACGGCAACTTCGACGACTGCCTCGACCTCGCCCGCGGCCTGAGCGAGAAGTACCCGGTCGCGCTCGTCAACTCCGTCAACCCGGTACGCATCGAGGGCCAGAAGACCGCGGCCTTCGAGGTCGTCGACGCGCTCGGCGACGCCCCCGACCTGCACCTGCTGCCGGTCGGCAACGCGGGCAACATCACCGCCTACTGGCGTGGCTACAAGGAGTACGCCGCCGACGGCGTCTCCACCCGCACCCCGCGCATGTGGGGCTTCCAGGCGGCCGGCTCCGCCCCGATCGTCAACGGCGCGCCGGTGCGCTCCCCGCAGACGATCGCGACCGCGATCCGGATCGGCAACCCCGCGTCCTGGCAGTACGCGGAGGCCGCGCGCGACGAGTCCGGCGGCCTCATCGAGGCGGTGACGGACCGGCAGATCCTCTCCGCGTACCGCCTGCTGGCGGCGAAGGAGGGCGTCTTCGTCGAGCCCGCCTCGGCAGCGTCGGTCGCGGGCCTGCTCAAGGCGGCGGAGGAGGGCAAGGTCGATCCCGGCCAGCGCATCGTCTGCACGGTCACCGGAAACGGCCTCAAGGACCCGGACTGGGCCGTCGCCGGCGCCCCGGCCCCGCTGACCGTCCCCGTCGACGCGGACGCCGCCGCCCAGAGCCTCGGCCTGGCGTAAGAGCTCGCCCCGTCAGGGGCGCGGGGAACTGCGCGCGCAACCATCCACCGGCCGGTGGTCCGGAACGGACCGGACTGCCCCTTTCGGTCGGTGACGACGTGCACCACCGTGGTGGGTTGGCCGCGCAGTTCTCCCCCAGGCTCCGCCTGGGAGGTGCCCCCACGCGCCCCTAAAAACGCTCGCCCGGCGCGGCAAGAGCCTGCTCGCACCGCCGTGCCCGGCGAGAACGCGCCGCCCCGCGCAGCAGGGGAAACCCGGTGGGGCGCAGGGGGCGCCCGGGAAGCCACGCCGGCGAGGCGACACGCATCGCGCGCTGTGCGTGCGCCCTATGTCGCAGGAGAACCTTCCTTCGATAAGCTGGGACCCAGCGGCACCGCAGCGTGCCCCTATCCGGCGGATGCCAACCCCGCATCGCCACTCCCGCCCCGCCGCCCGGCAATGGTGCCGCGCCCGGAGGGCGTACCGCACAAGGAGATTCGTCGAACGATGGCCGGTCCCGCGTTCCGCGCTGCCGCTGTACGAGTGCGCGTCCCCGCGACCAGCGCGAACCTCGGGCCCGGGTTCGACGCATTCGGGCTGGCCCTCGGGCTCTACGACGACGTCGTGGTGCGGGTCGCGGATTCCGGGCTGCACGTCGACATTGCCGGCGAGGGCGCCGACACGCTCGCGCGCGACGAGAAACACCTGGTCGTCCGCTCGCTGCGGACCGCTTTCGACCTGCTCGGCGGCCAGCCGCGCGGCCTGGAGGTGGTGTGCGCCAACCGCATTCCGCACGGCCGCGGCCTCGGCTCGTCCTCGGCCGCGATCTGCGCGGGCATCATCGCCGCGCGGGCGGTGACGATAGGCGGCGCGTCCGCGCTGGACGACACCGCACTGCTGGAGCTGGCGACGGAGATCGAGGGGCACCCGGACAACGTCGCGGCGTGTCTGCTCGGCGGTTTCACGCTGGCCTGGAGCGAGGGCGGGGCGGCGCGGGCGATCCGGATGGACCCGGCGCAGTCGCTGGTCCCGGTGGTCTTCGTGCCCGCCGATCCGGTGCTGACGGAGACCGCGCGCGGCCTGCTGCCGCGTACCGTCCCGCATGTGGACGCGGCGGCCAACGCCGGGCGCGCCGCACTGCTCGTGGAGGCGCTGACCAGGCGCCCCGAGCTGCTGCTGCCGGCCACCGAGGATCGGCTGCACCAGGACTACCGCACCCCGGCGATGCCGGAGACGCTGGCGCTGGTGAACCGTCTGCGCGGCGAGGGCGTCCCTGCTGTCGTGTCGGGCGCGGGGCCGACGGTCCTGGCGCTGACCGACGAGGGGGCCGCCGACAAGGTCTCCCGGCACGCGGGCGAGGGATGGGCGGCGCACCGCCTGTCGCTGGACGCTGCCGGGGCGTGTGTACTGCCGCTCGCCGGGGGGCAGTGACACGATTGCCGGGCGTGAGAGGGGGAATGTTTGTTGGATCCGGTAGTGTTAATCTCAAGCCTGCATTCGGAGCCCGATGGGCAGGATGCACCGTGTCCCTTCCGTGGGACCGCTTTTCTTCCGGGAGCCTCCCACACCGCATAGGGCACGGTCCGAGCAGTCGGATTCCTGACCCGCGCGATGCTGAGCACGCTCCGGATATTCGGTACGAGTTCCCTCCGTGCCGAAGGCACGTACGTATTTCTGCCGCCATCAGGCGGACCACCGCCCCGGTTCTGGACAGCGGGAACGCCCAGATCCGGACAGCACGACCGGTCGCCGAGCCAGACAGGCCGACGTCCGCTCCAGGGAAGGACCCTTCGTGAGCGACACCACCGATCTGATGGGCGTGCGCGCAGATGACACTGTCGCCTCGTCCGATGCCGCCGCGTCCGCGGGCGGTGCTGCCACGGCCAGCCCGTCGCGCCGCCGCCGGACCGGGACCGGCCTGGACGGCATGGTGCTGGCCGAACTGCAGCAGCTCGCCTCCGGGCTCGGCATCAAGGGCACCGCGCGCATGCGCAAGAGCCAGCTGATCGAGACCATCAAGGAGCGCCAGGCCGGCGGCGGAGCCGCGCAGGCGGCCGCCCCCGCGGCCGGCGACGGCGCGGCGGAGAAGCCCAAGCGGCGCGCGACGTCCAAGGCGCGTCTGGAGCAGACCGGCGACGACACCGCCGCGGCGGCCGCGGGCGGCGCCCGTGCCGCGACCGCGACGGCCACCGCGGCGCCGGAGCAGCGCGAGCAGCGGCAGGAGTCCCAGCAGATCGAGATCCCCGGCCAGCCGGCCGGGGAGCAGGCCAAGGCCGCGAAGAGCGACCAGAAGGCCGACCAGCGGGCGGAGAAGGCCGAGCAGGCCGCCGACACCGCCGAGGGCCGCGCCGACACCAAGGGCGAGGCCAAGCAGGGCGACGGCAAGGGCGGCGACGACCGCCAGGAGCGCCGCCGCGGCGACCGCCGGGAGCGGCAGCGCGACCGCCAGCGCAACCGTGAGGACGGCGGCGGCCAGGGCGGCGGCCGGCAGCAGCAGGGCCAGGGCCAGGGCCAGGGTCAGGGCGGCGGTCAGGGCCAGCAGCAGGGCCAGGGCGGCGGCGGTCAGGGCGGCGCCCAGGACGACGACGACTTCGGTGACGGCCGCGGTCGCCGCCGGGGCCGCTACCGCGACCGCAGAGGGCGTGGGAACCGCCGCGAGGAGTTCGGCGGCGGCGAGCCGCAGGTCGCCGACGACGATGTGCTGATCCCGGTCGCGGGCATCCTCGACATCCTCGACAACTACGCGTTCATCCGCACCTCCGGCTACCTGCCGGGCCCGAACGACGTCTACGTCTCGCTCGCCCAGGTGCGCAAGAACGGGCTGCGCAAGGGCGACCACGTCACCGGTGCGGTCCGGCAGCCCAAGGACGGCGAGCGGCGCGAGAAGTTCAACGCGCTGGTGCGGCTGGACTCCGCGAACGGCATGGCGGCCGACTCCGGCCGGGGCCGTCCGGAGTTCAACAAGCTCACCCCGCTCTACCCGCAGGACCGGCTGCGGCTGGAGACCGACCCGGGCGTGCTGACGACCCGGATCATCGACCTGGTCTCGCCGATCGGCAAGGGCCAGCGCGGTCTGATCGTGGCCCCGCCGAAGACCGGCAAGACCATGATCATGCAGGCCATCGCGAACGCGATCACCACCAACAGCCCCGAGTGCCACCTCATGGTGGTCCTGGTGGACGAGCGTCCCGAAGAGGTCACCGACATGCAGCGGTCGGTCAAGGGCGAGGTCATCTCCTCGACCTTCGACCGCCCCGCCGAGGACCACACCACGGTCGCCGAGCTGGCCATCGAGCGCGCCAAGCGCCTGGTGGAGCTGGGCCACGACGTCGTCGTGCTGCTGGACTCGATCACCCGTCTCGGCCGCGCCTACAACCTGGCCGCGCCCGCCTCGGGCCGCATCCTGTCCGGTGGTGTGGACTCCACCGCGCTCTACCCGCCGAAGCGGTTCTTCGGCGCCGCCCGCAACATCGAGGACGGCGGCTCGCTGACGATTCTCGCCACCGCGCTGGTCGAGACCGGCTCGCGGATGGACGAGGTGATCTTCGAGGAGTTCAAGGGCACCGGCAACATGGAGCTCAAGCTCGACCGCAAGCTCTCCGACAAGCGCATCTTCCCCGCGGTGGACGTCGACGCGTCCAGCACCCGCAAGGAGGAGATCCTGCTCGGCGGCGAGGAGCTGGCCATCGTCTGGAAGCTGCGCCGGGTGCTGCACGCCCTGGACCAGCAGCAGGCGATCGAGCTGCTGCTGGACAAGATGAAGCAGACGAAGTCCAACGCGGAGTTCCTCATGCAGATCGCGAAGACCACCCCGGGCCAGAACAACGACTGACCCGCGGCCGTCCCGCACACGGCCCCGCCCGCCGGTACCCCCGGCGGGCGGGGCCGTTTCCGTATCCGGGGGACGGGGGACGGGGGACGGGGGACGGGGGACGGGGGACGGGGGACGCGGACGGGACGGGGGCGCGGGGCTCGCGGATCCGCCGGGTTGCAGCGCTTCCACGGGCTTTCCGCCTGTCTGCGGCGAAAGCACCGAAGTCCGTGGCGGCGGGCTGAAGGCCGGTCATATGCTCGGCGGGCCGCGGCAGACGGGCCCGCGGCGCTTCCACCTGCTCCACCGCTTCTCCTGCCCGTCGCTCTCGACGATGCCTCCCGACGACAGGAGTCGCGGATGTTCCCTGCCCGTACGAGCACCGGCCACCGGCTGCGGCGCCGAGCGCTGCCCGCCGCACTGGCCGCGCTCGGCGCGCTCGCCGCCGGCGCGCTCGCGTCCGCCCCGGCCCGGGCCGACGCGGCCCCGCCGGCGATATCCGCCCCCGCGGCCCCCGCGCCCGCCAGGGCGCACGCCGACGCGCTGCTCAAGCGCGCGATACGTGCGCACGCCGCCACCGCCACCGCCCCGAGGGCCGCGAAGGGCGCGTCGCCCGACACGGTCGGCCCGCACGTCATCGGCGGCACGCCCGCCGGGGCCGGGGCCGCGCCCTGGATGGTCCAGCTCTGGTACGACGACGACAACGGCACCCCGAACAACACCGCCGACGACGACGCGTTCTTCTGCGGCGGCAGCGTCGTGTCGGCCTGGAAGGTCCTGACGGCCGCGCACTGCGTGCAGGGCTACGACATGCCCTCCTTCGCCATCCTGATCACCGGCACCGACCAGCTGCCCACGATCGATCCGGACGGCGCCCTCAACCTGCACGGCGGCACCGAGAACTTCGTCTCCCGCGCCTGGTCGCACCCGTCCTTCAGCGAGACGACGGCCCGCGACGACGTCGGCGTGCTGACCCTGGACCAGGCCACCGGCGCCACCGCGCTGCCGATCGCGGCCCCCGGCGACACCGCCTCGTACGCCGCCGGCACCCCGGCGACGCTCTACGGCTGGGGCCAGACGTCCTCGACCGACACCGACCTCGCGCAGACGCTCCAGAAGGCCTCCCTGCCGGTCACCGCGGACAGCGCCTGCTCCGCGGCCTACGGCAGCCTCTTCGTGCCCTCCGTCATGGTGTG
The DNA here is from genome assembly GCF_044332905.1 of Streptomyces sp. NPDC021224. Lineage (NCBI taxonomy): Bacteria > Bacillati > Actinomycetota > Actinomycetes > Kitasatosporales > Streptomycetaceae > Streptomyces > Streptomyces sp. NPDC021224. The sequence goes on along the minus strand of NZ_JBIRPW010000009.1, from coordinate 270,108 downwards.
CGCGGGCACCCCGTCGGCCGGCGGTGACGCCGGGACGACGGCGGGCTGCTTCGGCGACTCCGGCGGCCCGCTGGTGGTCGCCGGGCGGATCGTCGGGGTGATGTCCTGGGTCGTCGACGAATGCGTCACCAAGGGCTCCTACAGCGTCTTCAGCCGGGTCTCCGCGCTGTCCGGGGCGATCGCCCAGCGGATGGACGACACGAACCTCTCCGGTGACGGCCAGGCCGACCTGTTCGCCGTCGACGGCAGCGGCAACGGCTGGCTCTACGCGGGCCGCACCAACGCCTTCGCGGCCCGCCAGGCCTGGGGCAGCTACCCGTCCACCACGCTCGTCCGGCAGGACGACTTCGACGTGGACGGGGTGCAGGACCTGATGACGCGCACCTCGGACGGCCGCCTGCACTTCACCGAGTCCGGCCGCGACCCGGTCGTGACCGGCGCCGGGTGGTCCTCGATGGCCTCCATCCTGCTGCCGGGCGACCTCGACGGCGACGGATGGCCCGACCTCGTCGCCACCGACGCCGGCGGCAGCGCGTGGTTCTACCCGGGCGGTGACCAGACCCGTCTGGTCACCCGGTCGCTGATCGGCACCGGCTGGCAGATCTACGGCGGGGACATCTACGGCAAGGGCGACCTGACCGGTGACGGCCGCCCCGACCTGGTCGCCCGCGACAGCTCCGGCACCCTGTGGCTCTACCAGGGCACGGGCAAGGCCCCGGGGGCATGGGCGGCCCGCACCAAGATCGGCACGGGCTGGAACACGTACAACGCCTTCGCCGCCGTCGGTGACGTCACCGGTGACGGCAACGCCGACCTGCTGGCCCGCGACAGCTCCGGCACCCTGTGGATCTACGACGGCACGGGCTCGGCCGCCGCGCCCTACGCGGCCCGGGTCAAGATCGGCGCCGGCTGGAGCGGCTACTCCCTGTTCGGCTGAGGTGACGGCCTGCCGATGACGTCACGCACTCGTCACCGTATGTGACGAAAAAATCGTCCGCGTACCCCCTGACCTGGGGGTACGCGGACGACGCCGGACTCCTGCGGATGCCGACCCCGGCAGGTGCGGCGCACGATGGAGGAATGTCCGGTACAGGCAGCCCCAGGCCTCCGGCCGGCGCCTCGCCCCTGGGGGCGGGAAAGCGCCGGCGGCGCGGGCTGCGGATCACCGCGTGGGTCGCGGCGGGCGTGGTGCTCGCGGGGGCAGGCGCCGCCGGGTACGTGTACACGCGGCTCAACGGCAACATCCACAGCGTGGACATCGACGCCGCGCTCGGCGACGACCGCCCGGTCAAGCTCGGCAACGGCGCGATGGACATCCTGGTGCTCGGCTCGGACTCCCGCTCCGGCGCCAACCGCGAGTACGGCCACGACGGCGGCTCCGCCCGCTCGGACACCGCGATGGTCGTCCACCTGGCCAAGGGCCACAAGCGGGCCACCGTCGTCAGCATCCCGCGCGACACCCTCGTCCACCGCCCCGAGTGCGCCAAGCCCAAGGGCGGCACCGCCCCGGCCGCGCCGCGGGCGATGTTCAACAGCGCCTACGCCGTCGGCGGCCCGGCCTGCGCGGTCAAGACCGTGGAGAAGCTCACCGGCCTGCGCATGGACCACTACGTCGAGGTCGACTTCACCGGCTTCAAGAACCTGGTCAACGCCCTCGGCGGGGTCCCGCTCACCACCACGCAGGCGATCCGCGACCCCAAGAGCCACCTCGACCTCGACGCCGGCGCCCACACCCTGGACGGCGACCAGGCGCTCGGCCTGGTCCGCACCCGGCACGGCATAGCCGACGGCAGCGATCTCGGCCGTATCCAGCTGCAGCAGGCCTTCCTGAAGGCCCTCATGGACCGGGTACGGGGCCTGGGGCTGCTCACCAGCCCCACCAAGCTGTTCTCGGTCGCCGACACCGCCACGAGCGCCGTGACGACCGACACGGGCCTCGGCTCGGTCGGCAAGCTCATGAGCCTGGCGCAGAGCGTGCGCGGCCTGAAGTCCGGGCAGATCCACATGGTGACGCTGCCCGTACGCTTCGCACCCACCGACCGTAACCGGGTGGAGCCCATCCCGAAGAAGGCCGCGACGGTGTGGGCCGCGCTGCGCGCCGACAAGACCGTGCCGCCCTCCGCGCTCACCGGCTCGGCGGCCGACCGGACCGACGCCGGCAAGGTCGTCGGGCCCGACTCCGGGCAGCCCGCGCCGGAAAAGCGCTGACCTGCGGTAAGGCCTGATCGTCAGGGACGGGAATGATCCGCGCCCGGACCTGGTTTTGGGAGATGCGGCCAGTGCTGGCAGACTGGTCCGCTGGCCCCGGTTCACGCTGACGCAAACCCGCCAAGCGACCCGGCGCCCTCCCGACACCAAGGAGCAACCCAGTGAAGCGCGACATCCACCCCGAGTATGTCGAGACCCAGGTGACCTGCACCTGCGGCGCCTCGTTCACCACCCGGAGCACCGAGACCAGCGGCCAGATCCGCGCCGAGGTCTGCTCCGAGTGCCACCCGTTCTACACGGGCAAGCAGAAGATCCTCGACACCGGTGGCCGGGTGGCCCGCTTCGAGGCCCGCTTCGGCAAGGCCGCCGCGGCCGGCAAGAAGAAGTAGCGACCCGCAAGCGCCGGTTTTCGGTCGCCCGAGCCAGGGCGACCGGACCGGCGCTTTGTCGTCCCACTGACTCTTTCCGGCTCCTTTTCCGGACTCTTCCACGCAGGGATTGATGATGTTCGAGGCGGTCGAGGATCTGATCGGCGAGCACGCCGACCTCGAGAAGCAGCTTGCCGACCCCGGGGTGCACGCCGACCAGGCGAACGCCCGCAAGCTCACCAAGCGCTACGCGGAGCTGACACCCATCGTCAGCACGTACCGTGCGTGGCGGCAGACCGGCGAGGACATCGAGACCGCGCGGGAGCTGGCCGCCGACGACCCGGACTTCGCGGCCGAGGTCAAGGAGCTCGACAAGGAGCGCGACGAGCTGACCGAGCGGCTGCGGCTGCTGCTGGTGCCGCGCGACCCGAGCGACGACAAGGACGTCATCCTGGAGGTCAAGGCGGGCGAGGGCGGCGAGGAGTCCGCGCTGTTCGCCGGCGACCTGCTGCGGATGTACCTGCGCTACGCCGAGCGCGTCGGCTGGAAGACCGAGATCCTTGACTCCAACCCCTCCGACCTCGGCGGCTACAAGGACGTCCAGGTCGCCGTGAAGGCCAAGGCCTCCCACGAGCCCGGCCAAGGCGTGTGGGCCCGGCTGAAGTACGAGGGCGGCGTGCACCGCGTCCAGCGGGTGCCGGCCACCGAGTCGCAGGGCCGTATCCACACCTCGGCGGCGGGCGTGCTGGTCACCCCGGAGGCCGAGGACGTCGAGGTCGAGATCGGCCCCAACGACCTGCGGATCGACGTCTACCGCTCCTCCGGCCCCGGCGGGCAGTCCGTCAACACCACCGACTCCGCGGTGCGCATCACCCACCTCCCCTCGGGCCTGGTCGTCTCGTGCCAGAACGAGAAGAGCCAGCTCCAGAACAAGGAGTCGGCGATGCGCATCCTGCGCTCCCGGCTGCTGGCCGCCGCCCAGGAGGAGGCCGAGCGCGAGGCGTCCGACGCCCGCCGCAGCCAGGTGCGCACCGTCGACCGCTCCGAGCGCATCCGGACGTACAACTTCCCGGAGAACCGCATCTCCGACCACCGCGTCGGCTTCAAGGCCTACAACCTCGACCAGGTCCTCGACGGCGACCTCGACGCCATCCTCCAGGCCTGCGTCGACGCCGACTCCGCCGCCAAGCTGGCCGCGGCCGGCGACACGAACTGAGGGGCGGGGCACGGTGAACCTGCTGCTCGCCGAGGTGGCACAGGCCGCGCAGCGGCTCGCCGACGCCGGAGTGCCCTCGCCGCGCTTCGACGCCGAGGAGCTGGCCGCGTACGTCCACGGCGTCAAGCGCGGCGAGCTGCACCGCGTCGCCGACAGCGAGTTCGACGCGCGCTACTGGGAGGCGGTCGCCCGCCGCGAGGCCCGCGAACCGCTCCAGCACATCACCGGCCGCGCCTTCTTCCGCTACCTGGAACTCCAGGTCGGCCCTGGGGTGTTCGTGCCGCGGCCGGAGACCGAGTCGGTCGTCGGCTGGGCGATAGACGCGGTACGCGCCATGGACGTCGCCGAACCCCTCATCGTCGACCTGTGCACCGGCTCCGGCGCCATCGCGCTCGCCCTCGCCCAGGAGGTGCCGCGCTCCCGCGTGCACGCCGTGGAACTGTCCGAACAGGCCCTGGACTACGCCCGGAAGAACACCGCGGGCAGCAAGGTCGACCTGCGGCACGGGGACGCGCTCAGCGCCTTCCCCGACCTCAACGGGCAGGTCGACCTGGTCATCTCCAACCCGCCCTACATCCCGCTCACCGAATGGGAGCACGTCGCACCCGAGGCGCGCGACCACGACCCGGAGCTGGCCCTCTTCTCCGGCGAGGACGGCCTCGACACCATCCGCGGCATCGAGCGCACCGCGCACCGGCTGCTGCGCCCCGGCGGGGTCGTCGTGATCGAGCACGCCGACTCGCAGGGCGGCCAGGTGCCGTGGATCTTCAAGGAGGACGCGGGCTGGGCGGACGCGGCCGACCACCCCGATCTCAACAACCGCCCCCGCTTCACCTCGGCCCGCAAGGCGCGGCCGTGACCGGCCGCCCCGCCCCCCGCGCGCCCCGCACCGCGGCGCGGGCCCGTACGGCAGCACAGCAATCTTCGGAGGTCATCCCATGGCACGGCGATACGACTGCGCGGACGCAACCGACCGGGCGACCGGCATGCGCGAAGCCATCTCGGCGGTCAAGCGCGGCGAACTCGTCGTGCTGCCGACCGACACCGTCTACGGCATCGGCGCCGACGCCTTCGACGCCGAGGCCGTCGGCGACCTGCTGGAGGCCAAGGGCCGCGGCCGCAACATGCCCTCGCCGGTGCTCGTCGGCTCGCCCAACACGCTGCACGGCATCGTCACCGACTTCTCCGAGCAGGCCTGGGAGCTCGTCGACGCCTTCTGGCCCGGCGCGCTGACGATCGTCACCAAGCACCAGCCGTCGCTCGCCTGGGACCTCGGCGACACCCGCGGCACCGTCGGAGTGCGCATGCCGCTGCACCCGGTCGCGATCGAACTGCTCACCGAGACCGGCCCGATGGCCGTCTCCAGCGCCAACCTCACCGGCATGCCCTCGCCGCAGGACTGCGACGCCGCCCAGGGCATGCTCGGCGACTCCGTCGCCGTCTACCTGGACGCCGGCCCCACCCCGGCCGCCGTCCCGTCGTCGATCGTGGACGTCACCGGCCGGGTGCCGGTGCTGCTGCGGGCCGGGGCGATCAGCGCGGAGGAGCTGCGCAAGGTCGTACCCGACCTGGAGGAGCGCCGTTGACCACGCCACCCGACGCCCGCGGCATACGCGGGCACCCGGGGTACGCGCCGGCCGCCGTCCCGGGCGCCGGTGCGGACGTCTTCCGCATCCTGCACGTCTGCACCGGCAACGTGTGCCGCTCGCCGATGGCCGAGCGGCTGACCCGGCTCGGCCTGGTCCGCCGCCTCGGTGACGGCGCCGCCGGGATGCTCGTGGAGTCCGCGGGCACCTGGGGGCACGAAGGCGCCCCGATGGAGGCGCACGCCGCCGCCGTGCTCGCCGAGTACGGCGCCGACCCGTCCGGTTTCACCGGCCGGGAGCTGCTCGACGACCACGTCATCGACGCCGACCTGGTGCTCACCGCGACCCTCGACCACCGCTCCCAGGTGATCTCCATGGGCCACGCGGCGGGTCTGCGCACCTTCACGCTCAAGGAGTTCACCCGCCTGGTGCGGGCCATAGACGTCGCCACGCTGCCCGAGGGCAGCGTCACCGAACGGGCCAGGGCGCTGGTGCGGGCCGCCGCCGCGCTGCGCGGCTGGCTGCTCGCCCCGAGCCCGGACGCCGACGAGGTCAGCGACCCGTACGGCGCCCCCATCTCGTACTTCCGCAGCATCGGCGCGGAGATCCACGACGCCCTGGAACCGACCGTGACCGCGCTGACCGGCGTCGCCGCGACCGTGCAGACGTGACACCGGCGCACGCCGCCGGACGGGCGCAGGACGCGGGGGCACGTCACGGGCGGAATGTGACCGTACGGGTACAGCCCGGGCCCTCCGCAACCGCGCCCGTCACCTGTGAGTCTCAGCAGGTGTTCGCCGACCCGGCCCGGCCACCACTAGGGTGTGACGCTGTGAGGTACCACCCCCGGACGTGTGCGCAGCACCGCTACGCCCCCGAAACCGTCGGAGGCGGCTCGTGCGCGAGTATCTGCTGACCCTCTTCACGGCCGCCGCCGTCACGTATCTGCTGACCGGCCCGGTACGGAAGTTCGCCATCGCCGCCGGTGCGATGCCGCCGATCCGCGACCGTGACGTGCACCGCGAGCCCACCCCGCGGCTCGGCGGCATCGCGATGTTCGGCGGCCTGTGCGCGGGCCTGCTCATGGCCGCCCACCTCACCAACATCGGCGACGTCTTCTCGCAGTCGAACGAGCCGCGCGCGCTGCTGTCCGGGGCCGGGCTGATCTGGCTGCTGGGCGTGCTCGACGACAAGTGGGGCGTGGACGCGCTCATCAAGCTCGGCGTGCAGATGATCGCCGCCGGCGTCATGGTCCTGCAGGGCCTGACCATCCTGTGGCTGCCGGTGCCCGGCTTCGGCGCGGTCGCGCTGACCCCCGTGCAGTCCACGCTGCTGACCGTCGCGCTCGTGGTCATCACCATCAACGCGGTCAACTTCGTCGACGGTCTCGACGGCCTCGCGGCGGGCATGGTGTGCATCGCGTCGGTGGCGTTCTTCATGTACGCCTACCGCCTCTGGTACGGCTACGGCATCGAGGCCGCGGCCCCCGCGACGCTCTTCAGCGCGGTGCTCATCGGGATGTGCCTGGGCTTCCTGCCGCACAACATCCACCCCGCGCGGATCTTCATGGGCGACTCCGGCTCGATGCTCATCGGCCTGGTCTTCGCCTCCGCAGCGATCTCCATCACCGGCCAGGTCGACCCCGACGCGCTGAAGTCCTCCGCCGGGTCCACCCGGGAGGCCGTGCACTTCATGGTGCCGGTCTACATGCCGCTGCTGCTGCCGCTGACGATGATCGCCGTCCCCGCCGCCGACCTGGTGCTCGCCGTCGTCCGGCGCACCTGGCGCGGCCAGTCGCCGTTCGCCGCCGACCGCGGCCACCTGCACCACCGGCTGCTGGAGATCGGCCACTCGCACAGCCGGGCGGTGCTCATCATGTACTTCTGGTCCGCGCTGTTCGCCTTCGGCGCGGTCGCCTTCTCCGTCAACGACTCCAGCCTCGGCATCGTGCTGGCGATCGTCGCGCTCAGCGCGATCGGCCTGGTCGTGCTGCTGCTGCCGCGCTTCAAGCCCGCCGCCCCCGACTGGGCGGAGAGCGTCGTGCCGCCGCGCTACCGGCGCCGCCGGCGCAGGCTCGCCGCGGGCGCGGCCGCCGCGGAGCGCGAGATGCGCGCGCCGGAGCGTCCGGCGCTGCACGGCTCGACGGCGATCGGCGCCCGCGGCCGGCTCTCCGACCGGCGTGCGGGCCGCGGTTCCGACCGGCACTCCGGCGGCGGCTCCGACCGGCAGCCGGTCGCCGAGACCCGACGCTGAGCCGCTGAGCCGTCCCGGGCCAGGTCAGACCCGCTGAGAGCTAACTCACCCAAATCGGACGGCGTGTCGTGACCACACTCTTGTGACAGGCAGCACATGTCCATGGTAAAGACCGCATCAAATACTTTGTGATAGCGTTCACGAAAGCAGGGAAGGCGTCGTTGGACCGCATGAGCGGTCAACCGGCGTGAGGCGCCCCCTCACTCCCTGACTACGCTCGTCTCCGACGACATCCGCTTGCCCCAACTCCCGCCGGAGGAGCTGTCATCATGCTGCAGAACGACGCCCGTGTCCTCAGGGGAGCCGCGCTGGTCGCCGCTCCCGTCGGAGCTGTCGCCACCATCCTCAGTGCCGTGCTCGCCGGTGAGAAGGGCCTGGTGGGCGGCCTCGTCGCCGTGGCAGTGGTGGCGGTCTTCTTCGCCTTCGGTTCGTGGGCGCTGATGACCATGACCGCCGAGCGCCCGCAGGTCGCGATGGCCGCGGGCATGCTGGTCTACGCCGTGCAGATCCTGATGATCGGCATCTTCGTCGTGGCCTTCAAGGACACCTCGCTCTTCAACGGCAAGGCCTTCGGCCTGAGTCTGCTGGCCACCGCGCTGTCCTGGGTGGGCGGCCAGGTGAAGCAGAGCCTCACCTCGCGGATGCTGTACGTCGATCCCGTCCCGTCCGTCACGTCCGCTCCGCCGGCCGAATGACGCGGCTGGCCGGGAGCGCTGTCATGGGCGTGGCCAAGGGCCGGGTAAAGAGGCTGCAATTCCATCTGCTATCGTCCGGAAACGCATCTGGACGTGGAGGCCCCTCACACTCGTGGAGGGTGCTGCCCCCACGCCCATCGGTGTACTCGGATCCGGTGCCGCGGACGCGGCGCGGAATACGGGTTCCCGGTCTTCGATGCGGGCTCCCAGCGGACAGTGGTGACTTCGCCACGCCTTGTCCGCAGTGCCGACCAGCGGCCTCACCAGCCGCGCTGACACACAAGGTTGCCGTTACTTATGCGTCACGACGAAGGAGTCACGGGTGAGTGCCCACACGCTGCTCGCTGAGGCAGGCTGTCACATCAAGCAGGACTGCGGATTTCCTGCCCCGGGCCTCCACTCGTTCGACTTCAAGCCGATCTTCAGCATCGGCAGCTTCGACTTCACCAAGCCGATGCTGCTCGCGATCATCTGCATGCTGCTGGTGGTGGGCTTCTTCTGGGCGGCTTTCAGCAAGCCCAAGCTGGTCCCCGGCAAGCTCCAGCTGGTCGGCGAGATCGGCTACACGTTCGTGGCCCGCAGCATCGCCCGCGAGGTGATCGGCAAGAAGGGCGACAAGTTCGTCCCGTTCCTCACGTCGATCTTCTTCTTCGTGTGGTTCATGAACATCATGTCGATCATCCCGCTCGCGCAGTTCCCGCCGGCCTCGCGGTTCGCGTTCCCGGTCGCCCTCGCGGCGCTGGTCTACATCACCTACATGTACCTGACGTTCAAGACGCACGGCTTCAAGGGCGGCGTCAAGAACCTGGTGTGGATCTCGGGCCTGCCCAAGCCGCTGGTCCCGCTGATCGTGCTCCTGGAGTTCATCCAGAACTGCATCACCCGCCCGTTCACCCTCGCGGTCCGGCTGTGGGCGAACATGTTCGCCGGCCACATGCTGATCGTCATGTTCAGCGTCGCGAGCTGGTACCTGCTGACGCCGACCTGGCTGACCGCGGTGTCCGGCGGATCCTTCGGACTGGCCATCTTCATGACGGCCTTCGAGGTGCTGATCCAGTTCCTGCAGGCCTACATCTTCACGCTGCTGGCCTCGATCTACATCCAGGGAGCGCTCGACGAGGGCCACTGAGGCCCGCTTCGCGCCACGCGTACCACCCCCACCACAGACCTCCGCTGGGAAGCCCCCCAACGGACCGCATCAAAAAGGAAGACAGGGAAATGTCTGCCGACCTCGTTAACCTCGCCGCTGCCACGACTCCCGGCCGCCTCGGCGCGGTCGCCTACGGTCTCGCCGCCATCGGCCCCGGCGTGGGCATCGGTCTGGTCTTCGGTCACTCCATCGAGGCCATGGCCCGCCAGCCCGAGGCCATGCCGATCATCCGCACCAACATGTTCCTCGGCTTCGCCCTCTGCGAGGTGCTCGCGCTCCTCGGTCTGGTCGTCCCCTTCATCTTCCAGAGCTGAATCCGGCACCGGACCGTAAAGCCACTCGACGAAAGGTTCAGACATGATGACCTTCCTTGCGGAGGAGGGGGCGCAGAACCCGCTCATCCCCGACACCGCGGAACTGGTTATCGGCCTGCTCTGCTTCTTCATCGTCTTCGGCCTCCTTGGCAGGAAGCTGCTGCCGAACATCCAGAAGACCCTGGCGGAGCGGCATGACGCCATCGAGGGTGGCCTGGAGCGGGCGGAGAAGGCTCAGGCCGAGGCCAACCGCACGCTGGAGGAGTACAAGGCGCAGCTCGCCGAGGCCCGCCACGAGGCGGCCCGGATCACCGAGCAGGCGCGGGAGCAGGGCGCGACGATCATCGCGGAGATGCGCGAGGAGGGGCAGCGGCAGCGGGACGCCATCGTCGCCGCAGGCCATGCCCAGATCGAGGCGGACCGCCGCCAGGTCACGGTGACCCTGCGCCAGGAGGTCGGCCGCATCGCGACCGACCTGGCCGGCAAGCTGGTCGGCGAGTCCCTGGAGGACTCCGCCCGGCAGAGCCGCACGATCGACCGCTTCCTCGACAGCCTCGACGGTTCGGCCGCAGAGGCTGAGGCGGCCCGATGAACGGCGCGAGCCGCGAAGCGCTGGCCGCGGCACGGGAGCGGCTGGACGCGCTGACCGACAGCGCGTCGGTCGACCGCACCCGGCTGGCCGACGAGCTGGCCGCCGTGACCTCGCTGCTGCACCGCGAGTCCACGCTGCGCCGCGCCCTGACCGACCCGGCGCAGTCCGGTGAGGCCAAGGCCCAGCTGGCGACGCGGCTGCTCGGCAGCCAGCTCGGCGCCGACAGCACGGACCTGGTCGCCGGCATGGTGCGGTCCCGCTGGTCGCAGTCCCGCGACCTGGTGGACGCGCTGGAGGAGCTGGCCGACACCGCCGACCTCACGGCGGCGGAGAAGGACGGCACGCTCGACGACGTCGAGGACGAGCTGTTCCGCTTCGGCCGGATCGCCGCCGGCAGCACCGAGCTGCGGGCCGCCCTGGGCGGCCGGGCCGGTACCGACGCCGCCAAGAGCGAGCTGCTGCACCGGCTGCTCGGCGGCCGTGCGAAGCCGGTCACGGAACGGCTGGTCACCAGGCTGGTCACCGCGCCGCGAGGACGTAGCCTGGAGGGCGGGATCGAATCCCTGTCCAAGCTGGCCGCGGCCCGCCGCGGCCGGACGGTCGCCGAAGTGGTCTCGGCCACCCCGCTGAGCGAGACGCAGAAGCGTCGGCTCGGGGACGCCCTGGCCAGGATCTACGGCCGCCCGGTGCACCTGAACCTGGACGTGGACCCCGCGGTCCTCGGCGGGGTCCGGGTACGGGTCGGCGACGAGGTCATCAACGGCTCGATCGCGGACCGCCTGGACGAGGCGTCCCGCAGGATGGCCGCCGGCTGACCACCGCCCGCGCAAGCGCAGACAAGCACCACAGACAAGCACTGACGGCCCGCGTTGGGCCGACGCCCCCAAGAAGACTTCGGGCCCAACAAGGAGAGCAGGGAACCCAGATGGCGGAGCTCACGATCCGGCCGGAGGAGATCCGGGACGCGCTGGAGACCTTTGTCCAGTCGTACCAGCCGGACGCGGCCTCGCGCGAGGAGGTCGGTACGGTCAGCGTTGCCGGAGACGGCATCGCGAAGGTCGAGGGCCTGCCCTCGGCGATGGCGAACGAACTGCTGCGGTTCGAGGACGGCACGCTCGGCCTCGCGCTGAACCTGGAGGAGCGCGAGATCGGCGCGATCGTCCTCGGCGAGTTCAACGGCATCGAGGAGGGCCAGTCGGTGCACCGCACCGGCGAGGTGCTCTCCGTCGCGGTCGGCGAGGGCTACCTGGGCCGCGTCGTCGACCCGCTCGGCAACCCGGTCGACGGTCTCGGCGAGATCGCCACCGAGGGCCGCCGCGCGCTCGAACTGCAGGCGCCCACCGTCATGCAGCGCAAGTCGGTGCACGAGCCGATGCAGACCGGCCTGAAGGCCGTCGACTCGATGACCCCGATCGGCCGCGGCCAGCGCCAGCTGATCATCGGTGACCGCCAGACCGGCAAGTCCGCCCTGGCCATCGACACCATCATCAACCAGCGCGACAACTGGCGCAGCGGCGACCCGGAGAAGCAGGTCCGCTGCATCTACGTCGCCATCGGCCAGAAGGGCTCCACCATCGCGGGCGTGCGCGCCTCGCTGGAGGAGGCCGGCGCGCTGGAGTACACGACCATCGTGGCCGCCCCCGCGTCCGACCCGGCCGGCTTCAAGTACCTGGCGCCGTACACCGGCTCGGCCATCGGCCAGCACTGGATGTACGAGGGCAAGCACGTCCTCATCGTCTTCGACGACCTGAGCAAGCAGGCCGACGCCTACCGCGCCGTGTCGCTGCTGCTGCGCCGCCCGCCGGGCCGCGAGGCCTACCCGGGCGACGTCTTCTACCTGCACTCGCGCCTGCTGGAGCGCTGCGCGAAGCTCTCCGACGACCTGGGCGCCGGCTCGATGACCGGTCTGCCGATCGTCGAGACCAAGGCCAACGACGTCTCGGCGTTCATCCCGACCAACGTCATCTCCATCACCGACGGCCAGTGCTTCCTGGAGTCCGACCTCTTCAACGCCGGCCAGCGGCCCGCGCTGAACGTCGGTATCTCGGTCTCCCGCGTCGGTGGCTCCGCGCAGATCAAGGCCATGAAGTCGGTAGCCGGCCGACTCCGCGTGGACCTCGCCCAGTTCCGTGAGCTGGAGGCCTTCGCGGCCTTCGGTTCCGACCTGGACACGGCCTCCAAGGCGCAGCTCGGACGCGGTCAGCGCATGGTCGAGCTGCTCAAGCAGGGCCAGTACAGCCCGTACGCCGTCGAGGACCAGGTCGTCTCGATCTGGGCCGGCACCACCGGCAAGCTGGACGACGTCCCCGTCGTGGACATCCGCCGCTTCGAGCGCGAGCTGCTCGACTACCTGCACCGCGAGCACAAGTCGCTGCTCACGGGCATCGTCGAGACCGGCAAGCTGGAGGACGGCACCATCGACGCGCTCACCGAAGCGGTCGCCGCCTTCAAGAAGCAGTTCGAGACGTCCTCGGGCGCGCTGCTGGTCGAGGGCTGATCGCATGGGCGCACAGATTCGGGTCTACAAGCGCCGGATCAAGTCCGTCACCGCCACGAAGAAGATCACCAAGGCGATGGAGATGATCGCCGCCTCGCGCATCGTGAAGGCGCAGCGCCAGGTGGCCGCCTCTTCTCCGTACGCCGATGAACTGACCCGTGCGGTGACGGCCGTCGCGACCGGCTCCAACACCAAGCACCCGCTGACCACCGAACCCGAGAACGCGACCCGCGCCGCGGTGCTGCTCGTCACGAGCGACCGCGGCCTGGCCGGCGGCTACTCGTCCAACGCCATCAAGGCCGCGGACCGGCTGACCGAGAAGCTGCGCGCCGAGGGCAAGGAGGTCGACCACTACCTGGTCGGCCGCAAGTCCGTGGCGTACTACAGCTTCCGCGACCGCAAGGTCACCCAGTCCTGGACCGGGTTCTCGGACAGTCCGCAGTACGCCGACGCCAAGGCGGTGGCGACGCCGCTGATCGAGTCCGTGCTCAAGGACTCCGCCGAGGGCGGGATCGACGAGATCCACATCGTCTTCACCGAGTTCGTCTCGATGATGACGCAGACCCCGGTCGAGCGGCGGCTGCTGCCGCTGGCGGTCTCCAAGGAGGCCGACCAGCTGGACAAGCAGCCGCAGGCGATGGCGCAGTACGAGTTCGAGCCGTCCGCGGAGGGCGTGCTGGACGCGCTGCTTCCGCGGTACGTCGAGAGCCGCATCTACAACGCCCTGCTGCAGGCCGCCGCTTCCGAGCACGCGGCCCGCCGCCGGGCGATGAAGTCGGCGACCGACAACGCGGAAGACCTCATCAAGTCGCTCACGCGGCTTGCGAACGCGGCCCGACAGGCCGACATCACCCAGGAAATCAGCGAGATCGTCGGTGGCGCGAGCGCCCTGGCCGACGCGAACGCGGGGAGTGACTGACCACATGACCACGACTGTTGAAACCACCGCCACCGGCCGGGTGGCGCGGGTCATCGGCCCGGTCGTCGACGTGGAGTTCCCCGTCGACGCCATGCCGGAGATCTACAACGCGCTGCACGTCGACGTCGCCGACCCGACGCAGGAGGGTGCGACCAAGACGCTGACCCTGGAGGTCGCGCAGCACCTCGGCGACGGCCTGGTCCGCGCCATCTCCATGCAGCCCACCGACGGCCTGGTCCGCCAGGCGCCGGTGACCGACACCGGCAACGGCATCACGGTGCCCGTCGGCGACGTCACCAAGGGCCGCGTCTTCAACACCCTGGGCGCGATCCTCAACGAGCCGGAGGCCGAGTCCGAGGTCACCGAGCGCTGGCCGATCCACCGCAAGGCCCCGGCCTTCGACCAGCTCGAGTCCAAGACCGAGATGTTCGAGACCGGCCTGAAGGTCGTCGACCTGCTGACCCCGTACGTCAAGGGCGGCAAGATCGGCCTGTTCGGCGGCGCGGGCGTCGGCAAGACCGTGCTCATCCAGGAAATGATCATGCGTGTGGCGAAGCTGCACGAGGGCGTTTCCGTCTTCGCGGGCGTCGGCGAGCGCACCCGTGAGGGCAACGACCTGATCGCGGAGATGGCCGAGTCCAACGTCCTCCCGCAGACCGCGCTGGTCTTCGGCCAGATGGACGAGCCGCCGGGCACCCGGCTGCGCGTCGCCCTGGCCGGTCTGACCATGGCGGAGTACTTCCGCGATGTGCAGAACCAGGACGTGCTGTTCTTCATCGACAACATCTTCCGGTTCACCCAGGCCGGTTCCGAGGTGTCCACGCTGCTCGGCCGTATGCCGTCCGCGGTGGGCTACCAGCCGAACCTCGCCGACGAGATGGGCCAGCTGCAGGAGCGGATCACCTCGACCCGCGGTCACTCGATCACCTCGATGCAGGCGATCTACGTCCCCGCGGACGACCTGACCGACCCGGCGCCGGCCACCACCTTCGCCCACCTCGACGCGACGACCGTGCTCTCGCGGCCGATCTCGGAGAAGGGCATCTACCCCGCGGTGGACCCGCTGGACTCCACGTCCCGCATCCTGGACCCGCGCTACATCGCGCAGGACCACTACGACTGCGCGATGCGCGTCAAGGGCATCCTGCAGAAGTACAAGGACCTCCAGGACATCATCTCGATCCTCGGTATCGACGAGCTGGGCGAAGAGGACAAGCTCACCGTCTCCCGTGCCCGCCGCATCGAGCGCTTCCTGTCGCAGAACACCCACGCGGCGAAGCAGTTCACCGGCGTGGACGGTTCGGACGTGTCGCTCGACGAGTCGGTGGCGGCGTTCAACGCCATCGCCGACGGTGAGTACGACCACTTCCCCGAGCAGGCCTTCTTCATGTGCGGTGGCCTGGACGACCTCAAGGCCAACGCCAAGAAGCTCGGCGTCAGCTGACCTGGGGCCGTGAGGGGGGCGGACCGGCTCTGCCCCCCTCGCGCAGCCCTTATTCTTTGTCTTACGCACCCCCGCCCGCCGGTGGGTGCCGACCCGAGGAGCCGTCTTGGCCGAAATTCACGTCGAGGTGGTGGCCGCGGACCGCAGCATCTGGTCCGGCGAGGCCGCCATGGTCATCGCCCGTACCCTGTCCGGCGACATCGGCATCATGCCGTCGCACGAGCCGGTGCTCGGGGTGCTGCACTCCGGTCCCGTGACGATCCGGACCACCGACGGTGGCACCGTGGTCGCCGCGGTGCACGGCGGTTTCCTCTCCTTCGCGGACAACAAGCTCTCCGTCCTCGCCGAGGTCGCCGAGCTGGCCGAGGAGATCGACGTCGCACGGGCCGAGCGGGCGCTGGAGCGCTCGAAGGCGGACACCGACGCGGCCGCCCAGCGGCGCGCTGAGGTGCGGCTCGCCGCCGCGGCGGGCGCACACTAGGTGAACAACCCGCGGTGCGGCCCTTCCGGCCGCCGCCGCGGGAGCAGCACGAGCAGGACCACGGTGCCGCGGGCCGCCCCTCAGGGGGCGGCCCGCGGCCCCCGTACAGCAAGGGCAGACGCAGGACCGGACCCGTCCGGGGCCTGCGGCGACGTATCCAGCAGACCCAGGAGAGGAGGCCGGTGACATGATCCTCTCCGTGGAGGTGATCGGCGCGGTCGTGGCCGCGCTGCTGCTCGGGCTCTTCGTCTTCGGGCTGCGCCGCCGGCTGATCCAGCGCTCCGGGGGCACCTTCGACTGCAGCCTGCGGCTCGCCCTCCCGGGCGTCGCCGAGCCCGGCGGGAAGGGCTGGCTCTACGGGGTGGCCCGCTACAACGGCGACCGCGTCGAGTGGTTCCGGGTCTTCTCCTACGCGCCGCGCCCGCGCCAGGTGCTGGAGCGGCACGCGATCGAGGTCGAGGGCCGCCGCCAGCCGCAGGGCACCGAGGAGCTGGCGCTGCTGTCAGACGCGGTGGTGCTGGCCTGCGAGCACCAGGGCACCCGGCTGGAGCTGGCGATGAGCGACGACGCCCTGACCGGGTTCCTCGCCTGGCTGGAGGCCGCCCCGCCCGGCCAGCGCGTCAACGTCGCCTGACCCTGATCGCCGTCAGCGGTTCTCGCCGGGCACCCACAGCACGTCGCCGCGCTCCTTGTTCGCCGTCCTCGCCAGGATGAAGAGCAGGTCCGAGAGCCGGTTGAGATAGGTCGCGGTGAGCGCGTTCATGCTGTCGCCGTGCTCGGCCAGCGCCGCCCACGTCGAACGCTCCGCCCGGCGCACCACCGTGCAGGCCTGGTGCAGCAGGGCCGCGCCCGGGGTGCCGCCCGGCAGGATGAAGCTGCGCAGCTTCTCCAACTCCGCCAGGAAGGTGTCGCAGTCGCCCTCCAGCCGGTCGACGTAGCTCTGCTCGACCCGCAGCGGCGGGTACTTGGGGTCCGGGACGACGGGCGTGGCGAGATCGGCGCCGACGTCGAAGAGGTCGTTCTGCACCCGGACCAGGACGGTGGTGACGTCCTCGGGCAGGGCGCCCAGCGCCAGCGCGGTGCCGATGACGGCGTTCGCCTCGTTGGTGTCGGCGTAGGCGGCGATCCGGCTGTCGGTCTTCGCGGTACGGCTCATGTCGCCGAGCGCGGTCGTGCCGTCGTCGCCGGTGCGGGTGTAGATGCGGGTGAGGTTGACCATGACCCGAGCGTAGAGCGTGCGCGCGAGGGGGCGGCAGGGCCCGCAGGTCACGGCGTGTGCGACCAAGGACACACCGTGACGCGGCCGACATCCTGCTGCGCACCGCCCGCGGGCGGCGCTAGGGTCCCACCCAATACCCCGAGAGGCCCTAGGGAAAGGTGCGTGTGCTGTGGCGAAGAAGCTCGCCGTCGTCGGAGCCGGACTGATGGGCGCGGGCATCGCGCAGGTGGCCGCGCAGGCCGGTTACGAGGTGACGCTGCGGGACCTGACCGAGCAGGCGCTGACCCGCGGCACCGACGGCATCAAGGCGTCGTTCGACCGCTTCGTCGCCAAGGGCAAGCTCGACGCGGCCGACGCCGAGGCGGCCCTCGCCCGTATCAGCACCACCACCGACCTGGAGGCGGCCGCGGGCGCCGACCTGGTGGTGGAGGCGGTCTTCGAGAAGATCGAGGTCAAGCAGGAGATCTTCCGCGAGCTGGACCGCATCACCGGACCGGAGACCGTACTGGCCTCCAACACCTCCGCGATCCCGATCACCAAGATCGCCGCCGCCACTGCGCACCCCGAGCGGGTCGTCGGCACGCACTTCTTCTCACCCGTGCCGATGATGCAGCTGTGCGAGCTGGTCCGCGGCTACAAGACCAGCGACGAGACGCTGGCCCGCGCCCGGGAGTTCGCCGAGGGCGTCGGCAAGACCTGCATCGTCGTCAACCGGGACGTCGCGGGCTTCGTCACCACCCGGCTGATCTCCGCCCTCGTCGTCGAGGCCGTCAAGCTCTACGAGTCCGGGGTCGCGACCGCCGAGGACATCGACACCGCCTGCAAGCTCGGCTTCGGCCACGCCATGGGCCCGCTCGCCACCACCGACCTCACCGGCGTGGACATCCTGCTGCACGCCACCGGCAACATCTACGCCGAATCGCAGGACGAGAAGTTCGCGCCGCCGGAGATCATGCGCCGCATGGTGGACGCCGGCGACCTGGGCCGCAAGAGCGGCCAGGGGTTCTACCCGTACTGAGCGTGCCGACGGCACCCGCCCGGATCACCCACAGGAGTGAATTCGGTATCGGTTCGCTCACAGAGGGCAACTTCTGTTTGCGACGGGCCGTCAGTTGTGTGAAGACATACGGACCAGCCCGTTTGCCGGTGCCGAACTCCCCGGGAGAGTGATCATGCACATCAGGGGCGACCACGCCAAGCTGGTCGTCGGGGGCCGCCTCGACGTCCGCAGCGCGGCGGACGCCCGTACGGCCCTGCACACCGCGGTCGACTCCGGCCGCGGCGACCTCGTGCTCGACCTGACCGAGCTGGACTCGTGGGACGCGACCGGGCTCGGCGTCATCATGGGCGCCCATCGCAGGGCCGGTCGGGCCAACCGCCGCCTGGTGCTGCGGAATGTGCCGCCCCAGATGCAGAGGCTGCTGGTCGCGACCCGGCTGCACCGCATCCTCGCGATCGAGGCCGCGCCCACTCCGCCGGGCACGCGGTTCTAGCGCGGCGGAGCGCCCCTGCGGGGGCGCCCCGCGGCCGAGTCGCCCCCGCGCTTCAGCGAAACCGTTTCTGCCTCTAGAGTTTGGGTCCGACGACCTCCTCCCGGCGCGCCCCGCGCGCCCCCGCCAAGGACCCCTAGGACCTCTGAGGACATGGACGAGCACAACGGCGAGCCCGACCGCACGGGGCAGGACGAGCCCTTCGACGCCTTCGGGGTCCGCAAGGGCATCGGCAGGGGCGGCTCCGGTGAGCGCGGCGCGCTCGTCCCCTACCAGCAGCAGCCCCCCGCGACCCGCGACGCCCGCTTCGACACGGGTGCCTACGGGGAGAGCGCCGACCCGACCGCGTTCGAGGGGCTGCGCCCGGCGGAGTCGTCGTACGCCGACTTCCCGGCGTTCCCCGACTTCCCCGAGGTCCCCGCGGCGGGCGCCGAGGACGCCACCGAACTGCTGCCCAAGGCCGTCCGCGCGGCCCGCGAGCCGCTGGAGTTGATGGCCGCCACCCGCACCCCCAGCGGCGGCAGCGCCCGCGTCCGGCGCATCACGACCGCCGACTACCTGCTCACCGTCAACCCCATCGACGGCACCGAGGTCGTCCGCTGCCCGCCCGGCGAGCGCCGGACCCCCGTGCAGCGCACCCGCGAGGAGCGCGCGGCCCGTCTCACCGCCGCCCGCCCCGCCCCGCCGCCGGGGCCGCCCGCGCCCGAACTGCCGCTGCTGGAACGGGACGAGGAGCGCGAGCGGGTCATCCGGCTGCTGTCCCGGGGCCGTTCCGTCCGGGTCACCGGAGCCTCCGGTGCCGGGCGCACCGCGCTGCTCGAAGCCGTCGCCAAGGCCTGCGCCGACCTCGCGCCCGAGGGCGTGCTGTGGCTGTCCGGCTACCACCGCACCGTCGGCGACGTCCTGCAGAACCTGCACGACACCGTGTGGACCGGCGACGACCACCGCCCCGACCGTGCCGAACTGCCCGTTCTCCTCCGGGAGTTCGGGGCCGTCGTGGTCGTCGACGACGTGGAGTTCGGCGGCACCGCGCTCGCCGAACTGCTCGCCGCAGCACCCGAATGCGCCTTCCTGCTCTCCGCGACCACCGAGGCGCCCGCGCCCGCCGCCGAGTCCGGCGTCGAGGACGTCTACCTCGCGGGCCTGTCCCGCACCGCCTGCGTCGACCTGCTCGCGCTCGCCGCCGGCCGCGCTCTCGACGAGGACGAGACCGCCTGGGCCGCCGACCTGTGGTTCGAGTCCGAGGGCCTGCCGCTGCGCTTCGTCCAGGCCGGGGCCCTGCTGCGGCAGCGCGACGCGCTGCGCTTCCCCGCCGAGCCCGACTGGGACGACTCCGTGTGGGACAACGGCACGCCCGCGGCCCCCTCCGCGCTGCCCGACCTCAGCGGCTTCGACGACACCCCCGGCATACCCCCGGCGGCCGCGCCGCCCGCCCGCATACCCGCGGCCGACGTGCCGCTGCCCTCCCTCGCCGAGAGCGCCGCCCCCGCGGGCCTGCTCGCCTCCCGGCTCAGCGAGGCCGCCCGCGAGGCCCTCGCCTTCGCCGTCGCCCTCGACGGCGAGATACCCCACGCCTCGCACCTGCCCGCGCTCGTCGGCGACACCCACGGCGACGCGGCCCTCGGCGAGATGACCTCCGTCGGGCTCGCCGTCCCCGTCGCCTCGCACTACCGGCTCGCCGCCGGGGTCACCCGCCAGCTCGCCGCCGTCTTCACCGCCGAGGGCGAACTGAGCGAGGTCCAGGCGCACACCGCCGCCCTCCACTACGCCTGGTGGAGCGGCCACCCCTCCGTCACCCCCGCCGGCGTCGCCGCCGAGGCCGAAGCGATCCTCGCCTCCATGGCCGCCTGCCGCCACAACGGCAACCCCGGCGCCGCCGTCCTGCTCGCCCGCACCGTGGCCCCCGCCTTCGCCGCCGCCCTGCACTGGAGCGCCTGGGAACGCGCCCTGCGGCTCGGCCAGGAGGCCGCCCGGCTCACCGGCGAACTGGCCGAAGAGGCGTACTTCCATCACGAGCTGGGTGTGCTCGCCCTCTGCAACGGCGAGTACAACCGCGCCCGCGCGGAGCTGGAGGCGTCCGTGGGTATGCGCGGTGTCCTCGCGGACCGCCAGGGATCCGTCGTGGGCCGCCGCACCCTCGCCCTCGTCGAGGACGTCTCGCCCACCCCGCCGCCCCGCGCACTCCCGCCCGCGGCCGAGGCGTTCGACGACACCCCGCCGCCCGCCGCGGCCGAGACCACGCCGCTCGCCGTCATCAAGCCCGAGCCCTCGCCGGGCCCCAAGCGGCTCGCCGTCGTCGGCACCCGCCGCAATCTCGTCGCCGCGGGCACGGGTGTGCTGCTGGCGGCGGTCCTCGGCACGGTGGTCACGCTGGGCGCGACGTCCGGCTCCGACGGTTCCGACCAGACCCCCCAGGTCAAGCCCCTGGAGACCACGCAGGACGCCGGCGACCCGGACACCACGGAGCCGGCGTCCCCGCCGGAGTCCGCGTCCACGTCCGCCGCCCCTCCGTCGACCTCGCCGACCCCGACGCCGCCGAGCGCGTCGGCGACCGCGACCCCGACGCACGGGACGACGTCGCCGCCGGCGTCCCAGTCCACGACCGCGTCGCCGTCGACGCCACCGTCGTCCCCGACGAAGCGGCCGCCGACCACGCCGCCGAAGACGACGCCGCCGTCGACCACGCCGATTACGACGCCCCCGACCTCGGCGTCTCCGTCGCCGACCGACGCTTCGTCGCCGCCCGACAAGCCGGCGTCGCTCACGGCCTCGGCCACGGAGTCAGCCGAGGGCTGACGGGTGGGGTGCGCCCCGTCAGGGGCGCGTAGGGGTACCTCCCAGGCGGAGCTCTGGGGGAGAACTGCGCGCTCAGCCCTCACCGGGGCGGGGATCGTCACCGACCCGAAGGGTCTCTTCGGTCCGATCCGGACCACCGGCCGGTGGGTGGTTGCTCGCGCAGTTCCCCGCGCCCCTAAAAACGCTCGCCCCGCGGCGCAGCCGCAGCCTCAGCCCCTCGCGCAGCGGAAAACGCTCGCCCCGCGGCGCAGCCGCAGCCTCAACCCCGCGCGCCAGCGGAAAACGCTGGCCCCGCGGCGCAGGCGCACCCCTCAGCCCCCCCGCGCGCCAGCGGAAAACGCTCGCCCCGCGGCGCAGCCGCAGCCTCAGCCCCTCGCGCAGCGGAAAACGCTCGCCCCGCGCGGCAGCCGTGCCCCTAAAAGCGCGTGGGCCAGCGGCGCAGCCGTAGCCCGCAGCCCCCCGCGGCAGCGGAAAACGCTCGGCCAGCAGCGCAGGTGCAAGGCCTCAGTCCCCGCGGCGGCGGGGAGTGGGCACCGCCATCCGCAGGGGGATCGTTCAGAAGAGGCGGAGTTTGTCGTCCTCGATGCCGCGCATCGCGTCGTAGTCGAGGACGACGCACTCCATACCCCGGTCCGTCGCGAGGACCCTCGCCTGCAGTTTGATCTCCTGGGCTGCGAACACGCCCTTCACGGGCGCCAGGTGGGGGTCCCGGTTGAGAAGTTCGAGGTAGCGGGTGAGCTGTTCGACGCCGTCGATGTCGCCGCGGCGCTTGAGTTCGACCGCGACCGTGCCGCCGGAGGCGTCGCGGCAGAGGATGTCGACGGGGCCGATCGCGGTGGGGTATTCGCGGCGGATGAGGGTGTAGCCCTCGCCGAGGATCTCGATGCGGTCGGCGAGGAGTTCCTGGAGGTGCGCCTCGACGCCGTCCTTGATGAGGCCGGGGTCGACGCCGAGTTCGTGCGAGGAGTCGTGCAGCACCTCTTCTATGGTGATGACCAGTTGCTCACCCGCCTTGTTGACGACCGTCCAGACCCCGTCGTCGCCCTCCTTGAGGGTGCAGGGCGGGGACATCCAGTTGAGGGGCTTGTAGGCACGGTCGTCGGCGTGCACGGACAGGCTGCCGTCGGCCTTGACGAGGAGCAGCCGGGTGGCGGACGGGAGGTGGGCGGAGAGCCGTCCCGCGTAGTCGACGGAGCAGCGGGCGATCACGAGGCGCATGGTGGGCCACGCTACTAAAGACCGGCCCGCGTCCGCGATTCGGAGCCCCCGCCGGGACACCGGCCGCGGGCCCGCGGGGGTGCCCGCGGGCGTCCCGGTGCCCGCCGCAGGCGCCTGGCACGTGACAGGGGCGAGCCGCACCGTACGAGTTCGGCCGACTACGCGGCGGGGCCGAAAATTGGCCGGTTGTGGGTGCTACCTCCTGGTGCGGGCAGCCGTCGAACCCTACGGTGGGACCCCGGAGGCGAGGTGGGGGCAATGCCGCCGCCGGACCCTCCGGATCCCGTCCGTACGGCCCCGTGCGTTCACGGGGTCACGAGAGGAGTACCCATGTCGCTCGACGTCTCTCCGGCCCTCCTCGAACAGGCCGAGCGAGGCGAGGTCGACGAGCAGGAATTCGTCGACTGCGTCAGGACGTCCCTTCCCTACGCGTGGGAGCTGGTGAGTTCGCTGGTGGCACAGCTCAAGGTGGACGGCGGGGAGTTCGCCGACAACCTGGTGCCGCCGCCGAGCGAGCAGGAGCGCGGCCAGTTGCTGCGCGCCCTGGCCAGTGACGCGATACGCGGGGCGCTGCAGCGGCACTTCGGGGTGCGCCTGGCTTTCCAGAACTGCCACCGGGTGGCGGTCTTCCCGCTCGACGCGGTGGACGGACCCGGCTACGCCGACTTCACCTCGGTCCGCTCGCAGGTGCTGAACCAGTCCCCGGAACTGCGCGACTGCTGACCCGCGCTCGGCGCCGGCGTGCTTCCGTAACGGGTCCAGGGCATGTGAGATCAGGCCAGTTCCGGGAGGACGTCGGCGCCGAGGCGGGCCACGTTCTGCAGTGTGGTGTCGAGGTCGCCCGAGCCTTCGACGAGCAGCGCGAAGCGGGTGATGCCGGTGCGCGCGGCGGTCGCGGCGAGCCGGTCGGCGCACAGCCGGGGCGGGCCCACCGGGTGCAGGGCGCACAGCAGGTCGGTGTAGCCCAGCGGGTCGCGCATGGTGCGCGGGCCGCCGTCCACGGTGCGGTGCGCGGCGAGGCCCTGCTGGAGCCAGCCCGGCATGGCCTTGCGCAGCGCCTCGGCGGCGTCGGCCCGGGTGTCGGCGATCTGTGCGACGCCTGCGGAGACGTGCCCGGCGGCAGCCACGGCCTCCGGAGGGTGGCCCGCCTCCAGGGCGGTGCGCCGCCACAGGGCGACCATCGCGGCCTTGTCGTCGTCCCCGCAGTGCATGCCGAGCAGCATGGGCAGGCAGCGTTCGGCGGCCAGCCGGACACTGCCCGGCGATGTGCACGCCACCACCACCTCAGGGCCCGGCCGTTCCTCCAGTTCGTCCGCCCGGGGCACCACGGGCACCTCGCGGAAGGTGTAGCGGGGTCCGGTTCCGGCCACGGCGGGTTCGCGCAGCCAGCGCAGCAGGAGGTCCAGGGATTCGGGGAAGCCGGTCTCGTAGGCGGCCTTGCCAGCGCCGAAGACCTCCAGGTCGACCCATGGTCCGCCGCGCCCCACGCCGAGGGCGAAGCGCCCGCCGGAGGCGAGGTGCAGCAGCGCGGCCTGCTCGCCGAGTGCGACGGGGTGCGCGGTGGGCAGCACGCTCACGGCGGTGCCGACGGTCAGCCGCCGGGTCCTGCCGAGCAGCAGCGCGGCGAGCGTCACGGCGGACGGGCAGACCCCGTACGGTACGAAGTGGTGTTCGGCCAGCCATACCGCGTCGAGTCCCGCCGTCTCGGCGGCCTCGGCCGTCGATATCGCCCGGTGCAGCGGCTCGGCCTGGCCCTGCCCGGGAAACTGAGCTGCGAGTACGAACGTCCCCAGTCGCATCCGCCCGCTCCCTCCCTCGCCTTCGGCGGCGGCACGGGCCTGCTGCGGCCCTTCGCGGCCCGCCGGATGGACGCCGGGACCGTCCTGTCCCGACTCCCTGCCTAACGTCTGGCACGTGCCAAAGGCACGGGTTCGTGCGGCGATTTCATGATTTTCGCCAGGGGGGCGGCCGATCCACCCGATCGGGTGACGGTGCGCCCGGTGCCCACCCGCCGCGCACCTGCCGCGTTTCGGGCCCGCGGGCCCCCGGCGCGTACCCTGGAAGCCGTCCGCACAGCCACAGATGGCGAGGTGTCCCGTGTCGCCGCGACGCAACCGCCCGCACGGCGCCCAGCGCCCCGCGGAGCGCAGCCAGGAGTCGGGGGTCGGCGGTGCCGGCACCGTGGAGTGGCAGGGGGAGGAGTGGGTGGTGCGGCCGGTCGCCGGTTCGGCGTCCGCCAAGCACTACCGCTGCCCCGGCTGCGACCAGGAGATCCCGCCCGGTGTCGGGCACGTGGTGGCCTGGCGCGAGTACGACGGGCTCGACGACCGGCGGCACTGGCACCGCGCGTGCTGGAACGCGCGGGACCGCCGCACCAGCAAGGTGCAGCGGTCCCGTAACGCGCCCCGGTACTGACGCCCCGGCCGGCGTGCGCGGCGGTGCTCGCCCGGCTCAGGCGTCGCGCTGGCGCAGCACGATGTAGCCGCCGATCAGGGCCGCCAGGACCCACAGCGCCATGATGCCGATACCGCCCCACGGGCCGTACGACAGGTGCTCGTCGTTGGTCGTGACGACCCGCACGACCTGCTGCCCGGCCTGGTCGGGGAAGTAGTGCGCGACCGACTTGACCTTCGGCACCGCCGCCAGGATCGGCGAGACCAGGAAGAAGAACGGCATCAGGATGCCCAGGCTCAGCATCGGGCTGCGCAGTATCGCCGCGGCGCCCACGCACAGCAGCACCAGCAGCGTCGAGTAGATCCCGGCGCCGACGACCGCGCGCAGCACGCCCGGGTCGCTGATCTTCGCCTTGTGCGAGCCCAGCAGCGCCTGGCCGAGGAAGAACACCACGAAGCTGGTGGCCATCGACGCCAGCAGCGCCAGCCCGCCCGCCACCGCGACCTTGCTGGCGTAGAAGGCGCTGCGCTGCGGCACCGCGGCGAGCGAGGTGCGGATCATGCCGGTGCTGTACTCGCTGGCGATGACCAGCACACCGAAGACGATCAGCGCGAGCTGGCCGAGCTGCATCCCGGCGAAGCCGGTCGCGGTCGGGTCGAAGGTCGCCTGGTCGTGCGAGGACAGCGAGTCCCAGGTGTTGTTGAACACCAGGCAGATGATCGAGCCGAGGGCGACCGTCATCAGGAAGGACAGGACCAGCGTCCAGATGGTCGAGCGGACCGAGCGGATCTTCGTCCACTCCGAGAGCAGGACGGCGGAAGGCGCAGCCATGTCAGCGCCCCTTTCCGGAGCCGGAGTTGCGCCACTGCGAACCCCACTGCTCACCGCCGGGCTGCCCGCCCGGCTGCGGCGGCGCGGCGACCGGCTGCCCCGGCTGCGCGGGCGGCACCGGTGCGCCCGGCGTCACGGCGCCGTGGGCGTGGTATTCGACCGACTCGGCGGTCAGCTGCATGAAGGCTTCCTCCAACGACGCCCGCTGCGGGCTCAGTTCGTGCAGCACCAGCTGGTGCTTGGCGGCGAGTTCGCCGAGCTGCGCGGACTCGGCCCCGGTGACCTCGAAGGCGCCGTCCGCGGCGGTCGTGGCGGCGATCCCGGCCTCCGCCAGCAGGTCCTTGAGCCGCTCCGGCTGCGGGGTGCGCACCCGCACGTAGGAGCGTGAGTTGCGCTCGATGAAGTCGGCCATCGAGGTGTCCGCGAGCAGCCGCCCGCGCCCGATGACGATGAGGTGCTCGGCGGTCAGCGCCATCTCGCTCATCAGGTGGCTGGAGACGAAGACCGTACGGCCCTGGGCCGCGAGCCCCTTCATCAGGTTCCGGATCCAGTGGATGCCCTCCGGGTCCAGCCCGTTGACCGGTTCGTCGAACATCAGGATCTCGGGATCGCCGAGCAGTGCCGCCGCGATGCCGAGCCGCTGCCCCATACCGAGGGAGAAGCCCTTGGAGCGCTTGCGGGCGACGGCCGTCAGGCCCACCGTCTCCAGCACCTCGCTCACCCGGCGGGTGGGGATGCGGTTGGACTGCGCGATGCACAGCAGGTGGTTGTACGCGGTGCGGCCGCCGTGGATCGACTTGGCGTCCAGCAGCGCCCCGATGTGCTTGAGAGGCTCGCTGAGCTGTGCGTAGTGCTTGCCGTCGATCCGGACGTCACCGCTGGTCGGCGAGTCCAGGCCGAGCATCATCCGCATCGTGGTGGACTTGCCCGCTCCGTTGGGCCCGAGAAAACCGGTCACCACGCCGGGCCGCACGGTGAAGGTCAGATGGTCGACGGCGGTCTTGTCCCCGTACCGCTTCGTGAGCCCCTGCAACTCAATCATGCGCCCGAGGCTAGCAAGAGACGCCGGAGCCCCCGCACCGTTTGGGGCGCGGGGGCTCCGGAATAGGGGTTGCCACCGGGGTTCCGGCGTGCCGGGCGAACGGGGGAGCCGCCCGCCGGCCGGATAACGGCCGGGTCAGCGCGACTGCTGCGCCGGGACGCTGCGGGAGATCGGCTCGTCGTCCGGGGTGGTCGCCGCGGCGACCGCCGCACCGGTCAGCGTCGCCAGCATCTCGCGGACGTTGGTCAGCTGCGCGTTGATGCTGTCGCGGCGGTTGGTGAGCGCCGCCAGCTCGCGCTCGGACTCGCTGCGGATCCGGTCGGCCTTCGCGTTCGCGTCCGCGACGATGTCCTCGGACTGCCGCTGCGCGGTCTCCACCGTCTGGCGGGCGCGGCGCTCGGCGTCGGTCCGCAGCTTCTCGGCCTCCAGGCGCAGCTGCTCGGCGCGGTGCTCGATCTCCGCCAGCCGCTTCTCCGCCTTCGCCTGACGCGACGCCAGGTCGCGCTCGGACTGCTCGCGGCGCTTGGCCAGGTTGGTCTCGAAGTCCGCGGCGGCCTGGGCGGCCTTGGCGCGGGTCTCCTCGAACAGCGCGTCGGCCTCCTCGCGCTTGGCCTGCGCGTCCTTCTGCGCCTCGCCACGCAGGTTGGAGGCGTCGCCCTTGGCCTTCTCGACGATCCGCGCGCCCTCGTCCTCGGCCTTGGCCTTGCGGTCGGACGCGAACGCCTCGGCGTCGTTGCGCACCTGGGCGGCGGCCGACTCGGCCAGCTCGCGGTGCTGCTCGGCGGCCCGACGGGCCTCCTCACGAAGGTCCTTGGCCTCCTCCTCGGCCAGCCGCAGGATCTTCTCGACGCGGGCGCCGAGACCGGCGTAGGAGGGCTCGGCGTCGTTCACCTGCGCCGCGGCGTTCTGGGTCTCGAGGTGGAGTTCCTCGATGCGCTTCTCCAGTGCGGTGATGCGAGTCAGCGCGCTGTCACGGTCGGCGACGAGCTTGGTGATGCGGTCGTCCACCTGTCCGCGGTCGTATCCGCGACGCACGAGCTCGAAGCCGAAGGGAGAGGAAGTGTCGCTCATGGGGTTCCTGTCGATGATTCAGACCGGTGAGGTGATAGAGGGAATCCTAGGGGGCTTTGCGGCGTGTCACCGAGCCATTGCGCATTCGGCATGGAGAATGTGCGCTCAATCGAGTGGCTGATCGTCGCTGCGCTTGCCACCTGACCTGGTGGGACCCGTGGAGGCTCCAGCCGAGACCGTACTCTTCGGCGATTTGCCCGCGCCACCCGGAGCCTCGAACTGCTCCAGCGCCGCCAGCACGTCCTGCACCCGGCCGATCTCCGCGTTGATGTCCTCGCGGCGGCGCGAGAGGGTCTCCAGCTCGCGGCGGCCCTGCTCCACGATGTGCTCGGCCTCGGCGCGCGCCTCGCGCTTGACCCGCTCGGCCTCGCGCTCGGACTCCGCCTTCTTCTGCTCGGCCTCCTTGAGCAGGCCCTCGACCTTCTTCACCGCGGCGATCCTGACCTTGCTGGCCTCGGACGTCGCGGTCGACTTGATCTCGGCCGCCTTCTGCTCGGCCTCGCGCAGCTGTTCGGTCGCCGCCGCCACCAGCTTGTCGACCCGCTCGCCGACCACCCGCATCGCCTCGGCGGCCTCCTTGCGGGAGCGGTCGTGCAGCGCCTCCACCTCGGACTCCACCCGCTGCCGCAGCTCGTCGGTGCGCTCGCGGATCGTCGTGGCGTCCCGGCGGGCCTCGCCGAGCAGCGTGTCGGCGTCCGTACGGGCCCGCTCGACCATGCCGTTGCCCTCGGCCGTCGCCTCGTTGACCAGCCGCTCGGCCTCCGCGCGGGCCGCCGCGACCAGGGTGTCGGCCTGCTCCTCGGCCGCCTCGGCGAGCCGCCGGGCCTCCGCCTGCGCCTTGCCGACCAGCGTGTCCGCCTGCTCCGCGGCCTCGCTGCGGCGCTTGTTGGCAGCCTCCCGGGCCTCGTCCAGGATGCGCTGCGAGTTGGCCCGCGACTCCTCCGCGGTCTGCTCGGCCTCCGCCAGCCCCGCGCGGGCCTTGGCGCCCAGCCGCTCGGCCTCCTCGCGGGCCTTTCCGACCAGCGTGTCGGCCTGCGTGGCGGCGTCGGTACGCATCCGGTTGGCGTCCTCGCGGGCCTCGGCGCGCAGCCGGTCGGCCTCCTCGATCGCCTCCGTGACCGTACGGTCGGCCAGCGACCTGGCCGCCTCCGACTCCTCCTGCGCCTCCCGGCGCATCCGCGCGGTGTCCTCCGCGGCGCGCTCGCGCTCGGAGTTGGCGTCGGCGTGCAGCCGGTCCGCCTCGCCCTGCGCCTCGGTGCGCAGCCGCTCGGCGGCGTGCTCGGCCGCCGAGCGCAGCCCGGCGATCTCCTGCTCGGCCTCGTGGTGCAGGTTCGCGACCGCGTCCCGTACCTGCTGGGCGGTCTGCTCGGCCGCCGCGACCAGCTCGCCGGCCCGCTGCTCCGCCTCCGCGGACAGCCGGTCGGCCTCCGCCGCCGCGTCCTCGACCCGCTTGCGGGCCGCCGCGAGCAGCTCCTCGCTCTCCTCGCGGGCCCGCGCCCGCTCCTGCTCGGCCTCGGCCCGCGCGGTCGCCAGGTGCTCCTCGGCCGCCCGGCGCCGCCGGGCCGCCTCCTCCTGCGCCCCGGCCAGTGCCTCCGCGGCCTCCGCGCCCAGCCGCTCGGCCGCCGCGGACGCCTCGGCCCGCAGCCGGTCGGCGGTCTCCTGTGCCTCGCCGCGGGTGCGCTCGGCCTCCGCGGCCGCGTCGGCCTGCACCCGCAGGGCAACGTTCTCGCCCTCGGCCCGGGTCTGCGCCGCGTCGGCCGCCGCCTCGTCCCGCAGCCGTACGGCCTCGGCCTCGGCCTGCTCGACCAGGGCCCGGACCCGCTCGGCGGTCTCCTGGCGGACCCGCTCGGCGTCCTCGGCGGCCTCGGCGCGCAGTCGGTCCGCCTCGGCGCTGGCCTCGCGCAGGTTCTGCTCGGCTGCCGCGACCCGGGCCTCGGCCTCCTCGCGCAGCCGGGCGAGGTCGGCCTCGGCCTCCTCGCGCATCCGGGCCACGACCGTCTCGCCCTCGGCCCGCTGCTCGGCGGCGGCCCGCTCGGCGGCCTCCCGGACCGCCGCGCCCTGCCGCTCGGCCTCGGCCCGCAGCTCGTCGGCCTCGGCGCGCGCGGTGCGCAGCGCCTCCTCGGCCTTGGTGTTCAGCGCGGAGGCCCGCTCCACGGACTCCGCGCGCATCCGCTCGGCCTCGCCGGCCGCCTTCTGCCGCTGCTCGTCGCCGTCCGCCTTGGCCTTGGCCAGCAGCTCCTCGGCCTTGCTGGCGGCCTCCTCGATCTGCCCGACGGCCTCGCGGCGCGCCTCGCCGCGGATCCGCTCGCCCTCGGCGACCGCCTCGGCCCGCAGCTGCTCGGCCTCGCCGCGCAGCCGCCGGGCCTCCTCCTGGAGCTCGACGGTGCGGGCCCGGTACTCCTTGGTGTCGTCCTGGGCGGCGCCGCGCAGCTCCTGCGCCGCGGACTCCGCCTCGCCGCGCACCCGGTCCGCCTCGGCCTGCGCCTCCTTTCGGATGCGCTCGGCCTCCTCGCCCGCGCCCTTGGTCGTCGAGCGGGCGTCCTCCGACGCCTTGGTCAGGATCTCCTCGGCGGAGCGGGCGGCCTGTGCGAGCTGCGCGGCCGCGTCCTCGGCGGCGGCCGCGCGGGCGGTCTCCTGGGCCTCGGTACGGATCCGGTCGGCCTCGGCCCGCGCGTCGGCGACGGTCTGCTCGGCGTCCGCCTTGGCGGTCTCGGCCTCCTTGGTCGCCTCGCTCACCATGCGGGCGATCTCGGCCTTGGCCGTCCGGGTGCGCTGCTCCATCTCGGCCTCGGCGGCGGCCAGCCGCTTGGCGGCGCCCGCGGCGGCCTCCTCGCGCAGCTTGTCCGCCTCGGCGGTCGCCGCGCGCAGCCGCTCGTCGGCCTCCCGGACGCGCTCCTCGGCGAGCCGGGACAGCTCGGTGGCGCGCTGCCGGGCCTCGTCGGACTCGCTGCGGCTGGTGCTGCGCAGCTGCTCGGCCTCGGTGGTGGCCTCCTGGGCCTGCGAGGACGCGGCGGTCAGCAGCCGCTCGGCGTCCGTACGCGCCCGCCGCAGCACCTGCTCGGCCTCGGCGCGCGCGGCCTGGGCGTCGGAGGTGAGCCGGTCCCTGGTCTGCTCGGCGACCCGGGTGGCCTCGGCGCGGGCGGCGGCGAGCGCCGCCTCGGACTCCGCGCGGGTCTCGTCCAGCAGCCGGCGGGCCTGCGCCTCGCTGCGGGCGCGCAGCTGCTCGGCCCAGGCGACGTTCTCGTTGACGTGGCCCTCGACGCTGGCCCGCCGCTCGGCCAGCTCCTCGTCGAGCTGGCGGCGCCGGGCGATGGCCTCGGCGTGCCACTCGGCCTCGAAGCGGGCCTGGTGCTCGGCCTGCTCCTGGAGGAGACGCTGGGTCTGGGCGCGGGCCTCGCGCAGCTCGCGCTCGGCGTCGGCGCGCAGCTGGTCGGCCTGGATCTGGGCGTTGCGCAGCAGCTGGTCGGCCTGGTGGCCGATGTTGTCGTACGCGGGGCGGGAGGCGAGCATCCGGCGGGCCTCGTGCAGCTTGGCACGCAGCACCTCGACCTGGTAGCCGAGGTCGTCGGCGTGATCGACCGCCTTGCCCCGCTCGGTCCGCAGCCGCTCCATCTCGGCCTCGAACTGAGAGAGGTGGTCGTCAGCCCGGTAGCTGTCGTTGCCCCGCACTCCGCGGTCCCATCGGTCTCCTGGCGTTCTCACCCGCCAACCGGGTGAGCTTCTCCGTGACCCTGTTTGAATCAGGGCCTACGAAGAATGGTGTCAGATCAACGGCGCGGAGCGGGAGCGTACCCAGACCCCACCCCGGTCGGCCCGGCCACTCTACCGGGCAGCACGGGGATAAGGTCAGTGGTCCTCGACAGGTCGGTGCTCGCCGGAGGGCGTGTCGGCGGCCGCGGGGGAGTGGGTTCCGGCGGCGGTCACCAGTTCGGTCAGGACGCCGTGGCAGTCCTTCGGGTGCAGGAAGGTGATCCGCGAGTCCATGGAGCCGCGCCGCGGCTCGTCGTAGAGGACCCGTACGCCCTTGCCGCGGATGGCCTCGGAGTCCGTGTCGACGTCCGCGGTGCCGAAGGCGATGTGGTGGACGCCCTCGCCGTTCTTGGCCAGCCACTTGCCGACCGCGCTGTCCTCCCGGATCGGCTCCAGCAGCTGGAGGTAGGAGGAGCCGCCGTCGTCCGTACCGTTGATCCTGAGCATGGCCTCGCGTACGCCCTGCTCGTCGTTGACCTCTGTGTGGAAGACCTCGAATCCGTAGGTGGCGCGGTAGAACTCGACGGTCGCGTCGAGGTCGGAGCAGGCGATCCCGATGTGGTCGATACGAGTCAGCATGGAACCAGTGCACCGTAAGGCCCGCGATTACACAACGTGCGCGCTGTCACACGTTCCGCCGGGTGACGTGGCGTCTACCGGTCAGTACATTGACGCTAACCCTCGTTAACCTCTCTTCTGTCGAAGGGATCCGCACCATGACAGCCAGTACCAGCAGCACACGCTCGGTCATCGTCGCAGGTGCCCGTACGCCCATGGGCCGGCTGCTCGGCAGCCTGCGCGGCTTCTCCGGGGCCGAGCTCGGCGGCATCGCGATCAAGGCCGCGCTGGAGCGGGCCGGGGTCCGCGGCGACCAGGTCGAGTACGTGATCATGGGGCAGGTGCTCCAGGCCGGCGCCGGCCAGATCCCCGCCCGGCAGGCCGCGGTCAAGGGCGGCATCCCGCTGTCGGTGCCCGCGCTCACCGTGAACAAGGTGTGCCTGTCCGGCCTCGACGCGATCGCGCTCGCCGACCAGCTGATCCGGGCCGGCGAGTTCGACATCGTGGTGGCCGGCGGCCAGGAGTCCATGACCAACGCCCCGCACCTGCTGCCCGGCTCCCGCGCCGGCCACAAGTACGGCGCGATCGAGATGCTCGACTCCATGGCCCACGACGGCCTCACCGACGCCTTCGAGAACATCGCGATGGGCGAGTCCACCGAGCACCACAACACCCGGCTCGGCATCGCCCGCGCCGACCAGGACGCCTTCGGCGCGCTGTCCCACCAGCGGGCCGCCGCCGCGCAGAAGAACGGCCTGTTCGACGCCGAGATCACCCCCGTCGAGATCCCGCAGCGCAAGGGCGACCCGGTCGTCTTCGGCAAGGACGAGGGCATCCGCCCGGAGACCACCGCCGAGTCGCTGTCCCGGCTGCGCCCCTCCTTCACCGCCGACGGCACGATCACCGCGGGCACCGCCTCGCAGATCTCCGACGGCGCTGCCGCCGTCGTCGTCATGAGCCGCGCCAAGGCCGAGGAGCTGGGTCTGTCCTGGATCGCCGAGATCGGCGCCCACGGCAACGTCGCGGGCCCCGACAACTCGCTCCACTCCCAGCCCTCCAACGCCATCGCGCACGCCCTGCGCAAGGAGGGGCTGACGGTCGGCGACCTGGACCTCATCGAGATCAACGAGGCCTTCGCGGCCGTCGCCGTCCAGTCCATGAAGGACCTCGGCGTGACACCTGAAAAGGTGAACGTGAACGGCGGCGCCATCGCGCTCGGCCACCCGATCGGCATGTCCGGAGCCCGTATCGTGCTGCACCTGGCGCTGGAACTCGGCCGCCGCGGCGGCGGCACCGGCGCGGCCGCCCTGTGCGGGGGTGGCGGGCAGGGCGACGCGCTGATCCTGCACGTGCCGGCGAGCTGACGTTACGGAGGACGGCTGCGATGGTGGATGTCGGGGAGCTGGTCGAGCAGGCACGGGCCGGACGGCCGCGGGCGGTGGCCCGGCTGATCTCGCTGGTCGAGGGGGCCTCCCCGCACCTGCGCGAGGTGATGGCCGCACTCGCGCCGCTCACCGGCGGGGCGTACGTGGTGGGCCTGACCGGCTCGCCCGGCGTCGGCAAGTCCACCACCACCTCGGCCCTGGTGACCGCCTACCGCAAGGCGGGCCGCCGGGTCGGGGTGCTCGCCGTCGACCCGTCCTCGCCGTTCTCCGGCGGCGCGCTGCTCGGCGACCGGGTGCGGATGTCGGAGCACGCCTCCGACCCGGGCGTCTACATCCGCTCCATGGCCACCCGCGGCCACCTCGGCGGCCTGGCCTGGGCCGCCCCGCAGGCCATCCGGGTGCTGGACGCGGCCGGCTGCGACGTGATCCTCGTCGAGACCGTCGGCGTCGGGCAGTCCGAGGTCGAGATCGCCGCGCAGGCCGACACCTCCGTGGTGCTGCTCGCCCCCGGCATGGGCGACGGGATCCAGGCCGCCAAGGCCGGCATCCTGGAGATCGGCGACCTCTACGTCGTCAACAAGGCCGACCGGGACGGCGCCGACGCCACCGCCCGCGAGCTCAACCACATGCTCGGCCTGGGGGAGTCCCGCGCCCCCGGCGACTGGCGCCCGCCCATCGTCAAGACCGTCGCCGCGCGCGGCGAGGGCGTCGACGAGGTCGTCGAGGCGCTCGACAAGCACCGCGCGTGGATGGAGGAGCGCGGCGTCCTGGCCACCCGCCGGGCCGACCGCGCCGCCCGCGAGATCGAGACCATCGCCCTCACCGCGCTGCGCGCCCGCATCACCGCCCCCGGCTCCTCCCACGACCTCCCGGCTCTCGCCCACCGCGTCACCGAGGGCACCCTCGACCCGTACACGGCGGCGGACTCCCTCATCGAGGGCCTGACGGGCGCGTAGCGGCCCCGCCCTACGCCCGGTCCTGCCGGGCGCGCAGGACCGCCGCCGACTCCAGGCACCAGGCGCGGGTCTCGCGTTCGAGCGCGAGGCCGCGGCGGCAGGTGAGGTAGGGGCCGATCGTCGGGGAGTCGCGGAGGTAGTCGGCCTCGGGGAGGTCGCCGCGCAGCAGGGCCAGCAGGTCCTCGTAGCCGGCGATGCGGGCCAGGGAGGATTCGGCGCGCGCGTCGAGCTGGGCGATGACGCGGGCCGGGTCGACATGGTCGGCGGTCTGGACCATCACCAGCAGGTCGTCGCGGATGAAGGTGGGCTTGGAGTCGGCGGCGACGAAGCGCTCCAGCTCCGCGAGGCCCTCCGCGGTGACCGTGAAGACCCGCTTGTTGGGGCGGCTGGTCTGTACGACCTCGCGCCCCGCGACCAGGCCCTCCTTCTCCAGCTTGGACAGCTCGGCGTAGAGCTGCTGGGGCAGCGCGTGCCAGAAGTTGGCGACCCCGATGCCGAACGCCTTGGCCAGCTGGTAGCCGCTGAACTCGTTGTCGAGCAGTGCCGCGAGCACGGCGTGCCGCAGTGCCATCGGGGCTCCCTCCCGCCCGTTCCCGCCCGTCCCGCCCGGGGGGACGGGTGAACCGCTCAGCTTACTCAAGGATTTTAGTATTCGCTTTTGTGAGTACGGCCATTTCGCGGCCGGTTCACGACCTCCGCGGGCGCAGCCGCAGCCCCAGCGGCCGGGCCAGCACCAGCGCGGGCGCCAGCAGCGCCGCACCGCCCAGCAGCAGGCCCGCCGCGTCGCCCGCCAGGCCCGTACCGAGCCGGTCGGTGCACACGTGCGCCGCCCACAGCGACAGGTACGCCCCCGGCAGGAACGCGCCCAGCAGCCGCAGATGGTGGCCCAGCACCCCCGGGCGCCAGCCCAGCCGGCGGCGCAGCAGCGTGGACGTCGCCAGCAGCCCCGCCGTGCACGCCACCGCGTAGCCCGCCGCCATGCCCGTGACCGCCCAGCGGGCCGGCAGCAGCGCGTACGAGGCCGCCGCCAGCGACGCGTTGACGGCCGCGATGAGGACGTTGAGGAAGAACGGGGTCCGCGTGTCGCCGAGCGCGTAGAAGCCGCGGGCCAGCAGGTACTGGCCGGCGAACGCGGGCAGGCCGAGCGCGAAGGCGGTCAGCATCCAGCCGATCGCCGCCGCGTCCGCGTCGGTCGTCGCGCCGTGCTGGAAGACCACACCGGTGATCTGCGGGGCGAGCGTCACGAACGCCAGCGCCGCCGGGACGACCGCGACCCCGGACGCGTTCAGCCCGCGCGTCAGGTCCGCGCCGATCGCCGCGTGGTCGCCGTCCGCCGCCGCCCGGCTCATCCGCGGCAGCAGCGCGGTCACCAGCGACACCGTCACGATGCCCTGCGGGACGACCCACAGGTTGTACGCGTTGCTGTACGCGGCATAGCCGACGCCCGCGCCGTGCCCCGCCGCCAGCGCGTGCTCGCCCGCGGACGTGGACAGCCGGGTCACCACCCAGTACGCGCCCTGGTTGACCAGCACCAGCAGCAGCGTCCACACCGCCGCCCGCATCGGCTGCGTCAGGCCCGCACCGCGCCAGTCGAACCGCGGGTGCCAGCGGAAGCCGGACGCGCGCAGCGACGGCAGCAGGCCGAGCGCCTGCACCGCGATACCCGCGGTGCTGCCCAGGCCCAGCACCAGCGCGTCCCCGTCGTCGATGCCGCCGCGCGCGGTGCCCAGGTAGAGGCCGAACACCGCGATGACCACCAGGTTGTTGAGCACCGGCGTCCACATCATCGCCGCGAAACGGTCCCGCGCCCCCAGCACCTGGCCGAGCAGCGTGAAGACGCCGTAGCAGAGGATCTGCGGCAGGCAGTAGCGGGCGAGCGTCACCGTCAGGTCGCGCTGCGCCCCGTCGAACTCCGGCGCGTACGCGGACACCAGCAGCGGCGCCGCGAGCACCGCCAGCGCGGTCACCGCGAGCAGGCCCACCGCGCACAGCGTCAGCAGCCGGTCGGTGTACGCCTGCCCGCCGTCCGCGTGCTCCTTCGCCGCGCGCACCAGCTCGGGGATGAAGACGGACTGGAGGGCGCCGCCGATCATCAGCGCGTACACGATGTTCGGGACGGTGTTGGCGACGCTGAAGGCGTCGCCCGCCGCGGCGGTGCCGACGGCCGCGGTGATCACCGCGAGCCGGAGGAACCCGGTGGCCCGGGAGACCAGCGAGCCCGCCATCATCGCCCGGCCGCTGCGGGCGAGGGATTTCTTGGCGTGTCGCGTACGGGGGCGGGTTGCCGTCGGCGCCAACCCGTTCCCCTGTTCTTCGCGCTCGCGCGCGGGACGGGGGGTGCGGGCCTTTTGTGCCACCGGGCGGTGGCGGCCTTCCGGGCGGTGCGCCCGGACCCCTGCGGATGTCTTCCGCTCATGGTGACGCCTGTGACCCGCGCGCAGTTCCTTGCGCTCCTCTCGCTCCGGGGTGCCACCTGCGGTGGGCCCGCGACCGGCCACGACGATTCCTGCGCTCCGCCACGGCGCGAGGTGGCAGCCCGGTTCGAAACGGCCACCGGCAGAAAGTGTGGGGGCGGGGGCGCGCCCCGGGACATAGCCGCGGGGTGTCGGGAATCTCTCGGTCACAAACGGTCCGGCACAGGCGTGGGAAGTCGTGAGCGGGCCGTTCCCGGACCGCCGTACGGGGAGGACCGCGTCGTGACGATGACCACCCACCAGCACGTACCGAAGGCCAGTGTCCCGGCCGGGGAAGGGAACGCGCTCCGGCTGGAGCCGATCGGCGCGGACCTGCACGCCGCCTTCCTGCGGCGGCCGGGCGGGCACACCGCGAGCTTCCTGCAGACGCCGGCCTGGGGGCGGGTCAAGTCGGGGTGGCGGGCGGAGAGCCTGGGGTGGTTCGACGACGCCGGGCGGCTGCTCGGCACCGCGCTCGTGCTCTACCGGCAACTACCGGGCCTGCGGCGGCTGTTCGCGTACCTGCCGGAGGGCCCCGCGGTGGACTGGGCCGATCCGCAGCTGGAGCGGTGGCTGGCGCCGCTCGCGGACCATCTGCGGGAGGCGGGGGCCTTCGCCGTACGGATGGGGCCGCCGCTGGCCTACCGGCGGTGGTCGGCGCGGACGTTGAAGGACGCGGTGGGGCCGGGGCGGCGGGTGGGGGACATCCTGCCGGACCTGGTCGAGCCGCTGGGCGCGGCCGTCGCCGACCGGCTGCGCGAGTCGGGCTGGCGGCGCTGCGGCGAGGACGGCCAGGGTGTGGGGGTACCTCCCAGGCGGAGCGCTGGGGGAGCACAGCCGCGGCTGGTGTTCGAGGTGCCGCTCGCCGGGCGCGGTCTGGACGACCTGTGGACGGGG
Source organism: Streptomyces sp. NPDC021224 (assembly GCF_044332905.1). Lineage (NCBI taxonomy): Bacteria > Bacillati > Actinomycetota > Actinomycetes > Kitasatosporales > Streptomycetaceae > Streptomyces > Streptomyces sp. NPDC021224. The sequence goes on along the minus strand of NZ_JBIRPW010000009.1, from coordinate 232,325 downwards.
CTCAACCAGGAGTGGCGCCGCAACATCAAGAAGGCGGGCAAGAGCGGGGTGCGCACCGACGTGGAGGGCCCGCGGACGCTGCCCGCCTTCCACGAGCTGCTGCGCGTCACCGAGCGCCGCGACGGCTTCGACCTGGGCCGCGACCTCGATTACTACCAGCGGCAGTACGCGGAGCTGAACGCCGAGCAGCCGGGCCGGATGCGGCTGTACACCGCCCGCCACGAGGGCGAACTGCTGGCCGCGCACACGCTGCTGGCCGCTCCGGACGGGGTCCGGGTCTGGTACCAGACGGGAGCCTCCGCCGACCACCGCCGCGAGGTGCGGCCGAGCAACGCGCTCCAGTGGCGGATGCTGTGCGACGCGCTGCTGGCGGGCGCGGCCGTGTACGACATGCGCGGGGTCCCGGACGACCTGGACCCGGCGTCCCGCGCGCACGGCTTGCTGCGCTGGAAGCTGGGCACCGGCGGGGAGGCCGTCGAGACGGTGGGGGAGTGGGAACTGCCGTTGCAGGGCGCGGTCAACAAGGCCCTGCACCGTGCGATGCACGCCTACCTGACCCGCCGCTGAGCCCCGCGGCTGCGCCGGGAGCCGGGCGAACCCGCAGGTCCGCGGTGGGCGACGCGCGTCACGCGGTGAGCATCACCGGCGCCTGGCGGGTGCGCCGCACCGCGCGCAGCACGAGCAGCACGCACACCGTGCCGCCCGCGCCCGACCCGGCGATGACGGCGTAGGGCGGGGCCCATTCGGCGAGCGCGCCGCCGACGGTGATGCCGAGGCCCTGGAGGGTCATCAGGCCCGCGCCGAGCAGCGTCATGGCCTGGCCGCGGGTGTGGTCGGGCACGTCGGTGACGAACCACTTGTCCATGCCGAGCGCGTACGCCGCGCTGAGCCCGGTCAGCAGCAGCAGGACGAGCGCCACCGGCAGCGACGGGTCGATCGCGAAGAAGACCAGCGGGACGAGCGAGATGCCGGCCAGCGGCAGGACGATACGGTCCCGGGCCGCGGGTGACAGCAGCGTGCCGGCGAGGATCTCGCTCGCGGCGGTGCCCGCGGGCATCGCGGCGAGGAAGAGCCCGTAGCCGACCGAACCGGCGCCGACGTCCTCGGCGAAGGGCGCGGCCAGGCCCTCGGCGACGATGAAGAACATCGGCGGTATCCACCACATCAGCAGCAGCGCCCGGATCCGCGGGTCGGCCATCAGGCGCCCGGCGGACTGCAGCGACTCGCGCAGCAGTTGCCCGCTGTGGGTGACGCGGGCGGGGCGGTCGCGGGTGCCGAGCCGCAGCAGCAGCGCCGACCCGGCGAAGGTCGCGGCGGTCAGCAGCAGCGCGGAACGCGGGCTGAGCCACACCAGGATGAGGCCGCCGACGCCGAAGCCGACGATCTGCGAGCCCTGGGCGACGATCCGCACCAGCGAGCGGCCGAGCACGTACCGCTCGCCCGTGAGGATGTCGGCCAGGCTCGCGGCGCGGGTGCCGGTGAACAGCGGCGCGATGAGCGACATCACCACGCGCAGCGCGAAGAGCGCCGCGATGGGTGTGCCGGGTATCGCGGTGGCCGCGACGCAGGCGCAGGACAGGACGTCGCAGGTGACCAGGACCCGGCGCGCGGGGTAGCGGTCGGCGATGCCGGACAGCAGCAGCCCGCTGAGCGCGTAGGGCAGATAGGTCAGGGCGAAGACGAGGGCGGACAGCACCGCCGAGCCGGTCTCGGCGTAGACGAGGACGGCGAGCGCGACCTCGGCGAGCACCCCGCCGAGCATGGACAGCACGTGCGCGGCGAAGATCGGGCGGAATTCGCGTATCCGGAAGACCGCTCCGTAGCCGATGGCGGGCGCGGTTTCCCGCTGGTTCTCCTGCTGGCCGCCGGGGGTGTTGGCGGTGTTCCGCGGGACGTCCGCGCTTTCCGCGCGGGTTTCCGCGCGTGTTTCTCCGGCCGGCGAAGCGGGGTCGACCCCGCGTGGCGGGTGCTCGCTGTCCGTTGTCATGCCATCACCCTGGAGCCACTCGGACCCCACGTGTAGTCTTTCGCGTACAGCCGAATCTTGGGGGTCATGATGTCGCTTCGCATGCGATTTGCGGCTGAGGACCTGCTCAAGTGCCGTTTCGCGATCTCCCCGCTGCGCGAGACGCAGGGCGCGGTGCGTACGCTCTCCCGCCCCGACCGGCACGGCCACCACCTGCCGTGGCTGCGGCAGGTACGGGCCGCGGCGGCCGGGCTGGACCTCGCCCCGCTGTGGCTGCTCGCGCCCGAACACGGCTACGGCCCCGACTTCCTGCAGCCCGTCCCGGACCTGCCGCTCGCCTCGCTCGACGAGGAGCTGGACCGGGTCCGGGCCACCCCGGCGGCCACCGCCCGCCGTCAGCTGGCCGCCTCCCTCGCCCAGACCCCGGGCGCCGCGGACAGCCGCCGGGGCCGCGCGATGCTCAACGACCCGGCGGGCACCGTGCAGCAGCTCGCCGGGCTCTTCGAGCACGTCTGGGCGGCGCTGCTGGCCCCGCACTGGCCGCGGCTGCGCGCGGTGCTGGAGGCCGACGTGGCCTACCACGCCCGGCGGCTCGCCGACGGGGGCATGCAGCGGCTCTTCACCGGGCTGCACCCCAGGCTGCACTGGTCCGACGGCGCCCTGACCACCCCCGGCACCGCGGGGCCGCTGCCGGAACCCACCGGGCGCGGCCTGGTGCTGGTGCCCAGCGTCTTCTTCTGGCCCGAGGCGGGCGGCGCCTTCGACCCGCCCTGGCAGCCCGTCGTCGTCTATCCCGCGCGCGGCATCGGCGGTCTGTGGGCGCCCGGCGGACCGACCGCGTCCGACACCCTGGTGCGGCTGCTGGGCGCCAACCGCGCGGCGATACTCAGCGGGCTGGACGCCCCCAGCACCACCACCGCGCTGGCCCACCGGCATGTGATGGCCATGTCGTCGGTGTCCGCGCATCTCGCGGTGCTGCGCGACGCGGGCCTGCTGACCTCGCGCCGCTACGGCCACCAGGTGCTCTACGAGCGCACCCCGCTGGGCATCGCGCTGGCCACCGGCGGGCTGCTCTGACCTGCCGGACGGGCCCTGCGGCGGCCGGAGTCACCGGGTCCGCACAGCAGCGGTACGGCTTCCGCACATGACGCGAACGTGACCGCGGTGCTTCCGGAAGATGTCCGGATCTTGCTGTCAGTCGGCCAGATACCGTTCGACCGTGGCCACCTTGGAGTCGAGGCCCCCGGTCACCCCCGGCCGCAGATCGGCCTTGAGGACGAGCGAGACCCGCGGCGCCCGCGCCTCGACCGCGGCGACGGCGCGGCGTACGACGTCCATCACCTCGTCCCACTCGCCCTCGACCGAGGTGAACATCGCGTCCGTGCGGTTCGGCAGCCCGGACTCGCGCACCACCCGCACGGCGTCCGCCACGTACTCCCCGACCTCCTCGCCGACACCCAGCGGTGTGACGGAAAAGGCGACGATCACGCGCCCACCGCCTCGGAGCGCCCGTGCGCGGCCACCGCCGCGGTCACGGCGGCCTCCGACTCGCGGGCCAGCGTGCGCTCGGCGAAGAAGCCGCCGGTCGGCAGCACCGACAGCAGGAGCAGCCAGCCCGCGCGCTTCCAGCCCCACCGGGCGCTGCGCCAGGCCAGCGCCCAGAAGACGACGTACAGGATGAAGAGGATGCCGTGCACCATGCCCATGACCGGCACCGCGTTGAAGTCCGTGGCGCGCTTGAGCACCGAGCAGACGAGCAGCAGCAGGAAGGAGACCGCCTCGGGGGCGGAGATCAGGCGCAGCCTGCGCAGCGCGCCGGCGGTCTTCAGGTCCACGGGGTACCTCACTGTCGTACGGGGCGGGCCGGTCCGGCCGGTCGGGACGGTTCGCGATCCGGTCTTGTGATCGCATTCACAAGACCTCCCCATTATCAACCCCCGGCATCGACGACCTGCCCCGGGGGTAGGTCCGGGGCGAGGAAACCGCGCGAAGGGCGGTAGCGTCCCTGTCCACGACACCGTTCGTGATGAGTGCACGACACCGAACACCCACGGGGACCGAGGGACGATGAGCATCGACTGGGACCGCCGGCACTGCGCGCGCAAGGGCCACATCACCTACGCGCCCGACGAGCTGCGGCTGCGCGCCCGGCTGCACGCCGCCACCGCGGTCGGCGAGGTGTGGCGCTGCCTGCGCTGCGGCGACTTCGTGCTCGGCGAGCCGCACGGCTCCGGCCCCGCCGACATGGCGCCGCTCGTACCGCGCGGCCGGGCGCTGCGCGACCTGTTCATCCTGCGCTTCCTCGCCGTCGAGCGGATCCTGCGCGGGCTGCTCATCGTCATCGCGGCCTGGGCGGTGTGGAAGTTCAGCAACTCCCAGGACGCGGTCCGCAAGCTCTTCGAGGACGACCTGACGGCCTTCAAACCGGTCGCCGACCACTTCCACTACGACCTCGACCACTCGCCGGTCGTCGACTCCATCCGGAAGTTCTTCGACTACAAGAAGTCGACGCTGCAGATCGTCGCGGCCGCGCTGCTCGGCTACGCGCTCATCGAGATCGTCGAGGGCTTCGGCCTGTGGTGGGCCAAGCGCTGGGCGGAGTACCTGACCGTCGTCGCGACCGCCGCCTTCCTGCCGCTGGAGGTCTACGAGCTGACGGAGAAGGTCAGCTACTTCAAGATCGGCACCCTGGCGCTCAACGTCCTCGCCGTCCTCTACATCCTGCTCGGCAAGCGGCTGTTCGGCCTGCGCGGCGGTCACAGGGCCTTCGAGGCCGCGCGCCGCAGCGCCTCGCTGCTGGAGGTCCAGGAGGCGGCCGGCGCCCCCGGCGAGGAGCCCGAACCGCTGCCCGTACGCCCGCGTACGGCCACCGAGGCCGGCTGAGGCATGGCCGTCTTCCGGCTCCAGGGCAGCCGCGTCCTCGCCGTCGACCTGGCGGGTGACGCGGTCAAGGCCAAGAAGGGCGCCATGGTCGCCTACGAGGGCGAGGTCACCTTCAAGAAGATGACCGGCGGCGGCGAGGGCCTGCGGGGCCTGGTCACCCGGCGCGTCACGGGCGAGGCGATGGCCGTCATGGAGGTCAGGGGCCAGGGCACGGTGTACTTCGCCGACCGGGCCACCGAGATCAACCTCGTCCGGCTCACCGGCGAGAAGCTGCACGTCGAGGCGAGCAACCTGCTGGTCACCGAGTCGTCGCTGCGCACCGGCACCACCTTCACCGGGCTGCGCGGCGCCTCGCAGGGCAACGGGCTGTTCACCACCACCGTCGAGGGCACCGGACAGGCCGCGATCATGTCCGACGGGCCCGCGATCGTGCTGCGCGTCACCCCCGGCACCCCGCTGGTCGTCGACCCGCAGGCGTACGTCGCCCACACCGGGGATCTGCGCCAGCAGCTGCGCAGCTACGTGTCCCTGCGCACCCTCGTCGGCGAGGGCTCGGGGGAGAGCTTCCGCATCCACTTCGAGGGCGACGGCCTGGTCTACGTCCAGCCCAGCGAGCGCAACGCCATCGGGGGCCAGATCTGATGCCCTTCACCCGGATCAACTCCAAGCTCGTCGAGGCCCGCGTCGTGCCCGGCCGGCGGATGTTCAGCCAGCGCGGCGCCATGCTCGCCTACCGCGGCGCCGTCACCTTCACCCCCAGCATCACCGGCGGGCAGGGCGGCGTGATGGGCATGATCGGCCGCCGGGTGGCGAACGAGGCCACCCCGCTCATGGTCGTCGAGGGCGACGGCACCGTGCTGTTCGGCCACGGCGGCCACCACATCCACTCCGTGGACCTCACCGGCGAGACGCTCTACGTCGAGGCCGACCGGCTGCTCGCCTTCGACGGCTCCCTCGCCCAGGGCACCATGTTCATGGGCTCGCAGGGCGGGGTGATGGGCGTGATACGGGGCCAGGCCACCGGCCAGGGGCTGTTCACCACCACGCTCCAGGGCAAGGGCTCGGTCGCCGTCATGGCGCACGGCGGCGTCTTCGAGCTGCACGTCACGCCCGGCCGCCCCGTCCACGTCGATCCGCAGGCGTACGTCGCGCACCGCGGCGACCTGCGCAACAAGCTCGTGACCGCGATCGGCTGGCGCGAGATGGTCGGCCGCGGCTCCGGCGAGGCCTTCCAGCTCGAACTGAGCGGCCAGGGCACGGTCTACGTCCAGGCCTCGGAGGAGAAGCTGTGACCCACCCCGCCCAGGGCCCCGTCGTCTTCGACGCCTTCACGCTGCCGAGCAACGACAACGTCAACCCGTACGCCTTCAGCGTCGACCTCGACGGGCAGTGGTTCCTCCAGAAGGGGAAGATGATCGCCTACTACGGGCAGATCGACTTCCACGGCATCGGCCACGGCCCGCTCGACCGCCTCGTCGCCGCGAACTTCCACTCCCCCCTGCACGCGGCCGCCTGGGTCGTCGCCCAGGGCCGCGGCAAGATGCTGCTCGCCGACCGGGCGTACGACATCAACTCCTACGACCTCGACGACGGCAACCTCACCATCCGCTCCGGCAACCTGCTGGCCTTCCAGCCCGGACTGACCCTCAAGCAGTCGATCATCCCCGGCTTCCTGACGCTGCTCGGCACCGGCAAGTTCGTCGCCGCCTCCAACGGCGCGGTGCACTTCGTCGAACCGCCCATCCGCGTCGACCCGCAGGCCCTCGTCGGCTGGGCCGACTGCCCGAGCCCCTGCCACCACTACGACCACGCCTACATGCGCGGCGTCCTCGGCGGCATCCGCGCGCTCACCGGTATCGGCGGCGCGTCCGGTGAGGAGCACCAGTTCGAGTTCAGCGGCGCCGGGCAGGTGCTGCTGCAGTCCACCGAGGACCTCATGCCCGGCACGGACACCGGCGGCGTCCCCATGAGCGCCGGCCCCGGCGTACCCGGCGCGGCCCGCCCCGGGAGCTGACGGCAGCCGCTGCACACGGTGACGGCCCCGCTACCCGGGTGAACGTACGAATTTCAACGGACGGTAGAATTCGCCCATGACGACGGAGACCGCGGACAGCGCGACGACCTGGCTCAGCGAGGAGGAGCAGCGCGCCTGGCGCGTCCACCTCGATGTCAGCCGGCTGCTCATGTACCAGCTGGAGCGCGACCTGCAACCCTTCGGACTGACCAACAACGACTACGAGATCCTCGTCAACCTCTCCGAGGCCGAGGACCACCGCATGCGGATGAGCGACCTCGCGAAATCCACCCTGCAGAGCAAGAGCAGGCTCTCGCACCAGATCACGCGCATGGAGGCCGCCGGGTACGTGCGGCGGGAGAACTGCGAGTCGGACCGGCGCGGGCTCTACGCCGTGCTCACCGAGCACGGCTGGGACACGATGCGGGAGGTCGCGCCGCGGCATGTCGCGTCGGTGCGCGAGCACTTCATCGACCTCATCGACCGGGACGGCCTCGCGGCGTACCACGCCGCGCTCGCCCCGGTCGCCAGCCACCTGCGGGCCACGCGCCTGCACTGAGCCCCACGCCCTGCCGGGCGACGCCACCACCGGGACCTCGCCCCCGGTGGTGGGCCGGTCGATCGCGACGCCCACCGCAAGAGGCATTCCCGGTGGCGCGACCCGCAGGGAAAACTCATGTGTCACCTCTTGGCGCCCTCGCGCGTGATAGATGCGGGAGGGCCACGAAAGATGACCGCACAACCCGCGGAGCGCACCGCGGATTTCGATGACTTCTACGCCGCCACGGCCAAGAAGATGGTCGCCGTCGTGTACGCGGTGACCGGCGACCTCGGCGAGGCGGAGGACGCCGTCCAGGAGGCCTACGCGCGAGCGTGGACCCGCTGGGCGGCGCTCACCGCCGAGGGCGACCCGACCCCCTGGGTCAGGACCGTCGCGCTGCGCCTCGCCGTGAGCACCTGGCGCAAGGCGCGCAACCGCATGCGCGCCCACTTCCGGCACGGCCCGCCCGCGGACGCGCCGGCGCTCGCGCCGGACCGGGTCGCGCTGGTGGACGCGCTGCGCACGCTCGGCGACGACCAGCGCACCGCCGTCGTGATGCACCATCTGCTGGACCTGCCGGTCGACGAGATCGCGCGGGAGACGGGGGTGTCGTCCGCCGCGGTGCGGACCCGGCTGAGCCGTGGCCGCAAGGCCCTCGGCGCCAAGCTCAGGGAAGAGCCCGAGCCCGCGGACCCCGACCGTGCCCGGCACGACCGGCGAACCCTCCGAGAGGTGCCCCTCCATGGCTGACGAACTCGACGACCGCCTGCACGAGCTGGCGCAGGACGCCGAACAACTCGTCGTCCTGGCCGGTCCGCAGGCCGCGCGGGCCCGGGGCGAGCGGCGCCGCGCCCGGCGCCGCGCGGCCGCCGCCGGTACGGTGACGGCGCTGGCCCTCGGCGTCACCTGCTGGCAGCTGCTGCCGCGGCTGGAGCAGGCGGACCGCGCCCGCACCACCGCGCCCGCCGCCTCCGGCAGCGCCACGCCCGAACCCACGATCTCCACGCAGGCGCTCACCGACCGCCTGCTGCCCACGAGTTCGCTGCCTTTCGCGCCGAAATGGCGCTGGACGGTCGCGGACAACGGAACGAAGAACGACGTGCCCTCCTCGTGCGGCTACCCGGTGCCGGCCGGTGTGATCGCCCAGGACGGCCGCACGTACATGGCGGAGGCCGTCAAGGCCATCGCGTACGAGCGGCTGCTGGCCTTCCCCGACGAGCCCGCGGCGGTCGCGGGGGCCGCGGAGCTGCGGCAGCGGATCGACGCCAAGTGCGCGATGGACATCATCACGGTCGAGAACGGCGTATGGGGGCGGCTCGTGGCGGACCGCGCCATGGGCAGCTCGAAGAAGATCTCCGGTGTGACGGTGTGGATCCAGCACGAGGGGCAATACGTCGCCGTACTGGTGGTGGACAGCCCTCACAGCCCGCTGCAGTGGGAGCCGGGAGACGAACCGGACGGACCGCGCCCGGCCGGCTGCCTGGCCGACACGCTCGACGACCTGGCCATGCCCCCCTCCCCGGACGCCCCGTCCACGGTGACGAGCCCCGGCTCCGGTCGCGCCGGCGGCGGCACGACCCGGTACTTCACCGTCGGCGGCGATGCCGCCGGCGACACCCACGTCTCCGGCAAGGACGGCTCCGGCGCCGACAAGGGCCCGTACTCCTCGTCCGCCGACTGCTGACCGACCGCTGACCGACTGCTGACAAGGACCCGACACCGTGTTCCGCACCTTCGGCATATCCCGCGGCCGCGCCCTCGCGGCCCCCGCCCTGCTGCTCGCCCTGGCACTCGGCGCCGCCGCGTGCGGCGGCGACGACACCGCGTCCGGCGACGGAGCCGCCCCCGGCGACGGCCCGGCCGCCACCGCGTCCGCCGCGGCCGGGAAGGTCACCGTCTCCCCGGCCGCGGGCAGGAGCGTCGCCCCCGGCACCCCCGTGACCGTCACCGCCGCGAGCGGCACCCTCGGCACCGTCACCGTCACCCCGAAGGGGAAGTCGTCTGACGGCGTCGATCCCGTGGAGGTGACCGGCAAGCTCGCCGCCGACCGCCGCACCTGGACGTCCGACCGCACCATGACGCCCGGCACCGCCTACACCGTCACGGTCACCGCCACCGACGGGGCGGGCAAGCAGGCCACCACCACGAGCGACTTCCGCACCGCCGCGGCGGGCAAGGTCAACGGCGTCACCGCGACCCCGCTCAACAACGCCGTCGTCGGCGTCGGCCTGCCGCTCTCACTCGCCTTCGACAAGCCGGTGGCGAACAAGGCCGCCGTCGAGCGGGCCCTGAGCATCACCACCACCCCCGCCGTCAAGGGCAGCTGGGGCTGGCTCACCGACCCGCTCACCGGCATCCAGCGGGTGGACTGGCGCCCGGACGTCTACTGGCCCACCGGCACCAAGGTCACCCTGACCGCCCGGCTCAGCGGCATCGACACCGGCGACGGGCGCTTCCTGCGCCGTGACATCCACGACACCTTCAGCGTCGGCACCGCCCGGATCTCCTACGCCGACCTCGCCAAGCACACCATGCGCGTCACCGAGAACGGCCGCACCGTCAAGAACTTCAAGATCTCCGGCGGCAGCTCCGCCTTCCCCACGTGGAACGGCACCATGGTGGTGATGGCCAAGCAGTCCACCGTCCGGATGACCTCGTCGTCGGTCAACATCGCGACCAGCGAGGACTCCGCCGACTTCTACGACGAGGACGTGCACAACGCCGTCCGCGTCACCACCTCCGGCACCTTCGTGCACGCCGCGCCCTGGAACGACCGCTACATGGGCAAGCAGAACAAGAGCCACGGCTGCATCGGGCTGAGCGACGCCGACGCCAAGTGGTTCTTCGACAGCGCGGTGCGCGGCGACGTCGTGGTGTCCACCGGCTCCACCCGGGCCGTCGTCGACAAGGGCAACGGCTACGGCGAGTGGAACCTGTCCGTGGACCAGTGGCACGCGCTCAGCGCCCTCACCTGAGGAAGAACAGCAGGCCGCGGGGCTGCCGGATGCCCGACTGCCGAGACGGCCGTGACCACGATGTGACCGACGGGTAGGCTCAAGCGCGTGTCAAAGCCCCTGAGCCTGCCCTTCGACCCCATCGCCCGCGCCGACGAGCACTGGACCCAGCGCTGGGGCGGGGTCCCGTCGATGGGCGCGATCACCTCGATCATGCGCGCCCAGCAGATCCTGCTGGGCCAGGTCGACGCGGTGGTCAAGCCCTACGGCCTGACCTTCGCGCGCTACGAGGCGCTGGTGCTGCTCACCTTCTCCAAGGCGGGCGAGCTGCCGATGTCCAAGATCGGCGAGCGCCTGATGGTGCACCCCACGTCGGTGACCAACACCGTCGACCGGCTGGTGGCGTCCGGTCTGGTCGCCAAGCGCCCCAACCCCAACGACGGCCGCGGCACCCTGGCCTCGATCACCGACAAGGGCCGCGAGATCGTCGAGTCCGCCACGCGCGACCTGATGGCGATGGACTTCGGCCTCGGCGTCTACGACGCGGAGGAGTGCGCGGAGATCTTCGCGCTGCTCAGGCCGCTGCGGATCGACGCCGGGGATTTCGAGGCGGAGTGAGCACGGGGGCGAAATCGGGGGCCTGAGGCCGCCGGGTTACGCTCGTTGCCATGAAACACAGCGTGCTGACCCGCTACCGGGTGATGGCCTACGTGACCGGCGTCCTGCTGATCGCCCTCACGCTCGCCGTCATCGGCAAGTACGGGCTCGACATCAGCGGCGCGGGCACCGCCACCACCGTGATCGGCTTCGCCCACGGCTGGCTCTACGTCGTCTACCTGATCTTCGCCTTCGACCTGTGCTCCAAGGCGAAGTGGCCGCTCGGCCGGATGGCCTGGGTGCTGCTGGCCGGCACCGTGCCGACCGCCGCGTTCTTCGTCGAGCGCCGGGTCTCGCGCGAGCTGGCCCCGCTCGTCGCGCCGTCGCAGGCGGACGAGCCGGAGCCCGTCCAGCCCGCGAAGGCGTAGGGCCCGCCCCAGAAAAAACGCGGCTCACCCGGTTGGTGAGCCGCGCGTCATCGACATTTACTAGGACGTCCTAGTAAATTCGAGAGTATGGACGCTTCGGAGATCGAGACAGGCCGCACCCGCTGGCAGGCACGCTACGACTCCAGCCGGCGCCGCGACGCCGACTTCACGACGCTCTCCGGTGACCCGGTGGAGCCGGTGTACGGGCCGCCGCCCGGCGCCGACGTACCGGGCTTCGAACGGATCGGCTGGCCGGGGGAGTACCCCTTCACCCGCGGCCTGCACGCCACCGGATACCGCGGCCGGACGTGGACGATCCGCCAGTTCGCCGGCTTCGGCAACGCCGAGCAGACCAACCGGCGGTACCGCCAGATCCTGGCCAACGGCGGCGGCGGCCTCTCCGTCGCCTTCGACATGCCGACGCTCATGGGCCGCGACTCCGACGACGCCCGCTCGCTCGGCGAGGTCGGCCACTGCGGGGTCGCGATCGACTCGGCCGCGGACATGGAGGTGCTCTTCCGCGACATCCCGCTGGGCGACATCACCACCTCCATGACGATCTCCGGGCCCGCCGTCCCGGTCTTCTGCATGTACCTGGTCGCGGCCGAGCGGCAGGGCGTCGACCCGGGGGTACTCAACGGCACGCTCCAGACCGACATCTTCAAGGAGTACATCGCGCAGAAGGAGTGGCTCTTCGCCCCCGAACCGCACCTGCGGCTCATCGGCGACCTGATGGAGCACTGCGCGACCGCCATCCCGGCGTACAAGCCGCTGTCGGTGTCCGGCTACCACATCCGCGAGGCGGGCGCGACGGCCGCGCAGGAACTGGCCTACACCCTTGCCGACGGCTTCGGCTACGTCGAGCTGGGCCTCAGCCGCGGCCTGGACGTCGACACCTTCGCGCCCGGCCTGTCCTTCTTCTTCGACGCGCACCTGGACTTCTTCGAGGAGATCGCCAAGTTCCGCGCCGCCCGCCGCATCTGGGCCCGCTGGATGCGGGACGTGTACGGGGCGCGGTCGGACAAGGCGCAGTGGCTGCGCTTCCACACCCAGACCGCAGGGGTGTCGCTCACCGCCCAGCAGCCCTACAACAACGTCGTGCGCACCGCCGTCGAGGCGCTCGCCGCCGTGCTCGGCGGCACCAACTCGCTGCACACCAACGCGCTGGACGAGACGCTCGCGCTGCCCAGCGAGCAGGCCGCCGAGATCGCGCTGCGCACCCAGCAGGTGCTGATGGAGGAGACGGGCGTCGCCAACGTCGCCGACCCGCTCGGCGGCTCCTGGTACGTCGAGGCGCTCACCGACCGCATCGAGCGCGACGCCGAGGCCGTCTTCGACCGCATCCGGGAGCTGGGCGAGCGGGCCGTGCCGAGCGGTGAGCACCCGATCGGGCCGATGACGTCCGGCATCCTGCGCGGCATCGAGGACGGCTACTTCACCGGCGAGATCGCCGAGGCCGCCTTCCAGTACCAGAGCGCGCTGGAGAAGGGCGACAAGCGGGTCGTCGGCGTCAACTGCCACACCGGCTCCGTCACCGGCGACCTGGAGATCCTGCGGGTCGGCCACGAGGTCGAGCGCGACCAGGTGCGGCTGCTCGCCGACCGCCGCACCGCGCGCGACGAGGCCGCCGTGCGCCGCGGCCTGGACGAAATGCTGGCGGCCGCACGCTCCGGCGGCAACATGATCGCGCCCATGCTGGACGCGGTACGGGCCGAGGCCACGCTCGGCGAGATCTGCGACGTGCTGCGTGCCGAATGGGGCACATACGCGGAACCCGCCCGCTTCTGAGCGCCCCGTGCGTCCCTCCGTCCGCCCCCCAAGGCGCTGACCTGGACATTGGTTGTGGTCGGTAGATTCGTCAACGACCCGACCGCCCTCCAGGAAAGGACGTGTGTGGCCCTCGAAGCGACCGTCGGTGACGACGGGATGGTCTACATAAGGGAGACGGAACAGCCGGACGTGGTGGCGGTGACCACCACCGCGAAATGGGAGGCCTTCGTGAAAGGCGTCCTGGCGGGGGAGTTCGACCACTTCGCCGCCGACCTGGCCGGGGGAGAGACCGCCCCGGCGCGCAGCCTCTCCTGAGCCCCCGGCTCGGAGCGGCACGGGGCCCGGGGGAGGGCCCGGGGGGGCACGGAAAGAGCAGTACCGGCGGGGAGCCGGGATGACGGGGACGCGCGCAGCGCGATGAACGGGAAAGGCGGGGCCGCACGCCGTACGGGCGGTGCGGGACCTCTCAGTCGAGGTCCTGGGCCGTGTGCAGCCCCGCGAGTCCGACGACGAGGAGCCCGGCGAGCCGACGCGCCCACTCCTCGTCGGCCGGCTCGGACGAGACCATGACGCGGTGCACGACCGCCCCGGCGACCACGTCGAAGATCAGGTTGTCCCGCCAGGGCGCCGTGGCGCCGTCGTCCGCGGGGATCTCGCCGCGCGCCTGGGCGCGCTTGCGGCCCAGCACCACCAGGTGCTTCTGCCGGTCCACGATGGCCGCGCGGATCCGCAGCCGCAGCGCGTCGTCGTACGCCGCCTCGCCGATCACCGCCATCAGCGCGGTCCTGGTCTCCGGGCGGTCCAGCAGCTCGGCGAAGCGCAGCACCACGCCGCGGATGTCGGCCTCCAGGCTGCCGCGGTCGGGCAGTTCGAGCTGCTCCTCGAAGAGCGCGGCGACCGCGTCCACGGCCAGTTCGTTCTTGCCCGCCCAGCGCCGGTAGACGGTCGTCTTGGCCACCCCGGCGCGCGCCGCGACGTCGCCCAGTGTCAGCCTGCTCCAGCCGACCTCGGCCAGCGCGGCGCGGGTGGCCGCGAGAATCACCCGGTCGAGCCCGGCACTCCGCGGCCGCCCGGTGCGTCGGGCCGGTGGCGGACCGGCGGCGGTGGGAGGCATACGCGGACCATACCCGTCGGTAAGTACCGTGACGAGTGAGCTGATTCACAGGGTGCGCCGCAGTGTGGGGCGGGCAGGGGCAGTTACGCTACAGCTCGTAGCGAAACACGAGCGACTTCGGCGACAACCACGCCGGTGCGGATGGGGATCCGCACCACCACCGACGCGCCGCCACCGGCGGCGCGCCACCACACGACCGGGTGGTCGGAGCCCCGCGAACCGGCGGGAGGTCCGGCCTGATCCCGGGACTGTGCACCACTGGGGTCCGCGAGGGGGGAGGATTGCCTCATGCAGCCACGGAACATGTCCATGAGCGGGGTGGTCGACCTCGCCGCGGTGAAGGCGGCCAGTGAGGCCAAGGCCAAGGCCGAGCAGGCCCGGGCGCAGCGGCAGGAGGCCGGCGCCGCCGGTGCGGCCGCCCCCGCTTCCCCGCTCGTCATCGAGGTGACCGAGGCGACCTTCGAGAGCGACGTCCTCCAGCGCTCCACCGAGGTCCCGGTCGTCATCAGCTTCTGGGCCGACCAGGCCGAGCAGAGCAAGCAGCTCAACGCGGTGCTGGAGCGGCTGGCCGGCGAGTACCGCGGCCGGTTCGTGCTGGCCACCGCCGACGTCTACGCCAACCAGCTCCTCTTCCAGCAGTTCCAGGTCCAGGGCGTGCCCGCGGTCTTCGCGGTGATCGCCGGACAGGCGATGCCGCTCTTCCAGGGCCTGGCGCCGGAGGACCAGATCACCGAGGTGCTCGACCAGCTCGTCGCGGTGGCCGAGCAGCGCTTCGGCATCGTCGGCGAGGAGGTCGACCCCGGTGCCGCGCCGGAGCCCGCCGCCGTGCCGGAGCGCCCGGCCACCCCGCAGGAACTGGCGCTGGGCGCCGCGCACGACGCGCTGGACGCCGGTGACCTGAGCGGCGCGGTCCAGGCGTACCGCAATGTGCTCGCCGACGAGCCCGCCAACACCGAGGCCAAGCTCGGCCTCGCACAGGCCGAACTGCTCTCCCGCGTCCAGGGCGTGGACGCGGGCGCCGCGCGGCAGGCCGCCGCCGACGCCCCGGGCGATGTGCAGGCCCAGCTCACCGCCGCCGACCTGGACCTGGTGGGCGGCCATGTCGAGGACGCCTTCGGGCGGCTGGTCGACACCGTGCGCCGCACCACGGGCGACGACCGCGACACCGCGCGGCTGCGGCTGCTGGAGCTGTTCGAGGTCGTCGGCCCGGACGACCCGCGGGTGGTCAGCGGTCGGACCGCGCTGGCCAGGGTGCTGTTCTGAGTCCTGTTCTCCCGCGTACCGCGGCCTCGTGACGGGGCCGCGGTACTCAGCGGTTGAGTGATCCGGCGACCTCTCTTTATCAAACCGTGACAGTGGGCGGTCACCGTCACGGGGAGTGAGAACGCGACCCCGATTTGCTGGTCGATCGTCATATATGCCGGACTTTCTCCCCCATGTTTTGACTACGCCACGTCAGTATGTCTCGAACGGCTGCGCGCCTCACGACACTTATCCGTTACTCGCTAGTAATGAGCCCCTTGTGCGGCGGCCCCGAATGGACCACGATCGGCCAAGCTCGGTCCGTAGCCAGCGCCCGGCAGCCAGCCGGTGCCCGGCCCCACGGGTCCCCGCCGAGCGGAAGAGCGCGGCAACCGCCGCGCCTTCGGGACAGGGGGGTCTCCGTCCGCCGTGATGGAACCGGATGGAGCCTGTCCAGCAGGTTGCGCGAGAGCGTGGCCAGTGGTTGTCGCTCGGGGGTGATCGCCGATGTCCCGGACACCGCCGTCCGGACTTCCCCAGGCAGTTCCGCAGGGCTTTCCCGCAGGACTCGCCCCGGGAGGCAGACGGCCATGCCCGGCGCGGCGCTCTCCTTCCCGAGGACGTAGCACTTCTCCCATCCCAGGCCCGGACCAGGTCCGGGCCGGAGATGTACGTCCGAGAAGGAGGAAACATGGAATCGCACGTTCGGGGCGGTACCAGATGGCGGCGGTTCGCCGTCGTCATGGTGCCGAGTGTGGCCGCCACCGCGGCGATAGGCGTGGCGATCGCGCAGGGCGCGCTCGCGGCGTCGTTCAGCGTGTCCGGCCAGCAGTTCAAGGTCACCGCGGACACGCTGCACGGCGAGGGATTCGAGCAGTACGGCTCGCTCGACATCAAGCAGGGCGGCGACCCGAAGGACCCCAAGTCGTACGCGCCGGTGGCGGTGTCGGCGTTCACCGACGCCACCATCACGGGCCTGTGCCAGTCGGTCGTCATCCCGACGCCGATCGGGGACGTGACGCTCGTCCTGAAGGCCGGCAACGACGGCAAGAAGGTCAAGGCGCACAACCTCTACATCGACCTCGACCAGCTCGACGCGGACGCGGTCTTCACCAACATCAACATCGGTGTCGCGGCGGGTGCGAGCGGCCAGCCCGGTCCCGGCATCAAGGCCGGCGACAAGGCCGACCCGAACTCGTTCGCGCAGACGGCCGAGTCGGCCGACCTGACGGACGTCAAGCAGACGGCGTGGGCGACCAGCGCGGGCACCTTCCGCCTCACGGGCCTCAGCCTCAGGCTCCACCTGGGCTCCGGGGGCCAGTGCTACTGAGCACGGTCTGACTCGCTCTGGGCGGGCCGCGCCCCGCGCGGCTCGCCCACGGCACCCCTTTCTTCACGCAACGCCAGTTCCAGGGAGCTGTTTTCCATGAGCGCCGAGTCGCAAGGGTCCCCCGACGCCTTCACCCGCGGCCGCATCGCCTTCCGGCACTGGCGGTGGGAGCGGCCGTTCTGGGCCGGGCTGGTGACCATCATCGGCGGGGCCGCCATCGGGTACGTCCCGTACCACAACATGACCTTCGGTCAGCTGGGCGTCCGGGTCGGCACCACCGCGGGTGCCAGCGCGCTGATCATCGGCGTGCTGCTCATCACGCTGAGCCTGACGATGTGGTTCCAGCGCGAGGTGCGGATCTTCGCCGGTGTCGCGAGCATCCTGCTCGGCCTGGTGTCCATCCCGATGACCAACCTCGGCGCCCTCGTGGGCTTCCTGTTCGCGATCGTCGGCGGCGCGCTGGCCATCGCCTGGGCGCCCGGCACGCCGGTGCCCGACGACCCGGGCGAGCAGGCGGAGTTGCCCGGCGACGGCCCGAAGCCGGTGGACGACGCGGCCGACCCGGCCGCCGGCCCCCACTTCCACGCCGACCCGTTCACCACGCCCGAGCCGGTGCACGCCGGAGCGGGGGCAGACGACGAGACCACCGAGCAGAACGGGAGGCACCGTGCTGAGTGACGAAGCTCAGCCGGGCGAGAGCGCGCGCCGCGCGCGGACCGGGTCCGGCCCGCGGCACGCGGCCCCGCGCAGGTCCCTGCTGACGAAGCTGCACATGCCCGCGGGCAAGGCGGTGGCGCTCGCCGCCATGCCGACCGCCGTGCTCATGGGCATGGGACTGACCCCGCACCTGGCGCAGGCCGACGAGCCCAAGAACCCGTTCAAGCCGGGCCCGTGCGTGACGCAGTCCGAGACCCCGACGCCCTCGCCGTCCGAGACGGCGAAGAAGGGCAAGGACACCTCGGATTCGGCGAAGAAGGACGACAAGGGGACGCCGAAGCCGACGACGAGCCCGAGCGCCACGACGGCGACCGGCAAGAACGATTCCGCGCCCACGCCGGAGACCTCGCCGTCCGCCGCCGACGCCAAGCCCGGCACGGCCGCGTCCGCCCCGACGACCGCCCCCAGCGCGAGCCCGAGCCCCACCAAGTCCGTCAACCCGCTGGACCCGCTGGGCCTCGGCGACCTGCTCGGCGGCCTGCTGGGCCTCGGCGGCGCCTCGCAGCCCACCGCGAGCCCCACCCCGACCCCCACGCAGCCCTCGGCGAGCCCCACGGCGTCCCCGAAGGCCACGCAGGACGCGAAGCCCACGGTCAAGGACACCGTCCAGGACACCGTCAAGGACGTCACGAAGACGGCCGACGGCGCGCTCCAGAAGACCAAGGACACCGTCAAGGACACGGCCAAGGGCGCCACGGACGGCGCCTCGAAGACCGCCAAGTCCCTGACCGGCGACGACTCCGCGGCCACCTCCGGCGACCCGCAGTCCTTCCCGTGCCCCAGCTACGACGCCAAGGCCCTCGCGGACGCCCAGACCGAGCAGGGCATACCCCTGCTCCCGGACGACCCCTGGGTCCTCAAGAGCTCGCTGCTGACCCTCTACGGCCTGAAGTACGACGGCATCGTGCAGGTCAAGACCTACGGCGGCACGGTCAAGGACGTCCTGAAGTTCACCGCGACCGGTATCGACATCGGCGACCTGCACCAGATCGTCAACGGCCCCAGCGGCAGCAAGACCCATGTGATGGCGGCCAAGGGCTCCACGTCGACGTTCCGCAACGGCACGGTGACCATGTACACCGAGTCCCTGAGCGGCAACCTCCTCGGCGTCGTCCCCATCACCTTCACCCCGAAGGCCCCGCCCCCCCTGACCCTCCCGGTCCTCTTCTTCACCGACGTCACCGTCATCCAGGCAGGCCAGTTCGGCGGCACCCTCACGGTCCCCGGCATGAAGGTCCTCCCGGGCCAGGACGCCTGACCCGGCCTCCTCCCGGACGCCGGACGGCCCGCGGCCCGCACCCCGGACGAGGGGTGCGGGCCGCGGGCTGTCGGCCGGTGGAAAGACCTCAGGCGCCCAGGTGGTGGACGCGGACGAGGTTGGTGGTGCCGGGGACACCGGGGGGCGAGCCGGCGGTGATGATGACGGTGTCGCCCTCGGTGAAGTCGCTGAGCTTGAGCATCTCGCGGTCGACGATCTTGACCATGTCGTCGGTGGTGTCGGCGTGCTCGACGACGAACGCCTCGACGCCCCAGGTCAGCGCGAGTTGGTTGCGGGTCGCGGGGTCGGTGGTGAACGCCACGACCGGCTCGGGCACGCGGTAGCGGGCCAGACGGCGGGCGGTGTCGCCGGACTTGGTGAAGGCGACCAGGGTCTTGGCGTCGAGGAAGTCGGCCAGCTCGGCGGCCGCGCGTGCGACCGCGCCGCCCTGGGTGCGGGGCTTCTTGCCGGGGGCCAGCGGCTGGAGGCCGCGGCACAGCAGCTCCTCCTCGGCGGCCTCGACGATGCGGGACATCGTCTTGACCGTCTCGACCGGGTACTTGCCAACCGAGGACTCCGCGGAGAGCATGACCGCGTCGGCTCCGTCCAGGATGGCGTTGGCCACGTCGGAGGCCTCGGCGCGGGTGGGGCGGGAGTTGGTGATCATCGACTCCATCATCTGGGTCGCGACGATCACCGGCTTGGCGTTGCGGCGGCACAGCTCGACGAGCCGCTTCTGGACGACCGGCACCTGCTCCAGCGGGTACTCCACCGCGAGGTCGCCGCGGGCGACCATCACGGCGTCGAACGCCATGACGACGTCCTCCATGTTCTTGACCGCCTGCGGCTTCTCCACCTTGGCGATGACGGGGACCCGGCGGCCCTCCTCGTCCATCACCCGGTGCACGTCGCGGACGTCCTTGGCGTCGCGCACGAAGGACAGCGCGATCATGTCGACGCCCATCCGCAGCGCGAAGCGCAGGTCCTCGATGTCCTTCTCGGACAGCGCCGGGACGTTCACCGCCGCGCCGGGCAGGTTGATGCCCTTGTGGTCGGAGATCACGCCGCCCTCGACGACGAGCGCGCGCACCCGCGGGCCGTCGACCTCGATGACGCGCAGTGCGACGTTGCCGTCGTTGATGAGGATCGGGTCGCCCTGCGAGACGTCGGCGGGCAGGCCCTTGTACGTCGTCCCGCAGATGGTGCGGTCGCCGGGGACGTCCTCGGTGGTGATGGTGAACTCGTCGCCCGCGACCAGCTCCACGGGTCCGTCGGCGAAGGTGGCCAGCCGGATCTTGGGGCCCTGGAGGTCGGCGAGGATGCCGACCGCCCTGCCGGTCTCCTCGGCCACCTTCCGCACGCGGCTGTAGCGGCCCTCGTGCTCGGCGTGGCTGCCGTGGCTGAAGTTGAGTCGGGCCACGTTCATGCCGGCCTCCACCAGTGTCTTCAACTGGTCATAGGAGTCGACGGCGGGACCCAGGGTACAGACGATCTTGGCTCGGCGCATGGGCGCTATCCTATCGGTTTGTTCCGCTCCGGAATATTCCTGGGGCTTCGCGTGGCAGTGAGGTGGTCAGCCGCCCTGCGGGGCGGCCGCCAGTGCGTAAGTATCGCGGGCGATCTCCAGCTCCTCGTCGGTGGGGACCACCGCGACGGCCACCCGGGACGAATCGGCCGACACCAGGCGGGGCGCGTGGCCGCGAACGGCGTTGCGCACCGGATCCATGGTGACACCCAGACTGTCCAGACCGGACAAGGCCGCCCCGCGGACCGCCGCCGAGTTCTCGCCCACCCCGGCGGTGAACGTGATCGCGTCGAGCCGCCCCAGCACGGCGGTGAAGGCCCCCACATAGCGGCGCAGCCGGTGCACGTAGACGTCGAAGGCGAGCTGCGCCGCCTTGTCGCCCTCCGCCATCCGGCGGCCGATCTCCCGCATGTCGTTGTCGCCGCACAGGCCCAGCAGCCCGGAGCGCTTGTTGAGCAGCCGGTCGATCTCGTCCGTGCTCATCCCGCCGACCCGCTGGAGGTGGAAGACCACCGCCGGGTCCAGGTCGCCGGAGCGGGTGCCCATCACCAGGCCCTCCAGCGGGGTCAGCCCCATCGAGGTGTCCACGCACACCCCGCCGCGCACCGCGGAGGCCGAGGCGCCGTTGCCCAGGTGCAGCACGATGACGTTGACGTCCGCCGGGTCCCGGCCGAGCAGCCGGGCGGTCGCGCGGGAGACGTACGCGTGCGAGGTGCCGTGGAAGCCGTAGCGGCGGATGCCGTAGCGGTCGGCGGTGGCGGTGTCGATCGCGTAGCGGGCCGCGGCCTCGGGCAGCGTCGCGTGGAAGGCGGTGTCGAAGACCGCGACCTGCGGCAGGTCCGGGCGCAGCTCGCGGGCGACCTTGATGCCGGTGATGTTCGCCGGGTTGTGCAGCGGCGCCAGCGGCACCAGCTCCTCGATGCCGGCCAGCACCTCGTCGGTGATCAGGGTGGGTTCGGTGAAGCGGGTGCCGCCGTGCACCACCCGGTGGCCGACCGCGGCCAGCTCCGGCGAGTCCAGGCCGAGCCCGCGCTCGCGCAGCTCGTCCGAGACCGTGCGCAGCGCCTCGGTGTGGTCGGCGGTGCCGCCGGGCTCGCCGATCCGCTCCACCACCCCGGACGCCAGGCGCTCCTCGCCGTCCATGTCGATGAGCTGGTACTTCACCGACGACGAGCCGGAGTTCAGCACCAGCACCCTGCTCCCGCGTGCCGCCGTGCTCACTGGGCGTCCCCCTGCTGTGCCTGGATCGCGGTGATCGCGACCGTGTTGACGATGTCCTGGACCAGCGCGCCGCGCGACAGGTCGTTGACGGGCTTGCGCAGGCCCTGGAGGACCGGGCCGACCGCGACCGCGCCCGCCGAGCGCTGCACGGCCTTGTACGTGTTGTTGCCGGTGTTCAGGTCCGGGAAGACCAGCACGGTGGCCTGCCCGGCCACCGCCGAGCCGGGCATCTTGGTGGCCGCGACCGACGGGGCGACCGCCGCGTCGTACTGGATCGGGCCCTCGACCAGCAGCTCCGGGCGGTGCTCGCGCACCAGCGCGGTCGCGGTGCGGACCTTGTCGACGTCCGCGCCGCTGCCGGAGGTGCCGGTCGAGTACGACAGCATCGCGATGCGCGGCTCCACGCCGAAGCGGGCCGCGGTGGCCGACGCCTGGATCGCGATGTCGGCGAGCTGCTCGGCGTCCGGGTCGGGGTTGACCGCGCAGTCGCCGTAGACCAGGACCTTGTCGGCCAGGCACATGAAGAAGACCGACGAGACGATGGCCGCGCCCGGCCGGGTCTTGATGATCTCGAAGGCCGGCCGGATGGTCGCCGCGGTCGAGTGCACCGCGCCGGACACCATGCCGTCGGCGAGCCCCTCCTGCACCATCAGGGTGCCGAAGTAGGAGACGTCCGCGACGACGTCGTACGCCAGCTCGTACGTCACCCCGCGGTGCGCGCGCAGCTCCGCGTAGAGCGCGGCGAAACGATCCCGCAGCGGCGAGGTCTGCGGGTCCAGGATCTGGAGCCCGGGGTCGTCCAGGGTGATGCCGAGATCGCCCGCCCTCTTGCGGACCACGTCCTCCTCGCCCAGCAGCGTCAGCTCGCACACGCCCCGCCGCAGCAGCACCTCCGCGGCCCGCAGGATGCGCTCCTCGGCGCCCTCCGGCAGCACGATCCGCCGCTTGTCGGCGCGGGCCCGCTCGATGAGCGCGTGCTCGAACATCATCGGCGTCACCCGCGCCGAGCGGGCGACCGACAGCCGGTCGGTCAGCTGCGCGGTGTCCACGTGCGTCTCGAAGAGCCCGAGCGCGGTCTCCGCCTTGCGCGGGGTGCCCGCGCCCAGCTTGCCGTCGAGGGTGAACAGGCCCGCGGCGGTCGTGAAGGACCCGGTGGACACCGCCAGCACCGGGGTGCCGGGCGCCAGCCGGTCGGCGAGGTTCAGTATGTCCGGGCCCGGCTTCTCGTCCAGCGTCAGCAGCAGCCCGGCGATCGGCGGGGTACCCGCGGAGTGGGCAGCGAGCGCCCCCACGATGAGGTCGGCCCGGTCGCCCGGGGTCACCACGACACAGCCCGGCGTCAGCTTCGGCAGGAAGGTCGGCAGCATCGCGCCGCCGAAGACGAAGTCCAGCGCGTCCCGCGCCATCCCCGCGTCGTCGCCGAGCAGCACCTCGGCGCCCAGCGTCTCGGCGATCTGCGACACGGTCGGGGCCCGCAGCGCCGGCTCGTCCGGCAGCACGTAGACCGGTACGTCGGTGAAGCGCGCGAGCCGCTCCGCGGTCTCCTCCGCCTCGGCCGGCTCGACCCGGTTGGCGACCATCGCGATGACGTCGCAGCCCAGGCTGGTGTACGCGTGGTGGGCGTTGCGCACCTCGGCCGCCACCGACTCGGCGGTCTGCGCGCGCTCCCCTATGACCACGATGACCGACGCGCCGCACTCGTTGGCCAGCCGCGCGTTCACCGCCAGCTCGGCGGGCAGGCTGGTGCCGGCGAAGTCCGAGCCGAGCACCAGGACCGTGTCGTAGTCGGCCGCGACCCGCAGGTAGCCCTCCACCAGCCGGGCCGTCAGCGCCTCCTGGCCCTGCTCGGCCTGCAGTTCGGCGGCCTCCTCGTAGCCCAGCCCGAAGACCGTGGCCGGGTCCTGCACGAGCCGGTAGCGGCTGCGCAGCAGCTCGAAGATGCGGTCCGGCGTGTCGTGCACCAGCGGCCGGTAGACGCCGACCCGGTCCACCTGCCGCGTCAGCAGCTCCATCACTCCCAGCTCGACCACCTGGCGGCCGTCGCCACGGCCGACCCCCGTGACGTAGACGCTGCGCGTCACCCGATTACTCCGTTTCGTCTTCCCCGTATCCGGGCAGCCGCCCGCGTACGCAACGACGCTAACGTGCCCGCGCGGCAGACGCCCGCCGAGGCCCGCGCAGCGGATCGTTACCGTGTCTTAACAGGACCGTCCGGGCCCGCCGTGGCCCGTACGGCACCGCCCGGATGCGCCCTGCCGGGGATCACCGCACAGTGCACGTAGGGTGAAGACGAGCGAGCGAGGAGGGCGGTGCGATGGACGTCCTGGCCACCGGGGTGCAGCGCGACGAGCGGCCGCTGCTGGAGGCCGCCTTCGCCGGGCGGCACGAGATCCGCTGCCTGGACACCCCGCTCACCTTCGACACGCTGCCGCTGGCCGCCGGGTACGAGGCCGTCTCGACGAGTGTCAACGCGGTGCTGGACGCGCCTGTCCTGGAGGGCCTGGTACGCGGCGGCACCCGGTTCGTCGCCCAGCGCTCCACCGGCTACAACAACATCGACATCGCGCACGCCGAGCGCCTGGGCATGACCGTCGCCCGGGTGGCCGCCTACTCCCCGCACTCCGTCGCCGAGTTCGCCTGGGCCCTCGCGCTCGCCCTGGACCGGCGTATCGTGCGCTCCGCGAGCCGCACCCGCGACTTCGACTTCCGGCTCGACGGCCTGCTCGGCCGCGACTTCCACGGCCGCACCGCCGGCGTCATCGGCACGGGCCGGATCGGCGCCGCCTTCACCGCCGTCGCCCGCGGCTTCGGGATGCGGCTGCTGGGCTGGGACCTCACGCCCAACCCGGAGTGCGAGGCGCTCGGCATGACCTACGTCGAGCTGGACCGGCTCGTCCGGGAGGCGGACCTGCTCACCCTGCACGTCCCGCTCGCGCCCTCCACCCACCACCTGGTCGACGCCCGGCGGCTCGGCGAGATGAAGGACGACGCGCTGCTGATCAACACCAGCCGCGGCGCCCTCATCGACTCCGCGGCCCTCGTCGAGACCCTGCGCGAGGGCCGGCTGCGCGGTGTCGGCCTGGACGTCTACGAGGAGGAGGCGGGCGTCTTCTTCTACGACAAGTCACTCGAAGTGATGACCGACGACGTCCTCGCCCGGCTGCTGACCTTCTCCAACGTGCTCGTGACGTCCCACCAGGCCTACTACACCGTCGACGCCGTCGACCAGATCGTCGCCGCGACGCTGCGCAACGTCAACGACTACGTGGCCGGCCGGATCACCGAGAGCACGCTGATCCCGCGCAGCCCCTGACCCACCCCTGGAGAGCCCGCCCCATGCGTATCGGAGTCCTCACCGCCGGCGGCGACTGCCCCGGCCTCAACGCCGTCATCCGGTCGGTCGTGCACCGCGCGGTGACCGGGCACACGGACGAGGTCATCGGCTTCGAGGACGGCTTCGTCGGCCTGCTCGAAGGCCGCTTCCGGCCGCTCGACCTCAACTCCGTCAGCGGCATCCTCGCCCGCGGCGGCACCGTCCTCGGCTCGGCCCGGCTGGAGCGCGACCGGCTCCGCGAGGCCGCCGGGACCGCCGACGAGCTGTGCGCCCGCTACGGCATCGACGTGCTCATCCCGATCGGCGGCGAGGGCACGCTCACCGCCGCCCGGATGCTGTCGGACGCCGGGATGCCGGTCGTGGGGGTGCCCAAGACCATCGACAACGACATCAACGGCACCGACCGCACCTTCGGCTTCGACACCGCCGTGACCGTCGCGACCGAGGCCATCGACCGGCTCAAGACCACCGCCGAGTCCCACCAGCGGGTCATGGTCGTCGAGGTGATGGGACGGCACGCCGGGTGGATCGCGCTGGAGGCCGGCATGGCCGGCGGCGCCCACGGCATCTGCGTCCCCGAGCGGCCCTTCGACCCCGCCGACCTCGTCGCCATGGTCGCCGAGCGTTTCGAGCGCGGCAAGAAGTTCGCCGTGATCTGCGTCGCCGAGGGCGCGCACCCGGCCAAGGGCACCATGGACTACGGCGTCGGCGAGATCGACAAGTACGGCCACGAGCGCTTCCAGGGCATCGGCACGACGCTCGCCCGCGAACTGGAGCGCCGGCTCGGCAAGGAGGCGCGCCCGGTCATCCTCGGCCACGTGCAGCGCGGCGGCGTGCCGACCGCCTTCGACCGGGTGCTCGCCACCCGCTTCGGCTGGCACGCCGTCGAGGCCGCGCACAAGGGCGCCTTCGGCCACATGACGGCCCTGCACGGCACCCGCGTCGACACCGTGCCGCTCGCCGACGCCATCACCTACCTCAAGACCGTGCCGGAGGACCGCATGGAGGAGGCCGAGTCGGTCTTCTGAGCCTCCTCCCGCGGGCGGGTCTCAGGGACGGTCGGGCCGCAGCCACACCGCCGCCAGCGGCGGCAGCGTCAGCACCACCGTGTGCGGGCGGCCCTGGTACGGCGTCGGCTCGGTCTTGACGTGGTCCGGCAGCAGCACGCCGCTGCCGCCGTAGCGCGTCTCGTCGGTGTTCAGCACGGGCGCCCACACCCCGGCGGGGGAGCCCAGCCGGTAGTCGTGCCGGACGACGGGGGAGAAGTTGCACACGCACAGCAGCGGATCGCCCGCGGTGTCGAAGCGCAGGAAGGCGAAGACGTTGTCCTCGGACGCGCCGCCCTCGACCCACTCGAAGCCGCCGGGATCGGTGTCGCGCTGCCACAGCGCGGGCGTGGCCGCGTACACCGCGTTGAGGTCGCGCACCAGCTCCTGCACCCCGCGGTGGTCGGCCGAGGCCTCGTAGCCCGGGTCGAGCACCCACCAGTCCGGCCCGTTCTCGTGCGACCACTCGCCGCCCTGGGCGAACTCCTGGCCCATGAACAGCAGTTGCTTGCCCGGGTGGGACCACATGAAGGCGAGGTAGGCGCGCTCGGTGGCGCGCTGCTGCCACCAGTCGCCGGGCGCCTTGGACACCAGGGAGCGCTTGCCGTGCACGACCTCGTCGTGCGAGATCGGCAGCACGTAGTTCTCGCTGTACGCGTACACCATCGAGAACGTCATCTCGTTGTGGTGGTACTTGCGGTGCACCGGCTCGTGCCCGAGGTAGCCCAGCGAGTCGTGCATCCAGCCCATGTTCCACTTCAGGCCGAAGCCGAGGCCGCCGAAGCCGGTGTGGCCCACATGGTGCGTCGCGCGCGTCACGCCGTCCCACGCGGTCGACTCCTCGGCGATCGTCACGACGCCCGGACAGCGCCGGTAGACGGTCGCGTTCATCTCCTGGAGGAAGGCCACCGCGTCCAGGTTCTCCCGGCCGCCGTACGCGTTGGGCACCCAGTCGCCGCCCTCACGGCTGTAGTCCAGGTAGAGCATCGAGGCGACCGCGTCCACCCGCAGGCCGTCGATGTGGAAGTCCTCGCACCAGTACACGGCGTTGGCGACGAGGAAGTTGCGCACCTCGGTGCGGCCGAAGTCGAACTCCAGCGTCCCCCAGTCCGGGTGCTCCGCGCGCCGCGGGTCGGCCGGCTCGTACAGCGGCTCGCCGTCGAAACGCGCCAGCGCCCAGTCGTCCTTCGGGAAGTGCGCCGGGACCCAGTCCATGATCACGCCGATCCCGGCGCGGTGCAGCGCGTCCACCAGGAAGCGGAAGTCGTCCGGCGAGCCCAGCCGCGGCATCGGCGCGTAGTACGACGTCACCTGGTAGCCCCACGAGCCGCTGAACGGGTGACCCGCGACCGGCATCAGCTCCACGTGCGTGAAGCCCAGATCCTTGACATACGCGGGCAGCACGTCCGCGAGGTCCCGGTAGCCCAGGCCCGGCCGCCACGACGGCAGGTGCACCTCGTAGACGGAGAAGGGCGCGCGGTGCACCGGCACGTCCGCGCGGTGCGCCATCCACTCCTCGTCCCGCCACGCGTACGCCGACTCCGTCACCACCGACGCGGTCGCCGGCGGCACCTCGGTGGCCCGCGCCATCGGGTCGGCCTTCATCCGGCGGTGCCCGTCCGGGCCGGTGATCTCGTACTTGTACGCCGTGCCCGCGCCCACCCCCGGCACGAACAGCTCCCACACACCGGACGACCCGAGACTGCGCATCGGCAGCGAGCTGCCGTCCCAGTACGTGAAGTCCGCGGCGAGCCGCACCCCGCGGGCGTTCGGCGCCCACACCGCGAAGCGCGTACCCGTCACACCGCCGTGCGTCATGACCCGCGAGCCCAGCGCCTTCCACAGCTCCTCGTGCCGGCCCTCCCCGATCAGGTGCAGGTCCAGCTCGCCGAGCGAGGGCAGGAAACGGTAGGGGTCGTCGCCGGTGATCTCCGCGGAGTCGTACGCGACCTCCAGGCGGTAGGCGGGCGCCGCGGCGAGGGGGAGGTGGGTGCTGAAGAGGCCGTCGCCCTCGGGGTCCAGCTCGGCGCGGAGGCCGTCCGCGACGAGGGTGACGCTCTTCGCGTAGGGCTTCAGGGCGCGCACCCTGACCCCGCCCTTCTCGGGGTGCGCCCCGAGGACGCTGTGCGGGTCGTGGTGCTCGCCGGCCAGGATCCGCCGCCGATCCTCCCCGGAGAGGGCGCCCTCCCCTGCGGGGTGCGTTTCGGGGCTTCCCCCGGCGGCGGGGGCCGAGCCACCGGGGGCGCGTGGGGGTGCCTCCCGGGAGGGGCTCTGTGAGAGAGCGGAGTGGTCAGGCCCCACCGGGGCGCGGGCAGGGACCGAACCGAAGGGGCTGTCCGGGCCGCTCCGGACCACCGGCCGGGAGGTACCCCCACGCGCCCCCGGCGTGCCCTCCCCGGCAGGCGCACCCTCCTCCGTGAGGGGGGCCGGGTCCGGGGCGCGGCCCGAAGCCGCAGGGTGCGGGGTCGTGGCGTCGTAGCCGCGGGCCGCGGCCTCGGGGAGGCCGCCGGGGGGAGTGGGTTCGGGGGTCACGGAATTCTCCTCGGGCGGACGGACGGACGGACGGACGGGTCGGACGGGGACTACGCCGAGGCGAGTCGGGCAAGCGCGGACAGCGGAATGGGCAGCCATGCCGGACGGTGCCGCGCCTCGTACCGCGCCTCGTACACCGCCTTGTCCGTCTCGAAGGCCCGTATCAGTACGGGCTGCTCCCGCGGATCGGTGCCGGAGACGGCGGCGTATCCGGCGCAGTACGCGGCGCGGTGGCGTTCGGCCCAGGGGCCGTTCCCGCTGTGGTGGGCGGCGTAGTCGAAGGAGCGCAACATCCCGGCGACGTCCTGCACCGGCGGCGCCGGCCTGCGGCGTTCGGCCAGGGGGCGGGCGGGCTCACCCTCGAAGTCGATGAGTACCCATTCCCCGTCGGGGCCGCGCAGCGCCTGGCCGAGGTGCAGGTCGCCGTGGATGCGCTGGGCGGTGACGGGGGAGCCGGTGCGGGTCGCGGCGGCGCCGAGGCGCGCGAGGTCGTCGAAGGCGGAGCGCAGCGCGCCGGCGTACGGGCGGACGGCGGGGACCTCGGCGGCGGTCTCGTCGAGCCGCCGGGTCATCCCGGCGGCGACGCGTTCGAGCGCGGGACCGTCGAGGGTGTGGACGGGCAGCGCGTCGGCGAGGGAGGCGTGCACCTCGGCGGTGGCGCGGCCGAGCGCGGCGGCCTCGGCGCGGAAGTCGCCGTCGTCGGCGACGGAGGCGAGCGCGAGGGCCCAGCCGTCGGCGGAGCCGGGCAGGTAGCGCTGGAGCACGCCCAGGGTGGCGGGTTCGGCGTCCGCGGCGGCGGGCAGCGACTCGAACCAGGCGACGGGTTCGGCGACCCGGCGCGAACCGGTCCGGGCGAGGGCGAGGGAGAGTTCCAGGTCGGGGTTGGTGCCGGGGGAGACGCGCCGGAAGAGCTTGAGGATGAAGGTGTCGCCGTAGACGAGCGAGGTGTTGGACTGCTCGGCGGTGGAGACCCGCGGGGGGAGTCCGGGCGGGAAGACGGCGTCCGGCTCGGTGGTGAAGCGCAGCGGTCCGGTGCGGCCGGGGAGGGTGAGGCGTTCCAGCAGCAGGGCGGCGAGCCGCGGGTCGTGCGGGGCGTCGTAGAGGGTGAGCCCGTCGTAGGGGCCGCCGACGGCGGGGCCGAGCGCGCTGCGGACGAGGGCGGAGGGCAGCAGGGGATGGGCGCCGAGCAGCAGTTGGTAGCAGTCGGCGGGGCGGCCCGGCTGTTCGACGTCGACCAGCAGGTGCAGCAGCCCGACCGGCCCGAGCCGTCCTCCCGGCGGCACCAGCTCGGTGGCGGCGGCCAGCCGGAAGCCGCTGATGGGCAGCCCCTTCCCGGCGAACCACCGCTGCCGCGGCAGCCACGAGCGCAGCAGCGGCTCCAGGGAGCGGACGAGCCCGGCCCCCGCCGTCCCGCCCGGCGCGGCGGGGATGCCCGCCTCCGGTGTGGCGGTGGCCGTGTCACCCGGCGCGAGCGAGGTCGCCGTCGCCGGTGTGGCGGGACCCCGGGCACCCGGCGCCGTACCGGTGTCCGTCCCCGGGGCGGCGGCGGTCTGCCCTTCGGGCGCGGCGGAACCCGGCGCGACCGGCGCGGCCGGTGCGACCGGCCCGGCCGGTGGGACGTGCGCGGTCGGTGCCGCGCCCGCCGGTGCGGGCGAAGGGGGCTCCTCCGTGGGCGGGGTGGAGGGAATGCGGGTCCAGGAGCTGTCCGACATGACGTCCTTTCCCCGGGGAGTCGCGCACCCGGCCGCTTCGACGAGCGGCAGGGGCGCCAGCCTCCCGGATGACGGGTTCGGGCTGTCCGGCGACACGGGGAGCCTGCCCCGGGCGGGTGACAGGAAACCGCCGTACGGCCCGCCCGCGTAACAGTCCGGCGCCGCGGTGCGTGGGGCGGCCCGGCGAACGGGGGTGTGCGGACAAGCCGCTGACGCCGGGTGTGCGGCGCGATATCTGGATCCTGCCAAAGGTGCGTCAGGCCCGCTACCCGGGCGCCTCCGCAAGGGGGCCGGGGTCTCGGGGACGGGGGTCTCGGGGGCGAGGGGTCTCGGGTGCGGGGGGCCGGACCGTTCCGGCCCCCCGCCGTCATGACGCGTTGGGCCGCAGCCGGAACCAGTAGAAGCCGTGGCCTGCGAGGGTGAGCAGGTACGGCAGCTGGCCGATCGCCGGGAAGCGGACCCCGCCGATCAGTTCGACCGGGTGGGAGCCGGCGAAGCTGCGCAGGTCCAGCTCGGTGGGCTGGGCGAAGCGGGAGAAGTTGTTGACGCACAGCACCAGGTCGTCGCCGTCCTCCCGGAGGAAGGCCAGCACGGCCGGGTTGCTGGAGGTCAGCTCGGTGTAGGAGCCGAGTCCGAACGCGCGGTTCTGCTTGCGGATCTCGATCATCCGCCGGGTCCAGTGCAGCAGCGAACTGGGCGAGCTCATCTGCGCCTCGACGTTGGTGACCTGGTAACCGTAGACCGGGTCCATGATCGTCGGCAGGTAGAGCCGGCCGGGGTCGCTGGAGGAGAAGCCCGCGTTGCGGTCCGGTGTCCACTGCATGGGGGTGCGCACGGCGTCGCGGTCACCGAGCCAGATGTTGTCGCCCATGCCGATCTCGTCGCCGTAGTACAGGATCGGCGACCCGGGCAGCGACAGCAGCAGAGCGGTGAACAGCTCGATCTGGTTGCGGTCGTTGTCGAGCAGCGGGGCGAGCCGGCGGCGGATGCCGATGTTGGCCCGCATACGCGGATCCTTGGCGTACTCCGCGTACATGTAGTCGCGTTCCTCGTCGGTGACCATTTCGAGGGTCAGCTCGTCGTGGTTGCGCAGGAAGATGCCCCACTGGCAGGTGTCGGGGATGGCCGGGGTCTTGGCCAGGATTTCCGACACCGGGTAGCGGGACTCGCGGCGCACCGCCATGAAGATCCGCGGCATGACGGGGAAGTGGAAGGCCATGTGGCACTCGTCGCCGCCCTTGCGGAGGTCGCCGAAGTAGTCGACGACGTCCTCGGGCCACTGGTTGGCCTCGGCGAGCAGCACCGTGTCGGGGTACTGCGCGTCGATCTCGGCGCGCACCTTCTTGAGGAAGTCGTGGGTGCGCGGCAGGTTCTCGCAGTTGGTGCCCTCCTCCTGGTAGAGGTAGGGGACCGCGTCGAGCCGGAAACCGTCGATGCCGAGGTCGAGCCAGAAGCGCAGGGCGCCGAGGATCTCCTCCTGCACCGCCGGGTTCTCGTAGTTGAGGTCCGGCTGGTGGGAGAAGAAGCGGTGCCAGTAGTACTGCTTGCGGACCGGGTCGAAGGTCCAGTTGGACGCCTCGGTGTCGACGAAGATCACCCGGGCGTCGGGGAACTGCTTGTCGTCGTCGGCCCAGGTGTAGAAGTCGCCGTACGGGCCGTCGGGGTCGTTGCGGGACGCCTGGAACCACGGGTGCTGGTCGCTGGTGTGGTTCATGACGAAGTCGATGATCACGCGCATGCCGCGCTGGTGCGCGGCGTCCACGAATTCCACGAAGTCGGCCAGGTCGCCGAACTCCGGCAGGACCGCGGTGTAGTCGGCGACGTCGTAGCCGCCGTCGCGCAGCGGGGAGGCGAAGAACGGCGGCAGCCACAGGCAGTCGACGCCCAGCCATTGCAGGTAGTCGAGTTTGGCGGTGAGCCCTTTCAGATCACCGACGCCGTCGCCGTTGCTGTCCTGGAAGGAGCGGACGAGGACTTCGTAGAACACCGCCCGTTTGAACCAGTCGGGATCACGGTCCTTGGCCGGTGTGTCCTCGAACTTGTCAGGGACGGGTTCGTTGACGATCAACTGAGTGACCCTCCGATCGATGGAGTAGGTCGCAGCGACAGGACGTGCGCGGGCGCGCGGCCCGGCTCAAGGCGCACATAGTTGTCTCTGCCCCAGTGGTAGGTCTCGCCGGTGAGCGCGTCGCGCACCGGCACGGAGTCGTGCCAGGACAGGCCGAGCTCCGGCATGTTCAACGACACGGTCGCCTCCTGGGTGTGGAACGGGTCCAGGTTGACGACCACCAGTACGACGTCGTCGCCGCGGCGCTTGGAGTAGGCGAGCATCGCGTCGTTGTCCACCGGGTGGAAGGTGACGTCCCGCAGCTGCTGGAGCGCCGGATGACGGCGGCGCAACCGGTTGAGCGTGGTGATCAGCGGGGCCAGCGAGCGCCCCTCGGCCTCGGCCGCCGCCCAGTCGCGCGGCCGCAGTTCGTACTTCTCCGAATGCAGGTACTCCTCACTTCCGGGCGCGGCGGAGGCCGCCTCGCACAGCTCGAAGCCCGCGTAGACGCCCCAGCTGGGGGAGAGGGTCGCCGCGAGCACCGCCCTGACCTCGAAGGCCGGACGGCCGCCGGTCTGGAGGTAGGCGTGCAGGATGTCGGGGGTGTTGACGAAGAAGTTCGGCCGCATCCAGGCGGCCTTCTCACCGCTCAGCTCGCGGACGTAGGCCTCCAGCTCGTCCTTGGCGGTGCGCCAGGTGAAGTACGTGTAGGACTGCTGGAAGCCGATCTGGCCGAGCGCGCTCATCATCGCCGGGCGGGTGAAGGCCTCGGCCAGGAAGATCACGTCCGGGTCGGTGCGGTTGACGTCGGCGATGACCTTCTCCCAGAAGACCACCGGCTTGGTGTGCGGGTTGTCCACCCGGAAGATCCGCACCCCGTGCGCCATCCAGTGCCGCAGCACCCGCAGCGTCTCGCGCACGATGCCGGGGAAGTCGGCGTCGAAGGCGACGGGGTAGATGTCCTGGTACTTCTTCGGCGGGTTCTCCGCGTACGCGATCGAGCCGTCGGCGCGGTGCGCGAACCACTCGGGGTGCTTCTCCACCCACGGGTGGTCCGGCGAGCACTGGAGAGCGAAGTCGAGGGCGACCTCCATCCGCAGCTCGCGGGCCCGGGCCACGAAGTGGTCGAAGTCCTCCAGGGTGCCCAGCTCCGGGTGGATCGCGTCGTGCCCGCCCTCGGGCGAGCCGATCGCCCACGGCGAGCCGACGTCGTGCGGGGCGGCCGTCAGGGCGTTGTCGCGGCCCTTGCGGAAGGCGGTACCGATCGGGTGGATCGGCGGCAGGTAGACGACGTCGAAGCCCATCGCGGCGATCGCCGGCAGCCGGTCGGCGGCGGTGCGGAAGGTGCCGTGCCGCACCGGCACCCCGTCCTCGACGACCGCGCCCTCCGAGCGCGGGAAGAACTCGTACCAGGAGCCGAACAGCGCTCGCTGCCGTTCCACGTGCAGCGGCTGCGGCCGGGTCGCGGTCACCAGCTCGCGCAGCGGGTACCGGTCCAGGACGGTGACGGCGTCGGGGGCCAGCGCGGCGGCGTGCCGGGCCGCGACCGGGCGCTTGGTGTCGCGCAGCCCGTCGGCGGCTGCGAGGACGGCCTGCCGCCCGTCGTTCTTCGGCACCCCGGCCGCCGCCCGCTCGTACAGCAGCGCGCCCTCGGTGAGCACGAGTTCGGTGTCGATGCCCGCCGGGATCTTGATCCCGGCGGTGTGCCGCCACGTCGCCACCGGGTCCGACCAGGCCTCCACGCTGTACGACCAGCGGCCCTCGGCGGAGGGCGTGACACGCGCCCCCCAGCGGTCGCTGCCCGGCTCCAGCTCGCGCATCGGGGTGTACGGCCCCGAGCGGCCCGCCGGGTCGCGCAGCACGACATTGGCGGCGACGGCGTCGTGCCCCTCGCGGAACACCGTCGCCGTCACCTCGAAGGTCTCGCCGACGACGGCCTTGGCCGGCCGACGGCCGCAGTCCACCAGCGGCCGGACATCGAGTACGGGAATGCGACCGATCATTTCCTCACCTGACAGCGCTGGGACGGCATGGACAACGGCACGAGCACACGGCGGTCCGCCGGAATCCGCCGGGACCGGGACGACGTCTACGACTTCCGCTCTTTTTAACTGTTCTTGGCGTTGTAGGCCTGCCTGCGGGGCCGCGGCCACCGGTGATCACCCGGGTGGCGGTCGCAGGGCCGTTCGGGTGGCCTCGCCGGGCGACGGATGCTCCGTTCGGGTGCTGCGCACCGGGGAGCCTGCCCATGTCCACGCGCGTGACGCGTGCCGTGACGGCGTTTCGGGAGCACGGCCGGAGTGCTGCGGTCCACGCCCCCCGGGCCCCCGGCGTGCGCGGGCTTCGGCCACGCCCGGGGAGTCCCGCCCGGTCCGGTTTCGTACCCTGACGCGCGCCCCTGAATGCGCCCCCGCGTACGCCCCCATGGAGCCCAGAGCCGCAATCGAGCCACCTGTGAGCCGTGTGATCCAAGCCCCCAGCATGGCACCGCCCGGCGCCCCATGGGCCGGTTCCGACCAGCGCCGGCCCCGGCTGACGTGCTGTCGGCACCGGGACGACATTTCCCGGACGCCTCTGGTACAGAAGGCTGAACACGCCCGCGCCCGCGCCCCCGTGGCGCTCACTCCGATGCGCCGCCGTTCGAGCGTTTGAACCACCGGAATGGGGACAGGACCCGCGGCCCCCGTGCCCACCGGGCTACGGTCGAAGGGTGAAGGCTATCCGTCGATTCACCGTGCGCACCGTCCTGCCGGAACCTCTGCGCCCGCTGGGGGATCTGGCCCAGAATCTCCGCTGGTCATGGCACCAGGAGACCCGGGAGCTGTTCCAGTCCGTCGATCCCGACGGCTGGCGCGCCGCCCAGGGCGACCCGGTCCGGCTGCTCGGCACCGTCGGCAAGGACCGGCTCGCGGCCCTCGCCGACGACCGGCGCTTCCTGCGCCGGCTGAACGCCGCCGCCGAAGACCTCGCCGACTACCTCAGCAGCCCCCGGTGGTACCAGGAGCAGACCGACCTGCCAGCGGCCATCGCCTACTTCTCGCCCGAGTTCGGCATCACCTCCGCCCTGCCGCAGTACTCCGGCGGCCTGGGCATCCTGGCCGGCGACCACCTCAAGGCCGCGAGCGACCTGGGCGTCCCGCTCATCGGCGTCGGCCTGCTCTACCGGCACGGCTACTTCCGCCAGACGCTCTCCCGCGAGGGCTGGCAGCAGGAGCACTACCCGGTCCTCGATCCCAACTCGCTGCCGGTCGCGCCGCTGCGCGAGGCCGACGGCACCCCCGCCCGGATAAGCCTGGTGCTGCCCGGCGGCCGCGCGCTGCACGCCCGGATCTGGAAGGCCCAGGTCGGCCGTGTGCCGCTGCTGCTGCTCGACTCCGACGTCGAGGGCAACGGCCCCACCGAGCGCGACGTCACCGACCGGCTCTACGGCGGCGGCAGCGAGCACCGGCTGCTCCAGGAGATGCTGCTCGGCATCGGCGGGGTGCGGGCGCTGCGCGCGTACTGCCGGATCACCGGCCACGCCGCCCCCGAGGTCTTCCACACCAACGAGGGCCACGCCGGATTCCTCGGCCTGGAACGCGTCCGCGAGCTGTCGCTGGACGGCCTGGACTTCGACGCCGCCCTGGAGGCGGTACGGGCCGGCACCGTCTTCACCACCCACACCCCCGTCCCCGCGGGCATCGACCGCTTCGACCGCGAGCTGGTCGCCCGCCACCTCGGCGACGGCGCCGAGCTGCCCGGCGTGGACACCGGCCGCATCCTCGAACTGGGCATGGAGACCCACCGCGGCGGCGACCCCAACCTCTTCAACATGGCCGTCATGGGCCTGCGGCTGGCCCAGCGCGCCAACGGCGTGTCCACCCTGCACGGCGCCGTCAGCCGGGAGATGTTCGCGGGGCTGTGGCCCGGCTTCGACCCCGAGGACGTGCCGATCACGTCCATCACCAACGGCGTGCACGCCCCCACCTGGGTCGCCCCCGAGGTGCTGCGGCTGGGCGCCCGGCAGCTCGGCGCGCAGCGCGCCGAGGACGCCCTCATGACCGGCGGCACCGACTGCTGGGAGGCCCTCGGCGCCATCCCCGACGCCGCCCTGTGGGAGCTGCGCCGCGAGCTGCGCGAGCAGCTCGTCGCCGACGTGCGGCGGCGGCTGCGCGCCTCGTGGCGGCAGCGCGGCGCGGGCGAGGCCGAGCTGGGCTGGACCGACCAGGTCCTCGACCCGGACGTGCTCACCATCGGCTTCGCGCGGCGCGTCCCGTCGTACAAGCGGCTCACGCTCATGCTGCGCGACCAGGACCGGCTCGCGGAGCTGCTGCTGCACCCCGAGCGGCCGATCCAGATCGTCGTCGCCGGCAAGGCGCACCCCGCCGACGACGGCGGCAAGCGGCTGGTGCAGGAGCTGGTCCGCTTCACCGACGACCCGCGGGTGCGGCACCGCATCGTCTTCCTGCCCGACTACGACATGCGCATGGCCCGGCTGCTCTACCCCGGCTGCGACGTGTGGCTCAACAACCCGCTGCGTCCGCTGGAGGCGTGCGGCACCTCCGGCATGAAGGCCGCCCTCAACGGCTGCCTCAACCTGTCGGTGCTCGACGGCTGGTGGGACGAGTGGTACGACGGCCAGAACGGCTGGGCGATCCCCACCGCCGACGGCGTCACCGACGAGGACCGGCGCGACCAGCTGGAGGCCGCCGCCCTCTACGACCTGCTGGAGCGGCAGGTCGCCCCGCGGTTCTACGACCAGGGCGGCCGCGGGCTGCCGCAGCGCTGGATCGAGATGGTCCGGCACACCCTCACCACGCTCGGCCCCAAGGTGCTCGCCGGGCGCATGGTCCGCGACTACGTCACCCGGCTCTACGCGCCCGCCGCGCGCTCGCACCGGGCCATACAGGGTCCCGCCGCGGCGGAGCTGGCCGAGTGGAAGCAGCGGCTGCGCCGCCAGTGGCCGCAGGTGTCGGTGGACCACGTGGAGACCGACTCCGTCGAGGGCACCCCCGAGCTGGGGTCCACCCTCACGCTGCGCACCCAGGTCACGCTGGGCGGGCTGGACCCGTCCGACGTGGACGTCCAGCTGCTGTCCGGCCGGGTGGACGCCGCCGACCGGATGGCCGAGCCCGCGGTCCAGTCCCTCAAGCCCGCCGGGCGGTCCGACATGGCGGGCCGGTACTCCTACGAGGGCCCGCTGACCCTCGACCGCACCGGTTCGTTCGGCTACACGGTGCGGGTCCTGCCCTCCCACCCGCTGCTGGCCACCCCGGCCGAACTCGGCCTGGTGGCCTTCCCCCCGGACTCGGCGGGCATGACCGCCGGGATCCTGCGCTGACCGCACCGGCCGGGGCCCCAGGGGCGCGGAAGTCCGCGCCCCTGGGGATGCCCCGCAGGGGCGGAGCCGGGCTTATGCCTGGAGGGTCTTGATGTTCTCGGCCTGCGGGCCCTTCTGGCCCTGCGTGACGTCGAAGGACACCTTCTGGCCCTCGATCAGCTCACGGAAGCCGGTCGACTGGATGTTCGAGTAGTGGGCGAAGACGTCGGAGCCGCCGCCGTCCTGCTCGATGAAGCCGAAGCCCTTTTCCGAGTTGAACCACTTCACGGTTCCGGTTGCCATATTGCATCTCCTACATGTGGGGCACTTTCAGCTCCGCACTGTACGGACCGGGGCGCCCGGAGCCGATCACCCCACACCGGAGAAAAGCGGCAAAAACTCGAACGCACCCGGGCCGGCCAGTGCTGACCGGCCCGGGTGCGTACCGCCGAACGGATGGTGCGACCGCGTCAGCTCACGTTGACGGCGGTGTCGTCGAGCAGGAAGGAGGTCGCCAGGCTGGAGTCCTCGGTGCCGGTGAACTTCAGGGCGACGGTGGAACCGATGTACGGCGTGAGGCTGACCGTCCGCTGGACGTAGCCGGTGCCCTGGTTGACGTTGCTGTAGCTGGCCACGGTGGTGCTGCCGGCGGCGACGGTGAACTTGTCGTACGCCGTGCCCGTGCCCTCGTCGGAGGAGACGTACAGGTAGAACGTCAGGCTGGCGCTGGTGCAGCTCGCCGGGATGGTCACCGACTGGGAGAGCGTGTCGGTGTGCGTGGTCCCGTAGCCGTCGAACCAGGCCTTGTACGAGCCGGAGTGCGCCGGGGCGCCGGTGCTGCTGTCCACGACGCCGGAGGACGAGGTCCAGCCGGTGCTGCCGCTCTCGAAGCCGGGGTTGGCCAGCAGCTGGCCCGCGGTGCAGCCGCCGCTGGTGCTGGTGACCGCCCAGCTGAAGGAGGCGGTGCCGGTGGCGTTCGCGGAGTCCTTGACCGTCACCGTCACGCTGGAGGTGCTCGCGCTGCTGCCGGTGGTGCCGGAGATCAGGCCGGTGGAGGCGTTGATGCTCAGGCCCGCGGGCAGGCCGGTGGCGCTGTAGGTCAGGGCGCCCGAGGTCGTCGAGCTGGCCTGGATCTGCAGGCTCACCGCGGTGCTCACCTTGGTGGACTGGTTACCGGGGTTGGTGACCGTCACACCGGTCGGGTTGGACACCCGGCTGCCGACGCCGATCGCCGCCCAGGTGTTGGCCACCGTGTTGTACGTGGCGCTGCCCTGGCCCCACAGGTCGGCCGCGGCCTGGAGCGACTGGGTGCGCGCCGCGGCGTAGTTGGTGGTGGAGGTGAAGCGCTCGGTCAGCGACTTGTACCAGAGCTTGAGCGCGTTGTCCCGGCCGATGCCCGGCACCGACAGGCCGTCGTAGGTCGGGCTGTTGTAGCTGACCCCGCCGATCACCTTGGCGCCGCTGCCCTCGGACAGCAGGTAGAAGAAGTGGTTGGCCGGGCCCGAGGAGTAGTGGACGTCCAGGCCGCCGAGGCTGGAGGACCAGTAGTCCTTCGAGCCGCCGTCCTTGCTGGGCTTGTCCATGTAGCGCAGCGGGCTGCCGTCACCGTTGATGTCGATCTTCTCGCCGATGAGGTAGTCGCCCGGGTCGCTGGAGTTGTTCGCGTAGAACTCCACGCCGGTGCCGAAGATGTCGGACGTCGCCTCGTTCAGGCCGCCGGACTCACCGGAGTAGTTCAGGCCCGCGCTGTTGGAGGTGACGCCGTGGCTCATCTCGTGGCCCGCGACGTCCAGCGCGGTCAGCGGGTGCGCGTTGCCGCTGCCGTCGCCGTACGTCATGCAGAAGCAGGAGTCGTCCCAGAAGGCGTTGACGTACGAGTTGCCGTAGTGCGTACGGGAGTAGGCGGCCTTGCCGTCGTCGGCGATGCCGTTGCGCCCGAAGGTGTTCTTGTAGAAGTCCCAGGTCTCCTGGGCGCCGTAGGCCGCGTCGACGCCCGCGGTCTGGGCGGTGCTGCCGTTGCCGTCGCCCCACGTGTCGTCGGCGTCGGTGAACAGCGTGCCGGTGCCGGACGTGGCGTGGCTGAGGTTGTACGTCTTGTGGCCGCCGCGGGTGTTGTCGGTCAGCTGGTAGGTGCTGCCGGACAGCGTCGTGGTGATGTTCACCTGGCCGCTGTACTCGCTGTTGCCGACGCCGGTCTCGATGCCCTGGTACTGGAAGAGCTGCTTGCCGGAGGTGGCGTCCGTGATCACGTGCAGCTCGCTGGGCGTCCCGTCGTCCTGGAAGCCGCCGAGCACGGTCTCCCACGCGAGCACCGGGGTGCCGGACGCGGCCCACACGACCTTGCGGGCCGAGTCGACCACGGCGGAGTCGTTGCGGAGGGCCTTCATGCGCGACAGGTTGTCGGCCTTCACCTCGGCGGCGCTGATCCCCGCGGTGGTGGAGGGCACCGCGACGCTCGCGCCGGTGGCCTTGTCGACGCCGGTGGTCGCGCCCAGCGCGCTGGTGTGCACCACCAGGTCGCCGCCGAGCACGGGCAGGCCCTGGTAGGTGCGCTCGTAGCGGGTGTGGGTGCTGCCGTCGGCGTCCTGGACCACGGACTTGACGACCAGTTTCTCCTGCGCGCCCAGGTGCAGGGACGACGCGGTCGCGGTCGCGCCGGCCTGGGCGTGGGAGACCAGGGCGGCCTGCTGGGCGGGGCTCAGCGCGGCGGGCAGCGCGCCCGCCCTGGGCTGGGCGTGGGTGCCGGCGGCCGGCGCGGACTGCGCGGCGGGGTCTGCCGCCGCCGTCCCGGCCGGGAGGGTCACGGCGAGCATGGCCGCACCGGCGACCAGCGCGCCGACGGCTGCTGCCGTCCGGCGCGTACGGGGGGATCGAGCCACTCGTCACTCCTTCTGCGGCGGCCGCGGGTGACGGCCGGTGACAGGCCGGGCGGGAGGGGTTGGTGATCCGCCCGGATAGAGCTGTGGAAGTGCTGCGGAACGGGGCACAGAGTGGCACTCTTTACCTGTTCATGTCAGTCCCATGGGGCCAACTTGGCTGAAAAACGTCCGGTGAACGGGGTCTCGCATCCGCATAACGGACGGGTGTTGCCACGGTGTTGCACGCCGGAGAACTCCACTGCCGCTCCGGCGTGCCGCGACACCGACCTATCGGGGCCTCCCGGGGCGAACCGGGCACACCCGCGGGGGGCCTACGAGGAGCGGCTCACGGCCGTCTGCCGCCCGACCCGGGAGAGCTTCTCCGGATTGCGCACGCTGTAGAGGCCGGAAATCAGGCCGCTGTCGATGCGCACCGCCATCACCGCGTCGAGCGCCCCGCCGAACCGCACCAGCAGCGCGGGGCCGCCGTTGACCTCGACCGGTTCAAAGCTGCGCGCGCCCCGCCGCCGGTACCAGCCGTTGGCCAGCAGCCGGGCCACCTTGGGGGCGCCCACCACCGGGCGGACCAGCGCGTGCACCACCCCGCCGCCGTCGCTCAGCGCCACCACCCCGGGCGCCAGCAGATCCAGCAGCCGTTGCAGGTCGCCGTTCTCCACCGCCTCCTGGAAGGCGTCCAGCACCGCCCGCGTCTCGGCTGCCGAGACACTGCCGCGCGGGCGGCGCGCGGCCACGTGCCCGCGGGCCCGGTGCGCGATCTGCCGTACGGTCGCCGGGGTCTTCTCGACGGCCTCGGCGATCTCGTCGTAGTCCAGGTCGAAGACCTCGCGCAGCACGAAGACCGCCCGCTCGGTCGGGTTCAGCGTCTCCAGCACCAGCAGCATCGCCATCGACACGTTCTCGGCCAGCTCGACGTCCTGCGCCGCGTCCGGCGCGGTGAGCAGCGGCTCGGGCAGCCACGGGCCGACGTAGGACTCCTTGCGGCGGCCCAGCGCGCGCAGCCGGTCCAGCGCCTGCCGGGTGGTGATCCGCACCAGGTACGCGCGCACCTCCCGCACGGTCGACGGATCGACGCCGACCCAGCGCAGCCACGTCTCCTGCAGCACGTCCTCGGCGTCGGCGGCCGAACCGAGCATCTCGTAGGCGACCGTGAAGAGCAGATTGCGGTGGGCCACGAACGCCTCGGTCGCCGCGTCGACGTCCCGGTGGACGACCTCCCCGGCGCCGTCCGCACGGCTCTTCCCGGCCGCCTCCGCCACCCCGTCGCTCGCCTCGCCCACCGCCGGCTCCTCCCCGTGTGCCGCGCGGCTGTCACCGCGCCCGATCTCGCGCCCGTCCTCGCGCACAAGACGACCGCCGCGGCCGGTTTGTGACAGCCGCGGGCGGTGTCGCTCGTCACAGGCGCAGCCTGTCACAGCGCTGCGACCAGCGGCGTCCTGTGAGCGTCGAGGCGCCGGACGGACAGGTCCGGGCGGCGCCCCGGCCCGTCGGAGTGTCCGACGAGTGCCCGATGTGCAAAGGAGACGGTCGTGGCAGTGCACGACGCAACCCCCGGGGCCGGGCCGGTCCCGAAAACGGCCGGGAACGCGGACGCCGACCCGCGCCGCTGGCTGGTTCTCGGCGTCATCGCCGTCGCGCAGTTCATGGTCGTCCTCGACCTGACGGTGATGAACCTCGCGCTGCCCTCCGCGCAGCGCGCCCTCGGCTTCGGCACCGCCGACCGGCAGTGGGTCGTGACGGCCTACGCGCTGTCGTTCGGCAGCCTGCTGCTGTTCTGCGGACGGCTCGCCGACCTCCTCGGCCGCAAGACCACCTTCCTGACCGGCCTGATCGGCTTCGCCGCCGCCTCCGCGGTCGGCGGCGCCGCGGTCGGCTTCCCGATGCTGGTGGCCGCGCGCGCCTGCCAGGGGGTCTTCGGCGCGCTGCTCGCGCCCTCCGCGCTGTCGCTGCTGACCACCACCTTCAAGGACCCGCGCGAACGGGCCAGGGCCTTCGGTGTCTTCGGCGCGGTCGCGGCGGCCGGCAGCGGCCTGGGCCTGCTGCTGGGCGGCGCGCTCACCACGTACCTGTCCTGGCGCTGGTGCATGTACGTCAACGTGATCTTCGCCGTCGCCGCCGCCTTCGGCGCCGTCACGCTCGTGGGCAGGCAGCCGCGCACGCCCGGCGGACGGCTCGACGTGCCCGGTGTGGCCACCGTCTCCGCCGGGATGTTCTGCCTGGTCTACGGCTTCGCGCACGCCGGGTCGCACAGCTGGGGCAGCGTCACGACGGTGTCCTTCCTGGCGTCCGGGGCCGCGCTGCTGGCCGTCTTCGGCTTCCTCCAGGCGCGCACCGCCCACCCCCTGCTGCCGCCGCGCGTCGTCCTCGACCGCAACCGCGGCGGCGCCTACCTCACCGTCCTGGTCCTGGGCGCCGCGACCTTCGGCGTGTTCCTCTTCCTCATTTACTACATGCAGGTGATGCTGGGCTGGAAGGCGATCCGCTCCGGCGTCGCCATGCTGCCGATGGTGCTGGTCAGCGGCGTCTTCGCGGTCCTCGGCAACACCCGGCTGCTGCCGCGCTTCGGCCCGCGCCCGATGGTCTTCACCGGCATGCTGCTCGACGCGGCCGCGATGGCCTGGCTGACCCGGATCGGCGAGCACTCCGGCTACTGGTCCGCGCTGTTCGGCCCGCTGCTGGTCATCGGTGCGGGCAGCGGCCTGATCTTCGGCATGGTCGCCGCCACCGGCACCTTCGGCGTCGGCCCGCAGGACTCCGGGGTGGCGTCGGCGAGCATCAACACCGGCCAGCAGCTCGGTGGTTCGATCGGCACCGCGCTGCTCAACACCGTCGCGGCCGGGGCGGGCACGCGCTACGTCGCCGCCCACGCGCACGGGAAACCCAGCGCGCACGTGCTCCAGCTCGCGGCGATCCACGGCTACACCACCGTCTTCTGGTGGTGCGCCGCGATGTTCGCCGTCGGCGCCCTGGTCGGCGCGGTGGTGCTGCGCGGCGGCCCGCTGTCCCGCCCCGCGGACGGGGCCGGCCCGCACACCCCGGCGCCGGGCGCGGCGGCCCCGGCCACCGGGTGACGCACGGGCCCCGGGCTCAGGCCAGGCCGTCGCGCCAGGCGGCGTCCAGGTGGGCGTAGTGCCCGTCGGCGGCGATCAGTTGCGCCGGCGGGCCGTCCTCGACGATCCGCCCGTCGCTCATCACGAGCACCCGGTCGGCGATCTCGACCGTCGACAGCCGGTGCGCGACGACCACCGCCGTACGGCCGGCCAGCACCGTGCGCATCGCGTGCTGGACGGCCCGCTCGCCGGGGATGTCCAGCGACGAGGTCGCCTCGTCCAGGATCAGCACCCCGGGGTCGGCCAGCAGGGCCCGCGCGAAGGCCACGAGCTGGCGCTGGCCCGCGGAGATCCGGCCGCCGCGCTTGCGGACGTCGGTGTCGTAGCCGTCCGGGAGGGCCGCGATGAAGTCGTGCGCCCCGATCGCGCGGGCCGCCGCCTCGACCTCCTCGCGGGTCGCGTCGGGCCGCCCGATGGAGATGTTCTCGGCGACGGTGCCGGAGAACAGGAACGCCTCCTGCGTCACCATCACCACCGCGCGCCGCAGGTCGCCGAGCGAGAGATCGGTGAGGCCCGTGCCGTCGACGAGCACCCGCCCGCCCGTCGGGTCGTAGAACCGGGCCAGCAGCTTGGCCAGCGTCGACTTGCCCGCGCCCGTCGCGCCGACGACCGCGACCAGCTGGCCGGCCGGCAGCCGCAGGCTGAACTCCGGCAGCACCTCGCCGCCCGTGCGGTAACCGAACCGCACCCGGTCGAAGACCACCTCGCGCCCCGGGCGGCCGTCCGCGGCCGGCGGCAGCGCCGCGGGCCGCTCCGGCTCGGGCACGGTCGGCGCCTGTGCCAGCAGCCCGGCGATCTTCTCCAGCGACGCGGCCGCCGACTGGTAGGAGTTGAGGAACATCCCCAGCCGGTCGATCGGGTCGTACAGCCGCCGCAGGTAGAGCGCGAAGGCCGCGAGCACGCCGAGCGCCATCCCGCCGCCCGCGACCCGGTAGGCGCCCCACACCACGATGCCCGCGATGGTGACGTTGGCGATCAGCCGGGAGCCGACGACGTAGCGGGCCATTTCCAGGATCGCGTCGCCGTTGGCGCGGTAGTGCCGGTGGTTCAGCTCGTCGAACGCCGTGTCGTTGGGCACCTCGCGGCGGAAGGACTTCACCGGGCGGATGCCGTTCATCGTCT
Source organism: Streptomyces sp. NPDC021224 (assembly GCF_044332905.1). Classification (NCBI taxonomy): domain Bacteria; kingdom Bacillati; phylum Actinomycetota; class Actinomycetes; order Kitasatosporales; family Streptomycetaceae; genus Streptomyces; species Streptomyces sp. NPDC021224. Next base: position 187,687 of record NZ_JBIRPW010000009.1, on the reverse strand, counting down.
CGGTGAACTTCACGATGACCGCCGCGACGGCCGTCGAGCGCCTGCGGTACGCGACCATCGACCGGCGCTGGAAGATCCGCACCGCGACGTACAGCGGCAGGTACGACACGAGGGTGACCAGGCCGAGCCGCCAGTCCAGCACGAGCAGCAGCACCGAGATGTACACGCAGCTCAGCACCACCCCGATGAGCTCCTCCAGACCGTCGGTCAGCAGCTCGCGGATCGACTCGACGTCGGAGGTGGCGCGCGAGATGAGACGGCCCGAGGTGTAGCGCTCGTGGAAGTCCAGGCTCAGCGTCTGGGCGTGCCGGAACATCCGGGCCCGCAGCTCGATCAGCACGTCCTGGCTGATCAGCGCGGCGATCCGGATGAACGCCCGCTGCAGCAGCCCGGCCGCGAGGCCGCAGCCCAGATAGGCCGCGGTGACCGCGATCAGCGCCCCGTGCCGCCCCTCGCGCACCTGCGGGATCGCGTGGTCGATCGCGTACGCGACCAGCAGCGGCCCGGCCTGCACCGCCGCCTGCTGCACCAGCAGCAGCACGGTGGTCACCCACAGCCGCCGGTGGTGCGGGCGCAGCAGCGAACGCAGCAGCACCGACTGGGCGTCGGGCGGGGCGGGCAGCACGTCCCGGTCGAAGGCGTCCGGCTCCGGCGGGGCGGTGCCGGTGCCGGTGGCGGCTCCGGTCCGCTCCGGGTCGCCGAGCTGCTGCTCGGTGGCGGACGTCATCGGGCGTCGCTCCTCTCCAGGGCGGCGGCCCCGGGCACGGTGTCCTGCGGCGGTGTCCCGGAGCCGAGGCCGGACATCAGATGGCGGTACTCCGCGCTGGTGCGCAGCAGTTCGGTGTGGGTGCCGACCGCGGTGATCCGGCCGCCGGACAGCAGCGCGACCTGGTCGGCGAGCTGGACGGTCGACGGGCGGTGCGCGACGACCAGCGCGGTCGTCTCCCGCAGCACCTCGCGCAGCGCGGCCTCGACCAGTGCCTCGGTGTGCACGTCGAGCGCCGAGAGCGGGTCGTCCAGGATCAGGAACCGCGGCCGCCCCACGACCGCGCGGGCCAGCGCCAGCCGCTGCCGCTGCCCGCCCGACAGGCTCAGCCCCTGCTCGCCGACCTGCGTGTCCAGCCCCTGCGGCAGGGCGTGCACGAAGCCGCACTGCGCGACCTCCAGCGCGCGCAGCACCGCCTCCTCGTCGGCGCCCGCGGGGCCCGCGCCCATGGCCACGTTCTCCCGCACGGTCGCGGAGAAGAGGGTGGGCTCCTCGAAGGCGACCGCGACCAGTTCGCGCAGCCGGGCGGCGGACAGCAGCGTGGTGTCCGTGCCGTCCAGCGTGATCCGCCCGGCGGTCGGCTCGTGCAGCCGCGGTACGAGCGCGGTCAGCGTCGTCTTGCCGCTGCCGGTCGCGCCGACCAGGGCCGTCGTCCGTCCGGCCGGGACGTGCAGCTCGACGCCCGTGAGCAGCGGTTCGCTGCCGGCGGGCGCGTCCGGGTAGCGGAAGACGACGCCCTCCAGCCGCAGTCCGTCGCCCTGGTGGGCGGTGGCCGCGGCGGGGCCGTCGTCGTCGGTGGCCTCCGCGCCGGGGGTGTCCATGGGCTCGAAGTAGCGGTCGGCGGCGGTCGCGGCCTCGTTGCTCATCGCCAGCAGGAAGCCGATCGAGTCCACCGGCCAGCGCAGCGCGAGCGCCGTGGACAGGAAGGCGACGAGGGTGCCCGCCGACAGCTTGCCGTCGGAGACCTGGAGCACCCCGATCAGCAGGGCCACCCCGATGGACAGCTCCGGCAGCGTCATGATGAGCGCCCACAGGTCCGACAGCAGGTCGGCCTTGCGCAGTTCGGTGCGGCGCAACTCGCGGGCCCGGGAGTGGAAGGCCTGCGCCTGGGTGCGGTGCCGGCCGAAGGCCTTGATGATGCGGATGCCGAGCACCGACTCCTCGACGAGCGTCGCCAGGTCGCCCGCCTGGTCCTGGGCGCGCCGGGCGGCGAGCGCGTACCGCCGCTCGAAGCGGGTGGACAGCACCATGAGCGGCACCGCCGGGCCCAGCACCACCAGCGTCAGCAGCGGGGACTGGGTGAGCAGCACCACCACGCCGACCAGCAGCGTGGTGGCGTTGACGAACAGGAAGACCAGCGGGAAGGCCAGGAACATCCGCAGGATCTGCAGATCGGTCGTCGCACGGGAGAGCAGCTGCCCGGACGCCCAGTGGTCGTGGAAGGCGACCGGCAGCCGTTGCAGCCGCCGGTAGAGATCCGCCCGCATCGCGGCCTCGACGCCCGCGAGCGGCCGCGCCACCAGCCACCGCCGCACCCCGAACAGCCCCGCCTCCGCGACGCCGAGGGCCAGCAGCAGCCCGCCGCCCAGCCACACCCCGGACGGGTCGCGGTCCTTGACCGGCCCGTCCACCAGCCACTTGAGCACCAGCGGGATCAGCAGCGACATGCACGAGGCGACGACGCCGACCACCGCCGACACCGACAGCCGCACCCGTACCGGCCGCACGTACGGCCACAGCCGCAGCAGCGAGCGGATGGAGGACCGCGGGCGGACGGCGGGCGCGGAGTCAGGGGCGGTGGCAGACATCACGCCTGACACTACGGTCCCCCCTGCCCCGCATCACATGGTTTTCGTCCGGAGCAGGGGGTGTCCGTGAGGGAGCGCCCGGGCTCAGACGGTGAAGCCGCCGTCCGCGTGCACGATCGCGCCGGTGACGTACGAGGCCGCGTCCGACGCCAGATGGGCCACGACCGCCGCGATCTCCGCCGGTTCGGCGTAGCGGCCGAGCGCGGTCAGGCCGCGCACGGTGTCGGCGAACGGGCCGTCCGCCGGGTTGGCGTCGGTGTCGGTGGGACCGGGGTGCAGCAGGTTGACGGTGATGCCGAGCGGGCCCAGGTCACGGGCCAGGCCCTTGGTCATACCGGCCAGCGCGCTCTTGGTCAGGGCGTAGAGCGTCAGGCCGGGGAAGGGGGTGCGCTCGGCGACGTTGCTGCCGAGTGCGACGATACGGCTGCCGGGGCGCATGTGCCGGACCGCCGCGCGGGCGGCCAGGTAGGGCCCGCGCACGTTGATCGCGACCGTGCGGTCGAAGTCCGCGGCGCCCAGGTCGGTCACCGCGCCGGTGACGTACACCCCGGCGCTGCACACCAGGACGTCCAGCCGTCCCCACTGCTCCGCGACCCGGTCCACCGCGGCCTCCGCCTCGGCGCCGTCCCCGCTGTCCGCGCGCAGCGCCAGGGCCCGCCGCCCGAGGGCGCGTACCTCGGCCGCGACGGCCTCCGCGCTGTCCTTGTCCTTCTCGTAGGTGATCGCGACGTCCGCGCCGCCCTGCGCCAGCCGCCGTGCGACCGCCGCGCCGATACCGCGTGAGCCACCGGTGACCAGGGCGGTCCGGCCGCTGAATTCGTTCGTGTTCATGCTGATCATGCTGGTCGGCACGGGCGTCGGAAGCTGGCGGGAATCGGCCCTGGCGCTGCCGCCCGTTCCCGCGGCCGGTCAGTGGGCGAGGCCGGTCAGTGGGCGCGGCGCAGGCCCCGTACCGCCGGGATGGACAGCAGGGTGACGGCGACGCAGACGGCCACCACACCGCCCGCCTGGAGGACGTGCCGGGCGCCGAGGACGGACGCGGCCGGGCCCGCGAGCGCCTGGCCGACCGGGAGCATCGCCACCGAACCGGCGACCTCGTAGGCGTGGATGCGGTTGAGGATCTCGTTCGGCACCTGCGTCTGCACGCTCGTCGCCCAGTTGACCGCCCAGAAGGCGCCGCCGATCCCGGCGACGAAGACGCCCCCGCACAGCATCGGCATCGGCAGGTCCAGGCCCACCGAGGTGGGCATCAGGGCGAAGGCGAAGATCCCGAAGGTGCCCGCACGCAGCGGCCGGTCGGCCCGCAGCCGCATCGCCACGAGCGCCCCGCACGCGGTGCCCGCGCCCAGCGCGGAGTTCATCAGGCCGTACGCGCCCGCGCCGTGCTCCGGGATGATCTGGCCCGCGGCCAGCGGGATGAACGGGCCCATCACGCACATCGTGTAGACCGTCCAGACCAGGATCACCGCCCACATCCACGTCCGCGCCCGGAACTCCCGCCAGCCCTCGGCGAGATCGGCCCGGAAGGCGCCCGGCGCCGCCTTCCCGGCGCCGTCGCGGGCCCGCGCCCCCACCGGCGGCAGCCGCAGCGCCAGCAGGCACAGCGCGCTGGTCAGGTACGTCGTCGCGTGCACCGCGAAGACCGCGCCCGCCGAGGTGAAGCCGACCAGCACACCGGCGAGCGCGGGCCCGGCCAGGCTCGCCCCCGACTCCGCGGCCCGGGTCACCGCGTTCGCGCCCTGCACATCCCGCGCGACCCGCACCACCGTGCTGGCCACCCCGGGCTGGAACACCGCCGCGCACGTGCCGTTGACCACGCCGATCAGCAGCACCTCCCACAGCCGCACACTGTGCGTCAGGAAGAGCACGGCCGCGGTGGACTGGGTGCACACCCGCGCCAGGTCCGCGCCGATCATCATGCGGCGCGCGTCGAAGCGGTCGGCGATGACGCCGCCGAAGATCACGAAGCCCGCGAAGCAGGCGGTGGTCGCGGCCATCACCAGGCCGATGTCGCCCGCCGAGTAGCCGTACGACAGCAGCCCCGCGGACAGCGCGACCGGAAGCATCGTGTCGCCGAGCATGGCGACGGAACGAGCGGTGAAGTAGAGCCGGAAGTTGACCGACCAGAGCGAGCTGCCGAGGCTCTCAGGACCCGGCGGCGCCAGGCGCCCGCCTGGTCCGGCGGCAGCGGGGGAGCGCGGTGCGGAGGACGTCACTGGGCTCATAGTGGACTGGACCATTGCGGGAGTCCAGCCGATTTCCGCCCTCCGGACGGGGCGCGGTCCGGGACGACGGGTGAGCGGCACGACCGGCGCGCGGCGGCTTGCCGCCGGGGCTCAGCAGGTGTCCGCCGGGGACGCGCTCAGGGCCTGCGTGCCCCATGCCAGCCTGCGCAGCGTGTCCTTGCCGCCCGGCTCGCGCGCCGCGACCCGTACCGTCACACCGGTCCGGTCCGCAGCGACCAGTTCGCCGCACACCGCGCCGTCCCGCGTGTGGACGCTGACCAGGCCGGACGCCGCGTCCGCCGCCGGCGCGGTCCACGTCAGCATCACCGCGGCCGCCGTCGCCAGGACCCCCACGACCGCGAGCCCCCGGGCCAGGGCGACCAGCCGCCCGATCCGCCGCACCTCCGCCGACTCCCAGCGCAGCAGCGCCGAACCGTCCGCGTGGACCAGTGCCTGCCCGGGCCTGCCGTGCGCGGCCGACGCCACCGCGAACGCGGACGCCAGCAGCGCGAGCAGACCGCACGCCGTACAGGCCACGACCGCGTACCGGAAGTCCGGCGGCAGCTCGGCGACGTTCTCCCGGCCCTTGAGCACCAGCACCGCCGCGAGCAGCGCGGTGGCGGTGGCGAGGAAGTTGCGCCACCCCTCGGCCTGCGCGCGGGCGACCTCCAGCTGCGACTGCAGCATGTCCTGCACCCGGGCCTGCGCCCGCAGCCGCGCGGCCCGGTTCGTCGTCGGCATCAGGGCGTCCCCGGGGACGGGGACGGGGACGGCACGCGGACCGTCCACCAGGCCCCGCAGCCGGGGAACTCGTCGGTGTTCCGCGGATGCGTACGCGGGCAGCCGCAGTCCATCGTCCGCTCCGCGGGCGCCTGCTGCTGCGCCCGCGGCCAGGGCAGCCCCTTCGCCACCGTGCCGGGCACGACGGTGGGCAGCGGGAAAGCCGTCGCACTGTGGCAGACCGGGCAGGTGCCGGTGGCCACCAGGATCCCGGCGGCGTCGGTGTGCCAGGCGAGATCGCCGGGCGGCGCCACCTCCTGCTCGCGGAAGTCGGTGTCCTCATGGTCCGGCATGCGCGCTCACCTCCGGGGCGGGTGCGGATTCGGCGTCCCCGGCGGACTCCGCCGGGAGGGTCAGCCCGAAGAGCGGTGCGAAGTACGCGAGCCGCTCCCGTACCTCGACGGTCGTCAACTCCGTCTCCTCGGCGGCGAGTTCGATGTGCCCCACGGTGACCTCGCCGCCGAGCGCGGGCTCCGTGCCGGTGAGCTTGCGGGAGAGCAGGACGACGTCCCGCCAGTCCGGCGCGTGCGCGTCGTCGGCCGGTTCGGGGCAGGCGCTCATGTCCAGCCCGTAGGGGCCGTAGGGCGTCAGGGCGCGGTAGGTGGAGGCCAGACCGCGGTCGAGGCGGACGGCGGTGACGACGAGGGCGAGCGGGGTCAGGAGGCTTTCGTCCAGCGGGGCGTAGTCGAACAGTTCCTCGACGGCCGGGTCCGGGGTCCAGGCCGAGGGGTCATGACGCGGGACCGCAGGGGCACCGAACGGCTCGTACGCGCGCAGCTCCTCGGCGGCCGCGGGGAGTTCGAGATTGCGGGCGTCCGCGTGACGGAGTACGTCCCGCAGGCTGATCCCGTGCTTCCAGTCGGCTGTGTTCTCGTCGCACAGCGCCTGGTGCACGGCGAGGTCCGGGCGCAGCGCACGGCACTCCGCGGGCACCTCGAGGATCCCGATCCCGAAGGACGCGGCCTCGTCCCGTACTTCGTCGGCGGCTGCCCCCAGGTCGGTGTGGCTGTGCGCGGCCAGGGTGATGAGATAGGCCCCGCCCAGCGTGTTCGAGCAGGGGTCGAAGTCGAGGGAGAAGTTCGACGAGTTCCCCCGCCGGTCGGACAGGTGCCAGTAGTTCAGCAGCAGTTTCGCGGGGCGCTGGTCCGGCGGCAGCGCGAGCCAGCGGCGGACAGCCGCAGTGGCGTTCGGGTCGACGATGCCGGCTGCTGCGAGGGCCGCGGTCCGGCGCACTTCGTCCGCCGGTGATTCGTACGGTGCGTCGTACGGGCTCGCCGACGACAGCGCCCGCAGCACCGCCAGCACGCTGTAGGCACGGGGGAGGGGATCCCCTTGGAGGAGGAGCGCCTGCCACCACTGCCCCGGTGTGACCGCGAGCACGGACTCCACTCGCCTGTCGTCGACATCGACGTGCAGGCCGGTCCGCGACGCGGCCTCGCGGACCCTGGCGAGCGTCTCGGCGACCGGTACGTCGCTGTTCACCGTTGCGATCAGCAGTAGCCGGTGGAGCGTGACGGGGACGACGGGGAGAGTCCTGGGTATCGGCGTCGGCATGCGCGCCGAGTAGAGAGTGCGCGCGTCCTCGGACTGCAGCAGTGCCTGCTCATGGCCCTCGCCGGTCACCTGGTAGCCGAAGGGCCGGTAGCGGCGCGCTGTCTCGATGACCTGCGCGACCGGGTAGCCCAGCCTGTTCGCGAAGAACGCGGCGACCGCCGGGGTCACCACGAGGGGAAGCGCGGGGGCGTCGCGCACTCCGCCCAGGATCCGCGTCTCGGCCGGTGTCGGGACATGGTGGGTGAGATCGCCGATGTCCGGGGGCTCCGGGATGCGGGGGTCCAGGATCCTGAGCAGACGGGTCAGGTCCGCCACGTGGCCGAGAGTGCGCCGGGTGCGGCCTGCGAACAGTACGGGAGCAGCCGGCTCCGGGGCTGAGTCGAGCGAGGCGACGGCCTCGTGGAGACTCTTCGTCTCACTCGTGCACGGCACGTCACGCAGTGCGCTCAGGTCCTCGGGCGCCGGAACGACGACGCCTGTGACCGCGTAACGGCGCAGCGCGCGCAGCAGGGTCCGCAGATCGGCTCCGGTGTCGAGGGCGGCCTGCAGCGCAGCCGCGCCCGCGTCCCAGTCGTGGTGGCCGCCCGGCTCGCGGAACAGCACCGCGTCGAGGGCGCGAGGACGGGGGAACCCGCTGGGGACCCAGTCCCCGGAGGTGCCGTTCGGGTCCCAGGGGGCATCGTCCGTCACGATTCCCGACCGCCAGCGGTGGAAGAAGCCGGCAGTCGTGGACGACCTGGAGATCCAACGCCCGGACGAGTCGGTGTCGAGCGGGATGCAGCCGACGTCCCCGAGGCGCCACAGCCGGACGGCGGTTCCCTCAGGATTCCGGTTCGGGTCTGAGATGCTCACCGTCGTGTCCGCCGCGAGCAGGCGGTCGACCACACGGACACCGAGTGCGGGGTTGTCGTCGACCAACTCCCACAGCCAGCCCAGGGGCAGCGCGTCGGTCCGGGTCAGGTCGTCGGCGGCCGAGACGAGTTCCCGCATGACCATGTCCTCGTCGAAGGCGTTGAGCTGGTTGCGGCTGGCGCTGAGGACGGGGCGGTGCCGGTGGCGCAGGTTGACGATGTAGCCGAACGGTGTCCGGGCGCCGGACACGGCGATGCCGTCGACGAGAAGCAGACCGCGGTCCTGCGTCCACCAGATGTCCCGGTCCGGATCCTGCCGCGTCACCAAGGGCGGCATCGCGCCCAGGAGTTCCCCTGCGGGCAGGGGCACCGACACCGGCGAGCCGGGCGTCGTCTCCTCCGTGACGAGGAGGGCCACGGGGCTGTACCAGACGTGCTCGCGCAGGAATCCGCCGACCGAGGGCGGGTCGTCCGCGAACTCCGGCCGCAGGTAGAGCCGTACGGTGGTGCCCGCGTCGATGTCGTCGCACGGCGTGATGTGCATCAGGCCCGAGTCGGCCACCACGTCCACGCGGTGGCCGGAGGGGCCCGCGCCGAAGCCGCTTCTGGCCGCCGGGCGGGTCGTCACCCGGATCTCCTCCGCGAGCATGAAGTAGCTGAACACCCCGATGCCGAAGCGGCTGTTCAGCTCGGGCACGATGCCGACCCGGCGCCAGCGCCGCAACTCCCGTACCCGTGCGGGGGACTGCTCGTTGCGGCGGCCGGCGCGGGCGAACAGGTCGCGCAGTTCCTCGGCCGTCATGCCGATGCCCTCGTCCTGGCACTCGACGTAGAGGCGGCCGTCGGCCGGGTCCCGGGCGAGGGCGAACGTGACGGTGTACGAGGCGAGTTCGGCGGGGCGGCGGGTGCCGTCGCCGGTGCGGGCGGCGTACTGCTGGCGGGCCTGGCGGCGGCGGCAGGCGTCCAGCGCGTTCTGGTACAGCTCGCGGATGGCCAGCAGGCGGTCGCCGTAGAGCTGGGTGCCCATGATGAGGGGCTTGACGCCGTCCTCGGCGAGCTGGAAGCGGGGCGGCGGGGCCTCGTAGGAGCCGGGGTTCACCGGTTCGAGCGCGTCGGTGTTGATGTGGCGGGGGAGCGCGGAGAGCAGGATCTCGCTCGGCTGGGCCTTGGCGATGTTGCGGGCGGCCGAACTCGCGCTGTCCGCCTGGCGTTCCAGCGCGACGTGCAGGGCGGCGCTGTGGCACGCGGCGGACAGTGTCCAGTCGGCGGAGTGCCCGGCGTCGACGGGGTGGACGTCGCACGCGACGACCTGGGCGACGACGTCGGCCGCCGTCACGCGGTGGTGCGGTACGCCGAGGTGGTCGACCACGATGCCGTCGAGCAACCGCGGGTCCACGGCCAGGAGTTCGGCCACGTAGAGCAGTTCGGCGAGCCGCGCGGGGCGCCAGAAGGCGGGCTGCGCGTAGATGCCGAGCTGGGCGGCGAGCCCGGTCTGCCACAGCTCGTCGTTCGGCGCGTCGGGGCCGGGGCGGGTGCGCATCTGGGCGACGACCTGGAAGAGCGCGGCCCGCAGCCGGTCGCGGCTGTGGGCCGGGGGGTTCGCGCCGAGTCCCGCGGCCTTCGCGGCGGTGTCGGTGAGCAGCTCCATGACGGCCGTCAGGCTGTCCAGCTCCCCGAGGACGGGCCCGCCGGTGCCGGGCGCCCGCAGGTGTTCGGCGAGCTGGTCCCAGAGCTGGTCCCATCCGGCGAGCAGCCGGTGCCGCAGCCAGCTCTCGGCGGCGACGGCGGCGTCCCGGGCCTCGGCAGCGGCGGCCACGTTCCCCGCGGTGTCCGCCGCGTCCCCCGCCGCCAGCAGACGCAGCCGCTTCGCCTCGATCTGGCCGAAGGCCCGCCGTACGTCGGCCATGTCGTCGGCGAGGTGCCGCCGTGCCACGTCGGGGGAGCCGGAGTCGGAGCCGGAGCGGGTGCCGGAATCCGGGCCGGAGTCCTCGTCCTGCCCGCCCCGCGGGCCCTGCGGCGGGTGCAGCCGGGCCAGGGCGCGGCGGCCGCACGCCACCGCGGCCTCGCGGACGAAGGGGGTGGCCAGCAGTGTCACCGCCTCCAGCGCGCTGAGGCGGCCGCCCTCCGCGGCGGGCGGGACGAGGCGGTCGAGCTGGCACAGGACGCGGGCGGGGTGGTGCGGGTCGTCCCAGGGGTCGGGGCCCGCCTTGGCGGGGTGGGCGGCGTCGCGGCGGATCGCGGCGACCTTCTCGACGATGCGGCCGAGGCCGTCGGCGAGCGGGCCGGTGCCGACGGTGCCGGGGGCTACGCGGTCCCACAGCGCGGAGCCGCGCACGGCCTCGGCCCACAGGCCGCGTCCCGGGCCCGAGGCGCAGATGACGCGGTCGGCGTGCACGGCGGCCGGGGCGCCGGTCCTGCCGTGCAGCCACCACGCGTCGAGACGGGCCGACTGGCCGTTGTCCGCGGCGATCTCGCGGGTCCGCCGCCGGACGGCGGCGATGACCTCGCCGACCGTGCGGGGCGGGGTGCCCGGACCGAGCGCTTCGGCGAGGGCGCGGCCCATGAAGCTGCCCGAGGCGTTGCCCATGGCCTGGCGTCCGGGCGGGCAGCCGTAGAGCAGGACGACGTTCTCCCGCAGGCCCGTGAAGTCCGGTCTGGTGACCTGGCCGGGGTCGGGCGTGAGCGCGTCGCGGCACGCGTCGAGGCACACCAGCACGGTCGCCTGCGAGGTGAGGCCGCCGAGCAGTTCGTCGGGCCGCACCGCGACGAGTTCTGCGGGGCCCGCGGCGGGGTCGTAGCCGTGGGGGACGAGGTGGTCGACGTCGTCGACGCGTACGCCGTGGCCGGAGAAGTAGACGAGGGCGGCGTCCTCGTCCCGCAGGCCGGCCAGGAAGGTGCGCAGGGCCGCGTACAGGCGGGTGCGGCTGGTCCGTTCGGGGGTGTCCAGCACGGTCAGGTCGTCGTCGGCGCAACCGGAGGCGAGGAGCGCGTCCTTGACGCGTGCGGCGTCCCCGGCGGTGAAGCCCAGGTCGCTCGGTACGGCGATCAGCAGTGCACGTAACGCGCCCACGGCGTAGCGGCCCTCCCGTCTCGGAAACCGGCCGCGTACCCCCTGCGCCCCCAACTCGCCGCCGGCAGAGCGGCATTATGGCAGAGCGGCCCGGCGAGCACGGACAAACACCCCACCTCCGGCGGCCCGCGCGCTCATCCCCGCGTCCGCACCGCGCGGTACAGCCGTACCGAGCGCGGGCCGATGCCCACGGCGGTGCCCGCCGGGGTCGGCGGGGCGGCGGGCGGGGCGGACTGCGCTTCCAGGGCGGTGTCGAGGAGGAGGTCGTAGGTGGTGGCCCAGGGCGGGCCGGGGAGGGTGAAGGAGCAGGCGAGGTGCCCGGCGTGGACGACGAGCAGGAAGCTGTCGTCCCGGACGGGGGCACCGCGCGGGTCGCGGTGCGGGATGTCCGCGCCGGACAGGTACATCCCGAGGGTGGCGGAGTGCGCGAACCACTCCTCGTCGGTGAGTTCGCCGCCGTGCGCGCCGAACCACGCGACGTCCCGCAGCCCTTCGGGGGCCTGTGCCAGGCCGGAGAAGAAGCCGCCGCTGCGCAGCACCGGGTGGGCGCGGCGCAGCGCGATCAGCCGGGCGGCGAAGTCGCGCAGCGCGGCCCAGCCGGGGTCGTCGAGCAGCGACCAGTCGACCCAGCTGGTCTCGTTGTCCTGGCAGTAGGCGTTGTTGTTGCCGCCCTGCGTGCGGCCCATCTCGTCGCCCGCGACCAGCATCGGCACGCCGGTGGACAGCAGCAGCGTGGCGAGCAGGTTGCGTATCTGCCGCCGCCGCAGCGCGAGCACGTCCGGGTCGCCGGTCGGGCCCTCGGCGCCGCAGTTCCAGGAGCGGTTGTCGGGGGAGCCGTCCCGGCCGTCCTCGCCGTTGGCCTCGTTGTGCTTGTCCTGGTAGCTGACGAGGTCGCGCAGCGTGAAACCGTCGTGCGCGGTCACGAAGTTGACGGAGGCGTACGGGCGGCGGCCGCCCCAGTCGTAGAGGTCGCTGGAGCCGGACAGCCGGTAGCCGAGGTCGCGTACGTCGGCGGTCGCGCCGCGCCAGAAGTCCCGGACGGTGTCGCGGTAGCGGTCGTTCCACTCCGTCCACAGCGGCGGGAAGGCGCCGACCTGGTAGCCGCCCGAGCCGACGTCCCAGGGCTCGGCGATGAGTTTGACCCGGCGCAGCACCGGGTCCTGGGCGATGACGGCGAGGAACGGGGAGAGCATGTCGACGTCGTGCATGGAGCGGGCCAGCGCCGCCGCCAGGTCGAAGCGGAAGCCGTCGACGCCCATCTCCGTCACCCAGTAGCGCAGCGAGTCGGTGATCAGGCGCAGCACGTGCGGCTGCATCACGGCGAGGGTGTTGCCGCAGCCGGTGTAGTCGGCGTAGCCGCGCGGGTCGGGGCCGAGCCGGTAGTAGCCGCGGTTGTCGATGCCGCGCAGGGACAGCGTCGGGCCGCCCTGGCCGCCCTCGGCGGTGTGGTTGTAGACGACGTCGAGGATGACCTCGATCCCGGCGGCGTGCAGCGCCCGCACCATCGCCTTGAACTCCCCGACCTGCGCGCCGCCCGAGCCGCCGGCGCTGTAGGCGGCGTGCGGGGCGAAGTAGCCGATCGAGTTGTAGCCCCAGTAGTTGGAGAGGCCGCGGCCCTCCAGGTGCTCCTCGTGCGCGAACTGGTGGACGGGCAGCAGCTCGACGGCCGTCACGCCCAGCGAGGTGAGGTGCGCGAGGGCCGCGGGGTGCGCCAGCCCGGCGTAGGTGCCGCGCAGTTCGGGCGGCACCCCGGGGTGGCGGCGGGTGAAGCCGCGGACGTGCAGCTCGTAGATGACGGTGTCCGACCACGGGGTCTTGGGGCGGTGGTCGTCCTCCGAGGAGTCGGCCTGCGCCCAGTCGTCCACCACCACGCCCTTGGGCACGAAGGGCGCCGAGTCGCGGTCGTCGCGCACGGTGTCGGCGGCGCCCGGCTCGGGCCAGTCGCGTACGTGCCCGTACACCTCGGGGACGAGGCGGAAGCCGCCGTCCACCGCGCGGGCGTACGGGTCGAGCAGCAGCTTCGCCGGATTCCAGCGGGCCCCCGTCCACGGGTCCCAGCGGCCGCCGACGCGGAAGCCGTAGCGCTGCCCGGGGAGCACGCCGGGCACGAAGCCGTGCCACACCTCGTGCGTCAGCTCGGCCAGCGGGACGCGGGTCTCGGTGCCGTCGGCGGCGAACAGGCACACCTCGACGGATTCCGCGCCGCCCGCCCACAGGGCGAAGTTGGTGCCCTGCCGCCCGTCGGGCCCGGTGTGGAAGCGGGCGCCCAGCGGCTCGGGCGATCCGGGCCACACCTCGGCCGCCGGAGTCGCGGCGGCGGGGGCGGCCGGCCCACTGCCACGGGGTGCGGGCAGCGGGAGGCCGGGCGCCCAACCGGGCACCCCGGATTCGCGTGTCTCCGACACGTACGTCCTCCCGCGGCTCGGGCACGGCGGTGGCCGCGCCGGGCGTCCCGTGCCCGGTGGCCTGCCGTGTCCCTGCCCTGTTCCTTCCCCTCGCGGGGCCCGGTCTCACCACCTGGTCGGCCACCGCCCCGGGCGGTGCGTTTCCCGGACGGCGGTGCGTCGTTGACGGTGCGTGAGAGAAGCGGTGCGGCGCGCGGTGCGCGCGGGTGCGGGGGTGCTACTGGGTGCGGTGCTCGCCGCGGGGTGCGCGGTGGGTGGGGGCGGCGGTCCGGACGGGAAGGGCGGCGGGGCGGACGGTGCCGGGGCGCCCGTGTCGCGGGCGGTCATCAGCGTCGAGCCCGGGGACGGTGCCAGGGACGTCGCCGCGCGGGGCGCGCTGGCGGTGCGCGTCGCGCACGGCAGGCTCACCGAGGTCACGGTGCGGGCGGCGGACGGCACGCCGGTGCCGGGGCGGCTCGCGGCGGACCGGCGCGGCTGGCGCCCGGACGGCACGCTCGCGCTGGCCACGCAGTACACCGTCGACGCGCTCGCGCAGGACGGGCAGGGCCGGGAGGCCGCCAAGCACACCGACTTCACCACGCTGGTGCCGCAGCACACCGTGATCGGCTTCTTCAGCCCGGAGGAGGGCAGCACGGTCGGCGACGCCATGATCGTCTCGCTGACGTTCAGCCGCCCGGTCGCCGACCGGGCCGCGGTCGAGCGCGCGGTGACCGTCACCGCGCAGCCCGCCGTGCGGGTCGTCGGCCACTGGTTCGGCGACCAGCGCCTCGACCTGCGCCCCGCCGGGTACTGGGCGCCGGGCTCGCACGTCACGCTGCATCTGCGGCTGCGGGACGTGGCGGCGGCACCCGGCGTCTACGGCACGCAGTCCAAGGACGTGCACTTCACGATCGGCCGCGACCAGCGCACCACGGTGGACGCGGCCACCCACACCATGACCGTGCGGCGGGACGGCCGGGTCGTGCGCAGCCTGGACGTCTCCACCGGGGCGCCGGGGCACACCACGTACAACGGGGTCATGGTGATCGCGCAGAAGTTCGCGGTCACCCGGATGGACAGCCGCACGGTCGGCTTCGGCGGCGAGTACGACATCCCCGACGTCCCGCACGCGATGCGGCTCACCCGGTCGGGCACCTTCGTGCACGGCAACTACTGGTCCGCGCCCGATGTCTTCGGCCGCACCAACGTCAGTCACGGGTGCATCGGGCTGTTCGACACCAAGGGCGGCGGCTCCGACACCCCGGCGGGCTGGTTCTACGACCATTCGCTCGTGGGCGACCCGATCCGGGTGGTGAATTCCCATGACGGAACGGTCGCGCCGGACAACGGAATGAGCGGCTGGAATCTCGACTGGCGGCAATGGGTGGCCGGTTCGGCACTCTGAGTACGCGAGGCAATGCTGCAGGTCATGTCCCTGTGGCAGATGCCCGCGCGCGCAATTCCGGTGAAGAGCCTGTGAATTGTTGCGGCAATGCTGTGAACTCACCCCTACGGGAACCGAATCGCTCTCCCGTGCGTCCGTCTTCACGACCGCCTCCGGTAACCGCACGCGCGTGCGGGTCCGGTTCGCGCGGCGGATACGCCTGCACGACAGCAAGGAGTGAGTTCGATGTCCTGCGCCAACCCGGACTGCCGGAAGATGGGATGCAGCACCGATCCGAGGCCGCGGCCGTCCCGCCCCGGCACCTCAGGCAAGTAACCCCTGCAGGGCCCGCCGCCCGCACCTGGCAGGACCCGCGGCGATCTGGGACGCAATGGTGACATTCCCGGGCCGCCCAGAAGCCTCGCGGTGTGGTTTTCTTGCGCCAGCCGGGGAGGTCCGGGGCCGAGGTGTGGGAAGCGGGCAAGGGGAGCGACGGACGTGAAGCCGATAGGCGTGGCGCCTGGGGTCAGAAGGACGATATCCGCGCTGATGGTGGGGGCGGCGCTGCTCGCCGCGGCCGCCTGCGGGGGCGGCGGGGGCGGTGACGACTCCGCGTCCGGCCCGTCCGGGCCCGCGTCCTCGGCGGCGGCCGGTGCCTCGCCGGACACCGCGCCCTCGACCGCCGTCGTCACGATCGCCCCGCAGGACGGCGCCGACAACGTCGCCACCACCGGTGAGCTGAAGGTCTCCGCGAGCGGCGGCAAGCTGTCCACCGTCGTCGTCAAGGACGACAAGGGCGCCGAGGTGCCCGGCGAGATCAGCGCGGACGGCCTGGGCTGGACGCCCACCGGGCATCTGGACACCTCGACGCAGTACACCGTGGACGCGACCGCCAAGGACGCCGCGGGCCGCGAGTCCGACAAGCACGCGACCTTCACCACGGTCACCCCCAAGGACACCTTCGTCGGCTACTTCACGCCCGAGGACGGCTCGACCGTCGGCGTCGGCATGGAGGTCTACCTCCACTTCAGCCGCCCGATCACGCACAAGAAGGCCGTCGAGCAGGGCGTGTCGGTCTCCGCCTCGCCCTCCGTCGAGACCGCCTCGCGCTGGTACGGCAACCAGGACCTCTACATCCGCCCGGCCGACTACTGGAAGCCCGGTACCAAGGTCACGCTGAACCTGGACCTCAAGGGTGTCGAGGGCGCCGCCGGGGTCTACGGCAAGCAGCAGAAGTCCGTGCACTTCACGATCGGCCGCCGCCAGGTGAGCGTCGTGGACGCGTCCAAGCACACGATGACCGTCTACCGCGACAACAAGGTGGTCCGGACGATCCCGATCTCCTCCGGCGCTCCCGAGCACACCACGTACAACGGCAAGATGGTGATCTCCGAGAAGTACGTCACCACCCGGATGAACGGCGACACCGTCGGATTCGGCGGGGAGTACGACATCAAGGACGTGCCGCACGCGATGCGGCTCACCACCTCGGGCACCTTCATCCACGGCAACTACTGGGCCGCGAACTCGGTCTTCGGGCACAGCAACACCAGCCACGGCTGCGTCGGCCTGCACGACGTGCGCGGCGCGCACGACCCGGACACCCCGGCGGCGTGGTTCTACAACAGCTCGATCATCGGCGACGTCGTCGAGGTCGTGCACTCCAAGGACAAGACCGTGCAGTGGTACAACGGCCTGAACGGCTGGAACATGCCGTGGGAGCAGTGGAAGGCCTGATGCCGCCCGGCCGGGTGGGCGCCGTAGTCTCGCCGTCATGACTGTGACCTTCGAAGTCGACGACGGCGTCGGCACCGTGACGCTCGCCCGGCCGCCCATGAACGCGCTCGACAGTGCCGTGCAGGACCGCCTCGCGGAGATCGCCCGCGAGGCGTCCGCCCGGCCGGACGTACGGGCGCTGGTGCTGTGGGGCGGCGAGAAGGTCTTCGCGGCGGGCGCCGACATCAAGGAGATGCAGGACATGTCCTACGAGGACATGGCGCTGCGCTCCGGCCCGCTCCAGGAGGCCTTCACCGCGATCGCCCGCATCCCCAAGCCGGTGGTGGCCGCGGTGACCGGCTACGCGCTGGGCGGCGGCTGCGAGCTGGCGCTGTGCGCGGACGTGCGGATCGCCGCGCAGGACGCGACGTTCGGGCAGCCGGAGATCCTGCTGGGCCTCATCCCGGGCGCCGGCGGCACCCAGCGGCTCGCCCGGCTCGTCGGCCCCTCCCGTGCCAAGGACCTGATCTTCACCGGGCGCATGGTGGGCGCGGCCGAGGCGCTCGCGATCGGCCTGGTCGACAAGGTGGTGCCGGCCGCCGAGGTGTACGAGGCCGCGCACGCGTGGGCGGCGCGGCTGGCGCGCGGTCCGGCGCTGGCGCTGCGGGCGGCCAAGCAGGCGGTGGACGCGGGTCTGGAGACCGACCTGGACAGCGGCCTGGCGCTGGAACGCGCGCTGTTCACGGGCCTGTTCGCGACCCAGGACCGGGAGACCGGGATGCGCAGCTTCGTGGAGCAGGGACCGGGGAAAGCACAATTCCGCTGAGGCGTTACCCGGTTGAGGTCTGTACGACTCTCGTACAGGCACTCGAACATCGGTAGCCCGCCGGTGGCGGCCTTTCCTTAAGACAGGCTTATGCCAACCTTAAGAATTTTTGTGCCGCCACCGATCACCGGGAAGGTTGGGTTCGGCAACACCGCAGGTCGAATGGGTCGATTCCAGGGAATTCATGCCGCTGGAATATGCCGAAACACACGGGTGGAATGCCGTCCTCCCCCGGGGCAATTCCCCGGGATGGCACGCGGGAGGGCAAGCGGGCGGCCATCATGAAGGCATGGCGGGCAGGGGTGGATCCGAGCGGCCGCAGCGGGTGGAATCCGGTCCCGCGGCGGGCCCCTTACCCGTACTCGCGGCCGGGGCCGAGGGTGCGGAGGCGAGCGCGCTGGATCTGCTGGGCGACCCCTCGCTGGCCGAGGTCCATCTGACCTCGCGGCCCGAGTCGGCGTCCACCGCGCGCCGGATGGCACTGGACGTGCTGCGCAAATGGGCCCTGCCGGCCTACGGCGAGACGGTCGAGCTGCTGGTGTCCGAGCTGGTCGGCAACGCGGTGCGGCACACCGGGGCGCGCAGCTTCGGCCTGCGGTTACGGCGGCGGCGCGGCTGGATCCGGGTCGAGGTGCGCGACCCCTCGCGCGCGCTGCCCTGCCTGCTGCCGGTGCGCGAGACGGACGTCAGTGGACGCGGCCTCTTCCTCGTCGATCACCTGTCCGACCGCTGGGGTGTGGACCTCCAGCCGCGCGGCAAGACCACCTGGTTCGAACTGCGGGTGCAGGACCGCGGCTGATCCCCCCGGTCACACGTGAAGAGGCCCTTCGCGTCGGGGTAACGACAGCTGGAAGGGCCTCTTCATGACCGCCGCGGAGCAGGGGGGTGTGGTCCACGGCGCTTGTGGAACGGCCGGGCTCGGGTCGATCGGCCGTTGAACCGACTCTCGCACGCGGCCCCGCACGCATGCAAACACCCATACGGTACAAGTTGTGCAATTCGGACAAAATACCGCTCACTGTGGGGGTGATGTGCGCCACCCGCCTTGCAAACCACGGAAAGTTCGCACTGCCGTCTTCCAATGTTCCGGTGCGAGCCCTCCGCGGAACCGCGGAGAACCGCGGGAACGTCCCGGCCGCCCGGCTCCTCCTGACAGGGCAGGAGAGAGGGCCGTACCGGCGAGACGGTGGTCCTCGTGACCGAGGAGTCGACATGACCAGCGACGTTTCCGCGACGGGCACCGCACGGCCGGACCTGCCCGATCCGGTGGAGCTGCCCGAGCTGCCCGAGGTGCCCGAACTGCGCGGGCTGCCCGAGGTGCCCGGCGTCCGGCACCGCTTCGTCACCGCGGGCAGCGTGCGCCTGCACGTCGCGGAGGCCGGGGCGGGGGAGCCCGTCGTCCTGCTGCACGGCTTCCCGCAGCACTGGTACGGCTGGCGGCGGATCATCCCGCCGCTCGCCGCCCACCACCGGCTGCTGTGCCTGGACCTGCGCGGCTTCGGCTGGTCCGACGCCCCCGCCCGCGGCTACGACACCGCCACCCGGGTCGCCGACGTCCTGGCCGCGATGGACGCCCTCGGGGTGCCGCGGGCCCGGCTGATCGCCCACGAGTTCGGGGCGTGGACGGGCTTCATGGCGTGCCTGACCGCGCCCGAGCGCTTCAGCCACTTCCTGGCGCTGAACATCGTCCACCCCTGGCCGCTGCACCGCCGCCTGCTGCCGCAGGCCTGGCGCTACTGGTACACCACGCCCCTGGAACTGCCCCTGTCCGGCCGCACCGTGCTGCGCCGCCTTCCCGCCTTCACCCGCTACCTGCTGCGCAAGGGCCTCGCCGACCCCGCCGCCCGGGAGTCCGCGGCGACCGAGGAGTTCGTCCGCTCCGCCGCCGAACCGGACCGGGCGCGGGCGGCCGAGGCGATGTTCCGGCAGTACGCGGTGCGCGACATCGGACGGCTGGTGCGCGGCACGTACCGGGGGCTGCGCCTGACCACGCCGACGGTCCTCCTGTCCGGCGACCGGGACTTCGCGCTGCCGCCGAGCGTGCAGACCGACCCCGGCGAGCGGGCCGACGACCTGCGGATCGAGATCGTGCCGGACTGCGGCCACTTCGTCCACGAGGAGCGGCCCGACGCGGTCGTGCGCGCCGCGCTGGAGCTGTTCGCCCGCGCCTGACGCCGTGCCGCCCGCCCGCGGACCCGGGCCCGCGGGCGGTCAGGCGCCGCGCCGGGCCTCGACACGGCGCCGGGCCCGCTCGATCATCTTCCGCCCGCGGTACGGCCCGAAGCCGCGGGCCGCGAGCAGCGACACCGGGAGCAGGGCGCGGTGCCGGGCGGCCCCCAGCACCGCGAACCGGGTGCCGTCGCCCTCGGGCACCGCGGCCATCCCGCCCACCACGCCCCGGCTCTGCATCAGGCACCAGCCGGGCCGCAGCACCACCTCGAAGTACGCGCGGTGCCCCAGCGGCCCGTACGCCCAGGCCCCGGCCCGCTTGCCGGCGCCGTCCGGGGCGCCCGCGGTGTCCGTGCCGTCCCCGCCGTCCGGGGCGTCGGACATGCGGAACGCGCGGATCGTCGGCACCAGTCGGGGCAGTTCGCCCGGCAGGTCCGAGGCCATCGACCACACCTCGGCGAAGGGCGCGTCCACGTGATCCTCGGCGTACACCGCGGCGCGCAGGACCGCCGCCATCACGCGCAGCCGCCGCACGGGGTCGAGGTCCGTCGCGGGCCATGTGCCGGTCATCGGGTCCATGCCTTCCGGAAGCTGGTGCGGGCCCGGTGCAGCCGGGACCTGACCGTACCGCGGGAGATGTTCAGCACCTCGCCGGCGGCCTTCTCGTCCAGGCCCTCCAGCTCGCGCAGCACCAGGATCGCCCGGTGCTCCGGGGTCATCCGGCGCAGGACGTCGTGGACGTCGCCGGAGAGTTCCGGGCCCGCCGTCGGCGGCAGGCCGTCGACGTGCTCGACGGGGGTCTCGCGCGCCGCGCGCCGGGCCACCCGTACCGCCTCGCGGACCGTGACCACGCGCACCCACCCGTACAGCGCGAGCGGGTCGTGGAGTCTGCCGATGCCGCGGAAGACGGCGATGAGCGCCTCCTGCACCGCGTCGGGCGCGTCCCCCCGCGCGATCGGCGCGCACAGCCGGGTGACGTACGGGGTCAGCAAGTCCAGCAGATCGCCCAGCGCCAGGGCGTCCCCGGTCTGGGCCGCCCGCACCAGCGGGACGGCCGTGACCCACGGCCCGTCACGGGGCTCCCGGGGTTCCTGGGGCTCGGGGGGCGGGTCCGGTGGCCGGGGCGGTGTCCCCTTGCGTACCGGTGGCATGCGCGCGTTCCTCTCCTGGGCGGGTCGTCCACCCCGTGAGGAGGAGGCCCGCGCCGCGGACGATCCCTGCGTGCCGACAATTGTCCGCGCGGATTGCGCTGGGCCCGCAAAGGGGGAGGGGGTGCGCGGGCCGGAGCCCGCGCACCCCCTCGTGCCAGCTTCGTCCCGTACTACGGGCGCAGCCGGATGACCTGCGGGTCGTGGTCGCTGGTCTGGTTCGCGAACTCGGAGTTGATGTGCACGACGTCGTAGTCGACGTGGCTGTCCAGGTTCGGCGAGACCAGGATGTGGTCCAGCACCTGCGAGTTGCCCTCGTAGACGTAGGAGTAGCGCTCCTTGACCGGGAGGGTGTTGACCAGGTCGGTGAGCACCGAGCCGTTGCCGGTCAGGCTCTGCACGGCGGGCGAGAACTGGTAGTCGTTCAGGTCGCCGAGGACGACGACGTCCGCCTTCTTGTCGGCGGTCTCCAGCTGCTGCACGAAGTCGTGCTCCAGGATCGCCTGCCGCACCCGCTGCACCTCGGAGCTGCGCACCGGGGGCTGGAAGCGCGAGTCGATGCCCTGGTCGCCGCCCTTGCTGTCGAAGTGGTTGGCGATGACGAAGAGCTTCTTGCCGCGGAAGGTGAACTGGCCCACCAGCGGCTTGCGGCTGGTGTTCCACGCCTGGTCGTTGGGGGCGATACGGCCCGGGGAAGCGGTCAGCGCGGTCGCGGAGCCGGTGCCGGTGACGCCGACCGCGGTGGTCGAGTCGCCGCCGGGGATGTCGGTGAAGCCGACGCGCTGCGGGTTGAACAGGAAGACCTGGCGGATGTTGCCGCCGGGCTGCCCGCCGTCCTTGTCGTTGACCGGGTCGATGCCGCGCCACTGGTAGCGCGGGCCGCCCGCCGCCACGATCGCGTCGGTGAGCTTGGTCAGCGTCTGGTCGGCGGCCACCGTGCCGTCGTCCGTCGCCCCGTTGTTGTCCTGGATCTCCTCCAGGGCGACGATGTCGGGCGAGCGCAGGTTGTGCACCAGGCCCTGGGCGAGCGCGTCGAACTTCGACTGCGGGTTGCCGGGCGCGAGGTTCTCCACGTTGTACGTGGCCACGGTCGCCTGGTCGGCGGCGGCCTTCGCGGTGACCTCGGGCGTGATGCCGCCGCTCTTGACCGTGCCCAGCTCGCGCGCCTGGACCGCGTACGTCCCGGCGAACTGGTTGTAGTCCAGTGGGCCCGACGTCGTGCCGCGCAGCGTGTCGCCGACGTTCGCGACCGGGAAGGGCGAGGTCGCCGTCGGCAGCAGCGACTGCACCATCAGGCGGCCGGAGTTGGGCTGGTCGTAGCCGGTGTAGAGGGTGCCGCCGCGCTTGGTCGGGTCCTGCTTGGGCTTGACGGTGACCCACAGCTCGGAGTACGGGTCGGTCGCACCGACCACACGGGTGTCCTTGATCTGGACGTTCATGCCCTCCAGCGACGCGTACAGGTCGAGCGCGTAGTCCGCCGGGCGCAGCGGGAGGTCCTCGATGCTGCCGCCGCCGGCGCTCGGCACGAAGGCGTCGGGCACGTGCTTGTCGTCCAGCACGACGGGCGCGGGCAGCGCGTTGCCGGAGGAGACCTTGGTGACGGTGGGCTTGGTGAGTTCGGTGACCGCCTGCACGCCGGTGTCGGCGCCGCCCGGGTAGTACTGGGAGACCGTGCCGGCCACCGTGACGGCGTCGCCGACCGTGACGGTGGGGCTGGAGCTGGTGAAGACGAAGATGCCCTCGCTGGTGCGCGGGTCGGCGTCGGGCTGCGGGTCCTGCATCCAGAAGCCGCGCGAGGAGCCGTAGTCGCGCACGCCGGTGACGATGCCGGTCACGCCGGTCACCGCCTTGCCGGCCAGCGGGCTGTTGCGGGTGTCGCCCTGGATGTCGTGGATCTTCGCCTCGACGCCGGTCGGCGGCGGGGTGGTCGGCGGAGTCGTCGGGGGCGTGGTGGGCGGGTTCGTCGGGCCGCCGGTGCCGCCGGAGTTCTGCGGGGTGGGGTCGCCCGCGGTGAAGTCCGCCGCGTTGTCGTCGGTGTCGGTCAGGCCAGCGCCGCGGGCGACCGAGGCGGAGTTGCTCGCGCCCGCCGCGGCGCCGCTGCCCTCGTGGACGACCGCGGTGCCGTAGCCGACCAGGTCCTTGACCCGCGGGTCGGCGGCGCAGTCGGCGGCCGTCAGGCAGCTCAGCGGGTCGGCGCCGGAGACCAGCGCGACCGTGCCGGTGGTGCCGGACATGTTGATGGCGCCGGTCACGTCCGGGGTGGGCAGCGCGCTGCTGCCGCCGGTGCCCGCCGCCTCCTGGACCAGCAGGTGGCCGCCGCCGGCCAGCGAGCCGGTCAGCGCGGTGGCCTGCCACTTGGAACTGGCGGTGGGCGCGCCGGGCAGGTACTGCACGCTGTAGCCGCTCAGGTCGACGGACGCGCCGCCGGCGTTGGCCAGCTCGATGAAGTCGTTGGTGAAGGTGGCGCCGGAGTTGCCGCCACCTCCGTAGACCTCGGAGATCAGCGCGTCGGCCGAGGGCGCGGCGAAGGCGGCGTGCACGCCGACCCCGGCCAGCACCATGGCGCCCGCTATGCCGATCGGCAGGAAGCGCTTGCGGAGGCCGGCGGGCAGCTGCCCCGCCGGGCGTGGTGACGTCTCGGTGGCCTCAGAGGGGTGCGACACCGGGGGGTATCTCCTTCATGCGGGGCGGTCGTTGGTGACGGCGCGTCACCACGGGGCGGTGCGCGCACGGTCGGGCCTCAAGATACGCGCGTAGACTCGCCGGGGAAGGGGTTTTCCGGTGAATTCTGGGTGCCGGCCGCCGCTCGTGCGGCTTACCGTCCGATACGTCCGGTCCGCGTACGTGACCGCGCGTCACGTACGCCCCACGCGCCCCGGGTACGGGCGGTCGGCGGACGGCTCCGGGGTGGCGCTGCGGTGTCGCGGGGTGACGGGACTCCGCGTGCCGGGCTAGCGGCCGGCGGCGGCTTCCGTGCGGGCGGCGTCGCGGATGCCGCTCATGATCATCTCGATGCCGCGGTCGAAGTAGATCCCGGTGTCGGCGCATTCGGCCAGCGGTTCGGCCGCGGCGACCACGTGCGGGTAGCGGCGCGGGGAGAGCGCGAGCAGCGTCGCGCGCTTGGCGCGCACCGCGTCGTCGGCCGCGTCCGGATCGGCGCCGGGCGGCGGTCCGGGGGCGACGATCGCCAGTGCGACGAGCGAGCCGAGTATGTGGCTCGCGGTCTCCGCGCAGTGCTCGACCGACATCCCGCCCTGCCCCATGAGGGCGAGCGACCGGTCGGTGATCTCCAGTCCGGCTTCCGTCGTGACCATGCCGCGGAAGGCGAGGACGGCGGCGTTGGGGTGCGGGCGCAGCGCCTCGGCGAAGGCGACCAGCACGTCGCGCAGTTGGTCGTACCAGGGCCGGTCGTCCGGCTCGGGCAGCACCGCGCCGGACAGCAGCCGGTCGGCGAGTGCGAGCAGCAGGCCGTCCTTGTCGGGGAAGTGCCGGTAGAGCGCCATGGGGGTGACGTCGTGCTGCTGGGCGACCCGGCGGATGGTGACCGCTTCGAGTCCCTCGGCGTCCGCGACGGCGAGGGCGGTGGTGACCAGGTCCTCTCGGTTCAAACGCTTCTGTGCGGCCATGTCCGCATCCGCACCCTTCACTCGCAGCTCCCCCCGCTCGGTCGACAGCGTACACACGGCCTGCGGAGTGTCGTTGTTTACAGCGTAAGCTCTGTGTGTATGGTTGTGCCGTAAGCATACGGTGTAAACATCCCTCATCCGAGGTAGCAACCATGCGACGCAGTCCCTGGGCCACCCTCGCAGTGCTGGCCCTCGCCCAGTTCATCGTGGTGCTCGACGTCACGATCGTGAACGTCGCCCTCCCGCACATCCAGACCGATCTCGGTTTCTCCCCCGACGGCCTGCAATGGGTCATCAGCGCCTACACCCTGGTCTTCGGCGGCTTCCTGCTGCTCGGCGGCCGCGCGGCCGACCTGCTCGGCCCCCGCCGGATCTTCGTCGCCGGTCTCGTCCTGTTCGGGGTGACCTCGCTGGCCGGCGGCCTGGCCGGCTCGCCCGGCCTGCTCGTCGCCGCCCGCAGCGTCCAGGGCCTCGGCGGCGCGCTCCTCTCGCCCGCCGCCCTCGGCATCCTGACGGTGACCTTCCCGCACGGCAAGGAACGCAACATCGCGATGGGCGTGTGGGGCGCGCTCGCCGGGCTGGGCGGCACCCTCGGCGTGGTCGCGGGCGGCTTCCTCGTCGACGCGCTGAGCTGGCGCTGGGTCTTCATCGTCAACGTCCCCCTGGTCGTCCTCCTGGTCGCCGTCACCCCGCTGTTCGTCCGGCCCATCCCGGCGCAGCGCACCAACCGCTCCTTCGACCTGCTGGGCGCGGTGCTCGCCACCGGCGGCCTGCTCGGCGTCGTCTACGGCGTGGTCCGCGCCGAACCGCTCGGCTGGTCCTCGGCCGAGGTCATCGGCTGCCTGGCCGGCGGGGCGGTGCTGCTCGCCGCCTTCCTCGCCGTCGAGACCCGCACCGCCGCCCCGCTGGTGCCGCTGCGGCTGCTGCGCTCGCGCAGCCTGAGCACCGCGGGCGGCACGATCGCGCTCAACGGCGCGGCCTTCCTGTCGATGTTCTTCCTGACCGCGATCTTCCTCCAGCAGGTGCGCGGCGACAGCGCGCTGCGCACCGGCGTGGAGTTCCTGCCGATGGGCGGCGCCGCCATCGCCTCCGCCGTCGTGGCCAGCCAGCTCGTCACCAAGTTCGGCACCCGCCCGGTGCAGACGGCCGGCAGCGTGTTCGGGGTCGGCGGCCTGCTGCTGCTCTCCCGGGCCGACGCCACCGGTTCCTACCTGGGCCAGATCATGCCCGGCACGGTGCTCTTCGGCCTCGGCTTCATCGCGGTGGCCGTGCCCTCGCAGATCGCCGCCGTCGCCGAGGTGCGGCACGACGACGCGGGCGCGGCCTCCGGCGTCTTCACCGCCTTCCAGCAGGTCGGCGGCGCCATCGGGCTCGCCGTCGTCACCACGCTGGCCAACTCCCGCACCGCACACGAACTGGCCACCGGCGCCTCGCAGTCCGCCGCGCTGGTGGCGGGCTTCCAGCGCGGCCTGCTGGTCGGGGCGGTCTTCGCGGCCGGCACCTTCGCCGTCTCGCTCGTCTCACCCCGCATCGAGCCGACCGCCGAACAGGTCGCCGGGGCGGCGGCAGCGGCGTAACACCCCGGCGTCCGCGGAGCGGGCGGCGGCCGGGCCCCTGACGGGGGAGTGCCCGGCCGCCGCCGCACGTGCGCGGGGCCGCCCCGGACAACGGCCGGAAAACTGCGGCCGACGCTGCCGGGGGAGAGTGCCGGGCGCCCGGCGCCGGAGGAGGGGGACGGCGCCGGGCACCCGGCGGGAGGGGTGGTCTGCGGGAGGCGGCGACGCCACCACATGCGCGGCGGGTCGCGCCGTACCGTTCGCCCGCGGGGGCATTCCTGACGGTATCGCCGCCGCCGCGGCCCGGAGCAACATCTGGCCACCCGGAGCGGCGCCGTCCGCCCGCCCGCCCCCTCCGGGACGCGCCGCGGCCCGGCTCCCGCGGACGGGGAGCCGGGCCGGACGGACCTCGCGCGTACGGTGGTTCAGGCCGCGCGGATCAGGACGTGCGGATCAGGCTGCGCGGATCAGGACGCCGTGCACGTCGGCACCGGAAGAGGCGCGGGCGCCGTCCCGTTGGCGGTGAAGCCGAAGGAGACCGAGGCGCCGGGCGCCACCGCCCCGTTGTAGGGCGCGTTGGTCACCGTGACGGCGCTGCCGCTCTGGGAGAGCGTGCCGTTCCACAGGCTGCTGATCGTCGCACCGGACTGCGTCCACTTCACGCTCCAACCGCCGAGCGCGGAGGCGCCCTTGTTCGTGACGCTCACGTCCGCCTGGAAACCGCCGGACCAGGAGTTGGTCAGGGTGAAGGTGGCCGTGCAGCCGCTGCCCGCGGGCGGGGTGGTGGGCGGAGGTGTCGTGGGCGGCGGGGTGGTCGGCGGAGGAGTGGTCGGCGGGGGCGTGGTGGGCGGCGGGCTGGTGGGCGGCGTCGTGGTGCCGTACGTCAGCCCGTAGCCGTACGGGAAGAGCGGGGTCTTGCCGTCGCCGTCGTTGATCGGCTCCTGCGAGGCGCTCTGCATCCACGACATCGGCAGCTTGCCGGTGGGCGCGTAGTCGCCGAAGAGCACGTCGGAGACGCCGTTGCCCTCGGTGCCGGGCAGCCAGGCCGCCACCAGCGCCTTCCAGTCCGGGAGCTGGGCGGCGATGTCGAGCGGGCGGCCGGACACCAGCACGGTGACGACCGGCACCCCGCTGGCCTTGAGCTTGGCGAGCACGCCCAGGTCGGTCTGGTCCAGGCCCATCGACCCGGTGCGGTCGCCCTGCCCCTCGGCGTACGGGGTCTCGCCGATGACGGCCACGGCCACGTCGTAGGCCGAGGAGATGCCGTCGCCGGTCTTGCTGTACGTCACCTGCGAGGAGTTGTTCACCGCCGACCTGATGCCCTGCAGGATCGTCGTGCCCGGCGTCGTCGCGCCGCTCGCGCCCTGCCAGCTGATCGTCCAGCCGCCGCTCTGGTTGCCGATGTCGTCGGCGGACTTGCCCGCCACGAAGACCTTCGCGGACTTCGCCAGCGGCAGCACCCCGCCGTCGTTCTTGAGCAGCACCTGCGACTCGCGCACCGCCGTGCGGGCCAGCGCCCGGTGGTCGGCCGAGCCGACCGTGGAGGTGTACGAGCGGTCGGTCAACGGGTGCTCGAACAGACCGAGTTCGAACTTCTTGGTGAGAATGCGGCGGTTGGCGTCGTCGATCCGGGCCGTGCTCACGGCGCCGCTGGAGACGTCGCTCTTCAGGTCGGCCACGAATGCCTTGTAGTCGGTCGGCACCATCACCATGTCGATGCCCGCGTTGACGGCGGTCGCGACCTCGGCGGCCGTGAAGCCCTGCGCGCCGTCGATCTTGTCGACGCCCGCCCAGTCGGAGACGACGAAGCCGGAGAAGCCGAGTTCACCCTTGAGCAGGTCGGTGATCAGGTAGTGGTTGGCGTGGTCCTTCACACCGTTCCAACTGCTGTACGATACCATGACCGAGCCGACCCCGCGGTCCACCGCGGCCTTGAACGGCGGCAGATGGATCGCCCGCAGCTCCGCCTCCGTCAGCGTGGCGTTGCCCTCGTTGACACCGCCGTCCGTACCGCCGTCGCCGATGTAGTGCTTGGCGGTGGCCAGGACGGAGGCGGGCCCGCCCAGCGTCTCGCCCTGGAGGCCGGTGATCTCCGACGTCATCTGCGAGGGCAGGTCGGGCGTCTCGCCGAAGGACTCGTACGTACGGCCCCAGCGGTCGTTGCGCGCCACGCACAGGCACGGGGCGAAGTCCCAGTCCACGCCCGTCCCCGACACCTCCTCGGCGGTCGCCCGCCCGATCCGCTGCACGAGCCCGGGGTCGCGCGTCGCGCCCAGCCCGATGTCGTGCGGGAAGATCGTGGCGCCGTAGACGTTGTTGTCGCCGTGCACGGCGTCCACGCCGTAGATCATCGGGATGCCCAGCGGCGTGCCGAGCGCGGTGCGCTGGAAGCCGTCGTACATGTCGGCCCACGAGGTGGCGTTGTTCGGGCTCGGCGCCGAGCCCCCGCCGGAGAGCACCGACCCGATGCGGTACGTGGCCAGGTCGTTCGGCGCCGATGCGAGCGCGGTGCGGTCGACCTGCGTCATCTGCCCGACCTTCTCGTCGAGCGACATCCGCCCGAGCAGGTCGTCCACGCGCTGCGCCACCGGCAGCGACGGATCCTGGTAGGGCAGCCCGGCCGCCTGCGCGGCCGCGTCCGGGGAGGCGGCGCCGGAGGCGTGCACGGCGGCGGTGGTGAGCGAGAGCATCGCGAGCACGGCGCCGAAGGCGAGGGCCGCTCTGCGGTGATGGTGTCTGTGCGTCCTGCTGCTGCTTGGCATGGGAACTCCGTGTGGGGGGTGGCCCGGTGGGGCCCGATGGAGTATGGGAGCGCTCCCATAGATAAGGCCAGCGGTCGCCTGCCGCTGTCAAGGCCGCGGTCGCCTGCGGCGGGCCGGGGCGGTAATCCGCTGGCCGGGCGGCGGGGCGGGTAGGTAGCGTGGCGCGGCCTCCGGCTGTAGGGCGGGGTGTGCTGCGGGCGGCCCGGTTCCGGGCCGGTCGGGCGGGGTGTGCTGCGGGGGGACCTGGTCCGGGGCCGGTCGGGCGGGGTGTACTGCGGGGGGACCTGGTCCGGGGCCGGTCGGGCGGGGTGTACTGCGTAGGGACCGGTCCCGGGCCGGTCGGGCGGGCTGTCCTGCGCGGTGGCCCGGTCCTCGCCCGGCGCGGGCCGACCGCATCGTGACGTGCCCCCGGCCCGTTGGGCGGGTCGTCTCGTACGGTGGCCCGCTTCCGTCGCGCGGGGCGCCCGGGGCCGGGCGCGTACCCGTCGCCCGCCCGCTTCGTATCCCCGACGAGGAGTCCCCGCATGAACCTCCCCGGACCCGACGTGACCGCCGCCTTCGGACTGACCGGACACCCCGTGCCGCTGCCGGGCGGGCAGGGGCAGAGCGTGCGGGTGGGGGACGGTGTGCTCAAGCCCGCCGGGGAGGACACCGGATACGCCGAGTGGCTCGCGGGCGTCATGGCCTCGGTCGTGGCGGACGGCTTCCGGGTCGCCCGCCCGCTGCGGGCCGTGAGCGGCGGCTGGTGCCACGGCGGGTGGACGGCGAGCCGCTACGTGCCCGGCGTCCCGCACCCCGCGGAACCGCGCTGGGGCGACATCCTCGCGGCGGGGCGGGCGTTCAACCGCGCGCTGGCCGGTGAGCCGCGCCCCGACTTCCTCGCCGGGCGCGGTGACCCGTGGGCGGTCGGCGACCGCGTCGCCTGGCAGGAGCAGGCGCCCGACGTGACGCCCGAACTGCTGGCGTCCTACGAGGAGTTGACCGCGCTCGCCGGACCGCCGCCGTCCGCCGACCGGCCGCAGCTCGTGCACGGCGACCTGGCCGGCAACGTCCTCTTCGCCCCCGGACTGCCGCCCGCCGTCATCGACTTCTCGCCCTACTGGCGCCCGCCCGCCTTCGCCGAGGCGATCGTCCTCGCCGACGCCCTGCTCTGGTACGACGCCGGCCCCGGCCTGCTCACCGCGACCACCACCGCGAACGGTACGGGCTTCCTCCGCTACGTCGCCCGCGCCCTCGTCTTCCGCCTCGTGACCGACAGCGAGCGCTTCCGTACCCCCGAGACCCCGCCCGACCTCGACCTCCCGACCGAGTCCCGCCGCTACGCCCGCGCGTCGCGACTGCTGCGCGCCGCGAGCTGAGGCGTGCGTCGGCAGCCCCGGGCGTCGGCTGTGCCGTCCGCCCTGGGAGGCCGGCGAATACCTAGACTGGACGGTGTGCCGGATGTGCTGGGAACAGGTGCGGACGATGGAGGTGCGCGACGACGGTCACCGAGGATCGGTCCCAGATGCTCGCCGAGGAGTTCGAGCGTATTGCCGCCGCAGCTGAGCGGGAGGGCGTTCGGCTGGAGTTCGTCCACGGGAAGCTGGTGGTCAAGGCTGCGCCGGACGGGGATCACGACGAGATCGTCCGCTGGGTCATGGAGCACTGCATGCAGCAGCGCCCCGATCTGTGGCTCTACCCGGAACGCGGACTGAAGGTGGAGACCTACCGCAGGGGCCATGCCAAGCCGGACGGGACCTTGGCGCCCAAGGGCAGTTTCGCCGGTCAGGGGGAGTGGGCGGGCGCCGACCAGGTGGTGATGGTGGTGGAGGTGACGTCGTACGACACCGACGCCGACACCGACAAGCGGGACCGGGAGGAGAAGCCCCGCGCGTATGCCGAGACCGGCATCCCGGTCTACCTGCTCATCGACCGCGAGTCCTGTGAGCTGCTGGTGTACAGCGAGCCTGAGGACGGCACCTACGGCAACATCGCGCGGCGGTCATTCGGCAGGACGACGACCCTGCCCGAGCCCGTGGGGATCACCCTGGACACCGAGCCCTTGAAGGACTGGGTGCGCTGACGCCCGCCGTCATCTGAAGATAGGCGGGTCCCGGCGTGTCGCGGTCAGGGGTGGAGGACGATCTTGCCGTGGGCGTGGCCGCCCTCCAGGTCGCGGAAGGCATCGCGCAAGCCGCGCGTCTCCGGGCCGGTCTCGACCACGACACCGGCCAGGTCGCTGCCCTGCCCGGAGGGGAAGGACGCGGGCCAGCGCCCGTGCCGCGCGCCCTCGCGGATCATCACCTCGCCCGGCTGGATCCCGGCCGCCCGCACCGCGACCAGCACCTGCCCGGGACCGGGCACCGGGCGCTCCACGTCCTCGACCCGCAGCACGTCGATCCCGCCGTACTCGTGGAACCGCACTGCCTTCATGGTGTGCTCACCGCATCTCGTCGTCCGGACAGGGCTGCGACGGCGCCGCGCCGGATGACCGCGGGATCGTCGTCGGGCTCAACGCCCGGGGGAGGAGCGGACTTCCGACGGCCGGGGTGCCCATTCCGGCTGCGGTGGGGGTGAGTTGACGCCCAGGCGTTCTGGCGGCGGCGGCTCGCCCGCCCTAAGGTGCTGCGCGCGTCCCCGGCGTGCTGTCGCCCGTCGGCCCGATCCTCCCCTACCGAGTGGAGAAAACCGTGGGCCACACCATCGTCGTCGCCCGGAGGGCGGCCGCCCTGCTGGGCGCCCTGGCGCTCGCCGTCGTCGGCTCGGCCGCCACCGCGCACGGCACCACCGCGCACAACGCCGCCGGGCACACCGCCGCCGCGCATCCGCACGGCAGTTGCGCGGACGCCCGGGGCGCGCTGCTGTTCTGCGAGGACTTCGAGGGCATGCCGCGCGGGACCACCACCGGCCGGGGCTGGACGGCGAACACCGACAACGGCACGCTCACCGTCGAGCGGGACACCACGCACGGCCGCGAGCATCGGGCCGGGCAGGTGCTGCATGTGCGCACCGAGGCCAACGGGCATGCGTTCGTCCAGGTCAACGGCCTGTCGGCGCCCGGCAACAGCTTCTACGGGCGGATGCGCGTCCGCATCGACGCGCTGCCGACCGCCCCGGACTGGGCCCACTTCACCCTGGTGGAGGCGACCGGCACGGGCGACGGCAGCGTGGTCCGGCCCATCGGCGGCCAGTACGTGCCCACCGTGGGCGGCGGTACGGACCTGTGGGGCGTCGGCTCCGACGGCGGCCCGACCGGCGACTGGACGAACTGGCAGGCGACGTCCCCGGCGCGGGCCGGCCGCTGGACGTGCGTCGAGTGGCGCCTCGACGCCTCCGACAACCGCGTCTCGGTCTGGCTCGACGGCCGCCCCCACCCGGACCTCACCGTCGACACCACCGACCACGGCGGCAACCCGGTGG
Source organism: Streptomyces sp. NPDC021224 (assembly GCF_044332905.1). NCBI lineage: Bacteria > Bacillati > Actinomycetota > Actinomycetes > Kitasatosporales > Streptomycetaceae > Streptomyces > Streptomyces sp. NPDC021224. Next base: position 155,663 of record NZ_JBIRPW010000009.1, on the reverse strand, counting down.
ACTTCGTCCTCCCGCGCGTCGACACCGTCCGCATGGGCTGGCAGCTCTACCAGCCCGGCCCCACCCCGTCCGCCTACGACCTGCGCCTGGACGACCTCGCCCTGTCCACCCACCGGCTGGGCTGCGCGTGACGGTACGCGAGCAGAGCGCTCGTCAAGTCCCCTATGGGGAAGGCGAGATAGGGTCGTCGGCAGCCGCGTCGCCGCCCGGCGGCGGGCTGCGAGGCGAAGGGGGAGAGCCGCGGTGGCCGAGGGGACGATGTTCAGCGTCTACGGGCGGATGACCGCGCTGCCGGGGCGGCGGGACGAACTGGCCGCCGTGCTCGCCGAGGGCTTCCGGGCGGGCGGCGAGGGCAGCGGGCTGCTCGCGTACAGCGTCAACGAGGCCCTCGACGACCCGGACACGCTGTGGCTGACACAGCTGTGGGTCGACAAGGACGCGCACGACACCACCACCCGCTCCACGGCCGTCGCCGCGGTGAGCGCGCGGGTCCCGTCGCTGCTGGCCGCGGCGCCCGAGGGCTGTTACGGGCACGCCGTGCACGTGCGCGGCTCCGCCGTCGGCGGAGCCTGACCGCGGCGCCTCCCACGCTCCCCGCTCCCCGCCTCGCTGCTTCCGCGGAAGTCGGTGGAGCCGGTCTCCCGCCCGGTGCTAGCGTGCGGGAGACCCGGGGGGACCCGGGAGACCGCTGCCGCCCCGTGAAGGACACGCCGTTGTACACCTCGTGAGACACCCCGAGCGCTGAATCCGTCGCGCGTCGCGCCCTGTCCGTGCGCCGCGCTGCTTTTCGCTGCATCTCGCTGTGGTTCTCTCACTGGAAACGGTGTCTGTCTGTGTCCACGACCCCTCGGGCGGGCGTGCCCGCCTGCCTGCTGAACGTTCTCCACCGCTGCCACGGGTGCGCCTGCGGGCGCCCGCGTACGGACGGCGGATTCCTTCCCGACGACCTCTCCGCCGTCTCCGGCGCCTCCACGGGCTGCCTTCGGTGCGTCGCCGTGCTCGCCCTCCCGGAGCGGGCGGGCCTGCCCGGCGGGCGCCGCCGGGCCCGGGGCGACCGGGTCCGGGGCGGGCGCCCCGCCTGGCAGTCGCCGTACGGTCCGGCCCCGCACCGCGCCCCCCGCGACCGGTGGGCGCGCGCGGCGGCGCCGACGCCCACGCGGTCCGTCCCGCGGCGCGGCCACGTGTGCGGGCGCTGCGACTGACGACGGCCCGGGGCCCGTCCGGCGCGATCCCGTCCGCCGGGCGGGCCCGCCGCCCTGGGGCCTGTCGTGTGGATCTCCGCGGCGTCGCGTGCCCCGGCAGGCACCTCTTCCCCCTGCCTGGGCGGACCCCACCGCTTTGCCCCTCGCATCTGCGGGTACCTCCCAGGCGAAGCTCTGGGGGAGCACCGGACCCCGCTCCTCCCTCCACGGAGATCCACACGGCAGGCCCCAGCCCCTACGCTGCCGTGGCATGCAGCAGACGCGTCTCGACCTCGACCGGATCCGGGCGGCCCGCCGGGTCATCGACCCCGTCTTCCTCGACACCCCGCTCTACCGCTGCGACGCGCTCGCGCCCGTGCTCGGCTGCACGGTGAGCGTCAAGCTCGAAACGGCGAACCCCGTGCGCAGCTTCAAGGGCCGCGGTACGGAACTGGTCGCGAGCCTGCTCGCGGCGCAGGGGGCGGCAGCCGCGGTGTGCGCGAGCGCGGGCAACCTCGGGCAGGCCCTGGCCTGGTCCGGGGGACGCCGGGGGCTCGACGTCACCGTCGTGGCGTCGCGCTTCGCCACCGCGGCCAAGCTCGACCGCGTCCGCGCGCTGGGCGCCACGCTCGAACTCGTGGACGGCGACCACGAGTCGGCGCGCGAACGCGCCGCGGACATCGCGCGCCGCGACGGCATACGGCTCGTCGAGGACAGCCTCGCCATCGAGACGTGCGAGGGCGCCGCCACCATCGGCCTCGAACTCGCGGCCGCCGCCGCGCCGTTCGACGCCGTCCTGATCGCCCTCGGCGGCGGCGCGCTGGCCACCGGCGTCGGGCACGTCCTGAGAGCCCTGGCCCCCGCGACCGAGGTGATCTGCGTCCAGCCGCTGGGCGCACCGGCGTTGACGCTCTCGTGGCGGCAGCGGCACGTCGTCACCACCGACACGGCCGTCACCATCGCCGACGGCGTCGCCGGGCGCTACCCCATCCCGGCCGTCCTCGACGACCTCCTGCTCGTCGCCGACGACGCGGTCCTGGTCCGCGAGTCGTCGATCGTCGCGGGTATGCGGCTCCTCTTCGACCACGCGGGCCTCGTCGTCGAACCTTCCGCCGCGCTCGGCGTCGCGGCGATCCTGGAGGACCCCGCCCGTTTCGCCGGTCGCCACGTGGCCACGATCGTGTGCGGCAGCAACGTCGACATGCCCGCCTACCGCGGGTGGGTGGGCGGAGGCCCGTCCCCCGCCGAGAGCTGACCGCCCCCCGCCGGGGGAGGAGCACCCGGGGCCGCGCGCCCGCGCGGCCGGAACCCCCCGCCTCCCGGTTCCGTGCGCTGAACGACGTTCAGCCCGTTGACGGTGCAGCAAGCGCTTGCTACGTTGGCGTGCGCTCACCGCGCCCGTGCGGCAACGGCGGGGCCAACACAGCCCCTCGATCCGCACCCGCGTCAGTAACCGCTTTCACGCACGCACGCTGATCCGAGCTGCCCGCACACGCACCGGGCAGCTCACCCCCCCCACGCACCTTTCGGACGAGAGGTATCAGCACCGTGAAACACACCAGCACCCCCCTTTCCCTCCGCGGACGCGACGTCCGCGCCAAAGCCGCCGCCGGGGTCGCCGCCGCGGGGCTCGCGGCCGCCGGGCTGCTCGCGCTGCACCCCGGCGTCTCGCAGGCGGCGCAGCCGCTCGCACAGCCGCAGCTCAACGCCAACGCGCTGTACGTCGCCCCGAACGGCACCGACGGTGCCGCCGGTACACAGGCCGCGCCGACCACCCTCACGTCGGCGATCGGCCGGGTCACCGCGGGCGGCACGATCTACATGCGCGGCGGCACGTACCACTACGCGCAGACCGTCACCATCGCCGACGGCAACAACGGCTCCTCCGGCGCCCTCAAGGAGTTGTCGGCCTATCCCGGTGAGACGCCGGTGCTGGACTTCTCCGCGCAGAGCGAGGACTCGGCCAACCGCGGGCTGGCGCTCATGGCGTCGTACTGGCATCTCTACGGGCTCACCGTGCAGCACGCGGGCGACAACGGGATCTACGTCGGCGGCAGCAACAACGTCATCGAGCGTGCCGTGACGGCGTTCAACCACGACACCGGGCTGCAACTCGGCCGGATCGCGTCCACCACCCCGCAGAGCAACTGGCCGTCGAACAACCTGATCGTCAGCTCGGAGTCGCACGACAACGCCGACTCCGACGGCGAGGACGCCGACGGCTTCGCCGCCAAGCTCACCACCGGCACGGGCAACGTCTTCCGGTACGACGTGTCGCACAACAACATCGACGACGGGTGGGACCTCTACACCAAGACCGACACCGGTCCGATCGGCCCGGTGACGATCGAGAACTCCCTGTCGTACGACAACGGCACGCTGTCCAACGGCGGCCAGGCCGGCAGCGGTGACCGCAACGGATTCAAGCTCGGCGGCGAGGACATCAAGGTCAACCACATCGTCCGCAACAACATCGCCTACCACAACGGCCACCACGGCTTCACTTACAACAGCAATCCCGGCTCGATGACGATCTCGGGCAATGTGAGCATCGACAACACCGAGCGCAACTTCTCCTTCGACGCGGGCACGTCGGTCTTCCGCAGCAACACGTCCTGCCGCAGCGGCTCCGGCTCCAACGACAAGACCGTGGGCGACGCGGACGGCTCCAACCAGTTCTGGAGCGGCACCAACGGCTCGCGCTGCTCCTCCTACGACGGGGCGCTCAGCTGGTCCTTCGCCTCCGACGGCACCCTCGTGGTGACCTTCGGCGGCTCCACCCCGCCCACGACACCCCCCACCACCCCGCCGACCACCCCGCCCACCACCCCGCCGACGACGCCGCCCACCACCCCGCCGACGACCCCGCCCACGACCCCGCCCACCGGCGGCACGCTGCTCAGCGACGACTTCGAGGACGGCAACGCCAACGGCTGGACGACCACGGGCGGCGCCTGGGCGGTGCGCGCGGCCGGCTCGCACGTCCTCACCCAGTCCACCGTGGCCGGGACCGCGGTCGCGCTGGCCGGGTCGCCGGGCTGGACGGCGCAGAGCGTGCAGGCGTCCGTCACGCCCACGCTCTTCGACGGCTCCGGCGAGTACGTCGCCGTCCTGGCCCGCGCGCAGGACGCCTCCGACTACTACGCCCTCGTGCTGCGCGACGCGAACAAGGCCGAAATCCGCCGGGTCTCGGGCGGTACGAGCAAGGTGCTGGCGAGCGTCTCCTTCCCGGTCGACACCGGTACCGCGTACACGGTGCGGCTGTCCGCCCAGGGCAGCGCGCTGACCGGCTACGTCAACGGCGCGGCCGTGGTGAGCGCGAGCGACGGCACGTACGCCTCCGGTGCGGCGGGCCTGAGCACGTACCAGGGCACGGCCGACTTCGACAACGTCGTGGTCACCACGCCGTAACCGCGTCGTCGCACTGCGTGCGGGCGGTCGGGCCGCGGGAATCGCGGTCTGACCGCCCGCACGCTTTCGGGCGTAGCCTGAGGTGGACAGCGCCTGCTGCCGGTCGGCCCGCGGGAGGTCCTCATGTTCAACATCCTGGAAGATCTGTTCGCGCCGTCCCGCAAGCACACCGACGACGAACGCAACCGCCTGGAGCTGTTCCGCGAGGAGGAGGGCAACGGCGATCCCGCCCGCGGCCCGATAGATCTCTCGTCCGGCAAGGTCGTGATGCGTGCCCAGCGCACGTCCCCGGAGGACGCCCCCACGGGCAGCGCACCGTAACCGCGCGGCTACGCGGCGCCGAACCGGCGCGCGGGCAGCCCCGGCACCGCCGCCGTACGGCGCAGCACCGCGCCGGACAGCGGCCACCGCGCCAGCTGCTCCTCGCTCAGCCCCCGGGAGGCGGACGTGACGAACATCGTCCGCAGGTCCGGGCCGCCGAAGGCGATGCTCGTCGGCCGCAGCACGGGCAGCCCGACGCGTTCGCGCACGGTGCCGTCCGGCGCGAAGCGCGTGAGGTGGGCGCCGTCCCAGAACGCGCACCACAGGTCACCGGACGCGTCCACCCGCAGCCCGTCCGGGACGCCCTCCAGCGCGGTGGTGTCGGCGAGGACCTCGCGGGCGCCGAGCGCGCCGGTCGCCGGGTCGAAGGCGTAGCGGTGGATCCGGTCGCGGCCGGAGTCGACGACGTACATCCACCGGCCGTCCGGCGACCAGTCGATGCCGTTCGCGCACCGGAAGCCCTCGTCGGCCGCACGGTACGAGCCGCCGCTCTCCAGGACGTACAGGTGGCCGTCCGGGCCGGGCGGGTCGTCCTCCAGGGTGCCGGACCAGAAGCGTCCGGCCGCGTCGACGGCGCCGTCGTTGAAGCGGGACGACGGGTGGCCCGGCTCCGGGTCGGCCAGCAGCCGCAGCGCCCCGGTGCGCAGGTCCAGCAGGTGCCAGCCCGTCCGCAGGGCCGCGAGCAGCACATGCGGGTCGGCGGTCAGCCCGAGGCAGCCCACGTCCGTCCCGACCCGGGTCACGCGCGGGCCGTCCGCGTCCTCGCGGCGGCTCAGCACCTCGCCCGCGACGATGTCCACCCAGTGCAGGGTGCGGGTGCGCGCGTCCCACAACGGGCCCTCGCCCAGCCGGTGCCGGCCCGCCGAGAAGACCTCGACCCCACCGGCCCCGCCGGGCCCAGCAGCACTGCTCACGAGACGGCTCCCCTCGGCGGGGCGCGCCCCCGCCGGTAGTTCCGGACAACCGCGAACCGTATCCGACCAGTTCGCGGCGCATCCGCCCGGGTCCGGGCCGGGCGGATCTGACGGAAGGCTTACGGGCACCCGGCGGCCCGTCCCACCGGCCCGCCGGGCGCCTAGCGTGCGGGACATGCGCGTCCTCGTCACCGGCGGAGCCGGGTTCATCGGCTCCCACATCGTCACCGCCCTCGCCGCCGAAGGCCACGAGCCGCTCGTGCTCGACGCCCTGCTGCCCGCCGTCCACCCGGGCCCGCCCGCGATCCCGGCGGGCGCCGCGTTCCTGCGCGGTGACGTCCGCGACGCCGAACAGGTACGGGCCGCGCTGCGCGGCGTGGACGCCGTCTGCCACCAGGCCGCCATGGTCGGCCTCGGCTCCGGCGTCCACGACGCCCCCGCGTACGTCTCCTGCAACGACCTCGGTACCGCCGTCCTGCTCGCCGCCATGGCAGAGGCGGGCGTCCGGCGGCTGCTCCTGGCCGGGTCGATGGTCGTGTACGGGGAGGGCCGCTACGAATGCGCCGAGCACGGAGCCGTACGCCCCGGCCCGCGCCGTGCGGCGGACCTCGACGCCGGGCGCTTCGAACCCCCCTGCCCGCGGTGCGGCGCGCCGCTGCGGCCCGGACTCGTCACGGAGGACGCGCCCACCGACCCGCGCAACGTCTACGCCGCGACGAAACTCGCACAGGAACACCTCGCCGGATCCTGGGCCCGCGCCACCGGCGGACGCGCGGTGGCGCTGCGCTACCACAACGTCTACGGGCCCGGCATGCCCCGGGACACGCCCTACGCGGGCGTCGCGTCCTTCTTCCGCTCCGCCCTCGCCCGCGGCGAGGCACCCCGCGTCTACGAGGACGGCGGCCAGCGGCGGGACTTCGTCCACGTCACGGACGTCGCCGCGGCCAACGTCGCGGCGCTCGCCGCGGTCGGAGGCCGTGCGGAGGGGGTGTGCACCCCCTACAACATCGGCAGCGGCTCCCCCCGCACGGTGGGCGAACTCGCCGCGGCCCTGGCCTCCGCGGCGGGCGGCCCCTCCCCGGTGACCACCGGCGCCTACCGTCTCGGCGACGTCCGCCACATCACCGCGGACTCCGCCGCCGCCCGCCACGACCTCGCCTGGACCCCCCGCACCGCCTTCGCGGCGGGCGTCACCGAATTCGCCACGGCGCCACTGCGCGAGCCGACCGCGGGCTGAGCGTTTCCGCCGGGAGCGTTTCCGCCGGGGGCGGTGAGCAACGGTGTGCGGCTTGCTGCGGGTCCGCGACCGGCCCCCGTCGGGCGCAGGATCGCGGCACCTGCCGCAAGGGGCGATTCGGGGCCCCGTCAGGGAAGGGGCGTGCCCAGGGGGAGGGCCACGTCGAAGCGGCAGCCGCCGGGGACGTTGTGGACGTCGGCGCGGCCCGCGTGGGCCTCGACGATGCCGCGGACGATCGCCAGGCCGAGGCCCGCGCCGGAGGGCGGGGTCCGGGCGGGGGTGCCGCGCCATCCGGTGTCGAAGACCCGCGGCAGGTCCTGTTCGGGGATGCCGCCGCACGCGTCGGTCACGGACAGCAGGGCCGTTCCGTCGTGGCGGGTCACGGACACCGCGACGGTGCCGTCCGGCGGGGTGTGGCGGATCGCGTTGCTCAGCAGGTTCGCGAGTACCCGCGTCATCTCCTTGCCGTCCACCTCCACCGGCACGTGCGCGATGCGGTCGCCCACCAGCCGTACCCCGCGTTCGCGCGCGAGCGGATCCGCGCCGAGCATCGCGTCGGCCGCGAGGTCGCGCAGCGAGACCCGGCTCGGGCTGAGGGTGAGGGCGCCCGCGTGGATGCGGGAGAGTTCGAAGAGGTCGCCGATCATGCCGCCGAGCCGTTCGACCTCGGTGCGGATCTGCCGGTGGTAGCGGGCGGGGTCGGCCGCCATGCCGTCCTCCAGTGCCTCGGCCATCGCGCGCAGCCCGGCGAGCGGGGTGCGCAGGTCGTGCGAGATCCAGGCGACGAGCTCGCGGCGCGACGACTCCAGGGCGCGTTCGCGTGCGCGCGAGTCGGCGAGCCGGTCGCTGGTGGCGGCCAGTTCGCGGGTGAGCGCGGCGAGTTCGGCGGTCGCCGGGACGGGCGGGGCGGCGAAGCTGCCGCCGTCCCCGAAGGCGCGCGCGGCGAGGGTCAGCGCGCGGCTGCGGGCGACCACCCAGCGCCCCATGAGCAGCGCGGTCGCGAGCGACACGACCGCGGCCATGGCCGCGACGAGCGTGACGACCCGCAGGTCGTGCGGCGACAGGAACATCGCCTGGGCGACGGCCAGCGTGCCGCCCAGCATCGTCGTGACGGCGACGACCGCGACGACCGCGAGCGACACGGCGACGGACCGGTGCCGTACGAGCCGCAGCGCGACCGCTCCCGACAGGCCCGCGCACGCGGCGCCGCCGAGCGCGAACAGGGCGATGAGCGCGATGTCCTTCATGACGCCGCCGTCCCGCCCGCCGTGGGGGCGGCCGCCTCCTCCGTGCCCGGCGGGGGGTCGAAGCGGTAGCCGACGCCCCACACCGTGCGGATCAGGCGGGGGGCCGCCGGGTCGTCCTCGATCTTCGCGCGGAGGCGGCGGACGTGAACGGTCACCGTCGACAGGTCGCCGAACTCCCAGCCCCACACCACACGCATCAGCTCCTCCCGGCTGTGGGCCCGGCCGGGGTGCGCCAGGAACCAGGCCAGCAGGTCGAACTCGCGCAGGGTGAGGGTCAGTTCGGCGGCGGCCTTCGCGGCGCGGCGGGCGCCGGTGTCGACGGTGAGGCCTGCCGCGCGCAGCACGCCCGTGGGGCCGGGCGGGGCGCCCGGTCCGGAGCGGGCGCGGCGCAGCACGGAGTCCACCCGCAGGACCAGCTCGCGCGGGCTGAACGGCTTCGTGACGTAGTCGTCCGCGCCCATTTCGAGGCCCGCGATGCGGTCCTCCTCGTCGCCGCGGGCGGTGAGCATGATCACCGGGAGCGGGTGGTCGGCCCGCAGCCGCCGGCAGACCTCCAGGCCGTCGATGCCGGGCAGCATCAGGTCCAGGACGACGAGGTCCACCGCCCCCGCGGCGGCCTCGGCGAGCGCGGCGGGGCCGTCGGGGGCGTGCAGGGCGGTGTGGCCGGCCCGGCGCAGATAGCCGGTGACGACCTCCGCGACGGTCGGGTCGTCGTCGACGACCAGGATCCGGGCCGGTGCTGCTGGCGTACTCATGCCCTCCAGCCTCGCACCGGGCCGCCGTGTGCGGCCTGCCCGGGAGCGCGGGACGGCCCGGCGTCCGCGTTTCGTAAGGAGTCCGTGTCCGCTATGTCCGCCGGGAATTCCTACGGTTGCAGGCGTGACATCTCACCGTGTGGACGCCCCCTCCGCCTCCGCCGCCGCGATCCCGGCCCCCGTCCCGGTACGGGCCGCGGATCCGGCTGCCGTGGGCCCGCCGCCCGTCCTGGACGGAGGTCCGGCAGCGGATCCCGCCGCCGGAGCGGCGGGCGCGGCCCCTTCCGTGGACGTCGTGCTTCCCTGTCTGGACGAGGCCGCGGCCCTGCCGTGGGTGCTCGCGCGGATCCCCGCGGGGTGGCGGGCCCTGGTCGTGGACAACGGTTCGCGGGACGGGTCGGCGGAGGTCGCGCGGCGCCTGGGGGCGGTCGTCGTGCCGGAGGCGGAGCGCGGGTACGGCGCGGCCTGTCACGCCGGGCTGCGCGCGGCGACCGCCGACATCGTGTGCTTCTGCGACTGCGACGCCAGCCTCGACCCCGGTCTGCTCACCCGCTTCGTCGGGGCGGTCGCGCAGGGCCGGGCCGATCTCGTGCTCGGCCGCCGCCGTCCGGTGTCCCGCGGCGCCTGGCCCGTCCACGCGCGGACCGCCAACGTCGCGCTCTCCGTCCTCCTGCACCGCCGTACGGGTCTGCGGCTGCACGACCTCGGCCCGCTGCGGGCCGCCCGCCGCGAGGCACTGCTCTCCCTCGCCCTGACCGACCGGCGCAGCGGCTACCCGCTCCAGACGGTGGTGCGCGCCGCCGACGCGGGGTGGCGGGTGCGCGAGTACGACGTCCCGTACCTCCCCCGGGAGGGCAGGTCCAAGGTCACCGGTACCTGGCGCGGCACCTGGCAGGCCGTGCACGACATGCGCGCGGTGCTGGCGGAGCCCCCGTACGCCCCCGGTGTGCCGCGCGCGGCGGACGGGAGCGGGCGGTGACGGACCTCGTGGTGATCGCCAAGGAGCCCGTCGCCGGGCGGGTGAAGACGCGGCTCATGCCGGACTTCTCGGCCGCCGAGGCCGCGGCGCTCGCGGCGGCGGCGCTCGCCGACACGCTCCGCGCGGTCGCGGCGACGCCCGCCCGGCGGCGCCTGCTGGTGCTCGACGGGCGGCCGGGGGCATGGCTGCCGGACGGCTTCACCGTCGTCCCGCAGTGCGCGGGCGGGCTGGACGTACGGCTGGCCGCGGCCTTCGCCGCGTGCGCGGGGCCCGCGCTGCTGATCGGCATGGACACCCCGCAGGCGACCCCCGCGCTGCTGCGTACGGGCACGGACTTCGCCGGGCACGACGCGTGGTTCGGCCCCGCCGCGGACGGCGGCTTCTGGGCGCTGGGCCTCGCCGCCCCCGACCCCGCGCTGCTGCTCGGCGTGCCGATGTCGGTCGCGGAGACGGGCGCGGTGCTCGCGGCCCGCCTCCACGCGGCGGGCCTGCGCACCGGCCGCCTGCCGGTCCTTCGTGACGTGGACACCGCCGCGGACGCCGCGGCGGTCGCGGCCCTGTGCCCGGACGGCCGCTTCGCCGCGCTGCACGCCCGGTTGACGGGACGCGGGGCGGCGGCGCGTGCTGCTGCCCGGCCCGGGTCCGGTACGGAGGACCCGGCGTGCGGCGGGACAGCGGGCCCTTCCGCGGGCTCCGTCGGCGTCGCGCCGCCTGTCCGGTCGGCGGGACGCCGGGACGCGGCGGACCCGGCGGCGGGCGGGCGCGGCCCGGTGCACGGCGGGGTGACAGGCGCCCCCGCGGTTGCCGTCACCTCCACGGCTGCCGTCGGCGCCGCGGCTCTCGTTGCCTCCACGGCTGCCGTCGGCGCCGCGGAGGCGGGTGGCACGGGGGCCGCCGGGCGCGCGGCCGGGCGCGCCGCGGGCGGTGCCGGGAGGGCGGCGCGGTGATCGAGGCAGGGGGTGGGGCCGTCGTCGTGGGGGTGCGGGGCGGGGCGTGGGGGGAGGACGCGTACGACCGGGCGCTGCGGGCGGGCGGGGGACCGCTGTTCCTGCGGCGGCGGGACGGCTGGCTGCTGCCGCTGGAGGTCGAGCGCTGGCTCGCGGACGCCGACGCCGCCGACGAGAGCGTGCTGGCCCGCTGCCGGGGGGCCGTCCTGGACATCGGGTGCGGGCCCGGACGGCTCGTCGCCGCGCTCGCCGGACGCGGCCACCGCGCGCTCGGGGTGGACGTCAGCTCCGCGGCCGTGCACCGGACGGTGCTGCGCGGTGGAGCCGCGCTCCACCGTTCCGTCTTCCACCCGCTGCCCGGGGAGGGCCGCTGGGCCACCGCCCTGCTGCTGGACGGCAACATCGGCATCGGCGGCGACCCGGCGGCGCTGCTCGCCCGCGTCGCCGAACTCCTCGCGCCCGGCGGCCGGCTGGTCGCCGAGGCGGCCGCGGTGGAGGTGGACGAGCGCTGCGAGGTCCGGCTCGACGGCGGTCGCGGTGACCTCGGCGCCCCCTTCGCGTGGGCCCGACTCGGCCCCGCGGCCCTGCGCCGTACGGCCGACGCCGCCGGCTGGACCACGGCCCGCGCCTGGCGCGCGGCCGACCGGCACTTCGCCGAACTGCGCCCGCCGCAGGCGTAGTCCGGCCACGGGAGCGGAGGCCGCGGGAAGCCGTCAGGCTCCGGCGGAGTCCGCGTCCCCGGGGGCCGGGAGGGCGCCGCGGGCGGCGGGCCATATCCGTCCCGCGTCCGCCCGCGTCAGGCGGCCGACGACGGTACGGCCCCTGCGGATCTCGACCACCGCGGCCGAACCGCGGGGCGCCAGCCGGTCGTCGGCGAGCAGCAGCGCGTCCCGCGTCTGGGCGGCGTGCCCGACACGGGCCTCGGCGTGCCCCGCGACCAGCGACGTCACCCCGTACGCGTCCGGCGCGGCCGGGTCGTCGAGCAGCCGCACGCCGGCGGGCGTGAGGGCGAGGACGAGCCGCTGCCCGTCGAGCACGTCGACGCGGTCGCCGGCACCCGCCCGGAGCCAGGCCGCCGCGACACCGGCGGCCTGGGCCGGACCGCGTGCCTCCCGCACGTCCGAGGGGTTGCGTGGCCCGACCGGGCGTACGACGTCACGCCGGAGGCGGTAGACGGGCGCGGCCTCCCGGCCGGGCGGCGCGTCCGGTGCGTCCGGGTCGATCAGCAGCAGGGGCGCGGACGACGCGATCCCCACGTCGCCCCACGCGCCGTCGAGGCGGTAGCCGTCGGCCGTCGCGGTGAGGGCGTCGACGCCGCCGTGGTCCCGGGATCCGTCCGGATCCGTCGTCGGCGCGGCTCCCCGGCCGGTCCAGCGCAGCTCGCGGACCTCGGGGAAGACGAGGGCGGCCGGGACGCAGCAGAACCGCCTGCCCGGCGGCGGCCGGTACCGGGGGTGCTCCGGCAGCAGGTGGAGTTCCAGCCGCACCGTCAGCACACCGGGGTGCGCGGCGATGTCCAGGACCCGGCTGTCCTCCAGGCGGACGTGGTCGAAGGCGGGGATGTCCGTGATGTCCGGGTAGGGGTTGGTGGTTACGGTGCTCTCCTCACGGGGTGGCTGGGGCCATGATGCCCGCCGCGCCCGCCGCGCCCGCCGCGCCCGCCGCGCCCGCCGGACACGTCAGCGGCGGCGCGGGCCGTGGGACGGGCGGGCCGCGCGGCGGGCACGCAGGGCCGCAGGGGCCGCCGCCGCGAGGGCCGCGAGCGCGGTCGCCGCCAGGAGGACGAGCAGGTTGCGCGCGTACGGCAGCGGCAGCACCGAGGGGTTGGCCGCGGGCCCGGGGCGGAGCAGCGCCGGGAGGGTGACCAGCAGCAGGCTGCCGCCGGTGAGCAGCGCCGTGCGGACCGCCGCCCGCGCGCGCAGCCGCGCCACGGCCAGCCCCGCCGCCAGCACGACGGGGGCGATCACGGCGTCGTGCAGCAGCACCGCACCGGCCAGCCACTCCAGGACGGGATACGGGTCGCGCACCCGCGCGAGCAGCCGTCCGCCCACGGCCAGGAGGAAGAGGCCGGGCACGGCCAGCCCGGCACGCAGCCAGACCATGGCGGGCACAGGACGGTCCCGGCGGAACCGGCGGCGTCCGGCGCGGCGGGCGCCGCACCACCGCGCCCCGGCGGCGACCCGCGCCCCCCAACGGCGGTTGTCGGAAGGGGATTTCACGGTGCCTCCGGTGGTGTGGTGGGGGACACCCCGTCGTCCCGCGGGGGTTCGGGGCGCCGCCGTACGGCCGCGCCTGCGGCGGGAGTTCACCGGATCTCCAGGCGGGTGACCCATTTCGTCTGGAGGACGCCGGGGCGGTTCGGGGCGATGATGCGGGCCGGGTGGCCGTGGTCGGGGGTGAGGGCGGCGCCGTTCAGACGCAGGGCGAGGAGGGTCAGGGGGTCCCACGCGTATTCGGGGCCCATGTCCATGACCCGGTAGGCGCCGTGGCGTTCCAGGGAGACCACGCGTACCGCGGAGCCCGGCGGGGCGCCCGCGCGGTGCAGCAGGTCGCGCAGGCGGACGCCCTCCCAGTGGGCGTTCACGCTCCAGCCCTCGACGCAGGCGATGGGCAGGCGTGCCGCGGTCTGCGGGAGGGCGGCCAGTTCGGGCAGGGTCAGGCGCAGCGGCGCTGCGCCGCCCGTGACGTCGAGGTGCCAGTCGCGTACGGCGGCGGCCGTCACCCCGGCCGCCGCCGCGGTCCGGTTGACGGGCAGGTGCTGCGGACCGTGGTCCGGGTGGCGGGGGGCCAGCAGGTCCAGCCGGGCGAGCGGGGTGAAGGACTGGCCGGCGGTCGTCACCGTCACCGCGCCGACCGCCACGCCCAGCCCGGCCAGCAGCGCCCGGCGGTCGGGGCCGTCGCGCTCCTCGGCGGGCAGCGCCCGGGTTCCGGACGACCGGCGGGTCCAGTGCGCGGCGATCTGCGGCGCCTTCGCCGCGAGGTGCAGCAGCAGCGCGCCCACCAGGACGTACGCCACCGCGTAGTGCACGGGCACGAAGGAGAAGGGCCAGGGGTACCACTGGACGATGTTGAGCAGTCCGCTGAAGACCTCCAGCATCGCGGCGGCCACCAGGACGGCGACCGCGAGGCGTTCCAGCGCGTGCGGCACCGAGCGCACCGGGGGCCGGGCGAAGAGCCGCGGGTAGACCGTCCACAGCTTCGCGAGCAGCAGCGGGATCGCGGCGAGGCCGGACGCGATGTGCAGGCCCTGCGTGAGGCGGTAGCCCCACACGGGGCGGGTCGCGAAGCGGCCGGACATCCAGCCGGTCGGGTGCTGGAGGAAGTGGCTGACCAGGCCGGTCACGAAGCACACCAGCAGCGCGCCGCCGAGCCACCGGCCGATCGCGGTGGCCGTCCGCGGGTCGTGCAGCCGCCCGGAGAAGGCGGGCGGCGGGGCCTCGCGCAGCCGGGTGAGCAGGGTGCGCGGGTGCGGGTCTCCGGTCGTCGTCCTCATGCCGCCATGCAACCCCCGCACGGCGGCCCGTGGCCCGGACGGACACCTTACGAATCACGGACGCCCGCCGTCCCGCCGCAGACCCGGACCGACTCCTTACGAATCACGGACGGCCGCCGCCGTCCCCCGCGTTCGGCCTCCCCGCGGTGCCACGGTGATCAGGTGACCACCCCAGCCGACACCCCCCGCCCCCGCTCACGCCCCCGTCTCCGCGTCCTGCTCACCCTCCTCCCGCTCGCCGGGCTCTGCGCCGCCCTGGTCTGGACGCTGCGGGCCGGAGGGACCGGGTACGCCGCCGGGAGCACCCTTCTGACGTGGCGTTACACGGCCTGCTGGGGGCTGTTCTGCGGGGCCGCGGCGGGGTTGCGGGCCGTGCCGCGCCACCGCGTGGGGGCGCTCGTGGTCGCCGGGGGAGTGGCCGTCGCGCTCACCGGGCTGGTCGCGCCGCCGCGCACGAGCACGGACGTCTACCGCTACGCGTGGGACGGGCGGGTGCAGGCGGCCGGCATCTCGCCGTACGACCACGCGCCCGCCGACCCCGCGCTCGGCGCGCTGCGGGACGGCTGGCTCTTCCCGGCGCCGCAGGACTGCGGGCGGCGCGAGCTCGCCAAGCTGCCCGGCGGGGGCTGTACGCGGATCAACCGGCCGGGTGTGCACACGATCTACCCGCCCACCGCCGAGCTGTACTTCCTCGGGGTGCACGCCGTGTCCCCGCACGGTGTGCGGTACAAGGCGCTGCAGATCGGCGGCGCCGCCCTGTCGGTGGCGACCACGGTGCTGCTGCTGCGCGTCCTGCGGCGGCGCGGTGACCCGCGGTGGGCGGCGTACTGGGCGTGGTGCCCGGCGGTGCCGGTGGAGGCGGTGAACAACGCGCACGCCGACGTGCTCGCCGCCGCGCTGTCGGTCGCGGCGCTGGGTCTCGCGGTGCGCCGCCGCGGTGCGGGCGCGGCCGTGCTGGGCGCGGCGATCGCGGCGAAGCTGCTCCCGGCGGTGCTGCTGCCGGGAGCGCTGTCGGGGGTGCGGCGGTGGCGGGACGCGGCCCTGACGGTGGGGACGGCGGCGGGTGTGACGGCCGCGCTGTACGCGCCGTACCTGGCGGTGTCGCACTCCTCCGTGCTGGGCTAC
The DNA here is from genome assembly GCF_044332905.1 of Streptomyces sp. NPDC021224. Taxonomy (NCBI): domain Bacteria; kingdom Bacillati; phylum Actinomycetota; class Actinomycetes; order Kitasatosporales; family Streptomycetaceae; genus Streptomyces; species Streptomyces sp. NPDC021224. The sequence continues at coordinate 140,053 of NZ_JBIRPW010000009.1, read as the reverse complement.
CTCGGCGGCTACGCGCAGGAGGAGGGCTACGACGACGCGGGCGCGGGCCACCGCTACGCGCTGCTGCGGCTGGTGCTGCCCGACGCGTGGGCGCTGCCCGCGGTCGCGCTGGTGACCGCGGGCGTGGCCGCGTACACCGTGCGCCGCGGGGACCCGGAGCGCCCGTGGCGCGGCGCGCTCACCGTCACCGGGACGGCGTTCCTGCTCATGACGCCCGGCTACGCCTGGTACGCGCTGCTGCTGGTCGCGCTCGTGGCGCTGGACGGGCGGTGGGAGTGGCTGGGCGTGGCCGTCGCGGGGGCGGCCGCGTACCTGCTGACGGGGCACTTCGCGGACACCTGCGGATACGCCTACGGGGCCGCCGCCGTGCTGGCGGCGGCCGGGGCCGCCGGACGCCGGGTCAGGCGCCGGGACCCTGCGCGGGAAGGCGAGCGGCGGCCTGGTCACGGGCCGCTTCCAGGACCGCGAGGAGCAGTTCCTTGCTGGAGGAGCGGTTCCGTACGTCGCACAGCACGACGGGCGTCGAAGGGTCCAGGTCCAACGCCGTCCGCACCTGTTCGCTGGAGCAGTCACGACGGCCGTTGAAGCAGTTGACGCCGATCGCGAAGGGGATGTCGCGCGACTCGAAGAAGTCGATCGCGGCGAACGACGCCTCGAGCCGCCGGGTGTCCGCGAGCACGACGGCCGCCAGCGCGCCGGTGGCCAGGTCGTCCCACATGAACCAGAAGCGGTCCTGCCCGGGGGTACCGAACAGGTAGAGGACCAGCTCGGGGGCGATGGTGATGCGCCCGAAGTCCATGGCGACGGTGGTCGAGACCTTGCCCTCGATGCCGGACAGGTCGTCCACGCCGAGGCTGACCGTCGTCATGCGTTCCTCGGTCTCCAGCGGAGGCACCTCGCTGACCGAGCCCACCAGGGTCGTCTTGCCGGCACCGAAGCCGCCCGCTATGAGGATCTTCAGTGCGGTCGGCATGACCGGTTCAGAGCCGACGGATAGCATTCATCACCTTTTCAATGATTTCCACGCTGGGTCGGTCCTCCTGCCCTGGCGGGGCCTGGACCAGGATGAGCGAGGCGTGCAGCAGATCCCCGCAGAGGATCTTCACCACGCTCACCGGCAGGTCGAGGTGCGCGGCGATCTCGGCTATCGCCACCGCGCGGTTGCGGCAGAGCTCCAGGATCTGAACCGACTCCGGTTCCAGGTGCCCCTGGCCCGGATCGTCCACATACCGCGCGGCGACCAGCGTGATCAGTGAGAAGTTGTGCCTACTGTGCCGGGTGCGTCCGCCGGTGATGGCATAAGGCCGCAGGTGGCGTCCCGTCTCCTCGTCGTCGTGCCACCGTGGCTCACGCATCCTGGACGAGACCGCCGGGCTGGCTCGGCACCCGAGGCGCAGCGCTCAGGTACTGGCCGACCTGCTTGACGAGCGTGCCCATCTCGAAGGCCATGACCCCGACGTCGACGCCCTCCGACGCGATCGCCGCCAGACGGGCGCCACGGCCCGCCGCGGTGACGAACAGGAAGGCCCGCTCCATCTGGATGACCGTCTGCTGCACCTCGCCGCCCTGGAAGTGGCGTGCCACCCCGCGGGCGAGGCTGTGCATGCCGGAGCCCACGGCCGACAGGTGCTCGGCGTCGTCCCGGCGCAGGTCCTTGGACTTCCCGATGAGCAGACCGTCCCCGGACAGCACGATGGCGCAGCGGATTTCCGGGACGCGGTCCACGAGCGTGTCGAGGAGCCAGTCCAGTTGAGGTCCGGGCTGCACGTGCTCAGTCATTGAAGTCTCCCTCCCATTGGCCGGCACCCGAATCCCATTGGTTGCCACCCGACCTCCACGAATCCTCCGGCGGCCTGGTCGCACCGCCCGGCTCGCTCGCCTCGGGCGTCCTCGCCCGTTGCAGTCCCTGCTGTATCGCGATCATCGCGCGCGCCGACGCCTCGGGGGAGATACCGCCCGGCTGGCCGTCACCGCCGCGCTGACCGCCGGCGGTGCCGGTGCCACCGCCGTTGCCCTCCATCTCCGTGGCCTCCCTGCGCAGTTGCTGCGCCAGGCTGGCCCCCCGGGTCCGGTGCGGCAGCACCGGCGGGGTCGTCAGATGACGGTTCGGGTCGCTGACTCCGCCCGGCGCGGCGGCCGGGGCCGCGGGCCGCCCGGGAGGCGGGGGAACCGGGCCGGTGCTCGGGCTCAGGCCCGCGCCCCGCCCGGCCGAGGCCGCTCCCATGGGGGTCGCCATCGGCGGCGCCGCGTACTCGCCGGGACGCGGCGGGCCCGCCGGGTAGCCGCCGCGGTCCTGGCCGCCGGGCACGTCGCCCCGCACGGCCGCGCCCCGGATCGTGTCCGGCCGCTGCGGCTGGGGCTGCGGCTGGGGCTCGGCCCGCCGCGGCTCGGGGCGGTAGGGCTGCTGGGGGTGCTCCTGGCCCGCGGACTGGCGGTGCGCCGGGTGCTCCTCGGGCGCGACCCAGCCGGTGGCCGCGGGGCCGGTGGCGGGGGTGCCGGCGGAGATGCCGGGCGCGGGGAACTCCGAGGTGGCGGGCAGCAGTCCGGCGCCGCCGTACTCGGGGAAGCCGCTGTGGTCCGGGATCCGGGTGTGGGTCAGCGGCGTGCCGTCGTCGGGCGCGCCCGCCGTCACCAGGTCCCGGGCCGCGGACGGGTCCGGTGCGCTCGCCGCGGCGCCGACCGCCGGGGCGGGCGCCTCGCGCCGCCCGGCGTCCATCGCCATCATGCCGCTCGCGCTGGCCGCCGACTTGAGCTGGTCCAGGACCGGCGAGTCCAGCTCCTCCAGCAGCGCGCTGGGCAGCAGGACGACGACCATCGTGCCGCCGTACACCGAGTCGCGCAGCTCGACCTTGATGCTGTGCCGCTCGGCGAGCCGGGCGACCACGAAGTGGCCGAGCCGGGGGTCCTCGCTGAGCGCGCGCATGTCGAGCTTGGGCGGGTGCGCCAGCAGCGCGTTGGCGTGGTCGATGACGTCCTGCGGCATGCCGAGGCCGTGGTCCTCGATGTGCACGACCAGGCCCTTGGCCACCTGCGTGGCGCTCACCGACACCTGGGTGTCCGGCGGGGAGAAGGCCGTACCGTTCTCGATCAGCTCGGCGAGCAGGTGGGTGACGTCGGCGACCGCGCGCCCGGCGAGGGCCATGGGCCGCTCGGCGGGCAGGTTCTTCACCCGGACCCTGGTGTACTGCTCGGTCTCGGCGACGGCGCTGCGCAGCACGTCGATGATGGAGACCGGGGTGGCCATCCGCCGGTTGGGCGGCGAACCGCTCAGGATCACCAGGCTCTCGGCGTGCCGCCGGACGCGGGTGGCGAGGTGGTCGACCGCGAAGATGTCCTTCAGCAGGTCGGAGTCCTCGTGCTTGCGCTCCAGGTCGTCCAGCAGCGAGATCAGCCGGTGGATGAGGCTCTGGGTACGGCGGATGAGCTGGCCGAAGACCTTCTCGCCGCCCTCCCGGCCGAGGGACTGGCGCAGCATGTGGTCGGCGGCGACCCGGCCCAGCCGGTCGATCGACGCGGCGAGCTTCTGCACCTCCTCGGCGGACGCGGGGCCCTGCGGGGGCTGCATGGCCGTCGGGTCGATGCGCTCGCCGGCCTCGATCCGCGCCATGAGCCGCGGCAGCCACTGCCGGGACAGCTCGTCGGCGTGCGTCTGGAGCACGGCCAGCCGCCGGGCCAGCATCTTGCGGTCGCGCAGCGACAGGTACGCGCCGCCGGCCAGCGCCGCGAGCGTGGCGAGCGAGCCGAGCAGCAGGCCCAGCAGGGCGTTGTCGGCCCGGTGCGAGGCGGCGTCGGACAGGTCGCTCAGCGCGTCGCTGCTCAGCGTCTGGAGGTTGCCGGTCACGGTGGTCGCGGCGGTGGGCCATGCGGAGACGGAGCCGGGCAGTGCGGTGCCCTGCGCGGCGGCGACGGCGTCCTCGATCTGGGTGAGCGAGGTGAAGCTGATGCTCTCGGTGATCCGCGTCCAGCTCGCGGCGGTGCCGGCGGGCAGGCCGGTCGCGTTCATGCCGGCGCGCAGGGCGCGCTGCACGGCGAGGGCGTCGGTGAACTGCTGGCGGGCGGCGGCGTCCAGCTTGCCGGTGGGGGCCGCGGCGGACAGCAGCGCGTCCTCGCGGGCGAGCATCTCGGCGATCTGCGCGACCGAGGCGGTGGGGGCCGCGCCGCGCGCGAACTCGCCGTCGTCACTGCGCAGCGAGGCGTTCAGCAGGCTGATGCCGTCGGACACCGTGCTGGTGAAGTACTGGAAGGCGTCGGTCGACGACAGGGTCTTGCCGTCGATCGAGTTGCGGCGCTCGGGCAGGAAGACCAGGGCGTCGTCGAGCGCCTTCGCGGACCCGCGGGTCGCGCTGTCGAGCGCGGAGGGTGACGACCGGCGGTAGTCCTGCACCGCCGCGTCGGTCCGGGTGCGCGCGTCGTCGAGGTCCTTGCGGGCCGCGTCGGTGTACCCGGCCTGCCAGATCGCTGTGAAGCGGCGCTCGGCCTGGAGCCGGGCGAGCACGGTCTGGGCGGGGCGGGCGACGGCGGACGTGCTGTCCGCCTCTGAGCTGAACTGGCTGTGCCCGTCGACGAGTCCGGTCGCCACATACCCCCACAGTCCGCACAGGCAGACGGCGGGTACGACCAGGGGCAGGGCGAACGAGAATCGCGAAGATCTACGCGGGGCGGACCGGTGACGCGTCAACCGGTCGCGGGAGCCTGGCATCTGATTCCTCGTACGGCAGCGGAGCGCTGGTGTTCTTCGGGGGGTTATGCAAGAAAAATGCCGATTCTTGTCGGCGCGGCAACTTGACTCACCGTCACCGAAGTGGGCTAACGCGGTGACCCTACCAGGATCATGGCGGAGCGTCAGCGTCTGCCTCTGGCAACTACCGGATGACCGGATCCGACCATCCGGATGTTCGAACAGGGCGGCAAAGCCCCGTGGCGCCCGCTATGAGCAGCCACAGGGGCCACACCCGTCACAGCAGTGACAGAAGTCTAGGCGTGTACAGCGCGCTCGCGGAGACGATTCCGGCGACCATGTCGAAGTAGATCGAGGTGAGTTCGGCGTCCGTCTGCACCGCCCGGAGCAGCGACATCCGCTGCTCGTGCGGTGTGAGCTGCGCGACCGCGAGCGTCGCCTCGTACCCGGGGGTGAGAGTTTCGTCACGCTCGGAGCCGAAGTCCCTGAGTGCGGCGTCGAGTTGGGCGGGGTCACCGGTGAGCTTTCCGGCCACGTGCCGGACCAGAGCCTCGGCCTGGAGGAAGGCGTCGCTGATGCCACGCGCGGTGATCGAGTCCTTGTGGTGCCCGGCGTCGCCCACCAGCGCCCAGCCGGGACCGGCCGCCTGCCGGAAGTAGTTCTGCTGGTCGCCGGTGCCGCGCAGCCGCTCGGCCGGCTCCCGGCCGCCGAGCCGCTCGTGCAGCGCGGGCGCGGTCCTGCGCACGTGCTCCCGGTAGTGCCGCAGTGCGTCGGTGCGCACCTCGGCGAAGCGCGGCTGCGGGAAATAGGCCAGCACGAGGGTGAGCCCGTGGTTGGTGGGCACCGCCGCCGTCCAGCTGCCCGGCGCCTCGTACAGCTCCAGATCGGCCGGCACGCCCTCGAAGTAGGTGTAGTAGGCGCAGGTGAGCAGCGGGTCGCAGGCGGTGAAGGGCGCCTCGACGAGCCGGGCGACCGTGGAGCGCATGCCGTCCGCGCCGATTACCAGCGGGGCGTGCTCGGCGAACGGCACCTCGCCGTACCGCCCCTGGACGCCGGTGACCCGGCCGGTGGCGTCCCGCAGCAGGCCCGTGACCCGGCAGTCCTCGCGCAGCTCGACGCCCGCCGCGACGGCCGCCCGCGCGAGGATCGCGTCCAGCACGTACCGGCGCGGGGCGTAACCGGCCCGCTGGCCCTCCACCCCGCGCGCGCAGCCCTCCAGGTGGATGTCGGCGATCTCGTAGACCACGTTCTCCAGCGGCGGGCAGCCCGTCGCGCGCACGTCGTCCAGCAGCCCCCAGCGGGCCAGCGCGGCGACCCCGGGCTGGTGCAGCAGATGGGTGGACAGGGTGTCGGTGCCGGTCTGCCCCTTGTCGAGCAGCAGCACCCGGTAGCCGGCGCGGGCCAGCAGCATGGCGGTGGGTGCGCCGGCACAGCGCGCGCCCACCACGATGGCGTCGAACATGGTGCCTCATCACAGACGTCGGAACGGGGGACATGGTCGTGCCCGTGCTCGGTCCGCCGACGGCACTGTCGGCGGACCCCTTCTTCCTACGGCTTCGCCGAGAAATCCTGACGGCTTCCTGACAACTTGTCGACGGCTCCTCCGCGGGGTCCCGGCGGGCGCCCGCGCCGCCGCCCGCTCAGCCGGTACGCGCCAGCACCGCGCCCAGCGCCCGGCGGTCGATCTTGCCGTTGGTGTTGAGCGGCAGGCTGTCCAGCACCGATATCCGGCGCGGCAGCATGTAGGGCGGCAGCTGGCCGGTGAGCCCGGCGAACAGCGCGTCGGAGCCGAGCCCCGCGCCCGTGACGGCCGCGTGCAACTCCGGCTCGCCGTCCTCGGTGGGCAGCGCCAGCACCACGGCCTCGCGCACCCCGGGCTGCCGCCGCAGCACCTCCTCCACCTCGCCCAGCTCGATCCGGTGGCCGCGGACCTTCACCTGGTGGTCGATCCGGCCCAGGTGGACCAGCACCCCGTCCTGCACGGCGACCCGGTCGCCGGTGCGGTACCAGTGCCGGCCGGTCAGCTCGCCCCCGGTGAAGGGCTCCTGGTCGGGCGTCAGGAAGCGCCCGGCGTTGTTGCCCGGATCCTGGTATCCGGGGAAGCGCAGGTCGCCGCGGACGCACAGCTCGCCGCTGTCGGCGGGCGAGCCGTCCTCGTCGAGCAGCACGAAGTCCAGGTCGCGGTGGATCGTCCCGATCGGCGCGGTGCCGTTCGGGGTCCGCGGCCAGTCGGCGGGGTCGGCGGGAAGCTCGTAGGAGGTGCAGGAGATGGTCAGCTCGGTCGGCCCGTACAGCACCTCGATACGGCTCGCCGGGGCCGCCGCCTTCCACTCGCGGGCGGCCGCCAGCGGCAGCGCCTCGCCGCCGAAGACGCTCCACCGCAGCGTCGGCATGCTGCCGGGGCCGAGCGTGCCCAGCCGGGAGGCGAAGGTGATGAGCGAGGGCACCGAGAACCAGTGCGTGAGCCGCAGGTTGTTGACCGTGCGCGCGGGCGACAGCAGTTGCCCGCGGGCGGGCACCACGAGGGTGCCGCCGTCCTGCCAGGCCACGAACAGGTCGTGCACGGAGCCGTCGAAGGTCAGCTCGAAGGTCTGCGAGAGCCGGCTGCCCGGCCCGATGCCGTACCGCCCGGCGAAGCGGTCGAGGTAGCGGGCGATGTTGCGGTGCAGGATCGGCACGCCCTTGGGCGCGCCCGTCGAGCCCGACGTGTAGATGAGGTACGCCACGTCCTCCGGCCCGGCGGGCAGCGCGGGCAGGTCCGGGGCCGGCTCCTTGGCCAGCACCTCCAGCTCGCCGGGACCGATCCGGGTCACCGGCACCCCGGGGTCGGTGCCGTCCGCCGACGGGTCGGCCACCACCACGTCCAGCTCCGCGGCGGTCGCGATCTGCCCCGTGCGCGCCTGCGGGTGCTCCGGGTTGAGCGGGACGACGGTCGCGCCCAGCCGCAGCGCGGCCAGGTAGCCGGCGTAGGCGGTCACCGAGCGGCCCGCCAGCAGCCCGACCCGGCGCGGGGCGGTGCCCCCGGCGTGCGCGACCAGATGGGCGGCGAGCCCCTCGGCCAGGTCGCGCAGTTCCCCGTAGCTCAGCCGGTCCTCGCCCACCTCCAGGGCGGTGACGTCGTATCCGTGCTCCGCCGCGGAGCGGGCGAAGCGGTCGTACGCGGTGTGTTCGCCGGTCATCTGGCGCCGGCCTCCAGCCCGCGGGTCCACTGCCGCAGCTCGCCGACGGTACGCAGGCGGCCGAACTCGTCCGGGTCCACCTCCTGGCTGGAGCGTTTGGACAGCTCCACCAGGATGCGCAGCCGGGCGAGCGAGTCGATGCCGATCTCGTTGAGCGTCGAGCCGTCGTCGAAGACGGTTCTGGCGTGCTCGCGCAGCATCCACGCCGCCAGGTCGTTGCTGCCGCCGCCGCTCTCGGCGGCCTGCTGCTCGCCGGGCCAGTAGCGCTGGGTCTGCCACGGGTAGTGGGGGAGCGGGACGAAGTGGCCCGGCGCGCCGAACACCGCCTCCCAGTCCAGCTCCTCGCCCCAGCGGTAGCGCTCGGCGAGTCCGGACAGCGGCTGGCCGCCCAGGCCCGGCAGCCCGGACAGCGCGGCCGTCATCTGCTCGTGGGTCGAGCCGACGACCGCCATCCGGTGCTCCAGGTGCTGGCGGCGGGTGGCCGCGCTGAAGCAGATGTCGCGCAGCGCGTACCGTGAGCCCTCGCCCCAGGGCGCGAGGTAGTCGGCGTAGGAGCGGGCGAGGGCGGTGAGCGCCTCGGGGCTACGCGCGGAGAGCACCAGAAGGTAGGGCGCACCGGGCATCGGCTCGGCCGCCGCCGGGGCGCCGGCGGGCTGCATCTGGCGCAGCACCACATGGGCGTTGAGCGCCGAGGAGCCCTGCCCGGAGACGCCGGCGACGGCCGGGCGGCCGCGGTCGGGCAGCTCGCGCAGCGAGACCGGCACCTCCAGCGGCAGTCCGGCCCAGTCGACCCGCGGGTTCGGGGTGCTCATGTTGAGGCTCGCGGGCACCTGCCCGTGCTCCAGGCACAGCACCGCCTTGATGAGCCCGGCCAGGCCGCCGGCCGCCTCGGCGTGCCCGATGTTGGTCTTGAGCGAGCCGACCAGCAGCGGCCGTTCGGCGGGCCGCCCCTCGCCGAGCACCTGGCCCAGCGCGGTCAGCTCCAGCGGGTCGAGGGCGGGCGAGCCGGAGCCGTGCGCCTCGACGAAGTCGACGTCGCAGGGGGCGATCCCGGCGTCCTCGTAGGCCCAGCGCAGCACCGACTGCTGGCCCTCCAGCGAGGGGTTGAGGACGCTGTCGCTGGTCCGGCCGTCGTTGCCGACCGCGCTGCCGCTGATGACGGCGCGGATCCGGTCACCGTCGGCGAGCGCGTCGCCCAGCCGCTTCAGGACGACCACGGCGACGGCGTCGCTGGGCGCGTGGCCGTCCGCGGCGGCGTCACCGAACTTGCTGCGCCCGTCCCCTGACATGGCGCCGGCCTGGCTCATCACCAGGCCCTCGTCGGGGCGCAGCGTGAGGTTGACGGCGGCGGCGACCGCGAGCGGGGTCTCGCCCGCCCGCAGGCTCTGCACCGCCTGGTGCACGGCCACCAGCGCGGAGGAGCACGCGGTGTCCACCACGACGCTCGGGCCGCGGAAGTCGAAGACGTAACTGAGCCGGGCGGGCAGCAGCGATCGGAAGTTGTGGAGCTGGGCGGCGGTGGCGGCCTGCGGGCCCTGGCGCAGCGCGTTCTCCAGGAAGTCCGCGCGGGCGTTGCCGACGAAGACGCCCGTCCGGGAACCGGCGAGCAGGTCGGGGCGCTGGCCGGCGTCCTCCAGCGCCTCGTAGGTGGTCATGAGCAACAGGCGCTGCTGCGGGTCGAGTTCGACGGCCTCGGTGGTGGACATGGTGAAGAAACCGGCATCGAAGTCGGCGACGTCGCCGAGATATCCGGCCCGGCGGCTGGCGAGCCGTCCGGGCCGCGGAGCCGCCGAGTGCAGTGTGTCGACGTCATAGCGATCGGGAGGCGTCTCGCCGGTGGCGTCCACCTCGTTGCGCAGCAGTGTCCACAGTGCGTCCGTCCCCGTGGCACCCGGGAGGCGGCAGGACATACCGATCACTGCCACGGACCGCGCGTCCACGTCCGACCTGATCATGGGGAAACTCCTTCAATGCTTCGCCACCATCTGTGTGGGGTGGCGGAGTTGACCTTGCCTTATGGCCTCGGAGCGACTGAACGCGGGCTTACCGCCGTCGGACGGCGGTGACATCGCCGTCCGTCGTCCGGTGTAAGGCCCAGGCGCGCGGTGCGGAGTCCGGGGGGACATCGCGTATGTCCGGCTGGCCGAAAAGGTCCTGACCCTGTCTCCGACGCGAGGCCCACAGCTCGGACCACACCTGCCCCACCCCACCGTGCCCTTTCTAGCTGGAAATCGGACATATGGCTCGCGACGGCCTGTGGCGACAGCCGCCTCAGTCCACCCCCGTCGGCGGGTCCGGAACACTGCCTTCCAGCCCCGCCGGTGCGCGGTCACCGCATGATTGTCGTACGTAGCCTCGCATCTGCTCGGTTGTCGCTCAAGGAATGGCGGGAAGTGATCGGCGAAGGTTGAAACCAGGAAGTGTTTGGACAGACTCCCGAGTTGGGCATATGCGCCCGGCCGGTGCTCCGGGGCATGGTCACCCGAACGGCAGGATCCGGTCACTGTGGGTGCCCGGCTCGATCGACTGGGGCACGTGATGCGGACAATATCGGAAGGGGTGATCCGTCGGCGCGGCTCTTCTGATTTGATCTGGTGCCATGGATCCCTTGTCCTCCGATCAGGCCCGACTCGCGGGCGAGCAGCGGAAGTTGAGACTGCAGATTCTTGGGCTGAACACCGTCGACGCGGAGGCCACCTTCGACCGCGTCGCCAGGCTGGCGGCCACCTTCACGCAGTCACCTCTGGCCATGGTCAACTTCATCAACGACGAACAGCAGATGTTCCGGGGGATGTACGTCCCCAACGGTGACGACGACGCCCCAGGTCAGGGCGGCATCGTCTTCGACCTGAGCAACATGGCGCGGGAGGCCCCCGGCGACTACGGCTTCTGCCCCCACGTGGTGGCGCAGGGCTCCCAGCTCGCCCTCGAAGACGTCTTCGACTACCCCCGCTTCAAGGGCAACCCGCTGGTCAACGACATGGGGGTGCGCTCCTACCTGGGTACCCCGCTGGTCGACAACACCGGCATGATCCTCGGCACCGTCTGCGTCGCCGACACCAAGCCGCGCGCGTGGGACCGCAAGCTGCGCGCCGGGATGCAGGAGCTGTCCGAGACGCTGCTGTCGGAGTTCAAGCTGCGCGACAGCCTGCTGGCCCAGCAGCAGGAACTGTTCGCCGTCTTCGACGGGGCGCCCTTCCCCATCATGCTCACCGAGGGCGCCGAGCACCTGCTGCGCTACGCCAACGGACGGCAGGGCGCCGCCTTCGGGATGGTCCCGCAGTTCAGCCCCGGCCGCCAGGTGCTGCCCGGCCTGGACTCGGTCGGCGTCTTCAACGCGATGGACGAGGCCTACCGCTCGGGCGCCCCCACGATGATCAACCAGGCGTCCGTCATGACGTACGACGACCCGGCGCCGCAGAACTTCAACTTCCTGTGCACGCCGGTGCGGACATCGCCCGGCGCGTCCATCAGCGGGGTGCTCACGGTCGCCATGAACACCACCGGGCAGGCGCACGCCGGCCCCGAGCAGCAGGCGTTCGCGGCCAATGTGCAGGAGCGCTTCGAGCGGCTGGGCGCCGGCGGTCTGCCGGGCGCCCCCAGCTACGGGCTCTGAGCCGGCGCCGCACGGCGCAGCACGCGGCGGGTGCGGCCGCGTCACCACGTGACGCGGCCGCAGACCCTGCCGCCACGGGTCCCGCGCAGCCGCAGACCCGCCGCCCTTCGGCCGGGGCGTGACATTCCGGCCAATTCACTTGCCCGGCGCAACCGTCGGCGCCCGCAGCCGTCCGTGACCACCTGCCGGACCGGGGCCGCCGGGGTGCGCCCGGCCGCGTCCGCGGCCGCACCGGCAGTCGCCGCGGCCCCGCCCGGCCGCGCGGGGGGCCGCAACCACGCGTATTCCGCCGCTCCGGCCATTCGCCCGTCCCGCCCGCGGAACCACCGCCGCCGTGCCGTGGAATTCCGACGGTAGGGACCGTCGGCGCGGCCCGGCAATGCGGGGCCGGGAACATAGGGGCCGGATAGGGGTCCGCCGCTTTAATACGGCGGGGATAGGGTCTCAGCGGGCCGGAGAACCGGCCGATATCGGGGACGCGCGGAAAAGGGTGAGGGCAGTGACGGATATCGACACCGGCGGCTGGATCCGTGTCTACCGGCCGCCGGCCGGCGGGCCGCGGCTCTTCTGCTTCCCGCACGCGGGCGGCGCCGCCAGCTACTTCTACCCCTGGTCACGGGCGCTGCGCGACGTCGAGGTGCTGGCCGTGCAGTACCCCGGCCGCCAGGACCGCGCCGCCGAGCCCTTCGTCCACGGCATCCCCGAACTGGCCGACCGCATCCACGAGGCCCTGGCCGGGCAGCTCGACGGGCCGTACGCCTTCTTCGGCCACAGCATGGGCGCGGTCCTCGCCTTCGAGGTGGCCTGCCGGATCGCCGCGGACGGGCAGCCCGGACCGGTGCACCTGTTCGCCTCCGGCCAGCGGGCGCCCTCCCGGGTCAAGCACGAGGTGCTGCACCGGGCGACCACGGAGGAGCTGGTCGCGGAGATGCGCACGCTGGGCGGCACCGACCCGCGGGTGCTGGCCGACCCGCATCTGCTGGAGCTGGTGCTGCCGATCATCCGCGCCGACTACACCGCCGTCGAGACCTACCGCTACGCGGACGCCCCGCCGCTGGACTGCGCGGTCACCGCGCTCATCGGCGACGCCGACCCGAACGTCTCGGTGGACGAGGCCCAGTCCTGGGCCGACCACACCCGCGGCCGCTTCGCCCTGCGCGCCTTCCCCGGCGGCCACTTCTACCTGGAGGACTGCCGGGCCGGGGTGTTCGACGTGCTCTGTTCGGCGCTCTGACCAGCCGGGACGCTACGGGCGGCATTCCGCCGGGGCCACCCCTACCGTACCCCTAGCGCCCCCCTTCCCCTTAAGGGTCGGGTAAGGGTTGGGATTCCTGTCACCGGAAACTAGCGTTGCCGGGTGTGTCGGACCAGAAATACCACAGTCGCGGCACCTTCATTTTCTGGGCACGGCAATCGAGGTGGGATTGAATTGGCAGCGATTGAATACGCACCGGAAAACGCCTGACCGATGGACTTCGAGCTGTCACCGACTCAGGTCGAGCGCCGCGCCGCCGTCACCGCCGCCGTCACCAGGCGGCTGGCCGCGCACGAGACGACCACGGACCCCGAGCTGGTCCGCCTGGCGTGGAAGAACATCGCCGGCAGCGGCCTGACCGGGCTGTGCCTGCCCGTTGAGCACGGCGGATCCGGCCTCGGCGCGCTGGACACCGCGCTGGCCCTGGAGGCCTTCGGCGCGGCCTGCTCCGACATGGGCCTGGTCTTCGGGATCGCCGCGCACCTGCTGTCCTGCGCCGTGCCCGTGGGGGAGTTCGGGGCCCAGGGCGCCAGGGAGCTGCTCGCGGGGATGGCGTCCGGCGACGTGATCGCGGGCAACGCCATGACCGAGGACGAGGCGGGCTCCGACGTCGGCCGCATCCGCACCACCGCGACGCGCACCGACGGCGGCTACGTGCTCGACGGGGAGAAGTCCTTCGTCAGCAACGCGCCCGTCGCGGACGTCTTCGTCACCTACGCGGTCACCGACCCGGCCGCGGGCTTCCTCGGCATCTCGGCCTTCGCCGTGCCGCGCGACCTCGACGGCATCACCGTCGGCGAGCCGCTGCCGAAGATGGGGCTCGACGGCTGCCTCGCCGCGCGGGTGCGCTTCGACGGCTGCGTGGTGCCCGAGCGCTACCTGCTCGGGGCCGAGGGCAGCGGCGGGGCGATCTTCCAGCACTCCATGGCGTGGGAGCGCGGCTGCCTGTTCGCCGCCTACCTCGGCCTGATGGAGCGGCAGCTCGCCGAGTGCGTACGGCACACCACCGAACGGCGGCAGTTCGGGCGGAAGATCGCCGGCTTCCAGGCCGTCTCGCACCGCGTCGCCCGCATGCGGCAGCGGCTGGAGAGCGCCCGGCTGCTGCTCTACCGCGCCTGCTGGCTGCTCGACGTGGGCCGCACCGACGTCACCGCCATCGCCATGGCGAAGACCGCGGTCTCCGAGGCCGCGGTCGCCAACAGCCTGGACGCGGTCCAGCTGTTCGGGTCGGCCGGGTACGTGGCGGGTGCCGGGATCGACCAGCAGCTGCGTGACTGCCTGCCCACCACGATCTTCTCCGGGACGACCGAGATCCAGCTCGAACTCATCGCGAGGGAGACGGGGCTGTGACCCTCCACCAGCTCGTCGTCGACGCCGCCGCCCGGCGGCCCGGCGCCCTGGCCGTGAGCGGCCCGGACGGCGGCCTCAGCTACGCCGAACTCGACACCGCCGCCGACGCGATGGCCGCCCGGCTCGCCCGGCAGGGTGTCCGGCGCGGCGACCGAGTCGTGCTGTGGGCGGCCAAGAGCCCCGCGGTGGTGGCCGCGATGCAGGCGGTGCTGCGGCTCGGCGCGGCCTACGTGCCCGTCGACGGCAGCAGCCCGGTGCACCGGGTCGCCACCATCGCCCGGGACTGCGCGGCCCGCGCCGTCATGACCACCGCGGACCGGATGCAGCGGATTTCGGCCGATCTCGACGCGGGCGTGGTCTGCGACGACCTCGACGCCCCGCTCGACCCGGCCCCGCCCGTCAACACCGCCACCGAGCCCGGCGACCTGGCGTACATCCTGTACACCTCCGGTTCCACCGGCACCCCCAAGGGCGTGTGCCTGACCCACCGCAACGCGCTGGCCTTCGTGAACTGGGCGCACGAGGTGGTGGCGCCGGACGGCGACGACCGGTTCGCCAACCACGCCCCCTTCGCCTTCGACCTGTCGGTGCTCGACCTCTATGTCGCCTTCCGCGCCGGGGCGTCGGTCCACCTGGTGCCGCCGGAGCTGTCCTTCGCCCCGGCCCAGCTCGTCGAGTACCTGCACAGCGAGGCGATCACCGTCTGGTACTCGGTGCCGTCCGCCCTCGCGGTGATGATGCGGTACGGCGGGCTGCTCGACCGCCCCGCCCCGAAGGCCCTGCACACCGTGCTCTTCGCGGGCGAGCCCTTCCCCATCGCCCAGCTGCGCGACCTGGCGGGCTGGACCGGCGCGCGGCTGATGAACCTCTACGGGCCGACCGAGACCAACGTGTGCACCTTCCACGAGGTCGGCAAGGCCGACCTGGACCGCGACCGGCCCGTCCCGATCGGCATCCCCGCCAGCGGCGACCGGGTCTGGGCGGTACGCGACGACGGCGGCACCGCAGGACCCGGCGAGGAGGGCGAACTCGTCGTGGACGGCCCCACCGTGATGGCCGGCTACTGGGGCCACCCCGCGCAGCAGGGCACCTACCGCACCGGCGACCTGGTCCGGATCCTGCCCGGCGGCGCGTTCGACTACGTCGGGCGGCGCGACCACATGGTCAAGATCCGCGGGCACCGCGTCGAACTGGGCGAGGTCGAGGCGGTGCTGGAGAACCACCCGGATGTCGCGGAGGCCGCCGCGGTGGCGGCCGGCGAGGGCGTCGACACCCGGCTGGTCGTCTTCGCGGCGCCGCGGCCGGGCAGCGACCTGGGCGCCCTGGCCCTGCGCCGGCACCTCTCGCAGCACCTGCCGCGCTACATGGTCGCCGACGAGGTGCGGATCCTGACGCCGCTGCCCCGCAACGGCAACGGCAAGATCGACCGCCCGGCGCTGACGACCCGCGCCGGACGGCCGGAGGCGAAGAACCCATGAACCCGAGCACGACGACACCTCCCGGCGGAAGGGACAGCGCAATGACACCCGACGAGGTCAAGCAGCGCATCACGGCCTTCATCAGCGAGACCTTTCTCGACGGCGACCCGAAGGGCGAGCTGACCGAGTCCACCCCGCTCCTGGAGTGGGAGGTCCTCAACTCGATGAACAGCGCGCTGCTGCTGAACTTCCTGCGCGAGGAGCTGCGCGTGGACGTACCCCTGTCGTCGATCAACGCGGCGAACTTCCGAGACATCGCCGCCATCACCAAGCTCGTGTCCGGCCTGCTGCCCCTCCCGACGGAAGGTGTCTGAGAACCATGAGTACCGACTACGACGTCGTGATCGTCGGCGGCGGCCCCGCCGGTTCCAGTGCCGCCTCCTACCTGGCCAAGGCCGGGATGTCCGTCGCCGTCTTCGAGGGTGCCAACTTCCCCCGCCCGCACGTGGGCGAGTCGCTCGTCCCGGCCACCACCCGGGTGCTGCTGGAGACCGGCGCGATGCCGAAGATCGAGGCGGCCGGCTTCCCCCGCAAGTACGGCGCCGCGTGGACGTCCTCCATGCCGCGCAACGTCAGCGGCAGCGCCACGACCGCCTTCACCCACGAACTGGGCACCGCCGACATCCTGTTCAGCGAGCGCGACCAGGACGGTGTGGACCGCGACTACACCTTCCACGTCGACCGCAGCAAGTTCGACCTCATCCTGCTCAAGCACGCCGAGAGCCTGGGCGCCAAGGTCTTCCAGGGCGTCCGCGCGATGCGGGTGGACTTCTCCGACCCCGACCAGGTCACGCTGAACGTCAAGGTCGGCCCCAAGGAGATCGACGTCACCGCCAAGATGGTGATCGACGCCTCCGGCCGGCAGACCCTGCTCGGCCGCCAGCTCGGCCTGAAGGAGCCCGACCCGGTCTTCGACCAGTACGCCATCCACGGCTGGTTCGAGGGCCTGGACCGCTCGGCGGTCGCCAACAGCCCCGAGAAGGTCGACTACATCTACATCCACTTCCTGCCGATCAGCGACACCTGGGTCTGGCAGATCCCGATCACCGACACCGTCACCAGCATCGGCGTCGTCACGCAGAAGTCCCAGTTCGCCAAGGCGAACACGGACCGGGAGAAGTTCTTCTGGAGCTTCCTGGAGAGCCGCCCGGACCTCTACGAGGCGCTCCAGAAGACCACCCAGGTCAAGGAGTTCACGGTCGAGGCCGACTACAGCTACGCCATGACGGAGCTGACCGGCGACCGCTTCGTGCTGCTCGGCGACGCCGCGCGGTTCGTCGACCCGATCTTCTCCAGCGGTGTCAGCGTCGCCCTCAACAGCGCCCGGCTGGCCTGCGCCGACATCGTCAAGGCCAACGAGACCGGCGACTTCTCCAAGGCCGCCTTCGAGGGCTACGAGAAGAAGATCCGCAGCGGCGTGCGCAACTGGTACCAGTTCATCTCGGTCTACTACCGGCTGAACATCCTCTTCACCACCTTCGTGGCCGACCCCCGCTACCGGCTCGACGTCGTCCGGCTGCTCCAGGGCGACGTCTACGACGGCGACGAGCCCGAGGTGCTGCGCGTCATGCGCGAGACGGTGCTCGCCGTAGAGAACGACCCCACCCACCTGTGGCACTCCTACCTGGGCACCCTGCGCGCCCCGGTGCTCGCGCCGACGGTGTAGCCACCCGTACGTCCTCAGCCCCGCGGCCCCGTGCCGTCCCCGCCCGGGGGCGGCGGCGGGTCCGCGGGGAGCGCCAGCGTGCGGGCCACCGCCCGTACGCCCGGCGCCCGGACCGCGACCGCGGCGAGCACGTCGCCCGGCGCGGGGAGATCGGCCAGCGACCACGCGGAGAGGTCACCGCACCCGTCGGGAAGGGACACCACAGCGCCATGGGCCGTCGTGACGATGCCGCGCAACTGCGTGGCCAGTCCGCTGCCCAGCGCCTTGGCGACCGCCTCCTTGCGCGTCCAGAAGCGCAGCACCTGCGCGTCCCGCCGCTCCTCGGGCAGTGCGTCGACGGCCGCGCGCTCACTGCCGGCGAGCGCGGTACGGGCCATCGCGCCACGGTCCGGCAGCGGCCGCAGCCGTTCGACGTCCACCCCGACCGGCGCGTCCCACGCCAGCGCCGCGGCCACCACACCGCCCGCGTGACTGAGGCTCACGTGCAGGCCGCCGGGCTCGACGACCAGCGGGCGCCCCCGCGGATCGCGCTCCCAGGCCTGCTGCTCCGGCGGACACGACGTGTACGCCGCGACCAGCTCCCGGCCGACCCGATGCGCGGCGGCGCGCGTCCCGCGGTAGACCGCGGCGCGCTGCTCCAGATCCTCCGGCGGCCCGCCGGGCGGATCGCCCGCCGCCACCCAGACGACGACGTAGCCGGACCCCGCGAGGTGCGGCTCACCCATCGGTCGCCCCCTTCGGTGTCCCACGGGGATCCCGATGCCGAATTGCGGATGATCATTGTAGAGCAAGGAATTCTTCAATGGCTGAACGACCGCTGACGAGCCCGACCCCTCCGCAGGCCGAACCGATCGCCGTCGTCGGCATCGGCTGCCGCTACCCCGGCGGGGTCCGCGACTTCGCCTCCTTCGGCGCCACCCTGCGCTCGGCGAGCCCCGTCTTCACCGAGGTCCCCGCGACCCGCTGGAGCCGCGAGGCCGCGCACCAGGACGAGGGCGCCACCCACATGGGCGGCTTCCTCGACGACATCGACCGCTTCGACGCCGCCTGGTTCGGGATCTCCCCCCGCGAGGCCGGGGCGATGGACCCCCAGCAGCGGCTGCTGCTCGAAGTGGCGTGGGAGGCGATGAGCGACTCCGGGCGCCCCGCCGACGCCTGGCGCGGCACCCGCACCGGCGCCTACTTCGGCCTGTTCGCCCACGACTACGCCACGCTGCACAGCAAGACCCTCGGCGTCCAGGGCATCGGCCCGCACTACGGCAGCGGCAACGAGTTCAGCTTCGCGGCCGGACGGCTCGCCTACACCTTCGACCTGCGCGGGCCCATGGCCTCGCTCAGCGTCGCGTGCTCCTCCTCGCTGCTCGCGGTGCACCTGGCGAGCCAGAGCCTGCGCTCCGGCGAGACCGACGTCGTGCTCGCGGGCGGCGTCAACCTGATGATGTCGCCCGAGCTGACCGTCTTCATGAACCGCATCGGCGCCATCTCGCCGACCGGCCGCTGCCGCCCCTTCGCGGCCGACGCCGACGGCATCCTGCGCTCCGAGGGCTGCGGCGTCGTCGTCCTCAAACGGCTCTCCGACGCGCTCGCCGACCACGACCGCGTCTACGCCGTCATCCGCTCCTCCGCCGCCAACCACGACGGCCGCAGCCTCGGCATCACCGCCCCCAACGGCGCCGCCCAGGCCGAACTGCTGCGCACCGCCCTCGGCACCGCCGGGCTCGCCGCCTCCGACCTCGACTACGTGGAGGCGCACGGCACCGGCACCCCGCTCGGCGACCAGGTCGAACTCATGGCGCTGCACGAGGTCTACGGGCGCGACCGGGAGAGCGGCCTGCGGCCCCTGTACGTCGGCTCCAACAAGGGCATCTTCGGGCACACCGACGGCGCCGCCGGTGTCGCGGGCCTGCTCAAGGGCCTGTGGGTGATCGGCTCCCAGGAGGTGCCCGCGCAGCCCGACCCCGGGCGGCTCACCTCCGCGGTGCCGTGGAAGCGCGGCACGATGGCCGTCCCCCTCGGCCCCGTCGATCTCACCGGGACCGGCCGCCCGCTGCGGGTCGGCGTCAGCTCCTCGGGCCTCAGCGGCACCAACGTCCACGTCATCGCCGAGGGCGTCGCCCCCGTCCCCGCCGCCGACGCGGAAGAACGCCCCGCAGGCCCCTACGTCCTGCTCGCCTCCGCCTTCCACGAGGAAGGCCTGGCCGGGCAGCTCGCCGGGATGCGCGAACGCCTCGCCGCCGACGGGGACCAGCCCGGCGACCTGCTCGCCTCCGCCGCCACCCGGCGCACCCACGAGCGGCACCGCTTCGCCGCCGTCGCCGCGAGCCTGGCGGACCTGGCCGCGGCCCTGGCCGACGACGACGCCGAAGGCGCCTGCACCGGCACCGCCGACCCCGAGAACGCCCCCGAGCCGGTCTTCGTCTACTCCGGCCAGGGTGCCCAGTGGGCGGGCATGGCCGTCGACCTGTACGAGACCTCGCCCGTCGTCCGGGACGTCCTCGACGAGTACGACGCGCTGATCCGGCAGGACCTGCCCTGGTCGCTCGTCGAGGAACTGCGGCGCGCCGAGGACAGCCGCCTCGACCGCACCGACTACGCCCAGCCCGCGCTGCTCGCCGTCCAGTCGGCGGTGACCGCGTGGCTCGCCTCCGCCGGGATCCGGCCCGCCGCCGTACTCGGCCACAGCGTCGGCGAGATCGCCGCCGCGCACGCCGCGGGCGTCCTCACCCGCGGCGAGGCCGTCACCCTCGCCGTCCGGCGCGGCCAGATCCTCCAGGAGACCGCGGGCCACGGCGCGATGCTCGCCGTCCGCACCGACCGCGCGACCGCCGAGGCGCTGCTCGCCGAAGCCGGGCTTCCGGTCGTGGTCGCCGCCGTCAACGGGCCCGAGGCCGTCGTCCTCAGCGGGCCCGCGGACGCGGTCGACCGGGCCGCAGGCGCCGCCGAGGCACGTGGCCTGCGATGTAAGAAGCTGGCCGGCGACTACGCCTTCCACAGCCCGGTGGTCGCCGCGTGCGGCCCCCTGCTGCGGGAGGCGCTCGCCGGTCTCACCCCCGGCGCCCCCGCGGTGCCGCTGCTCTCCAGCGTGCTGCCCGGCGAGACCGGCGTCACCTTCGACGCCGCCTACTGGGAACGCAACCTCACCGACCCCGTGCTGCTGTGGCCCGCCGTGGACGCGCTGCTCGCCGACGGCGAGCGGGCCCTCGTCGAGATCGGCCCGCACCCCAGCCTGAACCGCCAGCTCACCGACGCCGTACGGCACCGGAGCCGCCGCGGGCCCGTCACCGCGACCCTGCGCCGCGGCGAGGACGGGCTGCTCGCCCTGCACCGCGCCGCCGCCCGCCTGCACGTCGGCGGCGTCGAGGTCGACTGGACCCGCCTCACCGGCACCCCCGCCCGCTACCGCACCCTGCCCACCCCCTCGTGGGGCGGCGCCCGCCACTGGCTCCCGGGCGTCGAGCCCGGCGACCAGGGCGGCACGGCCGCCGCGACGGCGGCCCCGGCCCAGGTCCGGCTGAGCCTGCTGGACGACGCGGGACGCGTCATCGGCGAGATGCTCGCCCACCCGGCGGACGGCTCCGCCGCGGCGAAGGGTGGGGGGTACGCCAACGGTGCGGGCCACGCGGGTGGTTCGGGCCGCGCGGACGGCGCGGACGCGGTCAACGGTGTTGGCCACGCGGGTGGTTCGGGCCGCGAGAACGGCGCGGACGCGGTCAACGGTGTTGGTCACGCGGGTGGTTCGGGCGCCGCGAACGGTGCGGGTGCGCGCGGGCGCGGTGACCGGGAGGTGCTGCGGCGCGTCGAGGAGCACGTCGCCACCGTGCTCGGCTTCGCCGACGGGCAGCGGCCCGCCCGCCGCCGCGGGCTGTTCGACCAGGGCCTCGACTCGCTCACCGCCGTCGAGCTGCGCGACCGGCTCGCCGCCGACTTCGGCGTGGAACTGCCCACCACCATCGTCTTCGAGCAGCCGACCGTGGATGCGCTCGCCGCGTACCTCGCCGAGGCCGCGCCGCAGGACGGCCCCGCCCAGGGCGCCGCCTCGGCGGCTCCCGGCTCGGGCCCCGGCTCCGGCTCCGGCTCCGCGGAGACGGAGGACGACGCCGTCGCCGTCGTCGGCATGGCCTGCCGGCTGCCCGGCGCCAACTCGCCCGACCAGTTCTGGGCGATGCTCACCGAGGGCCGCGACGCCGTCCGCGACCTGCCCGCCGCCCGCCGCGCCGACCCGATGTGGGCCGAGGCCGCGCCCGGCGTGCCGCTGCGCGGCGGCTTCCTCGACGACGTCACCGGCTTCGACGCGCCGTTCTTCCGCGTCTCGCCGCGCGAGGCGAAGGCGCTCGACCCGCAGCACCGGCTGCTGCTGGAGGTCGCCTGGGAGGCGATGGAGGACGCGGGCACGCCGCCCGCGGCGCAGGCGGGCAAGGACGTCGGCGTGTACTTCGGCCTCAACACCGCCGACTACCAGCAACTGCTGACCCGCGACATGGCCGACGTCGACCACTTCTACGGCACCGGCACGACCTTCGCCGCCGCCGTGGGGCGCCTGTCGTACTTCCTCGGGCTCAGCGGCCCCAGCATCGCCGTGGACACCGCGTGCTCCTCCTCGCTGACCGCCGTGCACCTGGCCTGCCAGGGCCTGCGCGAGGGCGACTGCGAGGTCGCCGTCGTCGGCGGCGCCAACGTCGTCGCCGCGCCCACCGTGTCGGTGTCGATGGCGGGCGCGGGCGCGCTCGCCCCCGACGGGCGCTGCAAGACCTTCGACGAGGCCGCCGACGGCTACGGCCGCGGTGAGGGCGCGGCCGCGCTCGTCCTCAAGCCGCTGTCCGCCGCCCGGCGCGACGGCGACCGCGTCTACGCCGTGATCCGCGGCTCGGCCGTCAACCAGGACGGCGCCAGCGGCGGCATGACCGTGCCCAACGCGTCCGCGCAGGTCGCCGTCATCCGCCGCGCGGTGCGGGCCGCGGGCTGGGCCCCGCGCGACGTGGACTACGTCGAGGCGCACGGCACCGGCACCCCGCTGGGCGACCCCATCGAGGTGCGCGCGCTCGCCGAGGCGCTCGGCTCCGGGCGGGCCGCGGACGAGAACCTGCTGATCGGCGCGGCCAAGGCCAGCGTCGGCCACCTGGAGGCCGCCGCCGGCGTCACCGGCCTGCTCAAGGTCGTCCTCGCCGTGCACCGCGGCGAGCTGCCGCCGCAGCCGCTGAACAGGCCCTCCTCGCACATCGACTGGGACACCCTGCCCGTCTCCGTCGTGACCTCGCGCCGTGCCTGGCCCGAACGCGACCACCCGCGGCGCGCGGGCGTCAGCGCCTTCGGCTTCACCGGCAGCAACGCGCACGTCGTCGTCGAGCAGCCGCCCGCGGCCCCCGCGCCCGCGCCGCTGCCGCCGCGCCGCGCCCCGTACGTCCTCATGGTCACCGCGGCGGCCGAACCCGCGCTGCGGCAGGCCGCCGGACGCCTCGCCGCCCGGCTGCGCGCCGCCCCCGCGGAGGTCGACGACATCGTCTTCACCGCCGCCTACCGGCGCTCCTGGCTGGGCCACCGGCTCGCCGTCACCGGCCGGGACGCCGAAGCGCTGGCCGCGGCCCTGGAGGTCGCCGCCCGCGGCGGCAGCACCCCCGCCGTACGGACCGCCCAGGTGTCCGACGGCACCGAACGCACCACCGGCTTCCTCTTCGGCGCCGAACCGCCGTCCGCGCCCCTGCGCGAACAGCTCACCGCGATACCGGAGTACGCGGACGCGCTGCGCGCCTGCGCCGAGCGGCTGACCGCGCTGACCGGCGAACGGATCGACCCCTTCGGCGAGCCGCCCGCCGCACCGGCCGCCGCGTACCTGCTGTGCCACCACGTCGCCGCCGCCCGGCTGTGGACCGCCGTCGGGCTCGCGACCGACGCCGTGACCGGCCAGGGCGCGGGCGAGCTGGGCGCCGCCTGGGCCGCGGGCCGGATCGACCTCGACGACGCGCTGCGGCTGGCCGCCGGGCAGGAGTCCGGCGCCGCACTGCGCCCCGCCGCGCTCCCCGAGATCCCCGCGGACGGCGCGGAACCCGCCGCCAAGCCCGGCGACCTCGCCGCCCGCGCCCGCGGTGTCGCCGCCCCACTGTCCGGCACCCTCGCGGCGGACCTGGCAGCGGAGGGCGTGGACGTCCTCCTCGACGTGCTGCCGCGCGACCTCCCGGAGGAACTGGCCGCACTCGGCGCGCCCGTGGACACCGACGACCCCCTGGAGCGCCTCGCGGCCACCGCCGCCGCACTCCTCGCCGCCGGTGCGGTGCCCGCCCAGCCGAAGTCCGCCCGCCCGCCGGTGAGCCTCCCCGCCTACCCGTGGCAGCACCAGCGCCACTGGTACCGCGAAGAGGCCGAACTCCCCGGCGGCCGCCCCCGGATCCCCTGGGTCCTCTCCGCCGCGAGCGCGACAGGCCTGCGAGCCCGCGCGACCGCCCTCTCAGAGGCGGCCACCCCCGGCGCCGACCTCACAGCAATGGGCGCGGCCCTGGCAGCAGCCGCACCCCCCGACACGTCACCGGGCGCCACCGTGCCCGTATCCGGCGCGACAGCGGAAGCCGCGCTGCCCGGGGCCGACGGGACGCCGGGCGCCACCCTGCCCGGGGCTGGTGTGCTGCCGGACGCCACCGTGCCCGGGACTGGCGCTGTGTCAGGGACCGGCGCGCCCGGGGCGGACGTGCTGTCGGGCGCCACGGTGCCTGGCACCGGCCTGCTGCCGGAGCACACCGTGCCCGGTTCCGGTGTGGCAGCGGGAGTTGAGCTGCCCGGGGCCGACGGGACGCCGGGCGCCACCGTGCCCGTATCCGGCGCGACAGCGGAAGCCGCGCTGCCCGGGACCGACGCGACGCCGGGCGCCACCCTGCCCGGGGCCGGCGCGCTGTCCGGCGCCACCGCGCCCGGCACCGGCACCGGCCTGCTGGCGGACGCCACCCTGCCCGGGGCGGGGGACGCCGCCGTTGCCGGCGGGGTCGGCGGGGAGCTGCTCCGCACGGGAAACGGGGTGCACCGGGCGGTCGTGTTGGCCGCCGATGCCAAGGGGTTCGGGGACGCGCTCGCCGCTCTCGCCGTGGGGCGTACCGTCGCGCATCTGCACCAGGGGGTGGCGGGGGGCGCGAAGATCGCGCTGGTCTTCCCGGGGCAGGGGGCGCAGTGGCCCGGTATGGCGCGGGAGCTGATGGTCGCGGAGCCCGCGTTCGCCGCGCAGATGCGCGAGTGCGCGCAGGCGCTGGCCGAGTTCACCGACTGGTCGCTGACCGATGTCGTGGCCGGTGCGCCGGACGCGGCCCCGCTCGACCGGGTGGATGTCGTGCAGCCCACGCTCTTCGCCGTGATGGTGTCGCTCGCCGCGCTGTGGCGCGCGTACGGCGTGGAACCGGCCGCCGTCGTCGGCCACTCGCAGGGCGAGATCGCCGCCGCTTACGTCGCCGGAGCGCTGTCGCTGCGGGACGCCGCCCGCGTGGTGGCGCTGCGCAGCGCCGAGCTGGCCCGGATGGAGGGCCGGGGCGGCATGGCCTCGGTCGCGCTCGGCGAGGACGCCGTGACCGCGATCCTGGGGCGTTTCGCGGGCCGGCTCTCGGTCGCCGCCGTCAACGGCCCGACCAGCACCGTGGTCGCGGGTGACGTGGACGCGCTGGAGGAGATGGCCGGGGTCTGCGAGCGCGGCGGCATCCGCTTCCGCCGGGTCGACGTGGACTACGCCTCGCACTCGCCGCACGTGGAGCAGATCCGCGAGCGGCTCGCGGAGGTCCTCGCGGGTATCACGCCCCGTCCGGCGGCCGTGCCGTTCTACTCCTCGGCGACCGGCGGGCTGCTCGACACCGCGCGGCTCGGCGCGGACTACTGGTACTACAGCCTGCGCGAGCGCGTCCGCTTCGAGGAGGCGGTCGGCGCGCTGCTCGCTGACGGGCACACCCTGCTCGTCGAGGCGAGCCCGCATCCGGTCCTGACCCCGGCGGTCGAGGAGACCGCCGAGCGGGCGGGCGGCGGGGCGCGCGCCCTGGGCACGCTGCGCCGTGACGACGGCGGCACGAGCCGCTTCCACGCCGCGCTCGCCGACGCCTACGCGCTGGGCGCCCCCGTCGACTGGCGGCCCGCCTTCGCCGGGCGGGAGCCGGAGCCGACCGACGTCCCGGACCTCGCGGGACGTGAACTCGACGCCTGGCGCTACCGCGTGGACTGGCAGCCCGCCGCCGCCCCCGCCGAGGCCGCGCCCACCGGGCGCTGGCTGGTCGTGGCCCCGGCCGGGGGAGAGGGGCAGGCTCTCGCGCAGGCCGCCGCGGCGGCCCTGGCCGAGGGCGGCGCGGAGGTCGTGGCGCTCGACCCGGACGCCGTGCGCGACGGCCGCGAGCAGTTCGCGGAGCTGCTGCGCGGCGCGGACGCCGAACGGGCGGCGGGCGTGCTGTCGCTGCTCGCGCCGGACGGCCGCCCGCACTCCGGCGCCGAGGACGTGCCCGCCGGGACGGCCGCCACGCTGGCCCTCGTACAGGCGCTCGGCGACGTGGGGGCCGACGTGCCGCTGTGGTGCGTCACGACCGGCGCGGTGAGCGCCGAGGGCGGCGACCTGACCGCGCCCGGGCAGGCCCAGGTCTGGGGCATGGCCCGGGTCGCGGGGCTGGAGGCCCCGCAGCGCTGGGGCGGCCTGGTCGATCTGCCCGCCGCGCCCGGCGCGGACCACCTGGCCGCGCTGTGCGCGGTGCTGGGCGGCGGTATGGGCGCCGAGGACCATGTGGCCGTACGCGACAGCGGTGTGCTGGTCCGGCGTCTGGTCCGCGACCCGGTGGACGGGCGCCCGGCCCCGCGCACGTGGCAGCCGAGCGGCAGCGTGCTCGTCACCGGCGGCACCGGGCGGCTCGGGCGGCGGCTGGCCCGCTGGCTCGCGGCGTGCGGCGCCGAGCATGTGATCCTGGCGAGCCTGCGCGGCCCGGACGCCCCGGGCGCGGCCGAACTGGAGACCGAACTCGTCCGCGCCGGAACCGCGGTGACGCTCGCCGCCGCCGACGCGGCCGACCCCGCCGCGATGGCCGCGCTGCTGGACGCGGCCCGCGCCGCCGGGCGCCCGGTGCGCACGGTGCTGCACGCGGCCGTCGTGCCCGAGCCCGGCCCGCTGGCGGGCACGTCGCTCGCGCAGCTCGCGGGCACCCTGCGGGCCAAGGCGACCGGCGCCCGGGTGCTCGACGAGCTGCTGGAGGGCGAGCACGGGGCGGAGGTGGAGTCGTTCGTGCTGTTCTCCTCCGTCGCGGGCGTGTGGGGCGCCGCCGAGAACGGCGCCTTCGCCGCCGCCGACGGCTATCTCGACGCCCTCGCGGTACGGCGCCGCGCCCGCGGCCTGGCCGGGACCGCGGTGGCCTGGAGCTTCTGGAACGCCTTCGGCGACGACGCCGAGGACGCCGAGGTGCAGGAGATGTTCACCAGCCAGTCCGAGCGCCAGGGCCTGCCGCTGCTGGACCCGGCGCAGGCGCTGGCGGCGCTGCGGCAGGTGCTGTGCCGGGACGAGCCGTCCGTGACGATCGCCGACGTCGAGTGGGACCGCTTCGCCCCGCTCTACACCGCCGCCCGTCCCCGGCCCTTCCTGGACACGCTCCCGGAGGTCCGGGGCGCCGCCGCCCAGGGCGCCGCCGGGAGCGGAGACAGCATGCTGGCCCGGCTGCTGGCCGGTACACCGGAGTCGGAACGCGAGTGGGCGGTGCTGGACCTGGTCCGTACCGAGGCCGCGGCCGTGCTCGGCTTCGGCAGGGCGGCCGACGTGGACCCCGACCGGCCCTTCACCGAGATGGGCTCGGACTCCGTCACCGCGGTGGAGTTCCGCACCCGGCTCAACACCGCGACCGGCCTGACGCTGCCCGCGTCCGTCGCTTTCGACTACCCGACCGCCGCGGCCGTCACCGGCTGCCTGCTGGAGCTGATCCCCGGCGCCGCCGCCGCGCAGGAGGCCGCCGTCACCTCCGAGAGCACCTTCGGGATGGACGAGCCGATGGCGATCGTGGGCATGTCCTGCCGGCTGCCCGGCGGGGTGAGCACCCCGGACGAGTACTGGCGGCTGCTCGCCGAGGGCCGCGACGCGGTCACCGGCTTCCCCGCCGACCGCGGCTGGGACCTGGGCGGGCTGTTCGACGACGACCCGGACCGGCTCGGCACGTCGTACGTCAGCGAGAGCGGGTTCCTGCACGAGGCGGGCGAGTTCGACGCGGAGTTCTTCGGGATCTCCCCGCGCGAGGCCGTCACGATGGACCCGCGGCAGCGGCTGCTGCTGGAGGGCGCCTGGGAGCTGTTCGAGAACGCCGGGATCGACCCGCAGACCCTGCGCGGCAGCCGTACCGGTGTCTTCGTCGGCGCCGGTCCCACCGACTACGCGACCGGCGCGCCGCTGGCACCCGCGAGCGCCGAGGGGTACGCCGTCACGGGCAGCACGCCGGCCGTCATCTCGGGCCGGGTGTCGTACTTCTTCGGGCTGGAGGGCCCGGCGGTGACCATCGACACCGCGTGCTCGTCGGCGCTGGTGTCGCTGCACATGGCCTGCCAGGCGCTGCGCTCGGGCGAGTGCACGATGGCGGTGGCCGGAGGTGTCGCGGTGATCTCCAGCCCGAAGGTCTTCGTCGAGTTCAGCAGGCAGCGCGCGCTGTCCGCGGACGGGCGCTGCAAGGCCTTCGCCGAGGCCGCCGACGGTACCGGCTTCTCCGAGGGCATGGGCCTGCTGCTGGTCATGCCGCTGTCGGAGGCCCGCCGCCGGGGCCACGAGGTGCACGCGGTGATCCGCGGCTCCGCGATGAACCAGGACGGCGCCTCCAACGGCCTGACCGCCCCCAACGGCCCCTCCCAGCAGCGGGTGATCCGGCAGGCCGTGGCCAACGCCGGGCTCGCGCTGCGGGACGTGGACGTCGTCGAGGCGCACGGCACCGGCACCACGCTGGGCGACCCCATCGAGGCGCAGGCGCTGCTGGCGACCTACGGGCAGGACCGCCCGGCCGGGAAGCCGCTGCTGCTCGGCTCGGGCAAGTCCAACATCGGCCACACGCAGGCCGCGGCCGGTGCGGTCGGCGTGCTGAAGATGGTGCTGTCCATGCGGCACGGCACCGTGCCCGCGACGCTGCACGTGGACGAGCCCAGCACCAAGGTCGACTGGACGGCCGGGGCGGTCGAACTGGCCGTCAAGGCGCAGCCGTGGCCCGCCGACGACCACCCGCGGCGCGCGGGCGTGTCCTCCTTCGGCGTCAGCGGCACCAACGTCCACCTCATCCTCGAACAGCCGCCCGCCGAACCGGCCGACACACCGCCCGCGGCGCCCGTCCCCACCGACCCGCCCGTGCTGTGGCCCGTGTCCGCGGCCTCCGCGGCCGCGCTGCGGCAGCAGGCGGGCAAGCTGGCCGAGGCGCTGGCGGACGGGTCCGGCGCCGCCGGACCGCTGCCCCGCGACGTCGGCTGGAGCCTGGCCGCGCAGCGCGCCGCGCTGCCGCACCGCGCGGTGGTGCTGGGCGGCGCGGGCGCGGACCACACCGCCCGGCTGGCCCGGCTCGCCGACGGCGAGCCCGACCCCGGGCTGGTGCACGGCACCGCGCGCCGCAAGCCCCGCGTGGTGTTCGTCTTCCCCGGGCAGGGCTCCCAGTGGGCCGGGATGGCGGCCGAACTCCTGGACACCTCACCGGAGTTCGCGGCCTCCGTCGCCGAGTGCGAGCAGGCCCTCGCCCCGTACACCGACTGGTCGCTCACCGGCGTGCTGCGGCAGGCCGAGGGGGCGCCCGGCCTGGAGCGGGTGGACGTCGTGCAGCCCGCGCTGTTCGCGGTGATGGTCTCGCTCGCCCGGCTGTGGCAGCACTACGGGGTGAGCCCGGCGGCCGTCGTCGGCCACTCCCAGGGCGAGATCGCCGCCGCCCACGTGGCCGGGGCGCTGTCGCTGGAGGACGCGGCGCGGATCGTCGCCCTGCGCTCGCTGGCCATCACCAGGCTCACCGGCTCCTCCGGCATGGCCTCGCTCCAGACCGACGAACGGCAGGCGGCCGAACTCCTGGCGCCCGCGGAGGGACGGCTCACGATCGCGACCGTCAACAGCCCCTCGCAGGTCGTCGTCGCCGGGGAGACCGGCGACCTCGACGAGCTGGCCGAGGAGTGCGAGCGGCGCGGCATCCGCATCCGCCGCATCGAGGTCACCTACGCCTCCCACTCCCCGCAGGTCGAGCCGATGCGCGAGGACCTGCTGGCCCAGCTCGGGGGCATCACGCCGCAGCGCGCCCGCATCCCCTTCTACAGCGCGGTGACCGGCGAACCGCTCGACACCACGCAGCTGGACGCCGGTTACTGGTTCCGCAACCTGCGCGAGCCGGTGCTCTTCGCCCGCGCCACCAGGGCGCTGCTGGACAACGGCTTCAGCATGTTCGTCGAGGTCACCCCGCACCCGGTGCTCACCGCCGCCGTCATGGACACCGCGGTGTCCGCCGACGACGCGGCCGAGCCCGTCACCGTCGGCTCGCTGCGCCGCGACGAGGGCGGCCTCGCCCGCTTCACCGCCTCCCTCGCCGAGGCCTGGGTCAACGGCGCCGAACTGGACTGGGGCCGGCTGCTGCCCGGCGGGCGCTCCGTCCCGCTGCCCACCTACGCCTTCGACCGGCAGCGGTTCTGGCTGGAGGAGGACCGCGCCGCCGTCGACCCCGCCGACCTCGGCGTGGGCACCCCCGACCACCCGCTGCTCGGCGCCGCCGTCGAACTCGCCGACAGCGGCGGCCTGGTCCTCACCGGGCGGCTGTCCACCGCCACCCGGCCCTGGCTCGCCGACCACGCCGTCAACGGGGTGGCCCTGCTCCCCGGCACCGGCTTCGCCGAACTCGCCCTGCGCGCCGGGGCCGAGGCGGGCTGCCCGCGCGTCGAGGAACTGACCCTGGAGGCCCCGCTGCTGCTGCGCGGCACCGAAGCGGTGCGCCTCCAGCTCCTGGTCGGCGCCCCCGACGACACCGGGCAGCGCCCGCTCGCCGTCTACTCCCGGCCCGAGGGCCAGGACGGCGAGTGGACCCGGCACGCCTCCGCGCTGCTCGCCGAGGCCGACGGCCCCGACCCCGCCGCCCTCACCGCCTGGCCGCCGCCCGGCGCCGAACCCGTCGCGATGGACCAGGAGTCCTTCTACGCGGCCGGTGCCGAGGCCGGCTACACCTACGGCCCGTCCTTCCAGGGCCTGGCCCGCGCCTGGCTGCGCGGCGACGAGGTCTACGCCGAGGTCGCGCCGCCCGCGGGCGTCCAGGACGAGGCCGGCCGCTACGGCATGCACCCCGCGCTGCTCGACGCCGCCCTGCACGCCATGGTCCTCGCCCCCGACGCCGACCAGGGCGACGGCAAGGGCCGCACCGTGCGGCTGCCGTTCAGCCTCACGGGCGTCCAGCTCTTCGCGTCCGGCGCCCGTACCCTGCGGGTGCGCATCGCACCTGCCGGGCAGGGCGCGGTCGCGCTGACCGCCGCGGACGAGACGGGCGAGCCCGTCCTCGCCGTCGAACGCCTCGTCACCCGGCCGGTGTCGGCCGATGCGCTGTCCGCGGCCGCGGGCCCCGCCCGCTCGCTCTTCCGGCTCGACTGGACGCCCGTCCCGACGCCCAGGACGAGCGCCGCGGGCGACTGGGCGCTCGCCGGTACCGACCCCTTCGGCCTGACCGGAGCGCTGCCCGGAGCCGGGGTCGCCCTCACCGCCCACCCGGACCTGACCGCCCTGCTGGCCGCCCTCGACGGCGGCGCCCCCGCCCCCCGGGTCGCCGTGCTGCCCTGCGCCAAGGAGGCCGGGGCGGTGCTGCCCGGTGCGGTGCTCGACCTGACCGCCGCCCTGCTGGGCGACCTCCAGGCCTGGCTGGACAGCGAACGCACGGCCGACACCCGGCTCGTCGTCGTCACCCGCCGGGCCCTCCCCGCGGGCGAGGGCGACGAGGTGTACGACCTGGCCGCCTCCCCGGTGTGGGGCCTGGTCCGCTCGGCGCAGGCCGAGAACCCGGGCCGGATCGTCCTGGCCGACCTCGACGAGGACGAGTGGGCCACCGCCCTCGTGCACGCCCTCGCCGGGGACGAGCCGCAGCTCGCGATCCGCGGCGGCGCGCTGCTCGTCCCGCGCCTCGCGGCGACCGGCGCCCCGCAGGGGCGGCTGACCCCACCGCTCGGCGGACGCTGGCGGCTCGAACCCGACCCGGCCGGTGTCCTGGACGCCATGACCGCCGTGCCCTGCCCGGACACCGCCGAACCGCTCGCGGCCGACCAGGTGCGGATCCGGGTCCGGGCCGCCGGGATCGCCTTCCACGATCTGCTCGTCGCGCTCGGACTGCCGCCGGACGACGGCCTGTTCATCGGCGGTGAGGGCGCGGGCACGGTCGCCGCGGTCGGCTCCGGCGTGACCGGGCTGAAGCCCGGCGACCGGGTGCTGGGCCTCGTGCCGCGCGCCTTCGCCACCGAGGCGGTCACCGACCACCGCTGGGTCGTGCCGATGCCCGCGGGCTGGACCTGGGAGCAGGCGGCGGCGGTCCCGTCCGCGTACCTCACCGCCTGGTTCGCGCTCACCGGGGCGGCGGGCCTGCGCGCCGGGCAGCGCGTCCTGATCCACGCGGCGGCCGGCGGCGTCGGCACCGCGGCCGTCCGGATCGCCCGGCACCTGGGCGCCGAGGTCTTCGCCACCGCGAGCCCCGGCAAGCACGACACGCTGCGGCTCATGGGCCTGGACGACACGCACATCGCGTCCTCGCGGGACGCCGGATTCGCCGACCGGATCCTGGCCGCGACCGGCGGCGCGGGCGTGGACACCGTCCTCAACTCGCTGACCGGCGACCTCGTCGGCGCAGGCCTGCGGGTGCTGCCGCGCGGCGGGCACTTCGTCGAGCTGGGCAAGACCGACCGGCGCGACCCCGGCCAGGTCGCCGCGGACCACCCCGGCGTCGTCTACACCCCGGTCGACCTGGTGCCGGACCTCGGCCCGCAGCAGGTGCGGGACATGCTCGGCGAGATCGTCGCCCTGCTGCGGGACGGCGCGCTCGCGCCGCTGCCCGTCCGCACCTGGGACGTCCGCGACGCGCCCGCCGCCTTCCGCCACATGGCGCAGGCCAAGCACACCGGCAAGCTCGTCCTGACGATCCCGCCCGTGCCCGACCCCGAGGGCACCGTCCTGGTCACCGGCGGCACCGGAACGCTCGGCGCCCTCGTCGCCCAGCACCTCGCAGGACCGTGGGGCATGCGCCACCTGGTGCTGGCCAGCCGCCAGGGCCCGGACGCGCCGGGCGCGGCCGAACTCGTCGCGCGGCTCGCGGAACTGGGCG
Organism: Streptomyces sp. NPDC021224; assembly: GCF_044332905.1. Lineage (NCBI taxonomy): Bacteria > Bacillati > Actinomycetota > Actinomycetes > Kitasatosporales > Streptomycetaceae > Streptomyces > Streptomyces sp. NPDC021224. Next base: position 107,568 of record NZ_JBIRPW010000009.1, on the reverse strand, counting down.
CGGAAGCGCGGGTGGCCTCGTGCGACATCGCCGACCGGGACGCGCTCGCCGCGCTGCTCGGCGGCCTGCCCGCCGAACACGGGCTCACCGCGGTGGTGCACACCGCGGGCGTGCTCGACGACACGGTGCTCGGCTCGCTCACCCCCGAGCGGCTCGCCCCCGTCCTGCGGCCCAAGGTCGACGCCGCCGTCCACCTCGACGAGCTGACCGCGGACCTCGACCTCGGCATGTTCGTCATGTACTCCTCGGCCGCGGGCCTGCTCGGCAACCCCGGACAGGCCAACTACGGCGCCGCGAACGTCTTCCTCGACACCCTCGCCGCCGTCCGCCGCTCGCGCGGCCAGGCGGGCAGCTCGCTCGCCTGGGGCCTGTGGGCCAACGACAGCGCGCTGACCGGCCAGATGAACGCCCAGGACCGGGACAGGCTCTCCCGGTCCGGCGCCCGGGCGATGTCCGCCGCCGAGGGCCTCGCGCTCTTCGACCAGGGCGCCATGGCCGCCGAGGCGCTCGTGGTGACCGCGCACATCGACCGCGAGGCACTGCGCGCCCAGGACGCCGCGGGCACCCTGCCGCCGGTCATGCGGCAGCTCGCACCGCGCCGCACCCGGCCCGAGCGCGCCGCCGCCACCGGCGCGGGCACGGCCGACACGGGCGGGGCCGAGCAGTTCGCCGGGATGACGGCGGGCGAGCGGCGGCAGGCGCTCGTGGTGCTGGTCAGGAAGCAGTCCGCCGCGGTGCTGGGCCACGGCTCGGCCGCCGCGCTGGACGTCGACCGCGGGTTCGTCGAGATGGGCTTCGACTCGCTCACCGCCGTCGAACTGCGCAACCGCCTCGCCGGGGCGACCGGACTGCGGCTGCCCGCGACCGTCATCTTCGACTGCCCGACGCCCACCGACCTCGCCCGCCGGCTGGGCGAGATGCTCGCCCCGGCCGGTGAGGCACCCGCCGACGAGCCGGACGCCGCGCCCGGCACGGCACCCGGCACCGCCGACGGCACGGCGGACGGTACGGCGGCCGACGACGACGGCCTGGTCGACGACATGGACGTGGACGAGCTGATCCGCGCCGTCAACTCCGGAGAGTGAGGGTCCGATGAGTGCATCCATCGAAGAGGTCACCAAGGCGCTGCGCGCATCGGTCAAGGAGACCCGGCGGCTGCGGGCGCGCAACGACGAGCTGGAGGCGACGCTGCGCGAACCCGTCGCGATCGTCGCCATGTCCTGCCGCCTGCCCGGCGGCGTCACCTCGCCCGACGAGCTGTGGCGGCTGCTCGCCGACGGCCGCGACGCCGTGACCGGCTTCCCCGCCGACCGCGGCTGGGACCTGGGCGGACTGTACGACCCCGACCCCGACCACCTCGGCACCAGCTATGTCCGCGAGGGCGGCTTCCTGACCGAAGTGGCGGGCTTCGACGCGGAGTTCTTCGGGATCTCCCCGCGCGAGGCGCTCGCCATGGACCCGCGGCAGCGGCTGCTGCTGGAAGGCACCTGGGAGCTGTTCGAGGCCGCCGGGATCGACCCGCAGACCCTGCGCGGCAGCCGCACCGGCGTCTTCGTCGGTGCCGGACCCTCGGACTACCCGCACGGCATGGAGGGCTACGCCGTCGCCGGGACGACGCCGAGCATCCTGTCCGGCCGGGTGAGCTACGTCTTCGGCCTCGAAGGCCCCGCCGTCACCGTCGACACCGCGTGCTCCTCGTCGCTCGTCACCTTGCACATGGCGTGCCAGGCGCTGCGCTCGGGCGAATGCACCATGGCCGTCGCGGGGGGCGTGACCGTCATGTCGAGCCCGCGCGTCATCGTCGAGTTCAGCAGGCAGCGCGCGCTGTCCGCGGACGGGCGCTGCAAGGCCTTCGCCGAGGCCGCCGACGGCTTCGGCTTCGCCGAGGGCCTCGGCCTGCTGCTGGTCGAACCCCTCTCGCGGGCCCGCCGCCTCGGCCACGACGTCCTCGCCGTGATCCGCGGCTCGGCCGTCAACCAGGACGGCGCCTCCAGCGGGCTGACCGCGCCCAACGGCCCCTCCCAGGAACGCGTGATCCGGCAGGCCGTCGCCGCCGCCGGGCTGACGCTGCGGGACGTGGACGTCGTCGAGGCGCACGGCACCGGCACCACGCTGGGCGACCCCATCGAGGCACAGGCGCTGCTCGCCACCTACGGGCAGGACCGCCCGGACGGCAGACCGCTGCTGCTCGGCTCGGTGAAGTCCAACATCGGCCACACGCAGGCGACCGCGGGCGCGGCCGGTGTGATGAAGATGGTGCTCGCGATGCGGCACGGCATGCTGCCCGCGACCCTCCACGTGGACGAGCCGAGCCGGCACGTCGACTGGGAGGCGGGCGACGTCGAACTGGCCGTCCGGGCGCAGCCGTGGCCCGACGCCGGGCAGCCGCGCCGCGCGGGCGTCTCGTCCTTCGGCGTGAGCGGCACGAACGCCCACCTGATCCTCGAACAGGCCCCACCCCCGGAGCCCCCCGCGACCCCCGCGGCCCCGGGAGGAGCCGCAGCCGGTGCGGGCACGGGCGCCGGGGCGGTCGGCGCCGCGGACGCGGGGTCCGCTGCCGGTGCGGGCACGGGCCGTCCCGGGCCTTCGCCCGCTGGCGAGGCAGGCCGCCCGGCGGGCGCCGCGGACGCCGGATCCGCTGCCGGTGCGGGTGCCGGGACCGTCGGCTCCGTGGACGCGGGATCCGCGGTGGGCGCGGGCGCGGCCCGTCCCGGGACCGCTGCGGCCGGGGACCCCGGCCGTGCGGCGGACGCCGGATCCGCAGTTCGTGCGGGCGAGGGCCGTCCCGGAGCCGGTCGCTCCGCGGACGCGGGATCCGCCGCCGCTACCGGCGAGGGACGTACCGGGGCCGGGGCCGCCGACGGCGAACCGGCCGTCGTCGCCTGGCTGTTGTCCGGGCGCGGGGAGCGCGGGCTGCGCGGTCAGGCCGCGCAGCTCGCCGCCCACGTCGCCGGGCACCCGGAGCTGGACGCGCGCGGCACCGCCGCCGCGCTTCTGCGCCGGGCCGCCCTCACCCACCGGGCCGTGGTGCTGGGCCCCGACCGGGACACCCTGCTCGCCGGGCTGCACGCGCTGGCCGAGGGGCGGCCCGCGCCCGGCGTGGTGCAGGGCACGGCCCGCAGCCGCGCCGCCGAGGCCGTGTTCGTCTTCCCCGGCCAGGGCTCGCAGTGGACGGGCATGGCGCTCGGACTGCTCGACGCCGAACCGGTCTTCCGCGACCGGCTCGCCGCGTGCGAGGCCGCGCTCGCCCCCTTCACCGGCTGGTCGGTGCGCGACGTGCTGCGCGGCGCGCCCGGCGCCCCGGACCTGGAGCGGGTGGACGTCGTCCAGCCGGTCCTGTTCGCCGTCATGGTGTCGCTGGCCGCGCTGTGGGAGCACGCCGGGATCGCCCCCGCCGCCGTCGTCGGCCACTCGCAGGGCGAGATCGCCGCGGCCTGCGTCGCGGGCGCGCTGACCCTGGAGGACGCGGCCCGCATCGTGGCGCTGCGCAGCCGCGCCATCGTGGCGCTGTCCGGGCAGGGTGCCATGGCGTCGCTGGGCCTGGGCCGGGAGGAGGCCGAGGCGGCGCTCACCCGCTGGGCGGGACGGCTCGCGGTCGGCGTCGTCAACGGGCCCGGCTCCGTCGTCGTCTCCGGCGACACCGACGCGATCACCGAACTCGTCGACACCTACCGGGACTCCGACGTCCGGGTGCGGCGCCTGCCCGTCGACTACGCCTCCCACTCGCCGCACGTCGAGCGCATCCGCGACGAACTCCTGCGGCAGCTCGCGGGCGTCACCCCGGTGGCCTCCCGGATCCCCTTCTACTCCGCCGTGACCGGTGGCCAGCTCGACACCACCGCGCTCGACACGGACTACTGGTACCGCAACCTGCGCCGGCCGGTGCGCTTCGACGAGGTCACCCGCACCCTCACCGAGCGCGGCTACGAGCTGTTCGTCGAGTCCAGCCCGCACCCGGTGCTGACGATGGGCCTGGAGGAGACGATCGCCGCCGCGGACGCCGCCGCGCTCGTCCTCGGCACCCTGCACCGCGACCGCGGCGGCCCCGACGACTTCCTCGCCTCGGTCGCGCAGGCCCACACCGGCGGCGTGCCCGTCGCGTGGGAGCGGCTGCTCGGCCACCCCGCCGCCCCCGCCACCGCCCTGCCCCCGTACGCCTTCCAGCGGCAGCGCTACTGGCAGGATCAGGAGCAGCCCTCCGGCGACGCCCTCGGCAAGGCCGGGCTGCGCGCGGGCGAGCACCCGATGCTCGGCGCCGCGATCGACGCCGCCGACAACGGGGCCGTCGTGCTCTCCGGGCGGCTGTCGCCGCAGACCCACGGGTGGCTCGCCGACCACGCCGTCGAGGGCCAGGTGCTGCTGCCCGGCACCGCCTTCGTCGAACTCGCGCTGCGCGCCGCCGCCGAGACCGGCTGTTTTGGCGTCAGCGAACTGACGCTGGAGGCCCCGATGGCCGTCCCGCCGGACGGCGCGGTGCAGATCCAGGTAGTCGCCGCGGCCCCGGACGACACCGGCAGCCGCCGGGTGACCGTCTACTCACGGCCCGAGGACGCCTCCTTCGACGGCGAGTGGACGTCCCACGCGGGCGGCGAACTGAGCGGCAGGCCGCTCACCGCGGACGCCGGCGGACTCGCCGTCTGGCCGCCCGCCGGGGCCGAACCGCTCCCCACGGAAGGGCTGTACGAGGACTACGCCGGACGCGGCTACACCTACGGGGAGGCCTTCCGCGGCATCCGCCGGGCCTGGCGGCGCGACGGCGAGGTCTTCGCCGAGGTCGGCCTGGGCGCCGCCCAGCGCGGCGAGGCCGGGCGCTACGGCGTCCACCCCGCGCTGCTGGACGCGGCGATGCAGGCCGCGGGCATCCTCATGGCGGACGAGGACGGGCCCGCGCGGCTGTGGCTGCCCTTCCTCTTCGGCGAGGTCGCCCTCGCCGCCCCCGGCCTGACCGACCTGCGGGTCCGCGTCCGGCGGCTCGGCCCGGACCGTGTCGCGCTGGCCGCCGCCGACCTCGACGGGCGCCCCGTCGCCTCGGTGGGGGAGCTGGTCGTACGGGCGGTCACCGCCGAGCAGTTGCGCGCGGCCGACACCGGGTCGCTGCGCGACGCCCTCTTCCGCGTCGACTGGACGCCGGTCCCCGCCCCCGCGGCGGCCGCCCAGCGGCGCTGGGCCGTCCTCGGCACGGACGAGGAGGCCGCGACCGTCGCCCGCCGCCTCACATCCACCGGCCGCCCCACCACCACCCACCCGGACCTCGCATCCCTCCACACCTCCGTCACCGAGGGCGCCCCCGCCCCGGACATGGTGGTCTGGTGCGCACCGGGCCCACGGGCGCAGGGCGCGACGCAGGCCGCCGCGACCGGCGGCGCGGGCTCAAGCGGCGGGCAGTACCGGCACACCGGGGTCGCCGGGGTTGGCGGGCGGATGCGCGAACTCAGTGCGGCCGTCCTGGGCGTGCTTCAGGAGAAGGCCGTCGACGAGGTCCTGTCCGGGGCGCGGCTGGTGGTCAGGACGCGGGGGGCGGTCGCGGCGGAGGACGGGGCCGGGGTCGCGGATCTCGCCGCCGCCGCGGTGTGGGGGCTGGTGCGCTCCGCGCAGACCGAGCACCCGGACGCCTTCGTGCTGGTCGACGACGACACCGCCGAGGCCGCGTCCGGCGAGCTGTGGGAGGCGGTCGCCGCGTCCGGCGAGCCGCAACTCGCCGTCCGGTCGGGCGCGTTGCTCGCGCCCCGGCTGGCGCGGGCCGCGTCCGGCGAGAGCCTGGTGCCGCCCGCCGGGGCGGCCGCGTGGCGGCTGGAGTGCACCGGCACCCGCACGCTGGAGGGGCTGACCCTCGCCGCGTGCGAGCCGTCCACCGGCGAACTCGGTCCGCGCGAGGTGCGGGTGGCGGTGCGTGCCGCGGGGCTCAACTTCCATGACGTCGTGGTGGCGCTCGGGCTGATCCCGGACGAGGCCGACCTCGGCGGTGAGGGCGCGGGCGTCGTGACCGCCGTCGGCGGCGACGTGACGGGCCTCAAGCCCGGCGACCGCGTCCTCGGGTTGCTCACCCACGCGTTCGGGCCGGTCGCGGTGACCGACGAGCGGCTGCTCGCGCCGATCCCGGAGAACTGGTCGTTCGAGCAGGCCGCGTCCGTGCCGGTGGCCTTCGTCACCGCGCACTACGCGCTGTCCGACCTGGCCGGGCTGGCGCCCGGCGAGTCGGTGCTGGTGCACGCGGCGGCCGGGGGCGTCGGCATGGCCGCCGTCCAGCTCGCCCGGCACCGGGGCGCCGAGGTGTTCGCGACGGCGAGCCCGGCCAAGTGGCCGGTGCTGCGGGCCGCGGGGCTGGACGACGCGCACATCGCGTCCAGCCGCACTCTCGACTTCGAGGAGCGGTTCGCGGCCGAGGCGGGGGAGCGCGGCCTCGACGTCGTCCTCGACTCGCTCGCGGGCGAGTTCGTCGACGCGTCGCTGCGGCTGCTGCGCGGCGGCGGGCGCTTCGTGGAGATGGGCCGGACGGACGTCCGGGACGCCGCGGAGGTCGCCGCCGCCCATCCGGGTGTCGGCTACCGGGCGTTCGTGCTGGACGACGCGGGAGTGGACCGTATCGGCGCGATGCTCGCCGAGGTCATGGACCTCTTCCGGGCCGGTGCGCTGCGGCTGCCGCCGCTGACGACGTGGGACCTGCGGGACGCGATCGGGGCGTTCCGCCACATGAGCCAGGCCCGGCACGTCGGCAAGATCGTGCTGACGGTGCCGCGGCAGCCGGACCCCGAGGGCACGGTGCTGGTCACCGGCGGTACGGGCACGCTCGGCGGCCTCGTCGCCCGCCACCTCGCCGCCCGCGGCGCCCGGCACTTCCTGCTGCTGAGCCGCAGCGGGCCCGCGGCGCCCGGCGCGGACGAGCTGCGGGCCGAACTCGCCGGGCTCGGCGCCACCGCCGACATCGTGGCCTGCGACGCGGGCGACCGGGACGACCTGGCGCGGGTGCTGGCCGCCGTACCGGGGGCGCACCCGCTGACGTCGGTGGTGCACACCGCGGGCGTGCTGGACGACGGCATCCTGGGCTCGCTCACCCCGGAGCGGATCGGCACCGTGCTGCGGCCCAAGGCGGACGCGGCGCTGCATCTGCACGAGCTGACCGCGGGCGCGGACCTCGCCGACTTCGTCCTCTTCTCCTCCGGTGCCGGGCTCACCGGCGCCCCCGCGCAGGGCAACTACGCGGCGGCGAACACCGTGCTGGACGCGCTCGCCCACCACCGGCGCTCGCGCGGCCTGCCCGCGACGTCGGTCGCGTGGGGGCTGTGGGCGCAGACCAGCGCCCTGACGGCCACCCTCACCTCCGCCAGCCGGGCCAGGATGTCCGGCTACTACACCGCGCTGCCCACCCCGCAGGCGCTGGCCCTCTTCGACGCGGCCCGCGGCTCCGCGCAGCCGTTGCTGCTCGCGACGGGCATCCGCACCGGCAGGCTGCGCGCCCTCGCCCGCGAGGGCGGCCTCCCGGCGCTGTGGCGCGGCCTGGTCAGCACGCCGGTGCAGCCGCAGGCGGTCGCGGCCGAGCCCGGCGGCGGGGTGGCGCGGCAGCTCGCGCCGCTGAACGAGGCCGAGCGGCACGCCTTCCTGCTCCAGCTCGTCCGCTCGCACGCGGTCGTCGCCCTGGGCGGCGGCGACGCGGACGCGATGGACCCGGACAGCGCCTTCCGGGACGCCGGGTTCGACTCGCTCACCGCGGTGGACCTGCGCAACCGGCTCGCCGCGGCGACCGGTTGCACCTTCCCGGCGACGCTGGTCTTCGACCATCCGACCCCGGCCGCGCTGGCCCGCCACCTGCGGACGAAGCTCACTTTGGACGAGGGCGCGCAGGCCGCGCCCGAGCCGGTGCTCGACGAGATCGAGAGCCTGGAGCGGTCCCTGCTGGGCTCCGCGCCGGACGAGGAGCTGCGCGGCACGATCACCCGGCGGCTGCGGGCGCTGCTCAGCCGCTGGGACGACGCCGCGCCGCAGGGCACGGAGGCCGCCCCGGGCGACGGGGCGGACGGGACGGAACTGGTCCTGGACACCGCCACCGACGAGGAGCTGTTCGCCCTCCTCGACGGCGGCCTGGCGGAGGGCGACCTCCCGCGCGACTGACCGGCCGTACACCCGGAGCCACGAGGGGCACGACAGGCACGACCGGCGCGGTCCGGCGGAGGGGCGGGAACCCCTCCGTCAGGGCCGGGCCGCCCGCGGGGCTACCTGCTCCCGCACAGCCGCAGCGCGCTCTCCAGGCACAGCGCTTCCGCGTCGTCCGGGAGCAGGTGCCCGGCGGCGACCTCGGCGGCGGCGGCGTGCTGGAGTCCGACGATCGCGGCGGCGAGCCAGGCCGCGGGCAGCGACACGTCGAAGGCGCCGCTGTCCATGCCGCGGGTGACGAGGCGTTCGAGCCGCGGCGGCACCACGTCGGACAGCGCGTTGTGGTTGGGCTCGGGCGTGCGCGGCGCGGTGGGGTTGAGCAGCATCGGGTGGCGGCGCAGGAAGCGCCAGCCCGCGTCCAGGAACTGCGCGAGGGCCTCGGCGGGCGGGGCGCTGTCGAGCCCGGCGGCGTCGAGCGCGGTGAGGTACTCGGCGGCGGCCGCCTCGATGAGCGCGGCGACCAGCGCGTCCCGCGAGGGGAAATGCGCGTAGACGGTCTGCCGTGTGACGCCGGCGGCGGAGGCGATGTCGTCCATGCTCGCGTCCGGGCGCTCGCCGAGCACGACCCGGCTCGCGTTGAGGATGGCGTCGATGCTGCGCTGCGCGTCGGCCCGGCGGCGGCGCGGCGGTGGGGCGGTTTCCTGCGAGTCGACCATTCCCCGACGGTATGCGTTCGGCCGTAACCTTGACAAGCTGTGAGAGATAGTCAACTCTTACGGCATGTCAAAGAATAGCGCGGGCGAGGACCAGCCGGCGGTCGAGGCACGCGGCATGGCCAAGGCCTACGGGGAGAAGCGTGCGCTGGACGGGATCGACCTGACGATCCCGCGCGGCCAGGTGTTCGGGTTCCTGGGCCCGAACGGTGCGGGCAAGACCACCACGATCCGGATCCTTGCCACGCTCATCAAACCGACCGGCGGCACCGCCAAGGTGCTCGGCCACGACGTGCTGACCGAGGCGGACGCGATCCGCGCCCGGGTCTCGCTCACCGGCCAGTACGCCTCGCTCGACGAGGACCTGACGGGCTACGAGAACCTGATCTTCCTCGGCCGCCTCCAGGGCCTGCCCCGCCCCGCCTGCCGGGACCGGGCCGACGCGCTGCTCGCCGCCTTCGACCTGAGCGACGCGGCGGGCCGCCCGGTCAGCGGCTACTCCGGCGGTATGCGCCGCCGCCTCGACATCGCCGCCAGCCTCATCGTGACCCCCGACCTGCTGTTCCTGGACGAGCCGACCACCGGACTCGACCCGCGCAGCCGCAACCAGGTCTGGGAGCTGGTCCGCCGGGTCGCGGCGGCCGGCACCACCGTGCTGCTCACCACGCAGTACCTGGAGGAGGCCGACCAGCTCGCCGAGCAGATCGCCGTCATCGACAACGGCCGGATCGTCGCCGAGGGCACCAGCTCGCAGCTGAAGTCCCGGGTCGGCTCCGGCACCCTGCACGTGCGGCTGCTCGACGAGGAACAGCGCGACCGGGCCCGCCAGATCCTCGGCGAATCCCTCGACGGGAAGGTCGAGCTGGACGCCGACCCGTTCGCACTGTCCGTGCTGCTCGGCACCGCCGGAGCGGACACGGGCGGCAGGGACGTGAGCCGGCTCGTCGGCCGCACCATGACCCGGCTCGCCGACGCCGGTGTGGGCGTCGCCGACCTCTCGCTCGGCCAGCCCAGCCTCGACGAGGCCTTCCTCGCCCTCACCGGCCACCGGACGGCCCCGGCCACCACCGACCACGAGGACCAGACCGCATGAGCAGCCCCACCGCCCCCGCGCGCCCCGCCGCAGCCGGGTCCGACCCCATCGACGCCCTGCTCGCCGCGGGCCGCACCCGCCACCGGGCCGGTCCCGTCGCGGCCTCGGCCGCCTTCGGCAGCCGCGCCATGCTCAAGCTCAAGCACGACCCCAAGCAGCTCGTGGACTCCACCGCCATCCCGATCCTGTTCACGGTGCTGTTCACCTACCTCTTCGGCGGTGCGATCAGCGGCTCCACGTCGGAGTACCTGAAGGTGCTGCTGCCCGGCGTGCTCAGCATGAGCATCGCCATCGTGACGATGTACGGCGGCGGCCGGCTCGCCCAGGACGTCCGCAGCGGCGCCTTCGACCGCTTCCGCGGACTGCCCATCTGGAGCGGCGCGTTCGTGCTCGGCGGCCTGCTCAGCGACGGCGCGCGGTACGTCTTCGCGTCCGTCATCGTCATCGTGCTCGGCGTCGCCATGGGCTACCGCCCCGACAACGGCTTCCTCGGCGTCCTCGGCGCGGTCGCCCTGGTCATCGTGTTCGGCCTCGCGCTGTCGCTGGTGTGGGCCGCGCTCGCGCTCGCGCTGCGCGACCCGGCCGTCGTCATCAGCATCGCCAACGCCGTGCTGATGCCGCTGTCCTTCGCCAGCAACGTCTTCGTCAAGCCCAGCACCATGCCGGGCTGGCTCCAGGCCTTCGTCAAGGTCAACCCGCTCAGCCATGTCGCCACCGCCGCCCGCGACCTGATGAACGGCGGCTCCGGCACCGCCGGCGCGGTCGCCTGGACGCTCGTCGCCAGCGCCGTCATCACCGCCGTCTGCGCCCCGATCTGCCTGCACCTGTACGGCAAGGAGAGCTGACGTTCCGGACGACGGAGCCGGGCCGGCCGACGGGGGCGGCCCGGCTCCGTCGTCGGGGGCTCAGTCGGTCGCGGGCCGCAGCACCGTGGCGAGCCGGGCGACCGTGGGGTTGTCGAAGAGGGTACGCAGGCCCTCGTCCTGGCTCACGGTGGTGCCGAACTCCTTGGCGATGCGCTCCAGGATGCCGATCGCGTGCAGCGAGTCGCCGCCGAGCTCGAAGAAGTTCTCGTCCGTCCCGAAGTCGTCGCGCTCCAGCACCTCCTGCCAGAAGCCCAGCAGCGTGCGCTCCACGTCGTCCTGCGGCGCCGAGTGCGTGCCCGCCTGCTGCTGCTCGCGCGGGGCGGGCAGCGCGGAGGCGTCCACCTTGCCGTTCGCGCTCAGCGGCACCCGCGGGATGACGAGGTAGTGCCGCGGCACCATGTACTCCGGCAGCAGCTCCTCCAACTGCGCCCGCAGCAGCGCCGCGTCCGGGTGGGTGCGCCCCGGCACGGCCTCCCCGTCGTCCGGCACCAGGTAGGCGACCAGCTGGCGGCTGCCCGTGCGCGGGTTGGTGTCCACCGCGACCAGCGCGTCCCGCACCCCGGGGTGGCGGCGCAGCGGCGCGGCGATCTCGCCCAGCTCGATGCGGTAGCCGTTGAGCTTGATCTGCGAGTCCTCGCGGCCGAGGAAGTCGATGTCCCCGCCGGGCAGGAAGCGGCCGAGGTCCCCGGTGCGGTAGAGCCGCTCCCCGGTGCGCGGGTGGGTCACGAAGCGCTCCGCCGTCCGCTCCGGGTCGGCCCAGTAGCCGCGGGCGACACCGCGGCCGCCGATACATATCTCGCCCGTCGCCCACACCGGGCTCGGCTCCAGCCACCCGTCGTACACGTGCATCGTCTGGTTGCCGAGCGCCTTGCCGTACGGGATGCGCGACCACGTCGCGGGCACCTCGCCGATCGGGTGGTGGATCGACCAGATCGACGCCTCGGTGGCGCCGCCCTGGCTCATCAGCACCGTGTCGGGGTAGAAGGCGCGGATCCGGTCCGGGAGCGCGACCGGGATCCAGTCGCCGCTCATCATGACCAGCCGCAGGGCCCGCCCGGGGGGCGGGGCGTCGGCGTCGTGCGCGTCGATCCACACCTGCATCAGCGCCGGGACGCTGTTCCAGACCGTCACACCGTGCCGCTCCGTCAGCTCCGACCAGTGCTGCGGCTCCTGGGCCCGGCCCGGCTCCGGCATCACCACCGCGCCGCCCGCGGCCAGCATGCCGAAGATGTCGTAGACGGACAGGTCGAAGCTCAGCGCGGACAGCGCGAGCGCGCGGTCGGCGGCCGTGACCGCGTAGCGCGCCGTCAGGTCCTGGATGGTGTTGGCGGCCGCCCGGTGGTCGATCATGACGCCCTTGGGGGTGCCCGTCGAGCCGGAGGTGAAGATGACGTACGCCAGGTCCGCCGGGTCGGGACCGGCCGCGGGCGGGGTCGCGGGCGCGGCCCGCACCTCGTCGTCGGCGAAGGTCACCAGCCGGACGCCTTCCGGCCACTCCAGTTCCGTGCGCAGCCGCTCGGACGTCACCACGACCCGCACCCCGCCCTGGTCGAGCAGCTTCGCCCGGCGGGCGGCGGGCCAGCGCGGCTCGACCGGCAGGTACGCCGCCCCGGACCGGGTGACACCGAGCGCCGCGGCGACCTGCTCGTAGCCCTTCTCGCAGATCACGCCGACGAGCGTGTCCCGCGCCGCCCCCGCCGCCTGGAGGACGTGCGCCAGCCGGTGGGAGTCCGCGACGAGTTCGGCGTAGCCGTGCTCACCGTCCGCGGCGATCACCGCGACCGCGTCCGGGGTACGCGCCGCCTGCTCCTCGACCAGGGCGCACAGCGTCCGGTCCGGGATGTCGGCGTAGGTGTCGTTGGCCCGGCGCCGCTCCTCGGCCTGCGCCTGCGGCAGGACGACGACCTCCCGCTCGTCCCAGGCCGCCTCGCCGTCCGCCAGCCGCTCCAGACCCGTCAGGTGCGCCGCGAACATCTCGTCCAGCATGCCGTCGGGGAACAGGCCCTCGACGTAGTCCCAGTTGACCAGCAGTTCCCCGCGGTCCTCCAGCACCTGGTAGTCCAGCCAGACCTGCGGCGTCTGGCTCACGCCGTACACCACGTCGCCGAACACCTGGGCCGTCTCGGTCGGGCCGGAGCCGGAGTCGAAGCCCACCATGCTGGTGAAGACCACCGGCATCGCCGCCCCCGGCCGCCCGCCCAGCCGCCGGGCCCGCTCGCGCAGCACCCGCACCCCGGAGAAGGTCGCGTGCCCCAGGTCCTCCATGAGCTGGAGGTGCAGCCGCTTGGCCCGCCCGGCGAAGGAGTCCCCGGCGTCGGGCCGGGTCTCCAGCAGCACCAGCGAGGTGAAGTCGCCGATCACCTCGCCGATCTGCGGGTGCAGCGGCGGACGGTTGAACAGCGTGAGGTTCATGGTGAGTTCGGGCCGCTTCGACCAGCGGCGCAGCACGTCCGCGTACGCCGCCATGAGCACCGCGGACGGGGTGAGGCCGCGACCGCGGGCCGTCTCCTTGACCGCCGCCCAGCGCTCCCGCGACAGCTTGGCGTGCGCGCGGGCGAACCGCGGCCGGCTGAGCTGTCCGGGCTGCACGGCCAGCGGCAGTTCCGGCGCGGGCGCCAGGGTGTCGAGCCGGTCCAGCCAGTACTGCCGGTCCGCCGCGAAGCGCCGCTCGCCCTGCGCCTGCTGCTCGGCGAGCACACAGTCGCGGAAGGTGACCTCCAGTGGGGCGGGCGGCTCGTCGGGGTTGCGGTAGAAGCGGTACCAGTCGCGCTGGAAGATCCCGAAGCTGAAACCGTCCATGATCAGCATGTCCAGGCTCAGATGCAGCCGCCAGCGCCGCTCGTCCAGCTTCGTCGCCCGCACCTCGAACAGCGGCCAGCGGTCGGCGGGCAGCACCTGGTGCGCCAGCTCGTCGCGGATCTCCTCGATACCGGCCTGCTGCGCGGCCCCGTCCAGCCCGGACAGGTCCGCGACGCGCACCTCGTACGCCGGCACCTCCGGCAGCACGCGCTGCCGCCCGTCCGGCTGGATCACCGCCCGCAGCATGTCGTGCCTCCGCACCAGCATGTCCAGGCTCCGCCCGAGCCGCGGCACGTCGAGGTCGGCGGCGTCGAACTCCAGGTAGCAGTGCGTGGAGTTGCCGCCCAGCTCCACCGCGGGCGTGCGGCCCACCCAGTAGGCCTGCTGGATGTCGGTCAGCGCGAACGGCTCGTGCCGCTCCTCGGGCCGGGGCGTCAGCGTCCCCGCCCCGTCAGCCGCCGCGGCCGAACGCGCGACGGTCTCGACGAGCTCGTCCCGGCGCAGCTTCATCTCCTCGCGCAGTTCGGGAGTCAGCGCACCGGGCGGGGCCGTCACATGCAGCCGGCCGTCGGCCAGCCGCAGCCTGACCCCGCGGCGATACAGCTCGGCGAAGAGATCCGTGGTCATCGTGGCTGCCCTTCTGGCGGGTTAGAGGATGAGTTCTTCGAGTGGCTCGCCCGCCGCCGGCTCCTCGTCGCCGGTCACGACGAGGCTGCGCGCCGCGAGATCCCGGCAGACCAGGTCCACGACGTCCGCCACGGTGGCCTCGCCGAGCAGCTTCTGCGGCGGTACGTCCACGTGCAGGCCCGTGCGGAACTGCTCGCGCAGCCGCATCGCCCGCAGCGAGTCCAGGCCGAGGTCGCCCAGCCGGGAGGCGGGGAAGCGGGTACGGACGCTCGCCGGGTCGTCGGCGAACGCGCCGACCATCGAACTGACCCGGGCGAACAGGGTGTCGGTGAGCGCCAGCCGGGCCGCCCGCGGCTCCTCGACCGCGAGCCGCGCCAGCTCGCCCGCGTCCCACGGCTCGTCGCCCCCGGTGTCCCGCGCGTCCTGCCGCGGCGGTTCGGGCAGTTCGGCGGGGGCGAAGGCCAGCCCGGCGACGCTCACCAGGGGCTCGCCCGCGTCGTCGTACAGCTCCACGTGCGCGGTGCCGTCCCCGGCGCGGCGCGCATGGCACCACACCCGGGCGGGCAGCTCGCGGTGGCACGTCAGCCGCGCGACGGCCGACGGCAGCCACGGTCCGGCTCCCCGGCCCGCGTCAGCGAGCAGCGGCGCCGCGGCCAGCAGGCACAGCTCGAACACGACGGGGTGCAGGACGTACCCCTCGCCGCCCTCCGCGCCGGTCTCCAGCAGCGCCAGCACCTCGTCGTCCCCGCGCCACGACCGCCGCGCGGCCTCCCGGTACACCGGACCGCACCCGACCCCGGCCGCGTCCAGCCACCCGAACAGCACCCCCGGATCGCCCTCCGCCAACCGCTCCCGCAACCGCCCGAGGTCGGCACGGGAAGGGGCGGGCGGATTCTTCTCCGCGGCGCACGCGCTGAAGCGGAGCGTCCAGCGCGGCCGTGCGGGGCTCGCGGGGCCGGCGGGGTCCGGCGTACGCGCGCCGGGCGCGGTCGTCGCGGGGTGGGCGCAGCCGGCGGAGTCCGCCGGGGCCTGCGCCGCTCCCGTGGGTGAGCCGGGCTCGGGGGGCGTTCCGGCATCGTCGGCGGGTCGCGCCGGGCTCGGCGCCTGCGCGGTGAAGCCGCGCACGCGGCGGGTCGCGCCCCGCGTCTCCGCCGCCGTCTGGAGGGGGAGGGCGCGGGCGCCCGTGAGCAGGACCGGGGGGCCGAAGTCCAGGTCCTCGACCGTGCGGACGTCCGCCGGGTCGACGCCGTCGCCCGCGCCGTGCCGGGCGGCGGCCAGCGCCCACTCGGCGAGGGCGGCGGACGGCAGGGCGGCGGCGCCGCGCAGCCGGTACTGCCCGGCGTACCAGGACTCACGTGCCGTCAGGGACCGGGCGAAGCGCCGCTCCGCGGGGTCGGCGAGGTCGATCTCGCCGCCCAGCAGCGGGTGCACGTCCTCGCGGGCGGGCTCGGCGGGGCCGTGGCTGCCGAGGGCGGGCGAGGCGAGCCAGTAGCGGCTGCGCCGGAAGGGGTAACCGGGCAGGCGGACCTGCTCGCCCGGCCCGGCCGGACCGTCGAAGGCCGCCGCCCAGCGCACCGCCGTCCCCGCCGTCCAGGCCGCCGCGAGCCGCGCCAGCAGCTCGTCCACACCGGTGACGGCGCCCGGGTCCAGCTCCAGGCACACCGCCGCGCCCTGCTCCCGCGCGGCGGCCGGGGCGTCGCCGCCCGCGGCCAGGAAGCCACCGGTCGCCCAGCGTTCGGGGTCGTCCGGCGCGCCGCCGGAGGCGAGCACGAGCGTGCGGGCGGGCGTGCCGTACGCGACGCCCTCCGCGGCGGCCCGCAGGGCGCCCGCGTTCTCGTCGGCGCGTGCGGCGGCGGCCGCGAGGGCCGTGGCGTCGGCGGGCGACAGGTCGCCGTCCCCGCGCAGCGCGTCCGTGTCGGCGTCCGCCCGCGCCGCGGCGGCGGCGAGCGCCACCGCGTCGGCGGACGACAGGACCCCGGCCGCGCAGGCCGCGGCGATCTCGCCGATGCCCGCGCCCGCGACGACCTCCGGCTCCACCCCGAAGGAGCGGACCAGCCGGACCATCGCCGTCTGCCACGCGAACACCGCGGCCTGCCGGTAGCCGGCGGGCGGCGCGCCGAGCCGCTCCGCCAGCCGTGCGAGCACCTCGGCGTGCGCCTCGGCGAAGACGGGGAAGCGGGCGGCGAGTTCGCGGGCCGCGTCCACGGCCCCCGGCACGTCGCCGGTGAGCAAGAGTGCGGTGGGCGTGCCGCCCGTACCCGTGGCCGTCCCGGTGAGCAGTCCGGGCGCCGCCTCGCCGCGGGCCAGCGCGGCGAGCGCGGCACGCCGGGCGGCGGGGGAGTCACCCTCGGGCCCGACGACGACGGCACGGTGCGCGAAGGCGCCCCGCGTCCGGGCGAGCGCCCGCCCGACCCCCGCCACGTCCACGCCGGGCCGCGCGTCCAGGAACTCCCCCAGCTCCCCGGCCACGGCCCGCAGCGCCCCCGCGTCCTTGGCCGACACCACCCAGGGCACACCGCCGTCCGCCGTACCGCCCGCGGGGCCCGGTGGCGTCTCCGCGCCGTCGGGCGCGGCCGGTTCCTCCACGATCAGGTGGGCGTTCGTGCCGCTGATGCCGAAGGAGGAGACACCCGCGCGGCGCGGGCGGCCGGGGGACGGCCAGGGGGTGGCCTCCGTGGTGAGGACGACGGAGCCGGCGGACCAGTCGACGTAGGTCGTGGGGTGGTCGATGTTCAGGGTGCGGGCGTGGATGCCTGCGCGCATGGACATGACGATCTTGATGACGCTCGCCACACCGGAGGCGGTCTGCGTGTGGCCGATGTTGGACTTCACCGAGCCCAGCCGCAGCGGCCGCCCCTGCGGCCGGTCCGCGCCGTACGTCGCGATGACGGCCTCCGCCTCGATCGCGTCGCCCAGCGCCGTGCCCGTGCCGTGCCCCTCGACTGCGTCGACCTGGTCGGGAGCCAGCCCGGCGCTGTCGAGGGCCTGCCGGATGACCGCCTCCTGGGCGGAACGGCTGGGCGAGGTCAGGCCGTTGGTGGCGCCGTCCTGGTTGACCGCGGAGCCGCGGACGACCGCGAGGACGCTGTGGCCGTGCCGCCGCGCGGCCGACAGCCGCTCCAGGACGAGCAGTCCGGCGCCCTCGCCGAAGCCCATGCCGTCGGCGCCCGCGGCGAAGGGCTTGCAGCGGCCGTCCCCGGCGAGCGCCCCGCGGCGGCCGAATTCGAGGATGACGTTGGGCGTCGCCATGACGGTGACGCCGCCCGCCAGCGCGAGGTCGCAGTCGCCGCGGCGCAGCGCCTGGCAGGCCAGGTGGATCGCGACGAGCGAGGACGAGCAGGCGGTGTCGATGCTGAGGGCCGGTCCGTGCAGCCCGAGGGCGTACGCGACACGGCCGGAGGCGGTGCTCGGGGCGCCGCCGATGATCTGCTGGTCGGACCCGCCCTCGGGCAGTTCCGGCTGCGGACCGGCGCCGTAGTGGCAGTAGGACACCCCGGCGTAGACGCCGGTGCGGGTGCCGCGCAGGCCCGCGGGGTCGATGCCGGCGTGCTCGACGGCGTCCCACGCGGTCTCCAGCAGCAGGCGCTGCTGGGGGTCCGTCACCAGCGCCTCGTGCGGGGTGATCCCGAAGAAGCCCGCGTCGAAGCGGTCGGCCCCGGCGGGTCCGCCGAGGAAGCCGCCCTGCCGTGCGGCCTCGTCCGGGCGTTTGTCGGGGCTGCCGCCGGGACCCGCGTCCGGGCCCCACCCGCGGTCGCCGGGGAAGGGTGTGATCCCGTCGCCCTCGCCCGCGACGAAATCCCACAGCCCTTCGGGCGAGCGCAGCCCCGGCGGGAAACGGCAGCCCATGCCGACGATCGCGATCGGCTCGGTGTCCTTGAGCTCGGCCTCCTGGAGCTTGCGGGCCGTGACCCGCAGGTCGCCGGTGGCCTTCTTGAGGTACTGACGCAGCTTTTCTTCATCAGCCATTGGCCCGCCGGCTCCCGATTCTCAAGAAATGCGCTGCTGTCGAAAGCAAATGATTTAGGATTCACTTCATCCCGCTCGACCCTACTGTGCAGGGGTCTCTCCTCATACCCCACCCCTACCCCTATGCATAAGTCTTACAGGGTCGGCCAGGGGTGGGATAGGGGTTGATGGGGCATCCGGAATGGGCTAGTGCAAGCCGGTGGCCTGCTGGGATCTCGTCCGGGCGTGCCGGATGCACCTTCGATAGTGAGTTTCTCATATACCGCCACGCTTTTATTACGGTTAATCTGGGCCGCCAGGTGACAACCGTGCCGCGCCGATTCTGCGGGGGAGAGGTACCGTGTCGGGCCAGTCAGTAGCAGTGGATACGCCCTGGGAAAGGGTCGCGGACTCGATCGAGTTCATTCCCGCCGAATACTCGGTGCGGGACCAGCCGGAATCGGTGGCGCAGGAGATGCTGCGCTGCGGACCGGCGGAGATCGACCGGCTGGTCGCCGCCGGCCTGCCGTGCGAGGAGCGCGACGGCGTCCGGCACTTCGACACGAACGACCTCTACAACCTCGGCATGTACTCCAACACCTCCAAGACCCAGCCGGAGCTGGCCTTCCGGATGCTCTTCCGCTTCGCCGGGCGCCCGGTGGACGACCTGCTGCGGGCGAAGACCTGGGACTTCCAGGTCACCCTGGAGTGCCCGGACTGCGCCGGAGAGGCCCCGTGGCGGCTGGAGGCGCCGGACATCGACCGGTTCGGCGGCCGGCTCGCCGAGGTGACCGAGCCGGACCCGGGCGAGGGCTCCGCCGCGTACACCGCGACCGTGACGACGACCGGTGCGCGCACCCCGGTGATCTCCCCGGTGCTGCGCGAGCTGACGCAGGAGTACCTCGCGGCCGGCTACCGCTGGCAGATGATCCCGGTGCCGATGCAGGCCGACTACGGCCTGGTGCACGAGCTGGGCGCGACCAGCTGCATCGCCGCCAGCCTGCTGCTCACCGAGCGCTTCCGGGACGCCGGTTACCGCGCCGAGGCCAAGCGCGGCTGGTTCTGCGGTGTGCTCGGCGGCGCCCTGGACCTGCCGCACGCGTGCGTCGAGGTCGAGGACGACGACGGGACGCTCAAGACCATCGACATCGCCAAGTCGCAGCTGGCCGCGCGGCTCTCGGCGAGCACCGGCGACTTCCAGGAGCTGTGCCTGGGCTCGATCTACAACAAAGTCATTCCGTCCACCGCTTCCGGCAACGCCGCCCTGGGCTACCACGAGTGCGGCTCGAAGACGCCGGTCCACGTGCGCGCGGATATCCGATCGGTGCGTTGAGGAGACGACTGAACCCATGGCTGTACGCGACATCGAGCCGGTCGAACTGGACCTGGACCGCCTGGAGCAACTGGCCTCGTCCGGCTACTACAACCCGTACACGTACTTCGACTGGCCGCAGGCCATCGAGCCGGACAAACCGTGGATGAGCGAGAACCTCACCACGCTGGCCGGCACCGAGATGTGGGACGAGCTGACCCGCGAGCAGCAGGTGGCGCTGACCCGCTACGAGACGATCAACTTCTTCAGCCTCAACATCCACGGCATCCGTGAGCTGATGAGCGAAGTCGTCATGCGCATCCACGAGCGCACCTACGCGGGCGTCTCGGAGTTCATGCACCACTTCATCGGCGAAGAGAACGAGCACATGTGGTTCTTCGCCCAGTTCTGCCTGCGCTACGGCGGCAAGCTCTACCCGGCGCAGCCGAACCTGCAGGCCGACTCGGTCGAGCACCTCTCCCCGCTGGCCCGCGAGCTCATCGTCTTCGCGCGCGTGCTGATCTTCGAGGAGATCGTCGACTACTACAACGCGCACATGGCGACCGACGAGTCGCTGCCGTTCATCGCCCGTGAGATCAACCGGGTGCACCACCAGGACGAGAGCCGGCATGTCGCGTTCGGCCGGATGATCTTCACCAACCTGCTGGAGCAGGTCAAGAAGCGCGACCCCGAAGAGGTCCCGGTGGTCGCGGAGTACCTGGAGAGCTACCTCCAGTACAGCATCGCGACCCTCTACAACCCCGCCGCCTACCGCGACGCGGGCATCCCGGACGCGCTGAAGCTGCGGCGGCGGGCGCTGGAGCACCCGGCCCGCAAGGAGGCGCACGACCAGATCCTCAAGCGCACCCGGCGCTTCCTGGTGAAGGCCGGCGCGAGCGTCGGGGAGTCCACCCAGTCATGAGCGAATCCATGGCGGCCGTCCAGGAGTTCATCCTGGGCCGCAACCCCAAGCTGGACCACCTGGACGGCGACTTCGACCTGATCGACAGCCGCGCCATCAACTCGCTCGCCTTCGTCGAGTTCATCTTCCTGCTGGAGGAGCTGACCGGCGAGGCGATCGACCCCGAGGACATCGACCTCGACGACTTCCGGACCCTCGACGCGATAGAAGCGCGATTCTTCAAGCAGAAGGCGGCGTGATGACCACAGCAACCGACAACGGCCTGGGCGTTCTCGACGGCGGCCAGCTGCGTCTGCTGCGCGCGATCGACTCGGTCTTCCTGCGCTTCGCCGAGGGCTGGCAGGCCCCGGAGTTCCGCTTCCCGTTCCTGATCGGGACGGAGAACCTGGACCGCTTCGACTACTTCGACAACTTCCCGCACCTGGGCCTGGCCGCCACCCGGCTGGACCCGCAGCGGCTCGCCAAGCACCTCACCGACGCCGAGCGCCCGGTCGACCGCGTCCCGCCGGAGGTCATGGAGCCGACGGCCTTCGCGCTGCCGTCCGCGGCCTGCTACGCCGTCTACGTCGACCTGGCGGGACGGACGCTGCCCGCCGACGGGCTCATGCGCACCACGGTGGCCACCTGCTTCCGCAACGAGGACCACTACGCGGGCCTCCAGCGGCTGCTGGGCTTCTCGATGCGCGAGATCGTCTTCATCGGCCCCGAGGAGGGCGCCAAGCAGCACCTGGTGCGCGCCAAGGAGACCGTGCTGGCGCTGTGCGCGAAGCTCGGCCTGGAGGTGAGCGTCGAGGTCGCGACCGACCCGTTCTTCGACAAGAACAGCAGCAAGGCCAAGATGCAGCGGCTCTTCCCCGTCAAGGAGGAGTTCATCGTCAACGGTTTGTCGATCGGTTCGGTCAACTACCACCGCAACTTCTTCGGCGAGCGCTGCACCATCCAGGCCGGCGACGACACCGCGCACACCAGCTGCCTGGCCTTCGGCCTGGAGCGGTGGGTGCACACCCTCACCCAGCGCTTCGGCGACACCGCCGCCGCGCTGGCCGCCGTGGAGGCGCTGGCCTGATGCGCGCCACGTTGGCGGAGGCGCTCGGGATCCGGGTGGGTCTGCTCCAGTCGGGGATGGGCGGCGTCGCCGGTCCCGACCTGGCCTGCGCGGTGTCGGAGGCGGGCGGCGCGGGCTGCCTGGGCGGCTACAAGCTGGCCGGCGAGGCGCTGTCGGCCGCGCTCAAGCGGCTGGTCGCCGGTACCGACCGCCCCGTCGGCGTGAACCTCATCCCGGAGGTCGTCGGGCCCGAGGACCTGGACCTGCAACTCGCCCAGGTGCTGGAGGAGACCCCGCAGCACGTCTACGTCTCGCTGTTCGGGATGCCCGACGACGCCGTGTTTGCGCGCGTCAACGCGGCGGGACGCAAGCTCGTCGTCCAGGTCGGCACGGTCGAGGACGGCGTGCGCGCGGCCGGTCACGGCGCGGTCGTCGTGGTGCAGGGCACCGAGGCGGGCGGCCATCTGCTCGGCACCGCGCTGCGCGACGACCTGGTCGGCGAACTGCGCGCGCTGCTGCCCGACGCCTGCCTGGTGTCGGCCGGCGGCATCGGCTCCGCCGACGAGGCGGCCCGCGCGACGGCCGCGGGCGCCGACGGGGTGCTGCTCGGCACCGCCTTCGTGGTGGCCCGCGAGTCGATGGCCCACCCGGTCTTCAAGAGCGCGGTCGTCGCCTCCGGCGAGGCCGACACCGTCATCTCCGACGTGTACGAGATCGGCTGGCCGGGCCGCCGCCACCGGGTCCTCGCGACCGATGTCACACGCGATCCCGACCAGCCGAAGAAATTCATCGGCCGCACCGTGGTCGAGGGAAAGCCCTATGTCGTGCCGCGGTTCAGTGCCGCGGTGCCCACGACCGCCACGAGCGGTCGTATCGAGGAGATGGCGATGTACTGCGGACTTTCCTGCGGCGCCATTTCCGGTGAACTCCCGGCGGCGGACATCGTCGCCGGATTCGCCCGCGTTCTGCCGGGTGCCGGCGCTGTTGGAACTGAATCTGTGGAGGAATCGCATGGCAGGCTATGAAGAGCTGTCCCGGCTGGACATGACGTACAACGACACCCCCCGTATCCGTACCCGGGAGGGCGTCGAGATCTACTACGAGTCGCGTGGCGAGGGGCCGGACATCACGCTGCTCAACACGTTCTTCCTGCCCGTTCCCGCATGGCGGGTCTACACCGGGGAATTGGAGAAGAACTACCGTCTGCTCAGTTTCGACCTGTGCAACCACGGCGCCTCCTCCAAGGTTCCCGAGGAGCCGACGTGGGAGGAGCACGTCGAGGACCTGATGGGTCTGCTCGACGCGATGGAGATCGAGTCGACGTACCTGGTCGCCCTGTCGACCTCCACCGTCTTCGCCCGGGAGGCCGCGCTGCGGCACCCCGACCGGATCAAGGGCATGGTGCTGACCGGCCCGGCGTTCGGCCCGCGCGGCATGCGGCGGCAGCGGCAGATCCAGCGGGCGTGGCTGCGCACGCTGGAGAGCCACGGCCTGGAGGGGCTCTACGAGCACCTCTACCCGGAGGTCTTCAGCGCGGAGATGAACGAGGCGCTCGGCGCGCCCGGCTTCCTCGGCTTCCGCGAGAGCTTCAGCGCGCTCGCCACCGTCGAGGAGATGACCAACGGCCTCAAGCGCGCCATGCAGGACAAGAGCAGCCCCGAGCTGATCGCCCAGGTCACGGTGCCGACGCTGGTCCTCACCGGTGACGACGACTTCCTGCTCGGCCCGACCGGTGCCCATGAGCTGGCCGAGATCTTCCCCGACGGGCGCTGCGAGATCATCCCGCGGGCCGGCCACATCGCCTTCATCGACGACCCCGAGGGCTATCAGGCAATCGTCCACAAGTTCATCGAAGAAGTGGAGTCCCGTGCCTGACGACGCGTCCGCCGTGCGGCAGAGCATCCGCGGGCTGCTGCGCGACCAGCACGGCGGCGACCGGTTCGTGGACTCGGTGTCGGACTCCGAGTCGCTGCGGCAGGCGGGGATGTCCTCCAACGCCCTGGTGGCGCTGCTGGTGGCGATGGAGGACGAGTTCGGCTTCGAGTGGGACGACGACGTCCACCCCGAGGTGCTGCGCTCGATCGAGTCGCTGGCCGACCACGTCGTGGCGCTGCGCGTCTGACGGCCGGCCGTGGCAGCCCTGCCGGACCTCCCGGCCGGCGCCGCCGCGGGCGCCCGCCTCGCCTGGCGCCCGGTGCGCCGGCCGTACGGACCGCACGAGCAGTCCGCGGCCGGCCGCCGGGCGGCCGCGGCGGCGCTCGCCGCGGCCGGCTCCGCGCGGCGCACCGTGCCGGGCGGCCCCGGCGGCGGCCGGCCGGACTTCCCGCCGGGATTCGCCGGGTCGATCTCGCACACGCAGCGGCTGGCGGTCGCGCTGGTGGTGCCCGGCGCGGCGGCGGTCGGGGTCGATGCCGAAAGCGCGGAGATAGCCCCCCGGGTGGCGCGGTTCGTCCTGCGGGAACAGGAGCGGAATATGCTCCTGGCGCCCGCCGGAGAATATGCCGCACGCGATCTCTTCTCGGCGAAGGAAGCAGCTTTCAAGGCGTTGTCCGGCATTGCCGGAACCGGTGATTTCCTCTTCTGGAGGATCGAACTCACCAGGTCCGGCGATGCCTTGACGGCGTCCTACCGCGATGTGGCGGTGCCCGTGTGGATTCGTTCCACGGAAGACCTCTCGTTTGCCGTCGCCATCCTGCGATGATTTATTGCACTGCCGTACGTGAAATTCTCACCTGTTCCCGGCAGTTGACCGCCTGGTAGCCTTCCATTATGTGGCTGCCGCGGTCTCGGCGGAGGTGCCCGATCTTTTCTGTCTGCTTGACGACGAATTTTCCAATCACGGTGCGGTGAGAAATGACGACGTACGCAACCGTGCTCACTCGAAGTGAGGAGAGACTCGTGGGCGGTCTTGGGAACTCCGCGGCGATCGTGGGAGTGGGCTGTCGGCTACCGGGCGGCATCAACAACCTGGACCAGCTGGAGTCGGCGCTGTTCGCCGGGCTCGACCTGGTGACGGAGGTGCCGCCGGACCGGTTCGACCCGGCGCTGTGGACCGCCCCGGGCGACCACCGGCCGGGGCTGAGCTACACCGCCGCCGGCGGCTTCCTGCAGGATGTCACCGGCTTCGACCCGGGGTTCTTCGGCATCTCCCCGCGCGAGGCGGCGCAGATGGACCCGCAGCAGCGGCTGCTGCTGGAACTGACGATCGAGGCCTTCCACCACGCCGGCATCGACCCGGCGACACTGGAGGGCCAGGACGGCGGCGTGTGGGTCGGCACCTCCACCCGCGGCTACTGGGAGCTGGTCTCCGCGCGGCCCGAGGCCGTCGACGCCCACTCGCTCCAGGGCACCTTGACCTGCAACGCCTCCAACCGGCTGTCCTTCCTGCTGGACTGGCGGGGCCCGTCGTACTCGATCGACACCGCGTGCTCCTCGGCGCTGGTCGCGCTGCACCAGGCCGCCCAGGCGGTGACGTCCGGCAAGGTGCGGACCGCGCTGGCCGCCGGTGTCGGCCTGCTGCTCAACCCCGTCGACTACCTGGGCTTCGCCGAGGCGTCCGTGCTCTCGCCGACCGGCCGCTGCCACGCCTTCTCCGAGCTGGCCGACGGCTTCGTCCGCGGCGAGGGCGCGGGCGTCGTGCTGCTCAAGCGGCTCGACGACGCGATCGCCGACGGCGACCGCGTGCTCGCCGTCATCGCGGGCTCCGGCACCAACACCGACGGCCGCTCGGTCAACGTGATGAGCCAGCCCTCCCCGATCACCCAGCAGGCGCTGCTGGAGGAGGTGTACGCGGAGTCCGGCGTCACCCCCGACGAGCTGGTCTACCTCGAATGCCACGGCACCGGCACCCCGGTCGGCGACCCGGTGGAGTGCACCGCGCTCGGCGCCGCACTCGGCGTGCACCGCGCCGCGGACCGCCCGCTGCCGATCGGCTCGGTCAAGACCAACATCGGGCACCTGGAGTGCGCCTCCGGCATGGCCGGGCTGCTCAAGGCCATGGTCGTGCTGCGCAGCGGCCGTATCCCCCCGTCCCTGCACGTCCAGCCGCGCAACCCGGCGATCGACTTCGACGGTCTCGGCCTGCTGCCGACCGACGTGGAGATCCCGATCGCCCGCGGCAACGGCCGCGCGGCGGCGGGCATCAACTCCTTCGGCATCGGCGGCGCGAACGCCCATGTCGTCCTCGTCGAGCCGGCCGCCCCCGAAGCCCGCGACAGCGCCGCGCCCGCCGCGCCCACCGACGACGAGCGGCTGCCGGTGCTGGTCTCCGCGCGCACCCCGGAGGCGCTCAACGAGGCCGCCTGGGCGATGGCGGAGTACCTGGAGGACACTCCCGGCGACTTCTACGACGCCGCCTACACCTCGGTCCTGCGCCGCCAGCGCTACGAGCACACCGCCGTGGTCTTCGCCGGTGACGCGGCGGGCGCCGCCCAGGACCTCTACAGCATCTCCGCCGGGACGCTGCCGGAGGCCGCCGCCCGCTGCGAGACGGCCGCCGCGGCGGGCACGCCCGTCGGCTTCGTCTTCGCGGGCAACGGCTCCCAGTGGGCCGGCATGGGCTCGGCCCTGATGGGCGAGGGCGCCGGGTCGGACCCCGCGTTCAGCGCCGCCGTGCAGGAGGCCGACGCCCAGCTGACCCCGCTGCTCGGCTGGTCGGTGGCCGAGGCGCTCGCCGACGGCGAGTACGACCTGGCCCGCACCGAGGTCGCGCAGCCGCTGCTGTTCGCCGTCCAGGTGGGTCTGCTGGCCAGCCTGCGCGAACGCGGCGTCACCCCGTCGATGGTCACCGGGCACAGCGTCGGCGAGATCGCCGCCGCCTACGCCGCGGGCATCCTCGACATGGCCGCGGCCTGCACGGTGGTGGCGATCCGCAGCGCCGCGCAGGGCCGTACCGCCGGTACCGGTGCGATGGCCGCGGCCGCGGTGAGCGCCGAGGACGCCGCCGCGCTGATCGCGGCGAGCGGCGCGCAGGTGGAGGTCAGCGCCGTCAACTCGCCCACCGACGTGACCCTTTCCGGCGACCGCGACGCGCTGGAGGAGATCGGCAAGACGCTCGCCGACCGCGGTGTGTTCTTCCGCATGCTGCCGCTCGACTACGCCTTCCACAGCGCCAAGATGGACCCGATCCGGGCCCAGATCCTCGACGAGCTGGGCGGTCTGGCGACCGGCGACCCGGGCCTGCCGATGTACTCCACCGTGACCGGCGCGGCCGTCGCGGACGGCGGCACGATGGACGCCGACTACTGGTGGCGCAACATCCGCGAGCCCGTCCTGATGGCCGAGGCCGTCGCGGCGATGGCCGAGGCGGGCGCGGGCGTGCTCGTCGAGATCGGCCCGCACCCCGTCCTCGCCACCTACCTGCGCCGGATCTCCCAGGCCCCGGACAGCCCCGGTTTCACCGCGACCGAGACGCTGCGCCGCAACCAGAAGCCGGACCTCGACGCGAACGCCGCCGCGGTCCTCGCGGCCGGCGGCGCCGTCGAGCTGCGGACCTGGTTCGAGGCGCCCGGCCGGGTCGCGGACCTGCCCGCCTACCCGTGGCAGCGCGAGCGGCTGTGGGTCGGCGAGCCCTCCTGGTGGGGGCACGGCCCCGGCGACGGCAAGCTCGTCCACCCGCTGCTCGGCGAGCGCGTGCCGGTCGCCGAACCGCAGTGGGAGGGCACGGTCGAGGTCTCCCGGGTGCCGTGGCTGAGCGAGCACTCGGTCGCGGGCTCGATCGTCATGCCCGGCGCGGCCTTCGCCGAGATGGCGCTGACCGCGGGCCCCGCGGCGATCCGCGACCACGCGATCCAGGTGACCGACCTCGCCGTGACGTCGGGCCTGACCATGCCCGCCCCCGGCGACCCGGCACAGGTGCACCTCAGCACCGCCGTCGCGGGTGACATGATCACGATCTCCTCGCGCCGGGACCGCCTCGGCGGCGCCCCCCAGCCGTGGCAGCAGCACGCCCGCGGCAGGCTGCGCGCCGTCACCGGCCCGGCCCCCGAGGCGCTCGACGTCGCGGCCGTCCGCAGCCGCCTGGACGGCGAGATGACGCTCGACCACGACGCGTTCTACGGCATCAGCGACCGCGCGGGCACCGTCTACGGCCCCGGCTTCCGCGCCGTGACGAACGCCTGGTTCCGCTGCGACGAGGCCGGTACGGGCGAGCTGCTCGCCGACTACACGATGCCGCCCGCCCCCGCCGCCGAGATGACCGGCCCCACCAGCCGCTACGTCGCCCACCCCGTGCTGCTCGACGTCGCGCTGCACGCGGGCGGCCCGCTCAACTCCTCGCTGCGCGACGGCTCGATGCTCTTCATGCCCGTCGAGTTCGGGGCCCTGACCGCCTGGACCCGGCCGCCGACGCAGGGCGTCATCCATGTCGTCGCGCACTCCGAGACCGGCCGCGAGGCCGTCTGGGACGTCACGCTGGCCGCGCCGGACGGCACCGTCGCCGTCACCATCAAGGACATGCGGCTGCGCCTCATCGAGGGCCGCCCGCAGCCCGCGCTGGGCATCTGGTCGGCCTTCTCCGAGACCTACGCGCCCGAGTCCGGCGGCTCCGCCGACGCGGACACCGCGGCGGCCCCGACCGCCTGGACGCTGCTCGCGGACGAGGGCGCCCTGCCCTTCGCGCGGTCCCTCGCCGGGCCGCTCGGCGCCGCGGCCCCCGCCGCCGTCGCCCCCGGCGACAGCGCGCGCTGGGCGCAGGCGGTCCGGCAGGCCGCCGACGCCGAGGGCGACGCCGCCGTGGCGCTCGTGCTCTCCGAGGGCGGCGACGACCCCGTCGCGGCCGCCGCGGACGCCGGGCAGATCCTCCGCGACCTGGCCATGGCCTGGCAGCAGCGCCTCGCCGGCACCCCCGACGGGCGGCTGACGGTCTGGCTGGTCACCGGGCCCTGCGGCGTCATGGCGCACCCCGGCACGCGGAGCGCCGGGAGCGCCGCGGCCTCCTCGGCCTGGGGCACCGCGCGCACGATCACCAACGAGGTGCCCGGCGTCACGACCCGCCGGATCGCCGTCGAACCCGCCCTCGACCCGGCGCTGGCCGGGCGCGTCGCCGAGGTGCTCGCCGCCGACACCGGCCAGGAGGACGAGTTCGCCGTCTTCGCCGACGAGGTGCGCGTGCCCCGCGTCGCCCCCGTGGACGTCTCGACGGGCGAGCCCGCGGCCGAGGACACCGCCGGGGAGGCCGCGCGCCGCGGCAGGTCCGCGGGCCAGGCCACGGCCCTCCAGGTGCGCACCATCGCGCTCACCCCGCAGTTCGGGCCCGCCGCGATACCGATGCCCGAGCCCGGCCCCGGCCAGGTCGTCATCGAGGTCAGGGCGGCCGCGCTGAACTACAAGGACGTCATGCTGGCCACCGGCCTGATGCCCATCGAGCCGATGCAGGCCGACTGGCGCGCGGGCGTCAACGCCGGTCCGCTGATCGGCCAGGAGTGCGCCGGCGTCGTCGCGAAGCTCGGCCCCGGCGTCACCGGCCTGGAGGTCGGCCAGGCGGTCATGGCCGTCGGCTGCGGTTCGCTGGCCAGCCACGTCAAGGCCGAGGCCGCCGTCACCGTGCCCGTGCCCGAGGGCATGGACTTCCAGCAGGCGGCCACCCTGCCGCTGGTCTACGCGACCGCCCACTACAGCCTCAACGTTCTGGCCGGCATGGCCGAGGGC
Source organism: Streptomyces sp. NPDC021224 (assembly GCF_044332905.1). Taxonomy (NCBI): domain Bacteria; kingdom Bacillati; phylum Actinomycetota; class Actinomycetes; order Kitasatosporales; family Streptomycetaceae; genus Streptomyces; species Streptomyces sp. NPDC021224. The sequence continues at coordinate 78,511 of NZ_JBIRPW010000009.1, read as the reverse complement.
GAGATCCTGCTGCTGCCGGGCGCCGCGGGCGGCGTGGGCCTGGCCGCGCTCAACCTGGCGCGGCTGGCCGGGGTACGGGTCATCGCGCTGGCAAGCACCGAGGAGAAGCGGGAGCTGCTGCGCGAGCGCGGCGCCTGGCGCACCCTCGACTCGCGCTCCGCCGAATTCCCCGACCAGGTACGGGAGCTGACCGGCGGCCGGGGCGTGGACATCGTCCTCAACTCGCTCACCGGCACCGCCGCCGTCAACTGCCTCGAACTGCTCGCGCCCGACGGCCGCTTCGTCGAGCTGGGCAAGCGCGACCTGTACGGGGACGCGGGGCTGCGGCTGCGCCCCTTCCTCAACACGCTGTCCTACTTCGCCGTCGACCTCGCCCAGCTCATCGACCGGCGCCCGGACCGCGCCGGGGCCGTCATGCGGGACATCGCCCGGCTCGCCGCCGAGGGCGAGATCGAGCCGCTGCCGCACACCGTCTACCCCTCGGCCGCCCTGGACGACGCCTTCAACCGGCTCAAGCGGTCCGAGCACGTCGGCAAGCTCGTCATCGACACCACCGGCATCGCCGCCCAGCGCGTCACCTTCGACCCCGACGGCGCCTACCTCGTCACCGGCGGCACCGCGGGCTTCGGCGCCGCCACCGCGTGCTGGCTCGTCGACCACGGCGCGGGCCGGGTCATCGTCACCGGCCGCCGCGAGCCCGCCGAGCTGCCGGACCGACCGGGCATCAGCTTCACGGCCGCCGACGTCACCGACCGGGCCGCGATGGCCCGGGTGGTCGAGGAGGCCAGGTCCTGCGCCCCGGGCGGGCTGCGCGGTGTCTTCCACTGCGCCGCCGGTTACGACGACGGCCCGCTGGAGGACCTGACGCGCGAGCGCTGCACGTTCGTCCTCGCCCCGAAGCTGGAGGGCGCCCGCATCCTGGACGAGCTGACGAGCGACTGCGACCTGGACCACTTCGTCCTCTACTCGTCCATCTCCGCCCTGCTCGGCAACCGCCTCCAGGCCTCCTACGCCGCCGGCAACCTGGGCCTGGAGACCCTGGCCCGGCAGCGCCGGGACCGCGGCCTGCCGGCCCTCGCCGTCGGCTGGGGCGCCATCGCGGGCACCGGCGTCGTCGTCCGCGACAACCTGTCCGACTCCATGACCCGGCTCGGCCTCGAACCGATCCCGCCGTCCGAGGCCCTGGACTGCCTGGGCCGTCTCCTGACCGGCGACGCGCCGCACAGCGCGGTGATCGCGCGCGTCGACTGGGAGCGGGCCGGGCTCATGTTCCCCGCCGCCACCGCGGCCCGCTTCTCCCCGCTCGTCACCTCCGCCTCCGGACCGGCCGACCGCAGCGGCGCGAGCCTGCGCGAGCAACTGCTGGCCAGCGGCGAGGCCGAGGCGGAGGAGCTGGCCACCCAGGCGCTCACCGGCGTCATCGCGACCATCCTGCGCACCGAGCCGGAACGCCTCCCGCCCTCCGTACCGCTCAACCGCCTGGGACTCGACTCGATCCTGGCCACCGAGCTGGGCGTCACCCTGCGCCGCCAGCTCGACCTCGACATCCCCACCCTGGAGATCCTTGCCAGCCAAGGCATCCGCGACCTGGCCACCCGCGCCATGTCCGCCGCCGGGGTCAGCCACGCCAAGGAGCAGCACTCGTGAACGACTGGATCGTTCCCATCGTCTCCGACCCGGACGCGCCGGTGTGCATCATCGGCCTGCCGCATCCCGGCGGGGGTCCCAACTTCTACGCGCCCTGGGCCGACGCCACCGGCGTCGAGATCCTCGCCGTCCAGCCGCCGGGCCGCGAGGCCCGTACCGGCGAACTGCCCATCACCGACCTGCCCCGGCTGGTCCGGCAGACCGCGCACGCCATCGCCGGGATCTGCGGCAACCGCCCGACCGCGCTCTTCGGGCACTCCGCGGGTGGCCGCTACGCCTTCGAGGTCGCCCGCGCCCTGGAACGCGCCAACCGCGGCCCGGCGCTGCTGTGCCCCTCCGGCATCTCCGCGCCCGACCACCCGTACTGGACCAGCACCGCCGAGAAGCTGCTCACCGACCCCGTCACCGCGTACCTGATGCTCGGCGGCGAGGCACTGCCCGGACAGCTGGAGCACGACCAGGCCACCGTCGACTCCTTCATCTCGCTGATCCGCGCCGACGCCCGGCTCTACACCGGGCTCGGCATCCAGCCGCCCGTCCCCCTGCGCTGCGCGGTGGCCGCGTTCGCGGGCGACGACGACGCCATCGCCGACCCCGACGACATGACGGGGTGGCGGGACTGGGCGTCCGGCCCGGAGGCCTTCACGCTGCACCGCTACCCGGGCGACCACTTCTACATCCGGCACCACTTCCCGGCGGTCCTGGCGGACCTGCTCGCCGACCTGGCGCAGACCGCGGGCACCGTCGGGGCCGCCGCCCCGGCGAGCTGACCGCCCCCGGCGAAGGCACCACCAGTCACCACCAAGCACCACCAGGCACCGCCGCCCCGCTCCCGGGGCGGCGGTGCCGCGCCCGTGTTCCGCCCCACCGCGCCCCGCACGGAGGAGAGTTGCGATGCCCCTGGACCGTCATCTCCGGCACCTGATCGCCTGGCAGAGCGCCGAGGGCCCGCCGCTCGCCGACCGCGACCTGCCGGTCGGGCAGGCCCGCGCGCGCTACCGGGACAACGCCGTCCGCCGCCACGAGGGCACCGGCGCGCCCGCGGTCACCGCCGAGGACCGGCTCGTCGACGGGCCCGGCGGGACACGGCTGCGGCTGCGCGTCCACACGCCGCGGGACGCCGGGCGGCGCGTCGTCACCTTCCTGCACGGCGGGGGATGGGTGCTGGGCGACCTCGACAGCCACGACTGGGTCTGCCGGGAGCTGGCGGCCGCGCTGCGCGCCGTCGTGGTCGCCGCCGACTACCGGCTGGCGCCCGAGTCCCCCTACCCCGCGGCGCTGCACGACGCGGTGGCCGCGGCCCGCTGGACCGCCCGGACCTACCCCGGCGCCCGGCACGTCGTCGCGGGCGACAGCGCGGGGGCCAGCCTCGCGCTGGGCGTCGGCCTGCACGCGCCCGACGTGCCCCTCGCCGCGCAACTGCTGGTCTACCCGCCGGTGGACCCGAGCCTGATCCTCGCCTCGGCGGGGGAGTGCGCCAAGGGCTACCTGCTCAGCGTCGAGGACATGGCGTGGAACTACGAGCAGTACGTGCCCGACGCGCGGCTGCGCGCCGACCCGGCGGTCGATCTGCTGCGGGCGGACCTGCGGGGCCTGGCGCCCGCGGTCGTCGCCACCGCGGAGTTCGACCCGCTGCGCGACGAGGGCGTGGAGCTGGTGGCGCGGCTGCGCGCCGCGGGCGTGACCGTACGCCACGAGCCGGGCGACGGGCTGGTCCACGGCTACTTCCTGATGCAGGCGATGGTGCCGGCGGCCGCCGCGTGCGCCCGCCGGGTCGTCGGCGAGCTGGAGGCGCTGCTCGGCCCGGATGGGGGCGGCGGCGCGGAAGGCGGCGTGGGCGGCGGGAAGGGCGCGGCGGACGCGGGGGGTGACGGTGGTGGACCGCCCCGGGGCGACGCCGGCTGACGGGTGGGGCGACCGCTCAGACGGGCTCGCCCTGGAGCCGGATGAGCCCCTCGATGAAGACGTTCAGGCCGTAGGCGAACCGCTCGGCCGGGTCCGCGCCGGTCAGCGAGTCGAGCGCGGCCGCGAACTGCGGCGACACCTCGACGTTGAGCCGCTCGTTGCGGTCCCGCCAGTCGTGGTCGCGCGGCAGCTGGAGCTGGGCCTGCTCCTCGATGGTGTGGCCCAGCACGTAGTAGAAGAGCGAGAAGCTGACCCAGCCGGCCTGCGCGGGCGGCAGCCCGGCCCGGCAGAGCACCTGGACGGAGGTGTCCGACCCGATGATGGTGTTGGCCCCGGGCGCGAACGTGCCGGCCACCACCCGCGCCCCGTCGCGGCGGGCGAGCAGGGCCGCGCGCAGCCGGTTGCCCAGGATGCGGATCTGTTCCGGCCAGGCGACGTCCGGCAGCGGGTCGCCGATGCCCGCCACGATCTTGTCCGCCATGGCGTCCAGCAGTGCTTCCTTGTTCGGGAAGTGCCGGTAGAGGGCGCCGCCCTGCACGTTCAGTGCCGCACCGAGCTTGCGCATCGTCAGCTGGTCAAGGCCCTCGGAATCGATGAAGCGCAGGGCCCCGTCGACCACGTCGGCTTCGCGCAGCGGCATCAGTTACTCCCTCTGATTGACATCCCCAGGTCCGTATCGTAGCGTGAACAACGTTCACGTAAACGCTGTTCACGTGAACGGTCGTTCGCTCGTGGTTGTGTTGAGGAGACCTCATGCCCGAGACCCGAACAACCCCCGCAGCACCCGCGGTTCTCCAACCGAACCTCCCCCTCGGTGTTGTCGTGGCCATGTCGTGCCTGGCGCTGTTCATGGTGGTACTGGACTCCACCATCGTCACCGTCGCGCTGCCCGACATGAAGTCCGGTCTCGACCTGTCGAACAGCCAGCAGCAGTGGATCGTCAGCGGCTACCTGATCACCCTGGGCGGCTTCCTGCTGATGGCCGCGCGGGCCGGCGACCTCTACGGGCACAAGCGGGTCTTCCTCTTCGGCGCCGTGGTCTTCACCGCCGCCAGTCTGGTCGGCGGCCTCGCCGGGGACGGCGGCGTGCTGATCGCCGCCCGCATCGCCCAGGGCACCGGCGCCGCGGCGCTGACCCCCGCGAGCCTGAGCCTGATCACCGCCAGCCACACCGACGAGCACGAGCGCGAGAAGGCCCTCGCGCTGTGGAGCATGATGAGCGGCGTGGCCGGCCTGTTCGGCGTGGTCCTCGGCGGTGTGCTCACCGCGGAGATCAACTGGCGCTGGGTGCTCTTCGTCAACGTCCCGCCCGGCATCGCGCTGACCGCCGCCGGTGTGATGTTCCTGCTGCCCGCCGCGGGCTCCCGTGAGACCCGGCTCGACCTGCCCGGCGCGCTGTGCGTCACGCTGGGCATCGGAGCGCTCTCCTACGGCCTCTCGGAGGCCTCCGGCAAGGGCTGGGGCTCCCCGGAGGTGGTGGCGTCCCTCGTCGCCGCAGCGGTCCTCGTGGCGGCCTTCCTGGTCGTCGAGGCGCGCAGCGCCCGGCCGCTCATCCCGCTGGACCTGGTGCGCATGCGGACGCTGCGGGTGGCGAACGTGTTCATGTTCGCGGTGGGCGTCACGCTGACCGCGCTGATGTTCTTCCTGTCGCTCTACCTCCAGCAGGTCATCGGCTACAGCGCGCTGCGCACCGGCATGGCGATGCTGCCGGTCACGGTGGTCTTCATCGCCGGCGGCCTGGTCTCCCGGTCGCTGACCCCGGTGCTCGGCCCGCGCACGATGCTGATCGCCGGCGGCCTGTTCGCCACCGCGGGCACCGCCTGGCTCGCGACCATCCCCACGCACGCCGCCTACGTCTCGCACGTGCTCGGCCCGAACATGGTCGGCGGCTTCGGCGTCAGCATCATGCTGCTCGCCGTCACCGTCAGCGGCACCACCGGCGTCCCGCCGCAGAACGCCGGCGCCGCCTCGGGTCTGCTCAACACCTCCCGGCAGATCGGCGGCGCGCTCGGCCTGGCCGTCCTGGTGACCGTCAGCTCCAGCGTCACCTCGCACGCCGGCGGCAGCCACGCCCACGCGCTCGTCCAGGGCTACCGGGTCGCGTTCCTGGTGATCTCCGGCTGCATGCTGCTCGCCGCGATAGCCGCCCTCGCATTGCCGGGCGCCGCCGCACCCGTCGAAAAGAATGCCGCCGAGGAGCCGCTGGACGGTAAGCCGGTGACCGCCCGGCCGTAACCGCCGGGGGCAGCCTCCAGGATTCTGCCCGAGAAGCGGGCCGGGACACGGAAACGTGTCCCGGCCCGCTCTTTTGTGTGTCCACCGGCGCCCCGGGGCGCTACGATGCGCGAACTCGCCATCCTCGCCGCACCGGCCTCGCCGTCCCGGTCTTGATCGGTTACCCTGAAATCCATTGAAGCAATTCTTGTCGCATTTACTGTAACGGCCAATACCGGAATTTCGGTAATAACCGAACCTGTGCCCGGGGCATGTCTGTCACATGGCCGCGGCGCGGCCTGGGATTGTTCAATGGTCTACCGAACCATTGGCCGAAACCTGTTGACTTGTATCTGGCCGACTGACTATCTTCCATGAAGTCACACGTCGCTCAAAACGGGGGAGCACGGTGCGCTTCTTGATCGCCCACGACGTCTGTCGTACGGTACGGTTCCATCGCCGAGAGGCTGACGCGGTCCTTTTCGGACCCGCCGGCCGTGCCGGTGGAACAGACCCTCGGCGGGTACCCCGCTCCGAGCCCGGTCTCACGGGTGCCGGAGTCTTCGGGACCGCCGGTACGGGTGCTCTCGGCTCACGGCTCGCCCGGACCGGTACGGGGTCGGACGGGCCGCTCCCGGACTGAAGTACAGACCGAAATTCGGCTGGACCTGTTCTTGACAACCGGCGAGTCGTTTCTCATCCCAGGGGGCGTCGATGAGCATCAGAGTGATGTTGTCAGATGAATTACTGCTGTCCCGGAGTGCGCTCGGCGCATTACTGGAAAAGCGTGCTGACATTGTTGTCGCCGGTGCTGTCGGCGGTGATTCGGAGGCGGTTGAATTCGCCGAGACGCATCGCCCGGACGTTGCCATCATAGGATTCGACGGCGCCGACGGCAGGGTGATAAGAGTTGCCGAGAAAATAGGGTCGCTGCCAGAATGCCGGACCCTGCTGCTGGCCGAGAGCTTCACCCGGTCGATCGTTCGCCAGGCCTTCTCCGGCGGAGTCGACGGGATGCTCCAGCGGTGCGTACCACCCAGCTGGTTCTTCGAGGCCCTGCATCGCATTCACCAGGGCGAACGCGTCTTCGACGCCGACTTGACGGTTGCCGCGCTCGCCAACGAGGGCTGCCCGCTCACCTCCCGCCAGCTTTCCGTCCTGGAACGTCTCTCCCAGGGCGACACGACCGTGGAAATAGCATCACGGCTTCATCTCTCCGAGGGCACCGTGCGCAATTACCTCTCGTCACTGGTGACGAAACTCGACGCACGCAACCGCATCGACGCCCTGCGAATCGCCAAGGACGCGCGCTGGATCTGAAAGTGCCGCTTTTCCATGTCGTTCCGCCGAGCAAGGGATGGTAATGAACACGGATGCGCTGACCGCTGATGTCATCGGTGACATCGCCCTCGTCCTCGGGACGTCCAGCCTGCTCGGCGCCCTCGCGCGCAGGATCGGACAGCCCACCGTCGTCGGCCAGATCACCGCGGGTGTCGTCCTCGGACCGAGCGTCCTGGGCCGGCTCCCGGGCAACCTGACGGAACGTCTCTTCACGCACGAGGCCGTGCCCTTCATCTCCCTCATCGCCCAGATCGCCGTGGTCATCTTCATGTTCGGCGTGGGCTACGAGATCGACCTGCGGTCGGTGCGCCGGCACCGAAGACCCGTCACCTTCGTCGCGGTCGGCGCGATCGCCGTCCCGCTGGCCATCGGCACCACGATCGCCCTGACCATGGACCAACTGGACCTCCTGCACGGCGCGCACACCGAAGGCCGCTCCTTCGTCCTCTTCTTCGGCGTGGCGACCTCCATCACCGCGCTCCCGGTGCTCGCGGCGATCGTCCGCGAACGCGGCATCGCCGGCACCACCGTGGGCGACATCGCGACATCTGCGGCCGGATTCATGGACGTCGTCGCCTGGCTGGTTCTCGCCGCCGCCGTCGTCGGCACCGATGTGGCCGGCGACCGGTCCTTACCCCGGACCATCCTGCTGCTCGGGGGCTTCCTCGTCGTGGCAGCGGTGGTCCGTCCCCTGCTCCACTGGACGCTGGTCCGTCCGGACTCCCCCCTGTCGGAGAAGGCCCCGGCCGCGCTCGTCCTCGCCGCGGCGGGTGCCTGGGCCACCGCCTCACTCGGCCTGCACCCCATCTTCGGCGCCTTCGTCGCCGGAATGGTCATGCCCAAGCCCAAGGGCGCCCCGGACAAGGGCCTGCTGCACACGATGGAACGCACCGGCGGCCTGCTGCTGCCGCTGTTCTTCGTGGTCACCGGGCTGACGATGAACATCGGCGCACTCGGCGGCGACGGGTTCGCCCTGCTCGGGGTGGTGCTGGTGTGCGGGATCGGCGGCAAGGTCGGCGCCGGCTACGCGTCCGCCCGGCTCGGCGGCCTCGGCGTCCGGCAGTCCGCCATGATCGGCGCGCTCGTCAACACCCGCGGCCTGACCGAGCTCATCGCCCTCAACGTGGGCCTGAACGCCGGGATCATCGACGCCCGGCTGTTCACCATCCTCGTCCTCATGGCTCTGATCACGACCTTCATGACCGCGCCGCTCATCACTGTGATCGAGCGCCGGCATCCGGCCGCGGCGTACCCGGCCGACCCCCTCACGGCCTCGCCCCCGGAGAGCGGGAGTGCTTCGGAGAGCCCGTACTCGACCGTTCGTCCGCGCTGAATCTGCGCTGCCCCTGATTGCGAGATGGTGAGTTGTCATGGAGAAGCTGGTCGAACGGGACGAGGAAGAGAAAGCCCTCGCCCAGATCTACAGCGAATGCTCGGCGGGACGATGTCAGATGGTCGCCGTCGGCGGCCCGCTCGCGCAGGGAAAGACCGCGCTGCTGGACTCCTTCGCGCGGGAGGCCGACATCGCGGGTGCCACCGTCCTGAAGGCCACCGCCTCCAGCTTCGAGCGCTACCAGCCGCTCGGCGTCATCGACCAGCTCCTGCGCGGCTACCGGCCGCACCTCAGCGGCGCCGACCTGGAGGTGCGCGGGCTGGTGGAGAGCGTCGGCCAGGCCGGGGCGCACCGCCACCGGGAGATCTCCCCGCCCATCCTCGGCCGGCTGCACGGCGCCTTCCAGTACCTCACCGACAGCTCACCGCTCGTGGTGTGCATCGACGACGCGCACTTCATGGACGTCGAGTCGCTCCAGTACCTGCTGGCGCTCATGCGCCGGATGGGCGGCGCGCCGCTGACCGTCGCTTTGGCCTACTGCCCGGGGATGGGCCGCGACACCGTCCAGCGCATCATCCAGGCCGAAGTGCTGCGCATGCCCAACTGCACCCAGCTGGACCTGGAACCGCTGTCGGTCACCGGCGTCGCCGCGGTGCTGGAGGAATACTGCGACCTGGAGACGGCCGGCCGCGTCGCCGCCGACACCGCCGCCCTGTGCGGCGGTCGCCCGCTGCTGGTGCACGCGCTGGCCGAGGACTGCGCCGCCCGAGCCGCCGGACCGGACACCGCGCTGCCGCCCGCCGCCGGGTCCGCCTTCGGACGTGCCGTGCTCAGCTGCCTGTACCGGGCCGAACCCGTCGTCCTGCGGATCGCCCAGGCCATCGCCGCGCTGGGCGAATTCCGCTCGGCCTCCGCCGTCGCGCGGCTGTGCGGCATGGACCCCGGCTCCGTCGAGTGCGTCGTCGCCTCCCCGGGCGTCGGCGGCCTGCTCGACCACGACCTGCTCGGCCTGCACTGCGTCCGCGAGGTGGTGCTCGGCAGCCTGCCCCCCAAGGAGCGGCACGAACTGCGCGGCCGCGCCGCCCGGCTGCTCTACCAGGAGGGCGCCCCCGCTCTCGTCACGGCCGAGCATCTGATGCGGATCGACGACGCGGTCCCGTGGGCCCGCCAGGTGCTGTGCGACGCCGCCGAGCAGGCACTCGCCGGCGGTGAGCACGAACAGGCCATCGGCTATCTGGAACGCGCCCACCGCGAGTGCGTCGACGCCCGGGAGCGCATCGACACTGCCGCCCGGCTCACCGACCTGATGTGGCGCTACGACCCCGCCGCCGTCAAGAGCTACCTGCCCGAACTCGTGGCGGCCGCCGAGCAGGGCGAGCTGTCCGTACGGCAGGGCGTACCGGTGGTCCGCAGCCTGCTGTGGAACGGTCAGGTCGAGCAGGCCACGCGCGTCATGGCCCGCTTCGCCGACGGCACCTGCCCGTCGGCGGGCAAGGACGCCCTGCCGTACGCCGAGCAGATCCGCCGCTGGCTGCCGATCACCTACCCCGGTATCGCCCCCACCGCCGCCGTCGGCGGGGAGAAGACCCGCACCGCGTCCTCCCGCCCCGGCACCGCCGAGCACCGGGCCGCCGCCGCGTTCGGCGCGGTGCTGCGCAACGCCGGGGAGGAGGGCGCGGTGCCGGCCGCCGAGCTGGTGCTGCGCGAGGCGCTGGCCGGAGCGGTCAACCCGGCCTCGTCGCTGGCCGCCCTCATGGTCCTCATCTACTCCGACAACCTCGACAAGGCGTCGGTGTGGTGCGACGCGCTGCGCGCCTCGCTGCGCGGGACGTACGGCCTGGTGTGGAACGCGCTGTTCACCTCCGCGCGCGCCGAGATCCACTACCGCCTCGGCGACCTCGCGAACGCCAACCGGCAGGCGCGGGCGGCTCTCACCCTCATGCCGCGGGAGAGCTGGGGGGCGGCCATCGTCATCCCGCTGTCCCAGCTCGTCCTGACCACCACGGCCATGGGCAAGCTCGCCGAGGCCGAGAGCTATCTCGACATCCCCGTCCCCAGCGCGGCCTTCGGCACCCTGGGCGGGGTCGTCTACCTTGACGCGCGCGGCAACTTCCACCTCGCGCGCGGCCGCTACGACGCCGCCCTCCAGGACTTCCTGGCGGCCGGCCACCTGATGAAGCTCTGGGAGGCGGACTGCCCCTCGGCCGTACCGTGGCGCACCAACGCCGCCCGCGCCTACCTCCACATGGGCCGGGTCGCCCAGGCCAGGGAACTGCTCACCGAGCGCATGTCGCTCTTCCCGCTCGGCCACGCCCGCGCCCGCAGCCTCACCTACCGCGCCGTCGCCGCGACCCTGCGGCCCGACGAGCGGCCCCCGGTGCTGCTGAAGGCCGCGAACATCCTCGACCGCTGCGGCGACTCGCTCAACCTGGCCTACACCCTCGCCGACCTCGGCCGCGCCTACGAGTCGCTGGGCCAGCCGGTGCAGGCCTGCCGGCACGCCCACAAGGCGCGCACCCTCGTGGAACGCTGCGCCGCCGCCCCGCTGCCCGAACCGCCGGCCGCGGTGGCCTCCCGGGAGAAGGCCGAGCCCCGCCCCGCGGGCGACCCCGGCCCCGCCGCCCGCCGGCTCAGCTCGGCGGAGTGGCGCGTGGCGGCGCTGGCCGCCCGGGGCTCCACGAACGAGCAGATCGCGCGCAAGCTCTTCATCACCGTCAGCACGGTCGAGCAGCACCTCACCCGCGCCTACCGCAAACTCGGCATCCGCCGCCGCACCCAGCTCCCCACCTCCCTCGCCCAACTCGTCCCCTGAGGCCCGCCCCGCCCCCGGCCGAACGGCCTCCACGGAGGGCCGTTCGCTCTGCGAGCGCGAGGTGGTGACGTGCTCCGACGGCTGACCCGTCCGCCGCCGTATGACCACGGTCACCGCGTGTTCGTCCGTCAACTGGCTGATACACGCGTGTCCTTACGGTACGAAAGTGATGGGCACAGGCTTCTGTGACGACGTCACCCCGGCGCCCGTCCCGGCCGTCCCGCGGCACCACGGGCCGGTCGGCCGGAGAGGACCGAGGGAAGGACTCCTATGATCGACAGGCGCACTTTCGGCAAGGCGGCAGGACTAGGCACGGGCGCGGCGGCGGCCTCGCTCGCAGGGCTGCAGACCGCGTCGGCCGCGGCACCGCGCGGGACGGCGGCCGGGACCGCCGCGCCGACCGTGCCACTGATCACGCCCGGCACGCACACCACGTTCGCCCCCCTGAAACGGGTCGAGGCCGGTGAGCTGGAGATCGGCTACTCCGAGGCCGGTCCCGCCCACGGCCCCGTCGTCATCTGCCTGCACGGCTGGCCGTACGACATCCACAGCTTCGTGGACGTCGCCCCGCTGCTGGCGGCGCAGGGCTACCGGGTGATCGTCCCCTACCTGCGCGGCCACGGCGCCACCCGCTTCCTGTCCCCGCGGACCTTCCGCAACGCCCAGCAGTCGGTGGTCGCGCTCGACATCGTCGCGCTGATGGACGCCCTGCGGATCGACAGCGCGGTGCTGGCCGGTTTCGACTGGGGCTCCCGGACCGCCGCGATCATCGCGGCCCTGTGGCCGGAGCGCGTCAAGGCCCTGGTCCCGGTGAGCGGTTACCTCGTCACCCACCTGCCCACCCAGCTGAAGCCGATCGCCCCCCGGTCCGAGTACGCCTGGTGGTACCAGTACTACTTCGCCACCGACCGCGGCGCGAAGGCCATGAGCGACGCCACCGACCGGCACGACCTGTGCCGGCTGGTGTGGGACACGGTCTCCCCGTCGTGGGATTTCGACGACGCGACCTTCGAGCGCACCGCCGCGGCCTTCACGAACCCCGACTACGCCGCCATCGTGATCCACAACTACCGCTGGCGCCTGAGCCTCGCCCCGGGCGACCGCCGCTACGACCACCTGGAGGAGCGGCTCGCCGCGATGCCGGCCGTCACAGCGCCGACCGTCGTCCTCGACGCGGAGCTGGACCCGTTCAGCGCGGGCAACGACACCGCCTACCGCGGCCGGTTCACCGGCCCGTACCGCTACCGCCTGCTGGAGGGCATCGGGCACGACCTGCCGCAGGAGGCGCCGACCGCCTTCGCCCAGGCCGTCGTGGACGCCGACCACCTCTGAACCGCGCAGGCGCGCGCCCTGCTCCGCGGGCGGACCGCGGAACAGGGCACGCGCCCGCGCCGGGGTGCGGCGTCAGTGCCGGGAGGGCGCGACGCAGCGGTAGCTCGCGGCCGAGGCAGGGTCACCGTGGCCGGTCCAGCGGGAGACCTCGGGGTAGTGGCACAGGTCGCGGGTGACGGTCCCGCCGGAGGGCGGCGTGGCCGCGGCGCTCAGGGTGCGCGGGGCCTTGCCGTGCTCGACCCACTGGGTCAGGGCGCCCAGGGCGTCGGTGGGCGCCGGGCCCGGGGCCGGGGTGCCGGCGCAGTGGCTGACGCCCGGGGCCAGGAAGAGCCGGTAGAAGTCGTCGACGTTCTTCGTGCCGCCCATCAGCCGGTCGACCCTCTCCCGGTAGTCCACCGTGCCCTGGGCGGGGATGTACTGGTCGGCCAGGCCCTGCCAGCTGAGCAGCTTGCCGCCGGACGCGCGGAAGGCCGTCAGATCCGGGTCGTCGGTGCCGATGACCGCGTCGTACTCGGCCTCGGACTGCCGGAAGAGCTGGGCGAACCGGTCGTAGGTGAGGGTGGTGAGGTCGTAGCCGGGCTGCTTCTCCACGAAGTCCGCGACCCACTGGGCGGGTACGGGGAAGGGATCGCCGCTCACGGTGCCGTCGTCCGCGGTGCGGGTGCCGGCCAGGTCGAAACTCGCGCCGACGGGCACGCCCGCCCACAGCCGCTTGCCCGAGGCGGTGCGCGGGCCGTCCCAGATCTTGCGGACGACGGTCGCGTCCGCGGCCGTGACGGTGATCGGTGTGCCCCCGCAGTCGATCGTCGTGCCGACGAGCTCGCGTGGGTCGTAGTGGCAGTCCCGCGGGTCGCCGATCAGGCCGTCGGGGTTGCCGTCGAGCGAGTCGCAGGCCTTGACCGCGGCTGCGGTGAAGGCGTTGAACTCGCACTGGCTGGGGAAGGTGTGCTCGTTGTTCATGACCACCTGCGGCCACAGGGTGGCGACCTCGAACTCGTCCCAGTTGATCGCGGGCGCGGCGGCGAGGATGCCGTCGTAGTCGTCCGGGTACCGCTGGGCCTCCATGTAGCCCTGGCGGCCGCCGGTCGAGCACCCGGTGAAGTACGCGTAGTCCGGCGGGGTGCCGTAGACACCCGCCACGACCTCCTTGCTCACCACCGCCGTGTCGTGCTCGGCGCGTGCGGCGAAGTCCTCCAGCAGGGGCTTGTCGACGTCGCCCTGGGCGTCCAGCGCCCAGCCGGTGTCGGTGTAGCCGCCGACGCCCGCGTCGGTGGTCGCCGCGGCGTAGCCGTGCTTGATCGCGTCGGCCAGGTTCTGGCCGTAGTCGCCTGCGGCGTACGCGGCCCCGCCGACCGTCTGGAGCCGGCCGGTCCAGCCGGTGCGGGGCAGCCAGACGGTGACCCTCTCACGGTCGCCTGCGCCCGGGTGGGTGAGCGTGAGGACCACCTCGCAGTACGCGGGGACGTCCGGGACGTCCACCGGTCCGGTCGGCGTGACGTCCACATGCACGGTGCCGCCCGGCCGGCTCGTCGCGGTCGCGGACTCCACGGCCGTGCCCGCGGGGCCCCGGACGGACGCCGCCGAACATCGGAAGGGCGTGCCCCCGTGCGACCCGGCGGCGGTGTGCGCGGAGGCGCCCGCCGGGAGGCAGAGGGCCGTGACCAGGGGTACGGCGGTGACGAGGACGGTCAGAAGTCGTCTCATGGCATTCCTTCGCAGAGGAGGCGGCGAGCCGCCCGGCAGCGGACGCGGCGTCAGATCGCTGAAAAGCCGCAGGCCGAAGCCCACTTGGGCCTGGCTTTCGCGGATCAGCAAGAGATTCGCACACCTCGCCGTCACCGGTCAAGCAGGTGACACATGGCTGCGGCGCGCCGTGCGGCACCCCCCACGAGGCGAACCGGCTCGCCCGCGCACCCCGAGCGGCGGCAAGGGCGACGGCGGTGGGGGAGGCGGCGGCAGCTACGCGGTGACCTCGGCGCGGTCAGCGACAGAGCGGTTCGCCAACGGCCGGAGCTGGAACACTTCGGTGAAGAGCGGTGCGCCCGGCGGGATCCCGCTCCTCGGGAAGGCCTCGACGGACGTCACCGTGGACGTCGATCTCTGAACTCGTGCCCGGCCCGGACCGCCGGTTCCCCGGCTTTCGCTACGGGAACCGGCGGCCTGCCCGGACGAAGCGTGTCGGACGGCCGCGGAGGGCTGCCTACGGGTCGATCCGACACCGGGGCTGATGTGTTCGGTTCAGTCGAAGAGGGCCATGCCGTCCGCGAAGGTGCGCAGCCGTTCGAGCGCCGCGCGGCTCTTGCCACGGGCGTACGGACCTTCCGCTGGGGGAGCGGGAATGTGCGGGTGCTCCGGGACCGTCAGTGAGCGAATCCGCGTCTCCCCACCGCAGCCGCGGGCACGTTGGGCCTCGTTCCCCCGTCGGTGACGAACGTCATGATGCCGAACGTCGTGGCAGGCCTTTCTCCTCTCCACGGTGGGCTCCCGGGGCTCCCGGGCCCGCGGTCACGGCAGCAGCACGGCGGCCAGCCGCCGCCAGGCGTCCAGCGGGAGTCCGGTCCGCGTGCCGGCCGTGACGACCTGGAGCGCCAGGTGATCGGCCCCCGCGGCCAGGAACTCCTGGGCGCGCGTCGCGATCGTGTCGGCGTCGCCGAGCGCGAACACCGCGTCCAGCAGCCGGTCGCTGCCGCCGTCGCGCAGGTCGTCCTCGGTGAAGCCGAGCCGCCGCAGGTTGGCGGTGTAGTTGGGCAGCGTGAGGTACATGGCCAGATGCGCGCGGGCCGTCGCGCGGGCGGTCTCCAGGTCCGGGTCGAGCACCGCCTTGAACTCCGGGGCGAGCAGTGCGTCCTGGCCGAGGATCTCGCGCGCCCGCGCGGTGTGCTCCGGGGTGACCAGGTACGGGTGCGCCCCAGCCGTGCGGTCCCTGGCCAGTTCCAGCATCCTGGGGCCGAGCGCGGCCAGCACTCGTCCGGCCGGCGGTACCGGCTCCGGCGCGGAGTCGAGGGCGGTCAGGTACTCGCGCATCGCCGAGTACGGCTTCGCGTAGTCCTTGGCGAGCACGCTGTGGCTCACCCCGAGCCCGAGCAGGAACCGCCCCGGATGGGCGCGTTCGAGCTCCGCCCTCCCGGCGGCGACCTCCGCCGCACCGTGCTGCCAGATGCTGAGGATGCCGGTGGCCACCACGATCCTGGGCGCGGCGGCGAGCAGGGGCGCCGCGTACGCGACGTCCGGGCCGCCGCCGAGCCAGATCGTGCCGTAGCCCAGGGCGTCGAGCTCGGCCGCCGCGTCGTCGTACTCACCCGAGTAGGCCATTCCATCGCCGTTCTGGGCGGTGGTCCAGGCACTGCTCCAGACACCGATCCTGCCCAGGGGGCTGTGCTGTGACATATGAGTCGTCCTCGGTCGAAGGGAATTCGGCGCACATACGTTGTACACGGCGTGGCCCCAGACCGCGGCCTTCATCGACACCGGCCACAGCAACGCCGCCGGCGAGGGCACCCACCGGATCGTCAAGCTGACCGCGCGAGCCCCCCACGGCTTCCGGGACCCGGCCGACCAGCGCCTGCGAACACCCTGCGCCACCACCCGCCCAGGACGAGCGCCTACATGAGGTCGTGGACAGGGCGAATGTCGGCTGATACGGCAGAGGCTGCACTCCGACGGAACAACGCGGTCCACAGGAACGTCACGCCGAAGAGTGCTGACTCGGGCGGCTCCTCCCGCATGCGGCGCAGTTCGATCTCCACCAGGTCAGAGAATATCCAGCGCAGCGATTCGGGTGTGTAGGCGAGGCCGCCCCGCAACTCGCGCTCACGGTAGAGGTCCGCGTCGGCGAGTTCCGAACCCATTCCTCCCTCGCCGGCAGCGAAGCTGGTGAGGGCGAGATGGCCGCCGGGGGCCAGGACGCGGTCGAGGAGACTCAGGTAACCGACCCGGCGGTGCGGCGGCAAGTGGTGGAAGCATCCTGAGTCGACGACCAGGTCGTACGGGCCGCTCACCTCGGTCGCAGGGAGAGCGAAAGCGTCACCGCAGAGGAAGCGGACATCGACGCCGGACTCGCGCGCCCGGTCCTCGCCCCACGCGACGGCCACCGGGGAGAGGTCGACCGCGTCCACCTCGAAGCCGCGCGAGGCGAGGAACAGCGCGTTGCGGCCCGCCCCGCAGCCCAGGTCCAGGGCCCGCCCGCGAGCGATCAAGCCCTGGTCGAGATAGGCGGCCAGGTTCTCGTCGGGCTTCGCCACGAAGAACGGGACCGGCCGCGACCGGTCGGCGTAGAAGCGATCCCAGAAGTCCTTGCCGTCACCGGTCGCCAGGCGGCCGGCCCCGGATTCAGAGGCGAACAGTCCGTCCAAGAGTGCGAGAACGTCCTCAACGGTGCGTACGGTCCGGTCCGTCCGGCCCCCCTTCGACCGAGTGCGATCGTAGGAGCGAGGAGAACGAAAGGCCAGGCCAGGGGGTGTTTCGCGACGCCCGGAGCGGGCGGCTGCCAGCCCCGGAGGAGACCGGAGACACCCCGCGCCGGGCTCCGGCCCCGCGTCCACCCGAGCACCCCTGCGTGGCCGGGAAAGGCCCACCTCCGGCCACGCCCGGCAGACTTTTTCGACGTGTTTCCAGCGGCGCCGCAGGGCGAAATGTCGCCCTCCCCCCCCGCTGTGGGTGCATCGTCCGGATCCGCGTACAGCTCCCGCAGACGCCGTCAGCACTCGATGACGTTGACCGCGAGGCCGCCGCGGGCGGTCTCCTTGTATTTGACCTTCAGGGCGGCGGCTGCTCGGAAGGTGGCGCTGACCTGCGGTTTCAAGGTCAGCTTCGAGAGCTCCAGGTGCGCCAGGGACTTCTCAGGGACTTCCGGCGTCGCGCCGGTGGCGAACCAGGAGTCCATGGACGCGAGCCCGCGCTTGCCCGCTCCTGGCATGAAGTGAGCGTAGTGGTCGAGGGTGATTGTCGGCGAGGAGTGCCCGAGCCAGGCAGAGACGCTGACGATCGATTCGCCGGCTTCCAGCTGCACGCTGGCGTAGGTGTGCCGCAGGACGTGGAACATGTCCCGGCGCGAGCGCTCGAACTCGGGGTGGCGCCGGATGCGGGCTCCGTGGGTCTCGACCTTCTTGCCCACCGTGCGGATGACCCCGGCCGCGACGAGCGCGGGCTTCCAGCTCCGCTCGTTCCACGTCTTGTAGTTGATCCGGAGGTCCCTGGAGGTGCTCAGGACGAGCCGTACGGTGATCGGCTTGCGCTGACGCTCCTCCAGCGGGGTGGTCGGCTCCTCGGGGTTCCGCCACGGGAGCGTGCACTCAACGGGCGGGAAGCGCCGGAAGTGCGCGTGGGCGCGTTGCGCCAGGAAGCGGTGCAGGGGTACGTCCCGCACCTTTCCGCCCTTGGGAAGGCAGAAGTACGGCCGCCCCCGGCTGTCCCAGCGCAGCTGCCGCCGGACGTGCACGACCCCGGCCTCGAAGTCGAAGTCCTCTTCCGCGAGCCCGAACGCCTCTCCTTGCCGCAGCCCCAGGCCGACACCAATGTCGACAGCGAAGCGGTATCGCTCCTGTAGTCCCCTCCGGACAGCGTCAACGCGGGAACGGGTCCATGCCGGCGCCTTGCTCTTGACGGCTTTCGGTCGTTTGACAGTCCGGGAGGTCGCGGCCGGGCTCGTGAGGAGGCGCTTGTCGTCGACGGCGGCGTTCAAGACCGTCGTGAGGTGGATCCAGATGATTTCCGCGGTCGACGCCTCGACCCGGGACAGCAGGCTCGCCTTGAACGACCGCAGCGCGGAGGCGTCGATGTCCCGGAGCGCGTAGGAGCCCAGCAGCGGGATGATGTGCTTCCAGATACGGCTGCGCATGGGCGCGACCGTCGAGGGCTCGTCGGTGCGGCTCGGCCACCAGATCTCCTCGATGTAGTCGGCAAGGGTGATCGCGCCGTCACGCGGATCGACGAACGCACCCCGCCCGGTGTCCGCCGTGGCCGCGGCCAACCAGCTCTTCGCGTCGGCCACGGTTTCGAATGACCTGTCCTTCACGCCCGGTATGCCCTTGACGCGGTAGCGCATGCCCTTGCCCCACGTCGCTGTGCGCTCGCGCTTTCCGGTCGCCTTGCTCGGCCGCTTCTTCAGCCACCGGTCCTCTATGTAACCCGCCACCTGCTGGTACCCCGATCTAGAGGCGTACGTTCCCTGACGTGGTGGTCTGAACGCATCTGATCGCCGAGGTATATCCGGGTGTAGCGGGAAAGTATGATGTCGATTCGGTGTCGGCGCGCGGTGCGGGATCCCTCGTCACCGTGCGCGTCGCTCCGGCTGGCGACTGAGGGGATTGAGCCCAGGAATGGACCGAGAGTCGGCGAGTTCCTGCTCGTTGACCCATTCGTCGAGCGCCGAAATCCGGTACATCACCCGCCCTCCCATACGGAAGCTGGGTGGCCCCTGCCTGCGGTGCCGCCAGACGTATAGCGTGTTGGGCGCGATGCCGAGGTAGAGCGCAGCCTTGTCCAGAGTGAGGAAAGCGGTGTCTGCGGTTGACGTTTTCCTGACGTCCACGAGAGCTCCCTTGGTGCTGTCAAGCTGGTGACGCCAAGGATGTGCGGTCTGTGGAACTTGGTGGCGCCGCATAGTTGTGGTAAGGCGCCGGTGCCGCGGACGTTCCGAATCAGCTAACGCCCAGAAGATTTGCTTGCGGCGATAGCGTCCCCCTACGTGGACGACGGAAGGCAGTACGGGCCGTGCATGGGCCCTTGGCGCATGGGGCACCAACGGCAAGAGCGTCGGAGACCCCGTTCGCGGGACGGCGTCGTGGGGGAAACGGCAGGGAGAAGCTAACACTCGCGGAGAGGCGACATGACTTGACCGTCCAACGCGCTCGTAATGCGTGTTTGGTCCGGGTCGATGCGCGCGGGGTCCTCCGAGCTGAGCAGTTCCTCGAAGGAGGGGTACGGGGCGATCCGCTTTACGGTGACGTCGAGTTCGCGGCCGGTGTCGCGGTCGCGGAAGACGATCGTGTCGTCGGCGTTGATGGCGCGCTTGTTCGGGGGGCCGCCCGCACTTCGATCGTCTTGCGGGCGGCCTGCTTCGGCTTGGCGGTAGTACCGCCCGAGCAGGTGCATGTGGTGCTCCTGCGGTGCGTCTCCGGCCGCCGGGCCCGGGGCGGTTGGGAGTGCTTGCGGGGTGTGGTCAGGCACAAGGTGCCTCCGTTCGATGCGTTCCGCCCGTTGCGGTCGTGGGATCGCAACCGGGCCAGGGCGCGGTGACCGTGCTCCCTGCGTTTCCGGATCGTGGTAAGTGCGGGAAGGCGGACGAGGATGTCGGCACGCTAGTGTGATGCGCCAGAAATCCTGATGCTTAGTTCTGCTCTGTTTTCTGGCCGATGGTTCCGACCTTGGTGAGGTAGTCGGCGAGGGAGTTGAGGATCTCGTCTGCTGCCTTGGTCCAGGCGAAGGGCCGTGGGTTGTCGTTCCAGGTGTCGATCCATGCGGTGATGTCGTCTTCCAGTGCCTTGACGGAGGTGTGGACGCCGCGGCGGATGAGCTTGTCGGTCAGCAGGCCGAACCACCGCTCCACCTGGTTCATCCACGAGGAGCCGGTGGGAGTGAAATGGACGTGGAAGCGGGGGTGTCTGCCCAGCCACGTCCTGATCTCGGCGGTGTTGTGGGTGGCGTAGTTGTCACACACGAGATGCACGTCGAGCCCGGCGGGCACCGCCTTGTCGATCCGGACCAGGAACTTCTTGAACTCGATGGCCCTATGGCGGCGGTGCAGTGCCGATATGACGCTGCCGTCGGCGATGTTGAAGGCAGCGAACAAGCTGGTGATGCCGTGCCTCAGATAGTCGTGGGTACGCCGTTCGGGCATGCCCGGCATCATCGGCAGCACCGGCTGGGACCGGTCCAGCGCCTGGATCTGGCTCTTCTCGTCCACGCAGAGCACGACCGCTTTCTCGGGCGGTTGGTGGTACAGGCCGACAACATCGACGACCTTGGCGACGAACTGCGGATCGGTGGACAGTTTGAAGGAGTCCTGCAGGTGGGGCTTGAGGTCGAACCGCTTCCAGATCCGCCCGACGGTCGACTTCGACAGGCCGGTGCGCTGGGCCATCGAGGCCCGTGACCAGTGCGTGTCCTGGCCGGGGAGCGATTCCAGGGTGGCCACGACGACCTCCTCGACCTGGTCGAGGAGGATCGAGGGCGGCCGGCCCGAGCGCGGCTCGTCCTGCAGGCCATCGAGGCGTTTGGCGATGAACCGGGCCCGCCAGCGGTCCACGGTCGACCGGTCGATGCCGAGGTCGGCTGCGGCCTGCTGGTTCGTCCCGCCCTCCGCGCAACGCAGCACGATCTTCGCGCGAAGCGCCAGATACTGGGCGGTCTTCGCGCGCCTGGACCACTGCTGTCGGCGTACACGCGAAAGTGCCCCATGAGGTACAGATGAACGTGCTCAGCCCGCGAACGGGCAACCGCCCCAGACATCGCTGAGCAGAAGGCATTGAAGACGCCCGGGCGAGGCCTACATGCGGCGCGCTGGCAGATCTTCTCGTGCTCGCCAAAAGTCCGCGTCGCGAGAGTCGGTCAGCCACCCTGCCATACGTTCGGCACATGCCTCGAAAGCCTGGCGCAGCGAGATCTCATCACCCACGACGACCTTGAGGAGGTCGACGTCATGGGTGCCGTGGTCAGCTTCACACCAGCAGCCGACGTTGACCGAAGCTGTCACCTCGTGCTGCCCCAGGTCCGTCCAGCCCACTTGAAGCTGGAACTCCAACCAGTCACCTTCACCCGATGGCTGAACAACGCACAGGACGAGGATCACCCATGTCTGGGACTGCGGACCCGCGAACATCCCGTGAGCCGGCCACCAGTCCCACCCCTTGGCGGTGACCTCCGAGCGATGCCCGCCAACGCTGCGAGCCGTGTGCCTTAGTGATTCAAGATCGGCGGCCGACAGCTTAGGAAAGAGCTCGCCCAGGGGGATGTCGTCGGCGGTGCCCATACCTATCATGAGCTGATCATCCGGTCTCTCCGGCGCGGACGACAAGGGCTCTCCGCCCTCCGTGTCCCGGTAGGGGTAGGTCCTGACAAGTCACGCAGATGAGCACGTTCATCTGTACCTGCCTGAGCACTTCAACCAGTACGCCGACAACTGCATCAACTGAGCCCGTTCAGCGTCGCTCAACACCAGATCGGCCTTCGGTCGGCCGATACGAGCAGCGTCGTCGAGTCCGGCCATCCGCTCAGCCGCGAACTTCCCCCGCCACTTCCTCACCGTTGCGACGGTCACGCCGACTTGCACCGCCACCCTCGCGTTCGGAGCCCCGTCCGCACAGGCCAGCACGATCCGCGCCCGCTCCGCGAAACGCGGAGCCACCGCCCCACTTGCCCAGCCAGTCAGCTCCGCGCGTTCCTCATCAGACAGGCAGACTTCAACGGCACGAGGACCTGGCGACATAACAACAGACTACAGATTTAGCACCGTCATTTCTGGCGCATCACACTAGGGCAGTTCGATCGGTCCGTAGCGCGCTTGGGGCTCGTGCCGCATCAGCGCGTCGTACCGGTCTGCTGCCGAGAAGTGCCAGAATTCGGTCCCGTAGTTGGTAAAACCTGCGTTCTCCATGGCGTTGAGAAGCATCGTGCGGTGGTGACGCGCGCGATCGCTGAGGTTCGGTGCGTGGGTGAAGCAGGCGCCGTCGCTCTCCTCGGGGGAGGCGTTGACGCGGGTGCCGAGGTCGAGTTCGTGGCCGTCCTGGTCGACGAGGGTGACGTCCACGGCCGCGCCCGCGGAGTGAGGCGCGATCTCCGGTGGCGACACGTACCGGCTAGCGGCCTGGTGCAGCTGCTCAGCCGCCCAGCCGGGGTGAGCGGCGGCCAGCTCGTCCCGGTACTCGGTGAAGTAGCGCTGCTGGAGGGCCAGCGGCCGGTAGCCCTCGATGAACAGCAGGTCGGTGCCGGCGGGCAGGAGCGAGCGGGCGTGCTCCAGCCGGGCCAGGACGCCCTCGCGGACGTGTGCGAACGCGCCCAGCGGATCTTCCTTGCGGGGATCGACACGGAAGCTGTGGTCCCGCACGTCGACAAGGGTCTCCCCGCACTCGTGCACCGGAATCGCGGCGACCCGCGGATCGGACATCAACACCAGAGGCCTCACCGAGTCTCCCTGCGACGGCTTGCACTGCGGCGGCAGGGTGGGGGAGGCGGAGGCCAGGTCAGTTTCGCGCAGGATCCGCGCGACGGTGTCGTGCAGCGTGCTGTCGGCCGGGACCACGGTCTCCAGACTGCCGGGCAGCAGGTCCAGCTCGCGGTACCAGGAGGTGAGGTGGGTATCGGTGACCTGCGTAAGGTACGCGGCATCCGCTTTGGACGCGTGTCGGACGAACGTCGTCTCCAACGGCACGTCCAGGTAGTAGCAGCAGGAGAGACCGCGGTGGTCCCGTACCAGAGACGTGATCATGTGGCCGTAGCGATCGGCATACAGGATCCCTTCGAGCACCACGTGAAAGCCGGCGTTCAGTGCTTCGCGCGCGATCCTGCCCAGCAGGGCGATGTTGGAGCCGCCCGCTGTGTCGTGTTCCCTGAGCACGTGCCGGCGGATCACGTCCTGGCCCAGGATCGCGATACCGCGGCCGTAGTGATCTCGCAGGCCCTGGGCGACGCTCGACTTGCCTGATGCCGAGTTTCCGCGAATCACCACCAGGCGGGTGTCCTCGCGGCCGACTGCGGTTGCAGTGGACGCACGACGGAGTGCGTCGATTCGTGTGCCGGTCATGCGGGCCAGCCCGTTTCGGAGTAGAGGCGGCCTGCACGGATGCCCTCGATGGCGACTCGCGTGTAGGGGACGAGGTCGTCGGGGAGCGCCGCGGGGTCCCAGAACTTCCACTGGGTGCACTTGTTCGGCTCGCGCAGTTCCGGCTCGCCGCTCCAGGCGCGGGCGCGGAAGAACAGGCCCATGCGGGGCCGGTCCCCGGCCATGTCGATGTGGTGAACGACGTGGGCGAGTTCGACGTCCTGCCGCTCGATGTGCAGGCCGGCTTCTTCCCGTGCTTCCCTGATCAGGCAGCTGATGGCGTTCTCCTGCTCGCAGTGTCCGGCCAGGACGTGCCAGGTGGACGGTGCGAAAGCGGAGTCGGGGTGGCGCAGCCCGAGCAGCACCGTTCCGTCGGGCCGCTCCAGGTAGAGGTGGACGCCGATGACGTTGAGGACCGTGCCGCGTGGGGAGGCCGAGCCGCGCTCCCCGTGGGATGAGAGCCCGCTCTGCGGCGCGGTGAGGGCCGGGTGGCCGGCGGCGTGGCGCCGTACGAGGTCGCGCGTGGTGTCGGCGATACGCAGGCGGTGGAAGTCGTCGGGGGAGAACCAGGCCAGCATCACCCCTTCCGTCAAGTGGAGTTCCCCGGGGTCGCCGTTCCAACGGCCCGCATAAACGGTGATGGACACGGAAGTGCCGGCGTCGTCGGACGCACGCTCAGTGCCGAACGGGGTCAGGTCGGCGATGTGGAGGCCGACTTCCTCGGCCAGTTCGCGCCGCACGGTGTCTTCCAGGGTGGCGTCCTGCGGCTCTCGGCCGCCGCCCAGCAGCGACCACATGCCCGGCTCCCAGATCCGTCCGGGGAAGTAGTCGCGCAGGTGGAGCAGGTACTCGCCGCGGTCGTTGTAGATCAGGGCCGAGGCGTTGGCGGTCTCCGGCTCGGTTCCGGGCGTGAGCTTGAGCAGCTTCTCGCGAAGGGAAGGGGAGGTCAACCGGTCCACGGGCCGCCACTCGATACCGCCGACCTCGTCTTCCTGCAGCACCACCGGTACCTCGGTCGTGTGCAGGCGGAAAAGGAACCGGAAGTCGAAGTGCTGGTGGCCGGGTTCGCCCTTGCTCGGGCGGGCGTCGATGTGGTGGATGTTGATGTCGACCGGCACGGTCTCGTAGCCGGGCCATGGCGCCATGGCCTCGGGCGGGATCCCGGTCTCCTCGTGCAACTCCCGCAGCGCCGCTCCTGCAAGGGACTCGTCGCCTCGTTCGGGGTGTCCGCCGGGGGCGTGGACCTGCCCGCTCGCCAGGTGCAGCACGTGCAGAACGCGGCCGAGCGGGTCAACGACGATCGCGCCGCAGGTGACGTGCCCGGTGAAGGTGGAGCGGTTGGCGATGTCGGCTCGACGGTCGAGCGCGTCCAGGAGTCCGCGGAGCTGCTCGCGCTCGTGAGGGTGGTGTGCGAGATAGGTCTCGATGGTGGTGCGGATGTGGTCGTGTGACAACGGCATGGGCGACCTCGCAGGTACGTGGGGTGAGACGAGTCGGAGGCAGGGGGCGGTCGTGTCAGCTCAGCCGCATCCCCTCCGTGGGGATCTCTTCGATGGCGACGGGCCGAGCGGGGGGTAGACCCCAGCGCTCGCGTGCTGTCTGCGATGCGAGCTGGGCTTGCCGCGCGCCGGGCTGACCCCATCCCAGCAGGGCGGCTGCCTGAGCGGGGGTGGTGAGCAGGCGGATGAAGGCGTGGCCGGTGGCGGGGTCGATGGCCGCCGGGCCGATGCCGGTGACCCGGGCGGCCAGGCGGAGCCTGGCGTTCGGCCCCACTCCGCCGTAGACCTTGCCGGTCTCGTCCAGGACCCAGCCCAGGCGCACCGGGTCGGTGAGGGTGAGCTGGGCTTCCTCGGCGGCTTCGCGGTGAAAGGTAGCCTCGGGGGTGGTGTCGGTGCTCTCCACGGTGCCGCCGGGCAGCATCGGCAGCGCGCCCCGCGGGCCGGGGTCGGCCACGAGGACGACCCGGCCGTCAGGGACGAAGCACCATCCCCAGGCTTGCTGCACGGGGAGATGGTCGGGTACGGGGCCGAGGTTGAGGGGACTGTCCCACAAGGGCCGGTAGCGGACGTGGACGTCGTGCCTGTCCAGTGCCGGGACGTCGAGGATGTGGAGGCCGTCGGCGAGGTGCGCGGTGGCGGTGTTGCCGAGACGGGCACGGTAGGCGGCCAGCATGATCTGCCCGTCCACGGAGCGCATCCGCTGCACCGCGTCCCGGGTCTCCAGGAAGGCGAAATCGGCCAGTTCCTGGGGCGGCAGGCGGATCGCCTTTACCTGGTCGGGGGTGAGCGTGCCGGCGTCGAAGACGAAACGGATCTCTCCGGGGAAGAGCGCGCCGGGCTGAGCGTCGGAGCGGCCCGGGGAGAGGGAGTAGACGGCGAGAATGCCCCCCAGGGGCAGGTCCGTCAGGCCCAGTTCCTCGGCGATCTCGCGTCGACAGGTGACGAGCGGATGTTCGCCGACTTCGACGACACCTCCGGGCAGCAGCCACGAGCCGTCCTCATGATAGGTGGGGCGCACCAACAGGACCCGCCCGACTTCGTCGGTGATGACCGCCGCGGCACCGAGACACGCCGCATGCCGGGGGACGGCGTACCGCGCTGCGGGCGGGGCAGAGCGCGGCGCCAGGTGATCGGAAGGGGGGACGGGAGAGGTCACGATGCGTTGCCTTCCAGGACGGTGGACGGGCCGGTGCGCAGTGCGGTGGTCGGAAGGCGCCGCCGGTCATCCGGTGGTAGGCGAGGCGGTGCTGCCGGGCACGGTCGGCCAGGCCACGGTGATACGGGTGTGCTTCTTGGCGAACACGTGCGGTTCGTGGTCCGTGCGCGCCGGAGCACAGCCGGCTGCCGGTCGGGCGGTGATGAGGGGGCAGCGGGTGCCGCGGTGCCAGTGCTCGACCTGCTCGGCCATCTCCTGCGCGGCGAGGTGTCCTTGGAGGCCGTGGCCGTGGACGACGAACTCGCACAGGCCCTTGCCGTCGTCCCCGTCGCCGATGCGATCGGTGGCCAGCCGGGCGAGAGAGGCCCCGCGGGCGATGGCGGCGCCGGGCCAGTGGCGGGGCGGGGGGTTCAGGACGCCGTTGTCGCCTTCGGGGTCGACCTCCAGGCGGCAGAAGCCGGGCAGGGCGCCGGCGAGGTAGAGGGTGAGGGTGTCGAAGGGTTCCTGACCGCCGACGGTGATGCGAGTGCGGGTCACGGTCGGCACCCGTGTGAGGGCGGGGGCGAGGTCGTCGACGGGCAGCGGGGTGCCGTCCTCCCAGGAAAGGTGGACGCCGGTGCCGGGGACGGTGCGGCGGTTCGATTTCCAGGCGCCGTCGCCCTGCATGGCGACGAAGCCGCAGACGACGAGCGGCTCGCTGCTGTGCAGCGCTCCTTTGTTCTTGGTGAAGCCGATGGCCCAGTGGTAGCCGTGCAGACGCAAGGGGGCGATGAGACGGCCGCCTTCGGCGAGTGCGTCGATCCAGGGCAGGTCCCAGGTGTCGACGGTGACCACGACGGCGTCGAAGCCGCCGCAGGGAACCACACCGGCGGGCAGGTGCTCGGCGTCCGCGGTGACCACGCGGACGTGGCCGTACCCGGTCCGGGCCAGGAAGCGGGTGGCCCGTTCGGTGACGGCCGGGTCGGTGTCGAGGGTGGTGACCTGACCGGTCGGGCCGGTGAGTTCGGCGATGAGCGCGGCGTTGTAGCCGCCGGAGCCGATCTCCAGCACGCGATGGCCTGGCCGGATACGGGCGGCTTCGAGCATGTCGGCCTGGAGCCAGGGCGCGGAGATGGAGCTGGTGACGCTGCCGTCGTCGCGGTGGCGGGTGGGCACGATGTCGTCGGCGTACGCGACGTGGAGGGGCACCTCGGGGGCGAAGGCGTGCCGGGGGACGGTGCGCAGGGCGCGGTCGAGCGCGGGGGTGCGGATGTGTCCGGCGGCGGCGAGCTGGTCGGCCAGCCGGTGGCGCAGGGCGGTGGCGTCGTCGAGTTCCGTGGCGGACGGAGCGGTCACGTGCGGGCCTTTCGGACGAGCGGGTCACACCTGGTCGGAGGTGGTGGGCGTGCCTGGGCCCGGGACGGTGGGCGCGGAGGGGTGGGGGATGATCGCGGTCGGGGCGTACTGGGCGGCCTGGGCGTCGAACATCGCGGCGTAGCGGCCGCGGGCGGCCATGAGTTCGTGGTGGGTGCCGTGCTCGGCGAGGCGCCCGCCCGCGAGGACGTAGATGTGGTTGGCGTGGCGGACGCCGGACATGCGGTGGGTGACCAGGACGACGGCCCGGTTCGGGGCGGCGAGGCGGCGGATGCGGTCGAAGGCCTCGATCTCGGCCTCCGGGTCGAGGGCGGAGGTCGGCTCGTCGACGATGAGGACGCCGTCTGCCTGCGAGGTCGCACTGCGCCAGTGGGTGCGGGCCAGGCCGATCTTCTGCCATTCGCCGCCGGACAGTTCGACGGCGCCGCGGAACATGCGGGCCAGCAGGCTGCGCAGGCCGTCGGGGAGTTTGGCGACGACGGGGCCGGCGGCGGCGTAGTCGACCGAGGGTGTCAGGTCCTCGTCCGTGGCGGGGTGGTCGGGGCGGCCGAGGCGGATGTTCATCGCGGCGGTCACCGGCCAGCGCTGGAAGTCCTGGGTGAGCAGCGAGACGCGCGCGAAGACCTGGGCGCGGTCGAGGCCGTTGACGTCCGCCTCGCCCCAGCGCAGTGTGCCGGTCCCGGGGAGCAGCATGCCGGACAGGATCTTCATCAGCGTGCTCTTGCCGGAGCCGTTCTCGCCCACGACCGCGGTCACCGATCCCATCGGCAGGGTCAGGGACACCCCGTCCAGGGCGGCGGTGTCCCGGTCGGGATAGCGGTAGGTGACCTGGTCCAGGACGATCTCCTCGACCCGTTCGGGTACGGGGGCGCCGCCGGTGTGCAGGGTCCGCCGGCGGGCCTGGGCGAGGAAGCGGCCGTGGTCGCGGACGTACAGGCTCTCCTCGTGGAGCCGGTTGACGTTCATGACCAGTCCGCCCAGGCTCGCCGAGCCGGTGCGCACGGCGATCACGGCGGTGCCGGCGACGGCGAGGCTCATGTGCCCGGTCGTGATCAGCCAGAACATGGCCCCGTAGGTCGCGGCCGTCGCCAGTCCGGATAGGGCGGAGGCGGCCCATTCGGTCAGGGCCTTGCTGGAGGCCAGGCGTTCCTGCTCGGCCTCCGCGCTCTCGGCCATGCGCTCGTAGCGGCTGAGGAGGAAGGGGCCGACGGCGTGCAGGCGGACCTCCTGCGCGGCGGTGCGGTCGGTGAGCAGGTTGCCGATCAGGCGGCTGGCCCGTACGTGCTCGATCCAGCTCATGCCCGACACGTACCGCTCCTGGGCCACGCGCATGGCGCCCCAGCCGCGCGGGGCGGCGATGAGGATCATCAGGGGCAGCAGCAGCGGGTGCAGGACGGCCAGGACGCCGGCGGTCGTGACCAGCGAGATGAGGCCGTTCAGCGCGGCGACGCAGGCGCCGATCATGCGGCGGGCGGAGCCGGGGCCCTGCTGGGCGATGTCGACGAGCCGCCGGAAGTCGGGGTCGTCGATGGCTTCCAGCTCGACGTGGGCTGCCGCGGCGAGGTACTGGGTGGTGGCGATCCGCTTGACCTTGGGCTCCAGCCGCCCGGCGCGGGAGGTGGACCACGCGGACAGGGCGGAGTTGACGACGCCGATGACCGCGGCCGCCAACAGGCCGGGCAGCAGGGCGTGCAGCCGCGCGGCAGTGCTGCCGGTGCCGGCGAGCAGCGCGTGCATGACGGCGTTGACGGCCAGCAGCCCGCCGGCAGCCGCGATGCCCTGGCCGATCTCACTGACCCCGACCGAGAGCAGGGCGCGCCGGTCGGCCTGCCACGCCATGCGCAGCGTGGCACCGACGAGTGACGGCATGGAGCGCAGCGCGGACATCATGGTCAGGTCCAGGCCCGCGTGCTCGTGCTGGGACCAGCCCATGTCGTAGCGCAGCGGCCCGCCGAACAGCTCCTGCTCGGCCTCGGACACCTGCGGGTCGGCCAACTTCACCGGGCCGAAGAACCTCTTCACCGGG
The DNA here is from genome assembly GCF_044332905.1 of Streptomyces sp. NPDC021224. NCBI lineage: Bacteria > Bacillati > Actinomycetota > Actinomycetes > Kitasatosporales > Streptomycetaceae > Streptomyces > Streptomyces sp. NPDC021224. The sequence continues at coordinate 49,137 of NZ_JBIRPW010000009.1, read as the reverse complement.
CGCCTCCCGCAGGCCAGGCGGTGGCTTGGTAGGACGGGCCGCGGGTCATGCCAGGTACCTCGTGTGCGGTCGTGACCCACGGGTGAGCAGGGTGTTGCGGTCGGCGGCGGAGCGCCAGGGGGCGCTTGAGGAAGCGGTGGTGTTTTCGAACGCGGGTTGAAGGAGTGCAGGCCGGCGTACGGGATTCACGATGGCTCCTCGGAGCGAGATACGGACTGGTGATCGGGTAACGGCGGGTCTGGTGTCGCCGTAACGGGTGGAGGAGGGCGAAATCTAGAACCTGAGTTTGATTTCTCGATGCCTTACCTCTGTGTCCGAACGGCGTGGGCTGTGATGCTGCGTTCGACCACTCAGACGGGCTGGGGTACCTCCTTCAGGGGGTTGTCCGCGCCGCATCGTGGCCACGCAGAAGTCGCTTCAGCTCAGCTTCGCCGAGGGCGACTGCCTCGGACAGGGCCCGCTGATGGCCCGCGCGCATGCCGCTGGCGTCGAGACCTGCGGCCTCGACCACCGAGCCGAGCGCAGACACCCGCTCGGCGCTGAGGACGGCTCGGGAGGGCGGGTGGTGCAGCACTTCGCGCGAGGCATAGGCGTCGAGTCGGGCCACGTCAGCGAGAGCTTCGAGGAGCGCGCTCGACTGCCGCCCGCTGGCGTCGAGTTCCAGGGCGGTCAGGCCTGCCCGGGTCTGGAACACGGCGGTCGACGGCTCGGGGTCGGCGAGGAGCACGACGGTCGCGTGCTGTGCCTGGTCGAGGTCCGACCGTGGAAGCGGTGCATGGGCTGGGCAGCAGTGGGCGCGCAGGAGCTGGGCCACGTGGGTCTCCCAGGGTTCGGTGGGCTTGGTGGCGTCGATCAGGTCGCGGGCCTGCTGGTCCAGGCCTTGTTCCATGAGGGCCATGATCTTGATCTGGCGGCCGTCGAGGAGGCGGTGGCCGATGCCGTGGTGCTGAGCCATGGCGTCGGCTGCGTCGGTCCAGCGGCCGATGCGGGCGAGGGCGCGGGCGCCGTCCACGAGCAAGGTGACGTACAGCTCCTGGCACACCGCGCGGTGGTCCTCGTCCGTGCCGGTCAGGGACGAGAGGTCGACGGTGCGTCCGTCGATCTCGGTCTTCTCCCGGTGCCGCGCTGCGTGGTTGAGGCGGACCAGCAGGTCGTAGGCGGCCTCGCCCTGCCCGTCGCGGGTCAGCAACCGGGAGAGGTTGACCAGCGGCATCAGCGACATGACGGCGATCGGTCCGCTCAGGCGTCCGGCGTCGGCGAAGGCCTGGTGCTGGCGCCAGCACAGGCTGGCGGCCAGGTCGCGCAGGCCGACGTCGGAGGCGATGAGCGCGGCGTAGTTGAGGACTCCGCAGGTGCGGGCCACCAGGTCGTGGTGGCTCGCACCTGCGGGTGCGACGGCCAGACCGGTGAGGTGGTTGATGCGCTCGTCCAGGGGGAGCGCAGGTGCCTTGGAGCGGCGGACCAGGGGGATGCGGCTGGCTATCGCGGGAAGCACCGGTTCAGCCCTTGCGCACCCAGTGGACGACGATCCGGCTGTAGGGCTTGTCGATGACGAAGCGCGGGTCGTCCGCGGTCAGCCGGTCGCGGTAGTCGGCGGTGGCCATGCGGAAGCCCGGTTCGGGGGCGTCGTTGCCGCCGCTGGCGTCCCAAGCGCGGATCTCCTCGACAACCTGCTCGGCGAGGAGGGCACCTGCCTCGCCGTGGCCGATCACGCCGATCTCCCAGTACCGGCCGTGCGCGTCCTCGCCCTCGCGGATGGTCAGGTACGCCAGCGACCCGCCGTCGAGGGCGGCCATGGAGCCCCATCCGAAGTGCGGGGTGAACCCGGGACGCTGCCCGGGGAGGCGCGACAGGCCGTTGGGCAGGACACAGGCCAGGTACAGGTACAGCCACTCCCACGCGGACCCCTGCCGGAACTTCACCCCGGTGTAGAGCTTGGTCTGCTGCCGGTCGAGGACGGTGGCCAGCGCACCGCGGTCGACGTCCTGCTCGCTGAACGTCTCCAGGCGCACGTTGCCCTCTCCGGTCATCGGCACGAGCGTGTACACGTCGTCGCAGACGCCCTTGCGCAGCGGGATGAAGGTGGCCATCTCGCAGGACACGGTTTTCCACGTGTCGCCGTCGCGTTCGAAGGCGAAGGAGCGGGAGATGCTGCCGCGGATCCGCATCGGCAGGACCAGGCGCCCGCCGGAGGCGAGCTGATCGAGGATCTTCACGGGGACGTCGCCGGCGCCGACGGTGAAGATGATCCGGTCGTAGGGGGCGTGCTCGGGCAGCCCGGCCGCGCCGTCGGCCATCACCGCGGTGGCGTTGCCAATACCGGCGTCGGCGAGGTGCTTGCTCGCGCCGGCGACGAGGTCCTGGTCGACGTCGAGGGTCCACACCTGTCCGCAGGGGGAGACGATTGTGCCGAGGAGGGCGGCGTTGTAGCCGGTGGCGGCCCCGGCTTCCAGGACCTTGTGCCCGGGCCGGGCGCCGAGCTGTTCGAGCTGGGTGGCGACGATGGACGGCGCGGAGATGCACGAGATCATCTCCCCGTGCTCGTCGTGCTTGGTCGGGACCGCGTCCTCCTTGTACGCGGTCTCCAGGTCGACACCGGGCAGGAAGGCGTGCCGGTCGGTGCTGCGGAAGGTGTCGATGACCGCCTTCGTGCGCAGGTGGCCGCTGTCGACGAGGCGCTGGGCGAGCGCTTCTCGCAGCTGGACGGGGTCGGTTACGGGTGTCACAGTGGTCTCCGTTCGAGGGAGGCTAGGGTCCGTCAGAGCGGACTTGCGGGTAGATACGTCGCCATCGACGGCGGAGAAGGCGACGTGACGGCCGAGCCACGCGGTGGCGGCCTGCGCGTCGGCAGGCACGCCCGCGCGGTTGAACGCGAAGATCGCGTGATGGGCGAGGACGCCCCGAAGCCCGCGTATCAGTCGGCCGTCGGCGGCGAGCCGGCGCAGGCGGCGCCCGGCGTGCTCGAACGCGGCGACGCGCTCGGCCCAACCGGCTTCCGCGTCGGGGCGCAGGGCCGCGTCGGCGTTCATCAGGCGGCGCATCGCGGAGACGGCCTCCTCCAAGGCGGGACCCTGGGGCGGGGTGACGGGGGGCCGGAGGGCGGCCCACCGTGCGTAGACGTCTCCGGCTTCGAACGGGTCGAGTCCGGCCGCGCGGATCATGGCGGACAGCAGCATCACGCTGCGCTCGCGGGCGCCAGGGGTGCCGGTCTTGGCGAGCGCGGCGGGGCTGTCGGCGCAGAACACGTCGTGCGCGACCTCCATTCCCTCGGGGCCGCCGAAGGCATGGGTCTCCGGTTCGTAGATTCCACTCGTCCAGCCGGTGATCTCGCGGTCGGTGACGAGCTGGTCCAGTAGGCTGGCGGCGGGCTGTTGGGTGCGCAGGCGCACGCCGGCGTCCTTGCGTAGGAAGTGGAAGCGGCGCCCGGACAGTGCGGCCGCCAGCGCCCGTGCAGCGCCCGCGTGCGGGTCGGAGAAGGCCACGGAGGCGTGCCACCAGGGCTGATCTGGGGCAACGGGCAGGTTCTCGTCGTCGAAGGTCACGGGCTTGGGAACTCCTCGGAGGCGGCGGGAAACGGGGTCAGGTGAGCAGGAGGATGCGGGTCCAGCCGGTGGTGTCGGTGGCGTTCAGGGCGAGTTGGGCGCCTGCGCGGCCTTCCATGAAGCCGGGTTTGGGCAGGTGCTCCCAGTCGGCGGCAAGCCGCTGGTGCAGGTCCTGGATGATCGGGCTGAAGCGCTGGGGTGCGGGGCTGTCGGCGGCGACCGAGCGGGCGAGGGTCAGCAGGCCGGCCCAGCCGTGGCAGAGCGTCGAGTCGGTGATGCGGGCGAGTTCCGCCGGGTCAGTCAGGATGGTCGCGACGGTGTCTTCGGCTGCTTGGCGCCGGGCGGGGTCGTCGAGGGCGAGCGCGGCGAGTTGCTGGGCGCGTGCGATGCCGGGTCGGCCGTAGCACCAGGACGGGCGGGCCGGTTCCGGGGCGCGTGGCTGGTCGGCGTCCAGGTGGGCTGCGGTGGACCAGTAGCGGGCGCCGTGCCGGTCGAGCCAGGTCGCGAACGTGTCTACGGCCTCCTCCTGACCGGGGACGCTGACACCGGCCAGGAGGGCGAGGGAGAGGACGGCCAGAGGTCCTGCGATGCCGTGGGCCATGCCGTTGTTGCCGTGCCCACCGGCCATCTCCTTCCCGTCCGGGCCAACCGGCGACCACCACCCGGGCAGCAGCACCCCGTCACTGCGGGAAGGGCGATCGAGCGAGACGAGGCTGGCGAGCACGTCGGGCAGCCGGGGCGCGGTCGGGCGGCGGCCCAGCAGCAGTGCGGCGAGCCCGGTCAGGCCGCGGATGAGATCCCATTCGGCGAGATGGGGCAGCGCGCCCACCGCCTGACGGTGGCGGGCGGCGGCGAGCCGGGCGTCCACGACGCGGTCGACAGCCGCGCGGACGTCGTCGTTCGCTGCGTGCACTCCGGCCAGGATGAACTCCAGGGCGGGTGCGCCGTGGAACAGGCTGGCGTTGCCGCCGGTGCTCACACCGCGGGCGGTGGCCTGGGCGAGGTGGCGTCGGGCGGTGGACAGGTCACGGCGCTCGATGTCGAGCAGGGCCATCCCCAGGGCGCCCTCGGACAGGTCCTGCCTACGCGGCACGGTCGTCGTGGTCATGCGCGCCTGGCCAGGGGGATGACGATGCTGTGGGCCCGGCCGCCGATCCACCCGTCGGCGCCTGCCGGGGGCGCGTCGTGCAGCGTGGCGATACCGAACGGACTGGCGTCCAGATGCGCGCGCAGCAGGTCCAGGTCGACGTCCCGGGTCAGGTCGAGGGGCAGCTGCTGGTCGTCCTCGGCAAGCAGGACCCTCGCCGGCACACCGAACCGGGTGCGCCAGGCGTGGAGTCGCTCCGCCCACTGCTGGAAGGTGGCGGTGCCGGCGGGCAGCGAGCGACGGCGGACCTTCCACCGGGCGGCGGTGAGGATGGTGCGCCGGTAGGTGAGGGCCGGGGTGAAGGGCAGCGCCCAGGCGGCACCCCAGTCGAACCAGGTCACCTGCGGGGACGCGGCACGGCTGATCTCGCCGAGGAAGCGGGCCATGGGCGGGGTGTGGTTGTTCCACAGGAAGTTGATCGCGGTGGGGGCCAGCAGCTCCAGAGGCTTGCCCGTAGCGGACTCGACCAGCTGTGGGCGGCCGCCGGCGACGCTCACCGCCAGGTCGCGGGGGAAGAGGACGTTCGGGGCGGGGCGCCGGAATTCGCCGACGCTGACGACGCGCGGCAGGGCCTGCGGTGCGCGGGTGAGCAGGTCGGCCGGCACACGTCCGGCGTGGAAGGAGAGCTGCGCGAGCTCCGCCTCCGGATCGACGGTGGGCAGGTTCGCGTATGCCGTCTCGGCGCCGGGCAGGAGGTGCCAGAACCGTCCGGTCATCGATCCGGCCGCGCGGGAGACGGTCAGTACGCGCAGCCGGAAGTCGCCCCGGTCCAGCGCCGGGACCGAGGAGGCGTGGACCTGCGCGGCCAGTTCGAGGTGGGGCGCCAAGCCGGAGGGCTTGGTGCCGGCCGCCGCTTCCAGTTCCTCGATCATCGCACCGGTCACCGCGACGGTGCGGGTGCCTTCGACGGCTGCGGTGCCGGCCAGTTCCAGCAGCAGGCGGTCGCGCCGGGACATCGCACGGGGCGGTTCGCTCGCCGTGACGAACCCGGCCGGGAAGCCCACACCCCGGTCGGGGTCCGTCACTGCTTCCACCGGCACCGCGGTGTTCTCGCCGTAGCGCTCGGAGAACTGCTCGATCCACCGCCGCCAGGCTGGTGTCCCGTTCGGATGGGTGACCAGGCGGGCCAGGACGGTCGCCGCGGTCTCCGCTTCGGTCAGCACCTGTACGGGCAGCCGCACGTCGGCGTCCAGCCGTAGGTCGCACGCTGTCAGTAGGCCGGTTGCCTGGTCGCGCGCTGTCGGCGGTAAGACGCCCGCGGGGTCGGTGATGGTGGCGGGTGCGCGCAGCGAGGACCGCAGCAGCCTCACTCGCAACAGCTCACCGAGAAGACCGTCGCACGCGGGGCCGCTCACGGCGGGGAACTCCGCGGCCAGCTTGTCGGACAGCTGGCGGTAGCCGATCGGGTATCGCGCCAGGTCGAGTACGAGGCGCAGGGCCGGACTGAGCGCGAGGCGGAACTCGGCATCGCCCTCGGACGGCACGTGGACGTGCTGGTCGCGCTGTCGGATCAGGTTGTTGACGCAGACCTCGGCGTCGGCCATCCGCGCGGCGTCGCTCTCCCACGCACTGAGCATCTCGTCGAGACCGGCCGGGTCGGGGCGAGCGGCCGCCTGGTGCTCCTCGCCGATGTGCACGGACGTGGTGTGGCCGAAGCCGAGAGGGGCGACTCCGGCGAAAAGGCCGTACGGGGTGGAGCGGTGCGCGTAGCGGATCGCGTAGCGCGCGGTGGACAGCGCCGCCCGGCGAGCCCGGCGCGCCTTAGGCGTGCGGCCGTCGACGATGGCCTGCACCTGGTCCGCCAGGTGAGGGCTCGCGTGTGACACGGCCTGTCGGAAGTCGCAGTCGGACCACACAGCGGTCAGCCACGACCGCCACCCTTCCACGGGCGCCGTGGCGTTCGGCCAGGGCGGCATGGCGGGTTCGGTCGTGTGGACCGTGGCCCGCAGCATGGCCTGCCCCGCGCCCTCGTACAGACCGGGCCGTTGCCGCGTCATCAGCGCTCTCCTCATCTTCTTCCTGGCGGTCGGGCGGTCGGGCCGGACGGGGAAAACCCCGTCCGGCCCACGCTGCCGAAGAGATCCGGACTACGAGGTGGTGCAGGCGCTGGGGCAGGAGCTGCCGCAGGTGTCGCCCGTGCTGCACATCAGGACCGTCTCGGTCGCCGGCGTGCCCTCGATGAAGGTGATGTCGAGCCCGAACGGGTCGTCATCGGTCTTCACGGGGCCCGCCTGTGCGGGAACGGTCGGCCTCTCGGCCTGAACGGCGGTCATGCATGCCTCCTAGGGGTGACGGATGGTGCGAGACACCGGGATCCGGCCGGACCCCGGAGGTTGCGCCCAGACACCGGTGGCCATCAAGGACCCCGGCCGGTGACGTCTGGGAGTTCGGTGCGGGACCTGCCGACAGGGGTGCGGGATGCGCACTGCTTCACCGGACGCCGTGGGGCAGGCCGGGCTGGTCAGGCCGATTCGGACGTCCGTGGTCCCCGGCAGTGTCCGCGGCGGCGGTGTTCCCCGCTTCGGCAGGGCTCGCCGTGGCCGGGGCGGGGAAACCCGGGTCCAGGGCCAGACGGGGATCGGGTCGCCCAAGCGCCCGCAGCAGCCGGCGCTCTCCGGTGAACGAGGTGCGGCCGTGCAGAACTCGGTGGTTGTCCAGCAGGAGACCCTGCCCACGGGCCAAGGGCAGCCGAAGGGTGTTCCGCTCGACGGTGCGACGCAGTGCCGGCAGGTGAGCCGTGGCATCCGGCGAGAAACGGGCGAGGGAGTCCTGCCGCAGCCGCAGGCGCCACCGCCCGCCGGGAAGGCTCTCCAAGACCGGGGCGAAGTGGCCGTCCGCCCCGCCGAAGTACGCCGCACGCGGCGCCGAGAGAGCCTTCAGGGCCGACGGACGGATGTCCGCGAGTTCGGCCAGAACGGCCTGGCCGTCCACCAGCAGGCTCTCACCGCCGGTATCGGCCGTCCGCGCGCAGACCAGCAGGATCAGCCGGGGAGGGTGCGGAAGCTGGGCGCACTCGGTGTGCAGCGCAAGGCGGCCGCGTCCCAGGCCGGCGAAGCCCGGCTGCCCCTCGTGACGGCCGGTGTCACGGATCACGGTCAGGCCGTCCGGATCGGCATCCCGGTGCTGCCACAGGGGGGACATCAGCCACCCCGCCGCGCCGAGGACGTCGTCGCGTCCACCGAAAGGCCCGAGCCGCACCAGGCCCCGGTCGCGCAGCACGGCCGCGGCTCGCTCAAGCACCTCGCCGCCCAAGGCGCCGGGGCTGAACTCCTCGTCCGCAGCCGGGACAGCGGCAGGGAATGAAGGCATCGAGAATCCCCCTCGTGAGAACGGGCGGATGGGAGAGGTCACACTGTCCTGGACACATCGGCCCGCAGTGAAGTGACAGATTGTCAAAGCCCGCCCACCTGCAGACGGACACGTTCGCCGGCCGCTGACTGCTACGTTCGACGAGCCCCTGTCCGCCCGTGCACCACGGAAGAAGAAATGACCGGACAGCCTGAACAGCCGTACGTGCCAACCGCCTTCCCCATCTCGGTCAAAGGCGTCGTCCTCGACCCGCAGAACCGAGTGCTCCTGCTGAAGAACGAACGGGAGGAGTGGGAGCTGCCCGGCGGGAAGCTGGAGGGATCCGAGACCCCCGAGCAGCGGGTCGCGACCGAGATCCGGGAGGAGAGCGGCTGGACTGCTCGCGCGGGCCGGCTGCTCGACGTGTGGATGTACGAGCCGATCCCCGGTAGGCAGGTGTTCATCGTCACCTACGGCTGCACCGCGACGGACGCCCATCGACCGCCGATCGTCAGCGACGAGCACAAGGAAGCCGGGCTCTTCCACCGCCACGAGGTTCCCGACCTGGTCATGCCGCAGGGCTACAAGGACTCCGTCGACCGCTGGTACGCACAGCACGACCGGGCCTGACCAGTGGGCCGGCCGAACGCCCACGGCGGCATCCGCTGGCACTGGACGACCCCCAGGGCCCAGGACATCCTGCGCCGCCGCAGCCTGCCCGAGATCCTCGCCTTCTACCGGCAGCTGAACCGGATCCCGCAGGAAGAACTCGGCGCACTCCTCGGCTACTCCACCTCGTACATCTCCAGGGTGGAGACCAAGAGCCGCACCATCACCGACATCGGAGCGCTGCGGCACATCGCCGGGCGCCTCGGCCTGCCACCCCACGTCTTCGGCGTCACCGACGAAGCCGACGGAGACCACCGCGCCATGATCCAGTTCGCAGAGAGCGTCCTGCGGCTCGCCGACATCGCCCGCCAGGCCGGCCACGCCGCTGAGGCCGTCGACGAACTCTGGCCCCTCATCGCACGCCTGGAAGCCAGAGCCGCCGACGGCCACACCGACACCGACGTCCTGCGCCTGCTCGCCCGCGCCCGCATCGGCCTCGGCGTCGCCCTGGGCCATGTCCTGCCCGAAGAACACCTCGCCACCGCCGCGCGATGGACCGGCAAGGGCGTCACCATCGCCCGCCGTCTCGACGACCACCCCCTCTACGCCCACGCCCTCCGCCACCACGGCAACGAACTGCGCAAGGCCGGCCTGCACCACGCCGCCCTCGACCGCCTCGCCCACGCCCGAGCCCTCTCCCGCACCCCGGACGAACGAGCCGCCGCCGTCATCCTGCTGGCCCGCGCCGCAGGCACCGCTGGCGCCACGAACGTCTTCGACGAGGCCATGGCGGAAGGCCGGAGTCTGCTCGACACCGCCGACGTCACCCCGCTGTTCTCCGAGTTCACCCTCCACGAGGTGCAACTTCGTGGGCTGGCCACCACAGGCCGAACCCAGAAGGCCACGGAGCTGCTCGAACGCTCCCCTGCTCCGGGGCTCCAGGCCAGCCCGCAGTGGCGCATCATCTCCGCGATCACCGCCGGCGAAGTCCTGCTGCGCCGTGGGGATCCCGACGCCGCAGGCGAGCAGATGCGCGCCGCCCTGCAAGGCGCCGAGCTTCACCGGCTGCCCCACCAGGTCCAGCGGGTCATCCGCGCCAGCAGCCCCCTGCCCGAGATCCGCGAACACGCGCAGACCATGCTCGCGCGGCTGCGAGCGGACATAGCGGCCTGAGTCCGGACGCCGGTTCGATGCCCGACCTAGGCAAGCCGGCGCGCTGCGCGACAGCCGCTCGCCGCGTCGGACTCCGATGGTGTGCGTCGGGCAGCCCATCAAGCCTCCTTAGGCGGACCGGTCGTGGTGCTGTCGTGGTGCTGGAGCGTTGGCGAGCCTGCGGGCCGCGGTGCCCCGGGAACATCGATCGCCCCGGGGCCCGCGGCAACGGCTGCGGCCTCCCGACTGGTCAAACCGCAGGCGTCAGTGGCGGGGCGGGTCTGAGGAAGCCCTGGAACACTCCCAGCGCGGCAACCAGTTCGTGGACGTCGGTGCAGCCGTCGAGAGCGCCGTGCGTCATCTCCTGGAACAGCACGATGTGCGGTTCGTACTCGCGCAGGATGTCCAGGGCGATCCGGCGGCGGTCCTGGTTGCCGCCCGTGCGGTGGCTGCTGTATCCGCCGTGCGGGACGTTCCAGCTGGCGACCCGCAGCAAGCGGTCGCTGGTGATCACGCTGGTCGTCGTCAAAAGGGGTCCCCTCGAAGTGGTGGAGCCGGATGGGTGGTGGTCCCAGCAGGGGCCAGCGAAGCTGGCGGACCCCTGCTGGGACCGAGCGGGCGGCCGTCTTCAGGCCGCGGCCGCGAGAGGTTCGTCGGTCACGGCGAGCACCATGTGCACCGAGTAGTCCGGTGTTTCCACCTGGTGGGTGACGCCCCGGGGCAGGAGGAGCACGTCGCCGACCCGAGTCCGCAGGTCGTACGGCTGCCCGTGCGGCTGTGGCCACAGCCGCCAGGACTTCGAGCCGCGCATCTGCACGATCACGCCGTCCCACTCGTCTTCGTGGGCGCCGAGGTTGCGGTCGCCGGCCTGCGACTCGTACAGGGTGCAGGCGATGCGGTGGCGCAGCAGTCTGGCCAGGTGGAGCGTTGCCAGGCTGAACCAGCCGTCGCTGCGCGCGTGGATGCTCTCGTAGACGCGGGTCCGCTTCCAGGCGCGGTAGCCGTTGGTGATGGCGGCCGGGTCGACCGCGCGGTCGAAGTCGAATCCGTCGGCCAGGGCCACGGTCTGGTCGGGGTCTTTGTCCTGGGTGGGGAGGGGCAGCTCGGTGATCCAGTCCTGGTTGAACACCTGCTGAAGGTGCACTGCCTGACCGCCGGCTGTAGGGGGGTAGCGGGGCAGGACGGCGGAGCTCAGGCGGGTGTAGAAGTCGGCGGCCGCCTGGCGGGCTGAGGGAATGTGCATGGGCCGGCCCCTTGTCAGCGGTAGCCGTGGGTGCGCTTGCCGCCGGGGGCCGTGGCCCCGTAACAGCTGAGGGCCATGGGCGACGCCGCGTAGCGGCCGAAGTCCTCGTCGGTGGGGTCGATCACCTGGGTGGCGTGCAGCACGTCGGTCGGGTTCAGCTCGGCGAGCTTGCGCGGGTGCAGTTCGATGGTGCCGGTGGCGGTGTTGACCGTCTGGACCAGGGCCTCGTCGTCGGCCACCGCCAGCGCCGCGGGCGCGAGCATCAGGCGGAAGGCGGTACCGGCGGGGTGGCCGCTCAGAACCTGCTGGAGTCGCTGGAATAAGTCCGCTTCCTGGCTCACCAGGGTCGGCGTCTCAAGGCCAAGGGGCGTCATGGGTGGATCTCCTCGTGGTGCTGTTCGCGGGCCGGGGGCCCTGGGTGTGCTGTGGTGCGGTGGCCCTGTGCGTGAGCCACCGGGCCCGCCCGGGATATCGGGCGGAGGTCTATGTGCCTGTCTCGGCGAGCGGGGGTGGCTCCTCGGGCACCGCGGAGGGAGCCGCCGGAGCGCGCCGCGTCGGCAGGGTTCCCCGGGCCGCGTTCTTCCGGGTGTGGCACGCGGGCGCCCGGGGGCATTGGCAGGGCGGGAAGCCCAGGATCTTGATCTCCGTGCCGTGCGCCGGGTTGCCGGAGTCGTAGTCGATGGGCGGCCGGACCTCCACGCGTTCGAGGTGGCTTCGCCGCTGGGTGAGACCGCTGTGTCGAGACGGTAGAAGCGGAAGGTCACAACGGTCATTGCGCCCTCCTCGGGCAGCAGTCCGCACGCCAGCCTTCGTCCTCGGGCGCGATGGCGGCGCCGACCGGGAAGCGGCTGCCGCACATGACGCATCGGCCGGGGTGATCGGCGCGCACCCAGTCGGACAGAGAGCCCAGCAGTGAAGTGCGAACCGGATCAGCGTCTTCGGCCACGGTGCCGAGGCAGTGGGCGCAGCGCGCCCGCACCAAGCCCGTCAGCTCACACGTGTCCAGCATGCCGACGTCGAGCACCAGCAGACTCACCGCTCCACCGCCGTCGCCGGGCGCCGCTGCTCGCCGGCCAGCCGGGCGGGCAGTCCCGCCTCGGCCAGTTCGCGGTCGATGTCGACGACCGTGACGGTGGTCAACTGCCGTACGAGCTGCGAGGCAAGCAGCCAGCCCAGCACCTTGCGGTCGGTGTAGCGGACGGGGATGTCATCGCCGTCCGGACCGAGCAGCGGCGCCATCGGCTCCAAGCCCTGGGCCCCCATCCGGTACCGCCGACCGATCACGCCGTACAGCCGCGGCACCCGGGAACGCACCAGCACATAACCGTGATCGCCGAGGTGCCTGCACCTGTCGATCCCCTCGGCCGCGTCAGCCAGGCACACCGGCGGTTGCGCCGTGAGCATCCCCTCCACCGGGCGGTCGCCGGCAGCCTTCTCCAGGAAGAGGTAGCCCAGCTCGTTCCGGGAGGCCGGCCCGCAGCACTTCTGGCAACGCAGCTCGGACATGGTCGCCCGCTGACGCGCGGGGTGCACGCACGCCCACAACGGCCTCCCCACCGGCCGCCGGTCGACCGGCGACAGCGACTGCGACACGCGCCCCCACAACGCCCCGCGGTCGTCCCGGTCCCCGGAGACCTCCATGCGGTAGCAGAGACCGGCCGCACGACCCCTGCGGTCGACACGAACGCCGAGCATCTCCTCCCGCACCGGCTCCTCGCCCTCCCGTACCGTGATGTAGGGCACCGACGACCTGCGCACACCCGCACCGACGCCGCTCATCCTCGATCCCTCCCCGGAACGTGCCGCGCCTCGTCGGCCATGCGAAGGCGGTCACTACGGCGCGATTCCGCCCTGGTGGCCGGGCCGTTGCCCTGCGCGGGCACCCGGCAGCCGGCATCCGCCCCCGCAGAGGCGTAGCCGAAAAAGCACCGCGACTCCGCAGAGCGCAACGCGCCCGGTGGCGCCTGCTCGCCCCACTCCACGCACCAGTCCCCGCCGCGCGCGTCTTCGACGATCCGCAGGTGGGGAAACCCGTCGCGGCCGCGCAGGACACTGTGCACGGCCAGGGCGATCGTGACCGGCCCGGCGGACAGGCGCCCGCTACGCCGGCAACCCCCCACCGGCACCGCGAGCAGCGGCACCCGGAAGATCTGCACCGCGACCGCACCGCGCAGCACGGCCCGGTCGTGGAGCCGGGCCGCCGCGAACTCGAAGTCGACCGCCTCCTCGGGAGGCAGCAACCCAACGGTAAGGGCGGACCCAGGGCAGGTCTGCCAGTCAGTGGACGTCAGACGACGGCTCACGGCATGTCCTCCAGCAACTCGTCGAGCAGACCGGACACCGCCAGCGCCAAACGACGCAGGTAGCCCAGCGCCCCGCGAAAGTCCTGCGGCATCAGCTCCGTCAACAACGCCGATGAGGCAGCAACCGTCGCCCGCCGCACGCCACTGCCGGGAACCTGGGAGATGTGCACGAGCCGCCGGAACACCGCGTGAAGACGCCGCGCCAACGCCCTCATGTCGGACTGATCCACATCAGCGCCCGCACCGAGCACGGCCTCAAGATCATCGAAGACGACGTCGATGGACGGGGCCGACGGCAGCTCCGCAAACGAAAGCTCCCGAAGACCAGCGAGCAGCCGGGCTACGGACCTGCTGTCGACCTCGCACACACCGCCCTCGCCCGCCCCAGGCACCACAGCGCCGAGACCAAGGCGGCTCACGACGCGACCTCAACCGTGTTCGATGCCTTCAGAACGCACCACGTCCGGGTGCCGTCCTCGCTGACGCCCCAGACGTCAGCGAGGACGTCAACCAGGAACAGGCCGCGACCACTCGTTGCGTCCAGACCGGCCTCTTGGAGTACCGGGCGGCTGGACGAGCGGTCGTTCACCTCGATGACCAGCACGTCCTTGGCAAGCGCCAACCGGAACTCGATGGACGGTCCGACCCCGTATCGGAGGCCGTTCGTCACCAACTCGCTGACCAGCAGCAGTGCGGCGTCGGAGAGGGCCGGAACACCCCACGAGGTCAACTCCGCAGCAGCGGTCCTGCGCAAGCTACCGACCTGGACAGCAGTGGCGCCGGGCACCTCGCCCGTCTCCGACAGCGCCTCACGGGCGATCTCCAAAACAAGCTTGTGCGCGAAGTGTAAGGCGTCCACCGCGCTGCCAGCCTGCAGGCCGGCGAGCACTTCCAGGCCAGATGCGGCTACAGCCATGCCTCGCTCCTTCACAGCGCAAACGCTGACGCCCAGGGATTTACCGCAACAGCGAGGTCGGCGTCGGCCGGCCACCCAGGTGCGGCTTGTCGGGTTCCGAGACGTGCAGGATTCGCCCGGCGCCGGAGACGGGCAACCGCGACGGCTCACTGATCAGTGACTCGAGCTTGTGAAGTGACTGATCTGATGACTGATCAGTGAAGAAGTCATCGACTTGACGCAAAGTAGACGGGTCGTCACTACGATGTCGTCCCGTCGATCGGGGCTGAGGAGGCGTGGATGCAGCGCACACCGCACGGCCCGTCCTGCGCCAAGCGCATACGACAGGAAGCCGTGCAGCGGGGTGAGTCGCCCCGCGAGATCGCCCACCTCATCCATGCCCACTGCGCGGTGTCCCTCCTGCGCGCCCATCGCCTTGCTCGCGGGCTGACGCTGAAGGAGGCCGCCTGCGGCCTGAACGAGATCGGCGCCGGGCGCGACAGCGCTCCGCGGGCGGACGGTGACCAACTGGGGCACTGGGAGAGCGACCGCCAACCTCGGCCGGCAACTCTCCGGCTGCTGTGCGAGTTCTACGGGAACTGCACACCAGAGGACTTGGGATTCGAGTGCGTAGGCGCCATCGTGTCACCGCGACCCCACGCGCTGGTCCCGGCGGAGCGACCGGCACCGTCGCCCATCGCTCAGGGTTTGCCTCTCCCCGCCGACGCACTGGAGCAGCGCGTCGATGCGGCTCGGCGCTCGATCGACCGGACCCTCGCAGCGGGAACCGTCAGCTCAAACCAACTCGACCTGCTCGACGAGCAAGTGATGTGGGTACGAGAGCAATACCTTTACACGGCACCAGCCCCCATGATCAAGGTGCTCCTCGACCAGCTCGCGGATGTCGAGGAACTCGCGGGGCAACGACAGGCCGCGGCAGTTCAGGTCAGACTGTCCGAACTCACCGCCATGCTCGCGACCCTGATCGCCGACGCCCTCATGAAACTCGGTCAGCTGTCCCGATCCCGGTCCTGGTACTCCACCGCCAGGTATGCCGCCGACGACAGCGGCAACACAGAACTTCGAGCACGCGTGAGGGCGCAGGCCGCAATGCTCCCGTTCTACTACGGCCCCCTGGAAGCAGCGGCCGCTCTTGCCAGGGAAGCCCGGATCATCAGCCGCGGCCGCCCCAGCGCTACGGCGGCCTTCGCCGCGGCGGCCGAAGCACGTGCCCTCGCGAAAATGGGAAACGCGCCGGCCGCCGAGGCCGCACTCCGGCATGCCGCCGCCGCGTTCGACCAGAGCGGAGCCGGAGGGCCGGCCGACAACGATGCCTTCGGCTTCCCGGAGAGACGATTCAGGCTCTACGAGAGCGGCACGCTGACGGCGCTCGGCAGAACCGGCCCGGCGCGCCGTGTCCAAGAGGCAGCGCTTCGCCTCTACCCGTCCAAGACCGGCATCGATCCGGCCCTGCTCAAACTAGAATCGGCGCTTTGCCTGGCTCAGGACCGCAGCCCCACCGAGGCGTGCCAGCTGGCAGTGAGCACGTACTTGCGGGTCGTCCCCGAGCACCGTACGCCGATCGTGGAGGAGCGGGCGCGAGAGGTGATCGGGGCGCTTCCGCCGGGCGCGGAGTCAGGTCGCGCCGCACGTGATCTGCGGGAGATCCTCGCCTTACCGCCCGGACAGATGTGACAGCGACGGTCCACGTCGGCGAGCCTAGACCGCATGACACAAGTTGCTCCGGCCCCCGGCGGGTTCGACGAGTCCGAGATGCACCAAGTCCTGGAGCGGGGCTGCACGGCGGTCGGCCTCGACTTCTCCGACGCTCGGCTGCTCCGCGGGCACACCAACGCGGTCTTACTCCTTGAGAGGGAGCAGGTCGTCGTCAAGATCGCTCGGCGCGGGTCGCGCATCGACGACGTGGCACGTACGGTCCAGTTCGTTCGGTGGCTCATGGAGGCGGGGTTCCCCACGGTGCCTCTGCACCCGGTCGACCAGCCCGTCGTTATCGGCCAGCACGCCATCACCTTCTGGACATATCTGCCCCAACCAGCGCGATCCGTGGCGGCTGCCCAACTCGCCGGGCCCCTGCGCGCCCTTCACGCGCTGCCCACCCCGCCAGTCGCCCTGCCTCTCCACGACAACCTCGCGGCGATCCGTCGGTCCCTCGCGGCGATCACGTGCCTGACCGACGATGCGTTGTCCTTCCTGAGCGACTACGCGGCACAGCTGGAAGACGACCTCGGCGTTGTGGAGTTCGCGCTCCCCGAAGGTGTGATCCAAGGGGACCCGCAGCACCGCAACGCCTTGCACGTCGGCGACCACACGGCCGTGTTGTGCGACTGGGACACGGTGGCGTCCGGTCAGCCGGAGTGGGATCTGGTGACCGTGGAAGTCCACTGTCGGCGCTTCAACCACGGGCAGCAGCACTACGCCGCCTTCGCCGACGCGTACGGATGGGACGTCACGCAATGGCAGGGCTACCAGACCCTGGCGGCGATTCGCGAGCTGCGCATGATCACGACGAATGCGCGGAAGGTCCGCCATGCGCCCGGCAGCCTGGAGGAGATCGAGCGACGGGTGGAGGGACTACGTCGTCACGACCGGTTCCTTGCGTGGAACATCCTATGACGCATTTGGACCACGGTTGTGCTTGCGTCCGGGCGTGCACCGAAAAGGTAGCCCGGATGTCATGTGCATGGGATCAGCTATCCGGGTCTGATTTTTAGAGGTAAAACTCCCCCCTGGAAAAGTCCACCTGCTGGTGTGAAGACTGAGCGCTCGTGAGGTGTGCGTTCCGTGGGGAGGTATCTGGGGTGTCTGTCGCCTATGGGTATGGGTCTCGAAGAGATGTACGCGGCAGTCTGCGCACGGGAGCGTGCGATGTTGGCCGACTCGGATCATCGGCCGCTGCGGCAAACTCCAGGGATTCCAGGCTGAGTTCCGAAATCCTCCTGCGGGCGAGCGGGGTGCATTCCGAACTGGAGTCCGCTGTGGTGGTCGAGGCGGCCGAGGCGCTCAGCGGTCTCATGGGACGTTGTCGGGCTGCGCTGGAGGACGGGCAGCTTGCGGTTGCTGCCGCGGTGTGGGGGACGGAGCGTCTCCTGGGGCGTAGCGGGTGTGTGCATGCGAGCGTCGACGGTGTGCATGTGGTGGCAGGGCGTCGGGCCATGGCCCGCACGCTGGCCGCAGCGCGGGACCAGGCGAAGCAGGGTCGTTTGAGTCTGTCCACGCGGCCTTACGTCCCCGAGCCCAGCGGCCAGGTCGAGGCTGACGTGCGGATCACGGCTCGCGGAGTGCGCCTGCGTGCTCTGTACCAGCGGCCGGTGCTCCGGTTCGACGCTCCGACACCGGGAAGCGTGGAGATCCGCACAGCGGACCTCGTGCCCATGGACATGATCGTGGTCGACGACGAGGTGGCCCTTCTGCCCGTCGACCCCGACCGGCCGGGACTCGCGCTCATCGTCGTGACCGACCTGGCGTGGGTGCGGCTCGCGAGCGTGGTGGCGGAGAGCTGCTGGGCACGTGCCGAAGGAGCCGACGGTGGCCGTTGAGCTGGTGCAGACGATTCCGCGGGCGGAGGCAGTGCCGCTGCCCGCAGGGTCGACCGCCACGCATCCGGTGCCCGCCGAGCCGTACGACCTGGCCCTGCCGTTGTATCTGGCGTTGCGGCGCCGGGGTACGGGAGCGCTTCCCGACGTGTGCGCTGCCGTCGGGGCGTCGGTGCTGGAAGCCAGCCCGGCCTGGTGCCACCTGGAGTCGATGGGGCTGATCCAGCCGGCGGGCCGGGGCGGAGCGATGGCTCCCGTGGAGCCGGACGCCGCCATGAGGACGCTCTTCGAGTCCCAGGCGGAGCGGCTCGGCGGGCTGGCCGCCGAGGTGGCGCTGACGCACCACCGGGCACAGGAGATCGCGACGCGGTACCGGCCGGCGGCCATGCGGGAGACCGTGGGCGTGGAGGTCGACTTCGTGGGGGACGCTGAGCTTCGGGGCGAGCGGCTGCGCTCCCTTCACCTGTCCTCGCGGGAGTCCATGTGGTCGATGCACCCCGGGCCGCTGCCGCCCGCGGAGGTGCTGACGAGGTCGCTGGAGCTGGACGCGGAGCTGGTCGCCCGCGGGCTTGACGTCCGTGCGGTCTACGGACGGGCCGTGGCCACTGCACCCAGCGCCCGGAAGTACCTGGAGAGCCTGGACGCCCTCGGCGTGGATGTGCGCCTGGCCGACCGGGTGCCGTTCGACCTGCTGCTCTTCGACGGCACCACGGCGGTCATGCCGAGTAGGCCGGAGCGCCCCTCCGACCCGATGCTCGTGCTGCACGGCTCGGACCTGATGGGCACCTACATCGCGATGTACCACGACGTGTGGGCGCGGTCCGCTCCCGCCGACGATCCCGGCGCTGAGTACCACGGGGCGGCGCTGCTCTCCGAGCGTGAGGGCGACGTGCTGCGGCTCCTGGCCGAGGGGCTCACCGACGAGCAGATCGGCAAGCGCCTCGGAATCTCCGGGCGGACGGTACGAAGGATCGCCACCACGGTCATGGAGCAGATCGGCGCCACCAGCCGGTTCCAGGCCGGTGTACTCGCTGCCGACCTCGGCCTGGTCCGCTGACGCGGCATGCCTCTCGGAATTGGCCATCCGAATAATGGATGGTACGAGCATGGACCTGCTGGTCGGGGTTTATGCGAGGCCCTGAACGGCGTACGTCGTTCAGGGCCTCGGCGTTTTTCCGGCCGTGGTGCTTGTACCGGCACGGCTGCGGCTGTGACTGTAGGACCGTGTCGGACGTTTACGCATTGCGTGCTTTCCTGGCGCACGCCAGGGCGAGAACGGACCCTGCACAGTTTCCCGAGCTGCGCGGAATCCTCGAAGCGCGCGACCCGCGCGGCCGTCGGCCCGCAGGGATCACCCAGGCGCACATGGACATCCTCCTCGGCCGCAGCGCCGGCACCTACCAGCGACTGGAGCGCGGCAGCGCCGTCCCGGCCGGTCTGCTGGAACGCGTCGGCAGAATCCTCGCCTTGACCGAGGACGAATGGCGCACCGTCCACGCGTACGCCTACGCCACCCCGCCGTCGCGCCCGCTGAACCGGCTCGACGGGAGGGTACCTTCGGGATGGCAGGCGATGCTCGACTCGCTCGGTCCGGCCGCCTACATCGAGGACCGCGAGGGCCGCATCCTCGCCCACAACGAGGCGTTCAGCGGCTATTTCGGCGACGAGCCCGTTCCCCGCAACCTTCTGCGCTGGTGCCTGACATCACCCTCGGCTCGCGTCATCCTCCAGGACTGGCACTCGGCCTGGGTACCGGCACTATGCATGCAGCTGCGCATTCTGCTGGCCGGCAACGCCACCAGCACCGTCCTCCAGGAGCTGCGTGCCGACGCCCTCGCGGACAGCGGGGTCGCCTCCCTGATGAAGGCCGCGCCATCCAGGGCGCCAGGGCTGGACTTTCCCCGCCCGCTGCTGCACCCGGCGCTCGGAGGCGGGACGGTATCCCTCTATGCGGCTCGTCCAACCGGTTTCCCCGAAGCGCGACTGATGATCGTGCTATTCGACCGCGGCTGACCTGCCGGTGTCTGGGACAGCCCCTCGTTCAGAGCGTCTTCTCGTCTGCTCTCCACTCGAACTTCGGCCCGCTGGCCCGCCGGTCGACCGTGATCTCGCGGCGGTATCCCGAATCGTGGGACTACGCGGGCAGCTCTCTGACCAATGCGGACATGACCAGAATGGTCACGCGGTGGCCAGCCTGACTCCAGACGAAGACCGGGCCCGGGAGAGCGAACATATAACCGCAGGTCAGAGGTGCTTCGCGTCCCGTGGCGAGGCCGAGACGGAGCGCTCTCGGACTCCCGCACCTCGCTAAATGTCCCCTTGAGCCCCTTTGTTGCTCGTTGACACTCTGATCTGCCCCATTTGAAGATCGGGCCAACGCAGGAATGGCTCGCCTCGCGCCACGGGGACGGGGAGATGCCGGTTCGGCGTCGGCGCCGAGCATCTGGGCGTAATCACTGGATGCGTGGACGGCGCCTGCATATGGTGCTGGTCGGCCAACGGGGCCGTGGGCCTTACCGGCTCGAATCCGAGGGGGTGAGTGCGGGATACACGAAACCGGCGCCCGGAAGCTACCAACTTCCGAACGCCGGGCCGGCACCGAGGTGCCGATTCGCACCGCGCGGGCGGCAGCGCCTTCTCTGCACGAGAACCGCCGCACCGCGCTCCTACGAGCAACGGAGTATTCCATGCACACCGCCATGGGCGGAACCCCGGCCTGCCCGGAAACCGATCGTGCACGCCGCCTCGCCGCACAGCTCGCCGACATGATCCCCGGCGCCGCCACCATCCGCGTAAGCCTCACCGAACCCAGCTCGGTCTGGCCCCACCCCCGAACTGTCGCCAGGGACGAGGGCGGCAACCGTCTGGACCTGAGCCGGACCACCAGCAGCACGGCGGCCCGGTGGGTGATGCGTGTGTGGCCGGAAGCGGACTGGACCTGCCCGCACACCTTCGACCTGGTCACGGCCACGCTCACCAGCTGCGACCCGGTCGCGGCACACCGGGGCCGCTGACGTGCCACGAATACGGTCCATCAAGCCCGAGACCTGGACGTCCGAGACGCTCGCCGAGGTCAGCATCCCCGCCATGGTCACCTTCCTGGCGATGACCAACATGGCCGACGACTGGGGTCGGCACCGCGACAACGCGGCCATCATCTTCGGCATCATCTGGCCGCTGCGCGCCGAGCACGGCGCGGTCCAGGTCGAGGACGACCTCACCCAGCTCGAAAACGCCGGGGCGATCTGCCGGTACACCGGCTGCGACGGCAAGCGCTACTTCCACTACCCGACCTGGTTCAAGCACCAGAAGATCGACACCCCCTCCCAGTCCCGGCTCCCCGCGTGCCCGAAGTGCGAGCCGCAGCGGTGCGGGGTCTGCAAGGGCCCCTGCACCCAGCTCGCAGAAGCCTCGCCGAACCCTCCCGGAGACCTCCCGGAGGGTTCCCCGAACCTTCCGGGAACCCCCGAACCGCCCACTCAGCCCACCCCGACCCCGCCCGCGCCCACCCCGACCCCGCCCGCGCCCGCCCCGGACCCCGCCGGGGCCGACGCGAGCGCGCACCACGCGCCCGACGGTAAAACCGCAGGTCAAAAGGGTTTCGCCGAGCCCTCCCGGAAGGTTCCCCGAAGCCTCGGGGAAGCCTCGGGGTCTGGATCTAGGATCTTGGATCCTGGATCTTTCTTCCCTACGGGGCGCGAGGCGCCCGACGCGACCAGCGTCTCGGCGAAGGAGCTGGTCGGCGAATACGTCGCCTCGTGCCGAAAGCGGCCGCCCGGCGACGTGATCGGCCACCTCGGCGGCATCGCCAAGAAGCTCCTCGCCGAGGGCATCGCGGTGGAGCACGTACGGGCCGGGCTGCGGCGCTTCGCCGAGATCCAGGGCCACCCCTCGCGCCTGCCGAGCCTGGTCAACGACGCGATGAACGCTCCCTCCGCCGGTTTGGCCCGTCCGGGATTCCGGCCTAACGTGCCCGCTCACACCGCGTGGACCAACCCGGTCGACGCGGCCACCGCCTACTCCGAGGAGCTGTGATGCGCACCCGAACCCGCGAACCGCAGACCCTCGCCGGAGCCGGAACCCTCGACCGCCTCGCCAGGATCCTGGCCGCCCGGAACATCGATCCGACCGCCGTGACAGCCGCCGCAGTCCCCGACGAGCCGGAGCCGTACTCGCCGCTGGACGCCCTGCGGGGCGCGATGGTGCCGCGCTACCGGGACGCGGTGGCCGACCACCCGCAGGTCCTGGCCTGGTGCCGGGAGGTCGCCGCACAGGCGGTCGCGCCGGGCATCGGGGCGCGGCGGCAGGTGGCCACGGGGCCGTCGCTGCTGATGGCCGGGGTGGTCGGCGCGGGTAAGACCCACCAGGCGTACGGAGCGCTCCGGGCTCTGGCCGGTGCCGGGGTCGGGGTGCGGTGGCGGGCGACGACAGCGGCCGACCTGTACGCCGAACTGCGCCCCAGGCCCGGGGCGGACACCGAGCGGGAGCTGGCGGCCGTGGCCCGGGTGCCGCTGCTGATCCTGGACGACCTCGGCGCGGCCAAGTCGTCGGAGTGGACCGAGGAGATCACCTACCGGCTGGTCAACCGCCGCTACACCCACCTGCTGCCGACGCTGATCACCACCAACCTGCGCATCGGCGACCTGCGGACCTACGTCGGCGACCGCGTCGCCAGCAGGCTCACGCAGATGACCACCCGGGTCGAGTTCGATCTGGTCGACCGCAGACGCGCCCGCGCCGCCTGACCCGCATCAGGCTGCTGCCGCCGGGCACGCCCCCCAGCGCGCCGCCCACAACCTTCCCGACCAGGCACCTCCGCCGACGCCCATCGCGCGCGGAGGGCGATCGGAGCACACCGCGCATGCCCAGCACCACGCCCGCCCCTGCCCACCACCGCTCGCTGGGGGACCAGACCTGGCAGAACCAGGCCGTCTGCCAGCCCACCGACTACCACCCGGTCGACCCCGAACTCTTCTTCCCCGACCCCGAGGAGATGGACAAGATCCGCGCCGCCAAGGCCCTGTGCAACCAGTGCCCCGTCCGCCAGACCTGCCTGGACGCCGCCCTGGAGAACGCCGACACCCACGGCATCCGGGGCGGGCTGACCGAACAGGAGCGCACCCCGATGCACACCCGGCTGCCACACCGCCTGGACTACTCCCGCGTCAACGCCGCCGTCGCCGGACGCGACATCCACCTCACCGCCGCCGAACGGCAGGCCGTCATCCACGCCGCCTACCGCCACGGCCTGCCTGCCCGCCGCCTGGCCTGGATCCTGAAGATCGACGAGGAGACCGCGCTGAAGCGCTACCGCGAAACCCGCCGGGCCCTCCGCCACCACGACCTGGAACCCACCAGCCCGGAGCCTGAGCCGGGCGAGAAGGCCCTGGAGCGCGACGACTTCGGGACGGCGGCGTGAACCCCGCCAGCGCGCCGACGACGGCGCTCGTCACCGGCTGGGACCGCCTGGCCGTCATCGTCCTCGGCGGCGCCGGATGCGCGCTGTCGGCCAGCGCCCTGATGCAGATGGCCATCGCCATCCACATCCGCCCCGCCCTGTGCTGGCTCTTCCCCCTGGTCGTCGACGGCTTCATCGCCTACGGCATCAGGGCCCTGCTGGTCCTGCGCAACGCCCCACTGCGCGCCCGCCTCTACGTCTGGACGCTGGTCGGCACCGCCACCGGGGTCAGCGTGTGGGCCAACGCCCTGCACGCGGTCCGCCTCAACCAGGAGGGTGCCGCCGCCGACGGGCTGCAACTCGGCGACACGGTGGTCGCCTACCTGTCCACCGTCGCACCGCTGGCCCTGGCCGGAGCCGTCCACCTCTACATCCTCATCGCCCGGGGTCCGGACAACCGCAGCGAACGCACCGACCGGGCTGACCGACACGGTCACGATCAGGCCGGTCAGCGGTCACCACGCCTCCCTCGGGCTGGTGCCGGTCAGCCGGTCAGCGCGCCGACCGACCCGTCCCGGGTGACCGGGGAGCCGCCTACCTCGCCGGTCCGGTCACTGACCGGGGCAGGTGACCCGGCGGACGACGGCCGCCCGGCGGCGGGTCATCGGGACACCGGCGTCCGGGGGAATCAGGCCGCTGACCTGGGAGGTCAGCCGGACAGCGGCCCGGCGGTCAGTGACCGACCGGGCGCCACCGAGCCGGGCAGCGCCCGCCCGGTCAGCCGCCCGCCGGTCTCCGACCTGCCGGTCACTCCTGCTCCGGTCAGCGACCGCGAGCCTCGCAGAGCCGGTGACCGGCGCCCTGACCCGGACACCGAGGAGCTGCTGGAGATCGCCCGGTCAGCGGTCAAAGCGCAGGACAAACTCACCCGGCAGGTCGTCGCTCAGGCCATCCGGGGTCAGAGGATCCCGCTGTCCAGCGACACGCTGACCGCGCTGATGGCCCAACTCCGCGAGCAGCGCGACGAGCCGGTCACCACATCGCGGGACTGACCCCGCACCACCGGACGGCGTGATCGGGCCGGACAAACCGGCCCGGTCACCAGCCCCGGACAGCCACCTTCCGACTTCCTCCGACCGACTGGAGAGCACCGTCATGCGCACCACCCCCGCCACCTCCGCCGAAGTGGAGACCTGGCTGACCGTTTTGGCTCGGGAAGGCCACCTGTACCGCGCCGAAGCAGGCCCCGACACCACCTGGATCGTGCAGAAGAGCCGCCGCAGCCGCCCGTGGACGCTGCACCACCCGGTCCTCGCGATGGACTTCGTCGAGGACATCCTGCGCGAGGTCCACCAGCAGGAAACGGAGCCGGGCCGATGACCGCGAACGACCCGGCGGCCAACCCCCCGGAACAGGAGCGTGAGGTCACCACGGCCCATGGGGCAGCAAGTTGTGGGGTAAGGAGTCCTTACCCCGCTCCCGCCCCCCAGGGGGCGGGAGCTGCCCGTTCGGCAGCAGGCCCGGGGGTGCCTGCTGCCGAACGGGAAGACGGCCCAGGGGTGCCGTCGGGGGAGAAGCGTCCGCCGCCACCAGCGCCGTCGAGCGCTGCCGTACGCGCAGCGCCGCGACGCCGACTGCGCCAGAGCAGCCTGCGCCCGCACCGCATCTGTCCCCGATTCAGCGACGACGAGTGGACTGCCGTTCAGCAAGCCGCCCACGCGGCCGACCTCGCCCCCGGCGGCTACGCAGCCGCCGCCACCCTCGCCGCCGCATCCAGCGTCAACCCCACCGCCGCGGTCGCGGACTACCGGCGCGGCGTGCAGGAGCTGATGGAGTCCAACCGTCAGCTCGCCGCCGTCGGCAACAACCTGAACCAGGTCGCCCACTTCCTCAACGCCGGCGGGCAGCCCGCCGGCGACCTGCAGCAGCTCCTGCACCGCATCGACACCGCACTGACCGGGGTGGACGACGCGGTGGCCTGGCTGGTGCGCCGGTGATCCCCAAGATCCGGTACGGCACCCGCAGCACATACGGGCTGGTCCGCTACCTGTTCGGCCCCGGCAAACGTGACGAGCACACCGACCAGCACCTGGTCGCGTCCTGGAACGACTACGCCCCCGACCCCGGCCGCAACCCCCACCACACCATCGCCCAGCTCGCCGCCCAGCTCGACCAGCCTGTCAAAGCCCTTGGCGACCGCGCGCCGGAGAAGACGTTCTGGCACTGTTCGGTGCGCGCCGACCCCGGCGACCGGCACCTCGACGACAACGACTGGGCAGCCATCGCCCGCCGCATCGTCGGAGCCGTCGGAATCGCCCCCGAGGGCGACACCGCCGCCTGCCGCTGGGTCGCGGTCCGCCACGCCGAGGACCACATCCACATCGCCGCCACCCTCGTACGCCAGGACGGCCGCCGCGCCGACCTGAAATTCGACAAGCGCAAGGCCCAGGCCGAAGCCCGCCAGATAGAAAAGGACTACGGCCTGCGGCAGCTCAACCCTGGTGACGGCACCGCCGCTCAAGCCCCCACCAGCCAGGAGCGATTCAAAGCCGAACGCACCGGCCGGGACGAGACCCCGCGCGAGACGCTGCGCGAGGCCGTCCGCCAGGCCCTGGCCGGAGCCGCTGACGAAGCCGAGTTCTTCACCCGGCTGAAGGACAAGGGGCTGAGGGTCAAACCCACCCTGGGCTCGTCCGGGGACGTTCTCGGCTACGCGGTCGCCCTGCCCGGCGACCGCAACGCCAAGGGTGAACCCATCTGGTTCGCAGGCTCCACCCTGGCCGCCGACCTCTCCCTCCCCCGCATCCGACTCCGCCTCACCGGCGGCACCCCCGACCAGGACGCCTCGTCGCGAACCGGCGGCGCACGCACCAACTGGTCGGCACCCGCCCAGGGACGCCGGGCCGCGTCCGGGATCGCCGAGCGCGCTGTCCTCCTTCTGGGCAGCGACAACGACGCCGAGGCTGCAGCCCAGCTCGTCGGGATCGACGAAGTCCTGGACGCCGTCGTGCAGACTTCCCCTGCTGCCACCCGCGCCGAGCTGGCCGCCGCGGCCCGCTCTTTCGAACGCGCCACCCGCAGCCACGTCCGCGCCGAACAAGTCGACAGCCGCGCGATGCGCTCCGCCGCCCGCGGCATCATCCGAGCCGGCGGGGCGCTCGGCCGCGGTGAGGACGGCGGCGCCACCGCGATGCTGCTGTCCACCCTGGTCTTGGCCGCCATCGCCGCCGCCCGCTGGCACTCCGCCCGCGGACACGCCCAGCAGGCCGAAGCCTCCCGCCAGACCGCCCAGCACCTGCGCGCCGCCTACCAACAGGCCGCCGCCGTACCCCTGCAGGCCCTTCATGCCCACGGCCGAACCTTGCCCGAGGGCGTGCGCCGCAGCTACGAGATCACGATCCGTGCGGCACTGCCCCACCACCTCACCCGCGCCGATAGCGAGACCCAGCACGACGCGCTGGCCGCAACCCTCGCGCAGGCAGAACAGGCCGGCTACGACCCCGAGGCCCTACTCCAGCTGGCCGTTGACATGCGCGAACTCGACTCTGCCGAGAACGTGAACGACGTCCTGGTCTGGCGCCTGCGTCGCCTCGCCGACCTCCCCGCACACCCTGGCCCCACCTCCCCATCCCCGAAGGGCAGCACCGGTCGCACTACGCCTCCCGCTCACCGACCCGGTGTCCACCGTGCGCCGCCCCCTGCGCCCCGTCCGGATACTCCGGACGCCCGAAACCGCCCGCCCCGCCGCTGATAATCCGGTCCGGCGGTCCCGTATCCGACCTTCCGGACCGCCCGAAACCTCTGGACAACCGGTCCCACCTGCTGTTACGGATGAAAAGACAGGTTCCGAAACGGAGATGACGCTCGTGCTCAGAACCAACGACCACCGCGCAGAGGCACCGCCCGCTCCGCCTGCAGCCCCCGCCGACAGCGACCCGCTGCTGCAACTCCAGCACGAAGTCCATCCTCCTACCGGCCCTCGCGCCTACCGCTACATCCGCCACCCACAGGAACTGGCCCTGCGCGGCATCCCCGTGACGTGCAGGGCCTGCCGAGCGCGGCGGGACTGGCTCCTGATCAACCAGGGCCGCAACACCTGGGTCCACTGCCGCTGCAACAACGAGTGGCACGAAACCGAGATCACCCGCGCCGCCTTCGAAGCGCTGACCCACCTCCCCGACACCACCACCTACGCCAGCGTGGAGGAGGGCGTGGCAGCCATGGGCTTCGACGGGAGCTTCGCCGGCACGTACCTGGAGTAGGCGTGCGCGGCGAAAGCGCGAAGACTTGTTCACGAGGAGACCGTCGGGAAGGTGGCAGCACCGCAGCCCCTTCCCAACGGCCTCCTCTTTGTGTATCCGGGTGTACTTTCACCATCGAGAAGCGGTCAGCCAGTCTCCCTCGTGCCGTACGAGCCGACGGGGCTGGACCATGTGCTCTCGTTTTTCGGGTCGACCCATAGCACTTGGCCCCGAACGAAGCGCGGCACGGCCGGTCGCTGGGTTCCAGGAACGAGGGGAAGCCCGACAGAGTAGAGGTCGACGTATCCATCCGGAATTCGGTTCGCCACGGCGTAGAGGATCTCCTGATCCGTGGCTGTCCCGGATACTGCGAACCCGCAGCTCATACCCGACGAGTCAGTCAGTATCACATCCACCGAGCCCGAGGAGTTAGGGCCCGACAGAGTGAGAACTGGATGGGGCGCAGCGTTTCGGAGATCGCTGATGACCAGCTCGGCTGCTTTTCTCACGCGAGAGAGGAGGTGGTCTTCCTCATGCCCGCCTCTCCTGGAGGCTACGGAGTCGTTGCTCACCTGCACAGCTTAAGCGACCCGTCGTAAATATGGTACGGCGCCCGGGTGGTGAGGTCTCAGATGAGGGTGACCGTGAAGGCGAACTGGGTGGTGATGTACTCCGTACCGCCGGCGACCGGGAAGTTCTCGTTGATCGTCAGCACATAGGCCTTCGTCGAAACGGCGAAGGAGGAATGTGCCAGGTAGCTCGCCGGCACGCCGATGTGCGTGTCCTTGTAGCCGGTGGCCTTACCGTTTGCGGTTGCTGTCGCCGTTTCGGTCATCGGGCCGGTCGCCAGCGCGTAGACGTTCGCGTGGAGCCTGTCACTCCACGCGAAGGTCAGGGACGATGAGCCGTATGCGACCTGCCCCGTGAAGTGGCTGTACTGGCTGTCGCCCGCGTAGGAGGGTGACTGCGGGGTGAAGAAGACCGACGCCGGGGTTGCGTTGACGGAAGTCGTTTCACCCTTGTCGTTCTTGACGAGCGTGTGTGAGGTCTCCACCACCTTGATTGCGTAGGCCTGGAGGGGGCTGCGGTCCGCGCCGGTCTGGGCTTGTGCGGAGGCAGCCGCAGGCAGGACCAGAGCTACCGCCGCAGCGGTGGAAACTGCTAAGGCAAGACGCTTCTTGGTCATTTCTTCTCCCTTTCGGTCGGTTCATCGCAGGAGCAGTAAGAGGATAGGGGGTTTTCTGTGGGCTGCATCGGTAGTTTGTTTTGTGATGGGGATCACGATGTGGCCGCGTTTTGTTCCGTTTGAAGTAGGGGGAGCGGAGTCGCTTCAGGTGGGAACGCTCGACGCCTGGTTTCGATTTCTGTTCTCGATTCTTCGGCTTGTGTCGGATGATCAGGTGCGACGATGTGCAGGAGAACGTAATCCTCGATTCCGCATAGTCGTCGACCTGGATGCTGATCAGGATTTGGGACAAATCGATGCGTTCCGGTTGTGCGTCACGTGATCGATCTTGTGACGCACCTCACTGGATGAGATGCAGAAGCGGGCCGTGCTCGCCGAGAGGTGCGTGCCCAAGTCTCCGACGGAGGCTGTGGCGACCCTCGTGAGTGCAGTCCCCGGCGCGGAGCCGCCGCCTAGCTAGACCTGTTCGGTGTTCCAGCGGACCCGGACCGGGCATACCGCACGGCCGCCCTGCGCCGGTTGGCGCGGGGCGGCCTTCTGCGGTCGCGTTTGCCAGGTGGTGGTTCAGATCTCGGCGAGGCGGTTGGACAGGTCGAGGGCGGCGGTGGCGTAGGCGAGGGCGTGGCACAGACCGGTGACCTCGTAGAGGGTGGGGCGGACGAGGTCGGGCCAGTCGTCGGGGGCGGCGGGCCAGCGGGCGAGCAGTACCTCGGCGGTGGCAAGGCCCAGGTGGGCGTGGACGGTCCAGCCCGCACGGGGGGCGGGCTCCCAGCTCAGGCGGATGCGGCCGAGGGGGAGTCTGGTGGCGGGCATCGGGAGCCAGGCCACGTCGAGAGGTCCGCCGGGGAGGCCGGAGATGCGGCGCACGAGTGCGCCGCCGCTGTCGGCCGGCATCGGCTGGAGGGCGAGGGTGCGCAGCGGCAGGCTGCCGGAACGGTGGGGTGGGATGGGGATGTGTTCCTCCGGGGTGGTCGGGGGTCAGGCCCAGGACAGGAGGTCGCTGACTCCGGTGGGGAGGTAGCCCTCCTGTCCGTCCTCGGCGAGGTACACCAGCCCGTCGCCGATGACGAGGTTCGTACCGAGGAAGTGGGCGAAGGGGAAGTCGGGGTTGACGGCGATGCGGATCTTGAGGGTGGGGTCGAGATCCTGGAGTTGGCTGAGCAGGTAGTCGACGGTCAGGTCATGGGGCACGAGAACCTCCGAGAAGCGGGATGCAAGCGGGGGACAAAGTGGCGCGGTGGAACGTCAGCGCATGTTGAAGGGGAGAACGTCGCGCAGCAGCGGGCCTGTCGGTGTCCGGCGGGTGGCGAGGTTTCGGCGGCGGGACTCGTTGACGTATCCCTTGCCGGACTCCCGGATCTGCCACTGCCCGCAGGAGCAGATGGCCTGGCTGTAGGCGCGGCCGGGGCAGTCGGGGTGGAGCGGCTTGCCGGAGCTGGTGTGCCTGTGCTCGGGCGGGCAAACGGCGTCGTCGGCGTGGTGGTTGGTCAGCGGGGCACGGAAGGCCACGAAGGCTCCTGTCGGCCGGGGAGAGCGCCGGTCGGCCCGATGCCGGGGCCGACCGAGGTGGTGAACGGCGATCAGGCGGACAGCACGAACACGCGCTCCGCGATCGGTGCGCTCTCGTCGGCCACCGTGACCAGGCCTTTGTGCAGCAGGCGGAGCAGGGACCGAGCGGTGTCGACGTGGCGGGTGCTCATGGCGTGGCTGATCATGGGGAGACGGGCTCCGTCGGGCCGTGCGGCGAGGAGGGCCACGATGTCGCTGTCGCGGATGAGGGACTGCTCGTAGGAGTAGTCCCAGGTGTGCACCAGGCCGTTGACGGCGACGACCAGGGAGAGCGCGAACCCGGTGCTGTGCACCGGGCTGGTGGCCGCCAGGGCGAGGCCGAAGACGGTGACGGCGGGACCGCAGAACCGGTGGGTGGCGTGTGAGAGCGAGGGCGACTCCTTCGTGCGGGCGGCAGTGGGCAGGCGCGGTCCGGCCGGGGCCGGACCGGCGGTGGGTCAGCGGTCGACGTGGCTGATCAGTGCTTCGAGGAATCCGGCGACGGCTCGGCTCGGCACGTCCGGGCCGAACTCCTGCACCCAGGGCTCCGCGTCGGTTTCGGCGGGGGTGGCCCGGAGGGTCCAGATGATGCCGCGCCGCCAGGCTGCGGGGTCCTCGGGCAGCCAGCCGACGTAGACCCGCCCGTCCGGGCTGGTGCAGTGGACGTTGGCCTCCGGGGTGTCCACGAGCGCCCAGCCGCGCTCGCTGAGCAGGCTGAGCACCGGTTCCGCGCTGCCGTCGCCGGCCAGGGAGGGGCGCCGCACGACGACAGGGCGGAAGAGGGCGGGCAGGTTGCTTCCGGTGGTGTTCAAAACGAGGTGGTCCCTTCGTTGACCTGCGGTTTTTCCCGACACCGGTACGTTGACATGGGGTGTGCCGGAGTACGTAGTTCTTTCCGGCGGGACCGTGTCTGCCGTGGGCGAACTGGACCGGGATATGGGAGTACCGGGTGCCGGGAATGGATCGGGGCGGCGGGGTGTCGTACGTGGGTTGCGGCGCATGGCCGTGCGAGGCCGGAGGGGGAAGCGGATGGCGGCGTGGGGCGGCAGACACGGGGACGGGGGCTGGGCTGGAGCGCAAGATGCGCAGCAGCGGGCGTCCCTGGACGGTCGGCGACATCGTGATGGTCGCCGACGGCCAGCGGGCCGTGGGCCTCACCGCCCCGGTGGAGGAAGAGGCGGACGCGGTGGTGGACCGCCGAGCTGCCGACGGGTGGCGCGTGGAGATGACCCTGGAGGAGCTGGCCCGCGCGGTCGGCGCCCGGTTCGGGGACGCCCACCGCGAGGACCCTACTGCCTGAGCCTCAGCGGTCCTTCGCGGACGCGGCGGCTCTGGCCGCCGCGTTCTGGTCGGCGATGTCTGCAGCGAGCCGCAGCACTGTGCCGACGGCGGGGTGTCCGAGCGGAGCGGCGGTGATGACCTGGCGGATGAGCCGGAAGGCGGCGTGCGGGCTCCATCCGGGCTGGTTGTCGGGGTAGGGCAGGTGCCCGTTGTCCATCCCGGCAAGGTCGCGGCGGACCCGACGGAGCGCGGTGACGCTCGCAGCGGGGCTCCGGGTGGCGCGGGCATCCTCGATGGCGGCGTCGACGAGCCGGCACAGCGCTGGGTAGGCGGGGGTCCATGAGGCGGGGCGTTCGGCCGGCATGGGGAAGTCCTCCTGGTTGTCGTGGCGTCGATGGACACCGTGGTCTGGCGGCGAGGCGAACAGCTGGGTGTGAGCGTCGGGTTGTGCTTCTTCGAGGACGTCAAGGCGGTAGATCATCGCTGGCAGAGTCCGGCTCTCGGCCTGGGCGGCAGACGGCCGCAGGGCAGCGACCGTGTGCTCGACCGGGATCCCGGCCGTCTGTGCTAAGCCTCCTTCCGGCGATATCTCCGAGCCGAGCAGGGGTTACCGGCGCGGCCTGTCGCCGGCCACCACCGGTCCGACGGGAGCCGAAGCGGAGGGTTGGTCGGGCGACGGTCCCGGCGCCCGGGGTGCCTGCACGGAGCGGGCGACAGCGGCCTGGGCCAGGCGGATTGCCGGCGCACGGTCCGGCGGCGGGGCGGCTTCGCGGGCGTCGATGATGGAGCCGATGGCCTGCAGACGGGCTTGGCTTTCGGCCTGGGCGACTCGCAGATCCGCCGCCGCCCGGGTGATCC
Organism: Streptomyces sp. NPDC021224; assembly: GCF_044332905.1. Classification (NCBI taxonomy): domain Bacteria; kingdom Bacillati; phylum Actinomycetota; class Actinomycetes; order Kitasatosporales; family Streptomycetaceae; genus Streptomyces; species Streptomyces sp. NPDC021224. The sequence goes on along the minus strand of NZ_JBIRPW010000009.1, from coordinate 16,892 downwards.
GTTCCAGGTCGTAGGAGGCCGGCACTCGACCAGGTGCGGTCAGGGTGTGCAGGCGGTCCTGACGCACGACGACCGCGTTGGAGGGGACGACGAGCGCCGAGCGGATATGCATCGCTGAGCGCAGCAGCGGGTCCTGCAACGGGTGTTGCAGGGCGAGGGTCTCCAGATCCTCGATGGGACGGGCCCAGGCTTTCTCGATCATCGCGTTGGCCTGGTCGAAGACCGTGGCGTCGGGCATGGGCGAACTTCCCTTCTTCGTAGAGGGCTTGGGTCAGCGCCCTAGCCCTGACGCTTGCGGGCGTTGCGGGGCGGAGGGCTGGGGGGCGGACCAGGTCGGGCCAGTCGTCGGGAGCAGCGGGCCAGCGGGCGAGCAGTACCTCGGCGGACGTCCAGCGGCGTCGGCACGTTGGGCTTGACAGCGGTTGCGGTGGCCTGCGGCGGGAGATGCCGCAGGTCGTCGCCGTAGCGGATGACCGGGGCGGGGTCGGTCAGGGCGGTATTCATCGCGGCGACCGGGCCGTCGGGTGGCTTTGTTCACGAGTTCGGACGGCAGTTGTTCACCGGCTCGGGAGGCGCTTGGATCGGGGCGGGGTCGATGTTCACGAGAACGGGAGGCACCTGATCCGGAGTCTGTTCCGGGTGGCTGTTCGAGAGTGCTGAGGGGGACGTCGTGGAGTGGCCGATGGCGTTGCCCGGGTTCGTCGCCGGGCTCCTGATATCCGTCGTCACCGCCCCCGTGGGCGTCTCCGGGGCGGTCTTCCTGCTGCCCGTCCAGGTCAGTGTGCTGGGAGTGCCCAGCCCGGCCGTGACCCCCACGAACCTGCTGTACAACGTCGTGGCCGGCCCCGGTGCCCTCCTGCGCTACTGGCGGGCCGGACAGCTCGGCGGACCGCTGCCCCGGCTCCTGATCTCGGGCACCGTTCCCGGCGTCGTCGTCGGCGCCGTGATCCGCGTCTTCGCCGTTCCCGGCCCGCGCGTCTTCCGTCTCCTCATAGCCGCACTGCTGCTGCCACTCGGGCTGTGGCTGTGGTCGCGGACCGTCCGCCCGGTCCCACCCCGCACCCGCGACCAGCCCTCGCCTCGCGCGACGACGTCGCTGGCCCTGGCCGTCGGTGTGGCCGGGGGAATCTACGGAATCGGGGGCGGTTCGCTGCTCGGCCCGATCCTCGTCGGCCGCGGTGCACCGGTCGCCACCGTCGCACCCGCCGCCCTGGTCTCCACCTTCGTGACCTCCATCGTCGGCTCGGCCACCTACGCGCTGCTCTCCCTCGCCGTCACCGGCGACGTCGCCCCCGACTGGCTGCTGGGCCTCTCCTGCGGTGCCGGTGGCCTCCTTGGCGGATACCTCGGCGCACGCCTCCAGCCGCACCTGCCCGAGACGGCCCTCCGGCTCCTGCTCGGCACCCTCGCCACCGCAATCGGCGCGCTCTACGCAGGCCAGATCCTTAGCTGACCGCGCGGTGCCCAGCCGTTCTGAGGCACCGAGTGCTGTCGAAACTCGTGAACATTCCAACTCGACACCAGCCCCCTAGCGCCTCTCAAACCCGTGTCGAAGTGCTGGCCGTTCTCGCGTACAGAGCCACTCGGGGGTGAAGGAGGAGGCGGTGGCGTACCAGCGGTTGTCCGGCGGCCCGGCGAGGGTGAGCCAGCGTTCCTGGTGCCCGGTCATCTCGGCGGTGTGGTCGAGACGGCTTCGGCGCAGGTGGACCTCGGCCATGCCGTCCGGAGAGTGGAAGGAGACGTCGGCGGTGCCGTAGCTGTGGCCCCACCCCACCGCCGCCAGCGAAGTACCGACGTCGAGGGCGGCGAGGTTGCTGTTGTAATAGACGTAGGAGTCCGGGCCTTCGGCGTAGGCGGCGGCGAGCGCGGTGGTGAAGCCCGCGACGATCTCGGTCGCAGCGCTGTCCTGGAAGGTAACCAGCCAGCGCGGCATGGCGAAGGGGTCGGAGTACGCGGTGATCTTCCACAGCGCGTCGTCGTCACCCTCGGGCAGGTGCCCGGGCCGGACAGTGTGGTCCGGGGCAGCGACGAGGACGTTGCCCAGCTCGTCGTGGGTCAGGTGCCAGCCCCGGTTGAGCAGGGGGCGCAGCGCCAGGTCGCCGGCGCTGGTGGCTCCGGCCAGATAGCGGGGCGTGACGTGATATTCGGCCCACGGAACGATCGGGCCGTACGGCATGGGGTGCTCCTTCGAGCGGCCAGCGGCGCCGGAAGGGCATGGGCGGGGTGGGGCTGGGCACGGTCGTTTCGGTGGTCGGCGCGGGGCTGGCCGGGAGGGCGTGCGAGGTGCGGGCGAGCGCGGCCGACTTGAGTCTGTCGCAGTCCGCCTCGGGGGCGGGTTCGGCGGTGAGGTAGTGCAGGTTCCGTTCGGGGATGCCGGAGCGGGGCCGTTCGACGGGTTCGCTGCTGCTGATCGCGCTGACCGCCGTGGTGACGAGGTGGAGGGGTACGCGCTCGGTGAAGGTGGCGTGCCACCGTTCTCGGGCTGCCTTCTCCACGCAGGCGTACATCGTCCAGCAAGTCGGGTAGTCGCCTTCCAGCTCGGCGGTGTCGTTGACGTCGTAGTTGCGCTGGCTGAGGTAGGCGTGCTCGTCCGGCGACCACTGGTACCGGTGCAGTGGGGTGGTGTCCTCGCGCCAGCCGCGTTCGGCGAGGATGTCGGTGGGACGGCGTGCCCGCTGGTGTTCGTCATCAAGGGTGTCGGCCAGGGCCTGGGTGAAGGCTGCGGTGATCTCGGCCGGTGTGCACCGGCTGAAGGCCGCTGACCACACCGGCATGCCCAAAGGCCCGTGGTACCGGGTGATCCTCCAGCCGCCGTAGCGGCTTTCGGGCAGGTAGGCCACGTGGACGTCCAGGCGGGGGCTGGTGAAGCACAGCCCGCCGTCGGTGATGGCTTTACCCCACCCGCGGGTGTCGCCGAGAGGGTCGTAGACGGTCGCAGTGTCGCCGATCCCGGCCAGGTAGACGGGGCTGACCAGAATCAGCTGGTCGTCGGACTGCGGGGTGCTCATGAAGACGTGCTCCGGGGTGAGGAGGGGCCCGCGCGCCGTCGTGAGCAGCGCGCGGGGCCGCGATCGGCGGGACGGTGGTTCTGGGCAAGGCGGTCACCTGCTGCGGGCGGGGGAGGACTGGGCGGTGATGGTGGCCGGTACCCGCGGCTGCGGGGCTGGGGCGTGGCTGAACAGCCCGCTCGGCGCGGCGGGGCTGCGGCGCAGTGCCGCCGCTGTGCTTATGCCGTCCGGGCGGACCGAGATGGCATCGCGGGGGCGGATCACGGCCGGAGCGTGGGTGACGGCGGGCGGGACGGCGGCGGTGGGGTCGCTCCAGTGCTCGACGGCGGCGTAGACCGGGCCAAGGGCCAGGCCGGCGGGGGTGAGGGTGTAGGGGTCGCCGTGCCGGTGGCCGGTACGGACGACCAGGCCGTCGGCCTGGAGCCGGACCAGGCGATGCCGGGTGTACGGGTCGTCCAGTCCGACCGCCTCGCCGATGTGGACGAACCGCATGGGCCCGACGTCCAGGGCCTGGATCACCGCGGTTGTGTGGCGCAGGTGCAGTCGGCGCACCGCGTCCTCGACACGCTCGGCACGGGCCACACCACCTGGCGAGAGAGGGAAATGATCGTGGGACCAGTCCGTCAGGGCCTGGTGGACCGGGACCAGCGACGTGCCGAATCCGCTGAGGTGATACGGGGCTCGGAAGCCTTCGCTGCGGGCCAGGAGGCCGTCGGCGTGCATCTGGGCCAGCCGCGCGCCGATGACCTGCTCGCTGACAAAGGGCAGTTGGCGGGCGATTTCCCGTACCCGCATCGGCTGGTGCTGCTGGGCCAGGGTCTGCACGACCCAGTTGGTCCACTTCGGGGAGATCAGGGACAGCGCGTCCTCGACGCGATGGGCGCGGGCGGCGCCGGTTCGCGGGGCGCCGGGCCGGGCGAGGGTGGGCATGGCGTACTCCAAAGGGTGGGAGGGCGTGGAGATGAGCGGAGTGTTCAGCGAGTGCGCTCGGCGCGGAGCTGCTGGAGGACGGTGCCGAGGCGCCGGTTGCTGATGTGGACGCCGCGGTCGCGCAGGGCCAGGCGCAGCGCGTCGCGGGTCAGGCGTGGTAGGCGAGCGGCAGCCTGACGGGCGGCGTCCATCACCTCCCGGCCTTCGACGGCAAGACCGGGTGGCCGTGACGACGGGAGGCGGCAGGCAGCCGGCCGGTCGAGTAGCAGCCGGACGTCCAGCAGGTCCCACAGCGCTTCGGCCTGGGACTGCTCCTGCTGCTCCAGGCGCATGAGTTCGGCGATGTGGGGGCGCAGCCGGTCATCCCGGGAACTGCTGTCGGCGACGGCCCTCTGCACGGTGCTGCGCAAGGCATGGCGGGTTGCGCGGCCTTGCTCGCTGGTCTGCTCCAGATCGGTCAGGCGGCGCAGCACGATCGGCAGGACGGGATCGGCGCAGCGGTGGTGGGCGACCTCGCTCTGCAGGTGCTCCAGTGCGCGGCCGTAGCGGTGTTCGACCAGGCGGCGGGCATGGAAGGCGGTGGTGGGCATGGGCGTTTCCTTCGTTCAGGTCAGCGGGAGCGGGTCGGGTTCGTGCGACCGGCGAGGCCGGCGGCGGGGGGTTGTGCCGGGGGCGAGGGGAGGGCGTTCGGCGTGCTGCGGCTGAGGGCGGCGGTGGTGCGCGGGTCCTGGGCGCATCCGGCACGGAAGGCCGTCTCCCCGGATCCGGTGAGGGAGAGCTGCTGGCCGAAGGTCAGCGTGGTACTCGCGTCACGCTCGACCCAGCCCCGATCCGTCATCGCCTCCACCGTCGCGATGGCGATCCGTGCACCCGAGCCGGTCTCCACGCGCAGCCCGGACCGGAAGGCGCGCTCTTTCAGCAGCACTCGGCCGCGCTTGATCCCCTCCAGCGCGAGCAGCTCCTCGTGCGTGGGGAGCGGATCGACAGCACGGCTCGAACTGTCCGCCGTCGCCGTGAGGATGGCGACGTCAGGTATGGCGGGCCCGGGGCCGGCGGCGACATCGTCGACAGCCCGCAGAGCTGCTTGGCCCCGCGCGGTCAGCGACAGGAGCTGCCCTTGCGTGGGCGTCGTGGTGGTGTCGAGGTCGAGCAGGCCGTCGGCGAGCATCCGCTCGACGGTCTGCGCCCAGATGGGGACCAGGACGCCGGTGCCGTCGGAGAGATACCGGTCCTGCTCGGACAACGCGCTCTGCTTCAACCGCAGCCCGCCGCGGTCGACCGCGCGTAGGGCCTGAATCTGCCGATCGCCGGCAATGGTCCAGTCGTCGCTGCCGCCCGGTGCGTCTTCCGCCGTTCGCTCCAGTTCAAGGCCGAGCCCCTGGGCTGCTGTGCCGGCGGCTTCGGGAAGCAGCCGCCGGTAGCCGGCTACTGCTCGGGCCAGCTGCTGGTAGGCCGTGTCCCGGCGGGCCGCCAGGAGTTCGAGCTGCGGGCCGGCGGCGCCCAGAAGTCCGTACGAACCGCGCATCTGCGGGGCCTTGCCATGGGCGATCGGTTCGAGCGTCTCGATCGCTGCCTGCGCGGCGCGGGTGAGGTCGGCGTGCAGGTCGTCGGCCTCGTGCGCGGCGGTGGCGACCAGCCTGCCCACGATATCCAGCGGGCTGAGCACCGGGTGGCGGTCGCTGAGTTCCCAGGGGTCGCCGACGCCGAGTTCGGCTGCGACCAGGTGTGCGCCGGGCCTGACCGCGGGGTCGTGGGGGTTCACCGGGCCGCCTCCATCCGGGTCAGCAGCGTGCGCACCAGCGTCGGCAGGCTGTCCGGCCCTTCACCGATCCGCAGGTGGCCGCCCTTTTCATCGAGCACGTATGCCGCGTCCTCGGCCAGGCCGCTTGCGATCTCCATGCAGGCATCGGTGATCCGGGCCGCGGCCAGCAGCGACTGCGACAGCACGTCCACGTACTCGCTGGACGTCAGCCCGGCGGATTCGGCGGCGGCGCGGATAGCCGCCAGCTCCAGCACGCTGAATCCGAAGCCCGATTCCGTCACGTCCGCCGTGCCGTCCTCCGGGGGCAGCAGCGGGGCAAGAGCGGGGTCGGGCGGTGCGTCGGGGATGCCGACCTGGGTGCAGATCCGGTCGACGGCGTCCGTCAGCTCGGCCAGGGATTCGGTCAGCCATCCCAGGGCGGCGGCGTAGGAGGCCAGCGTGAACAGCCCGGCCGGGGTGGCGGGCAGCGGCTCGTCCAGGAACCCTTCGAGCCGGGCGGTCAGCTCGTCGGCCACGACGGGACCGGCGGCCAGTGCACCGAGGACAGGGTGGAGATAGGAGCGGCCGACTGGAGTGGGGTACTCGGCGGTCAGGACCCCGGAGATGCTGTGGGCGGCGCCCGTGAGCAGGTCGGCCAGCTCGGGGCGGGACAGCTCGGTGCGGTCGGTGGTCATCGGACGGCCTTTCGCGTGGTGGTCGGTGTGTTGGTGCTGTACGCGACCGAGGTGGTGGATGAGTCGGAGGCCAGGCTCGCGGCGTGCGGTGAGCGGGACCGGGCGGCACGGACACGGGCCGCAGTCGCCGGGTCCGGCGGCGGGGTCTGTGTGCGGCCGGTGCGGTGCTGGGCGGTGCGGTAGACCGCGTAGTCCGCGCGAGGGCCGGCGGCGACCAGATACACCTCGCGGTCGTGCTTCGAGGTGGCCGGCGCGGGCCGGAACTGCACGACCAACCGATGAGAAGCCCAGTCCGATCCCACGCCGAGGATGACCTTGTGAAAGCCTGCGAGCCGGCCCTCCAGGCGCTTGGCGACGTGTTCACCGTTGACGAGGTCCTGCAGGTGCAGCAGCGCCTGGTCGCGGATCGGCTCGGGAAGGGCGCGCAGGTCGGCGAGCGCGTCGGGATGGGCGGCGAAGGCGCGGCGGGGCAGACTCACAGGGACCTCCCCTGGCTCACTGGCTGAACGCCGGACGGCGGGACCGGCTGGGGCGTGCGGTTGCCGGGTGTTCCCGGCGCACTGCGGGCGCGGGCCGCCGACACGCGCTGTATCGGGGGCTGCTCCGGAGGGGGCGGCAGCGGTCCGGTCCGGTCGGCCAGCCACGCGAGAGCTGTTTCGGTGTCGGGGAAGGTTCCTTCGCGAAGTGTGTACGCGCCGTCTTCGAGGTCGCCCTCCTGGAGGAACACCCGGACCGGCGCCTTGTGGGCGGCGCGGTCGCGGACCAGTGTCCAGGCGTCGCAGGTGTCGTCGAGATCGTCGTGGAAGACCTGCACGAGGTCGTACCGGCCCGGTTCAGCGCGGATCTTGTCCTCGACGCGCTCGGTCGCGGCATCGGCAGGCCGGGCGCGGTCGTTGCCCGCGACGCTGAGCGCTTCGAGGGGAGCGCCGCGGTCTGCGAGCCACCGCTGGGCGAAGGCGATCCCGGTGTGGGAGGCGGTGTCCAGGGCGAACGTCCCGTGTTCCGGGAAGCGGTAGACCGCGACGGTGCGCACCTGTGGCTTGGGGTCGTACCAGGTCGCTGTCGTGTCGTACATCAGCAGGTAGCTGGCAGTGTCGATGTGGTGGTCGACCACGGTGCTCAGCTGCGCAGCCGAAAGGCCGGCGAGAACCTGCTCGGTGGACGGGTCGGCGGGGATGAAGCCGCGGACACGGAAGTCGCGGGTGCTCACCGTGACCTCCCCGGACCCGGCTGCTGCATCGCACTGGTTGACGGTCCGAGAAGGGTGTCGAGGCCGCACGCCGTGGCGTGGGGAGCGCCGGTGGAGCGGGCGAGGGCGACGCGCGTACGCAGGGCGTCGACGTTGAAGTGGTCTTCGGGTGCCGGTGGCAGCGGGGTGCTGCGGTCCTCCAGCCAGTTCCGAGCTGTGTCCTCGTCGGGGAACGCGCCCTCGCGCACGGTGTAGGTGTGCGTTGCGGGGTCGACTACTTCGAGGAAGACCCGGACCGGCCTTTCGGCGGCGGCGTCATCACGGGCCAGCGTCCAGTTCTCGCACGGGTTCTCATCCGAGGTCCAGGTGTCGATGACGTCGTAGCGCTGCCCGCCTTCGCGGATCATCTGCTGAACCCGGAGGGTCTGCTCGTCGGCCGCACCGACGAAGTCGCCCTCGGCCACGGCGATGTTCTCGGGCGGGCAGCCGCGCTCGATCAGCCAGGCTTGCGCGAACGGCACGCTGGCGTGGTACTCGGATTCCAGCGTGAAGGTGCCCAGGCTGAAGTCGCGCGCGACCTTGATCGCGACGATCTGCGGCGCCCCTGGCAGCCCCCAGGTTGCGGAGGTGTCGTGGGCGACGACGTAGCTGTGCGACCGGTACGGAGCGGTGTGGTGTTCGGCCAGGACCGTCAGGTCACCGACCCACAGCACGCTTTCGGCCTGCTCGGAGTCGAGGTCGGCGGGTTCGAGGTCGTCCAGGGCGAAGTCGAGTTCGGCGGTCACTGGGCACCGCCCGCCGTCGAGGGCGCCGGGGTGGCCAGCACGCGATGGGTCGGTCGGGTCGGGCTGGTTGTGCAGGCGGCGAACGGTCCGTCTGGGGCTCGCAGATGGACCAGGGCCTGGTCGAGGTGGTCGCGGTGCCATGTCGAGGGACCGGAAAGGCCCGCCTCGGAGTCGGTGAGCTGTTGCCAGGCCAGCCACAGGGCATGAAGTCGGGCGACAGCCTCGGGATGCTCGTACCACTTCTCGCACCACGGGCGGGTGGTGCTGATCTCCCGCCCGTAGACCGGCAGGAACAGGTAGTGCACCCAGTCGGCGAGCGCCGCCAGCTCGGTGGCGTACGCCTCGCCGCCCAGCGCGAGGATGAACACGCTGGCCGGGCCGCTGTCCGGGGTTGTCTCGGGGGCCTCGGCGTTGGGATCGGTGCCGTCGCCCAGTTCGGCATCGGGAGGGGTGTCGGGTTCGGAGCCGAGGCGGTCGAGGATGACGCCGTGCTGGCGGACCTCGGCCATGGTCGCGGCCAACGTGCTGGCCAGATCGCCGAGGTTCTCGTCGGCGACGCGGAAGGGCTCGGGAACGGGTTCGGGGGCGGCCGTGGTGGCTTCGGACATGGCGCTTCCAGGGGGAGGGGCGAGCAGGGTGGAGGCGGTGCGCGCGGGGACGGGGTTCTTCTGGAAGCCATGGCGGTGCTCCTCGGGGAGGAAGTGAGCATGGGGAAGAGGATGCGGAGGATCGGCGATTTGGTCGGTCCGGGAAAAGGCGGTAATGCAGCTACGACCGGAGGCAGTGGGGGCAGCGAGGGAACGGGGGGCGCAGCAACTGCACTGCTCGGGCGGCCTGTTGGGGGACGACGCCGTTGCCGAGGGCGGTGAGCTGAGCAGGCCGACCGAGTCCGGGTGTAGCGGTCACCCAGCCGTCGGGCAGGCCCTGCATCCACTCGACGAACTCCGCCCGCAGCCGCCCGGCCGCGTCGGTGGGCGATGGTGCGGGGCGGGTGAGGGTCTCCCATCGGGTGATGGCGGCGCCGTACGGCCCCTACCGCCGGTCGGGCCCTCGTCGTTCGGGGCGGTGTCCGCCCACAGCGGCAGGACCACCGCCGACAGCGGCGGCCGCCGGCCCTGGTCCGGACGCCGTCCCGGGGTGTCGGTGTCCCTCGCCCGCGGCTTGGGCTGCAGCGAGGCCGCTGCCGAGGGGAGCGTGAGGTCGCCGTTGCCGTGCCGCTGGTTCGGCGAGCCCATGATCCCGTCCGACGCCTTCGGAGTCGGCAGCAGCCACTCCACCTCGTCCGCCAGATTCGGCCCGTGGCCGCCGCCCTTCCTCTTCGCCGGGTGCTGGGAGCCGCCGTTCGACCCGATGTTGGACGTCGGGGTCTTGAGCAGGGGGTCCGGCGGGCCAGGCGACGGTGTTATCTGGACAGTCCACTCTTCCTGGTGACTGTGTGTGCTGCCGTCTGTGCATAGGGTTCCGGCCGTGCGTGTCATCAAGGTGGTCGATCCGAAACCCGGCCAGCCGCAGGTGCGTCTGGTCGATGCGTCCGGCGAGCCCGTGAACGAGGTCAACGAGTTCCTGCGGTTGCTCGCGGTCCGCGCGTACTCGCCCAACACGGTGCGGGCGTACGCGCACGACCTGCAGAAGCTGTTCCTGTTCCTCACCGAAATAGGGCTTACGGCCTCGGAGTTCACGCCGTCGCGGGCCATGGAGTTTCTGCAGTGGCTGCGACTGGTCTCCTCCTCGCGCCGGGCTCAGCGTCTGGAACTGGGGCTCGCGACCACCGCAGGCAGGGTGCTGTCGGCGAAGACCTGCAACCGGATCATGGCGGCGGTGTCCTCGTTCTACGAGTTCCTGATCGCCAGCGAGCAGTACACGGGCCGGGACAACCCCATCGTCAAGGTCGTCGACCAAGCAGCAGCCCGGGTCCCGGGACGGTACCGGCCGCCGCTGGCCAACGCGGCGCAACAGCGCCCGGTGCGCCGAGTGTTGCGGGTGAAGACGGTCGAGGCGATGCCGCGGCCCATGACCGCCGAGGTCTACGCCGCTCTCCTCACCGCCCTGCGCACCCGCCGTGACCGGGCTCTGCTGGAGGTGATGTGGGAGGGCGGGCTGCGGCCCGGCGAGGTGCTCGGGCTGCGGCTGGAGGACATCTCCTACGGCCGGCGCCGGATCACCGTCCGCAAGCGGGACGACCATCCGCGGGGAGTGCAGCAGAAGTCGCGCCGGGACCGCGTCGTGGACCTGCTGGAGGACCGGGCCCTGCCCGCGCTGAACGACTACGTGCTGCGCGAGCGGCCCACCGACACCGACATCACCTGGGTCTTCCTGGTCGGCGGCCGGGGCAAACGCCGCACGGAGCCGCTGAGTTACGACGGGATGGTGCGGATGTTCGCCAGGGCCGCCACGCGCGCGGGAGTCCGCGACGCCTGGCTGACGCCCCACAGCCTGCGGCACACCCACGCCACGCGGATGTTCGAGGGCGGGATGCGGGAGCTGACCTTGATGACCCGGCTGGGCCATGCGACTCCGGACTCGATGAAGGTCTACACCCGCGTCAGCGACCCGGACGTCATCAAGGACTACCGCCAGGCGATCGGGGAGCAGACGCCGTGAACCAGCACCCGTCGCTGAGGGCCTCATCGCCGGCCCCCGATCCCCAGACTCCGCGCCACTGCCCCATGGCGGAGTACATGGCCTTCATCACCCGGCTGGACGTCAGCGCCCAGTGGCGCACCAAGCACGCCGCCTACCACCGGCGCTTCGTGCGCACCTACCCCGAGCTGACCGCCTGGTTCGCCCTGCCGCTGCGGCAACGCCTGGGCTGGCGCACCGGAGAAGAACAGAGCCAGCGCAGCGGCCCCGCGGACGGGTTCGATCAGACCGTCGGCTGGATCAACTTCAACGCCCGCCACTACCTGATCTACCTGGCACTGACCGGACGGCTGCGCCTGGACTGGGGATGGCTGCTGGGTATCGGCGTGCTCAAACCGTTCCTCATCGCCGACCAGTTGGGGCTGCCGCTGCGCCAGCAGGTCGACGCGATGCGGGAGTGCTTGATCTCCCTCGGACACGCCCGCCGGGAGGAGAACTTCCGCCTGCCCTGGGCCCTGATCCGGCTCGTCCTGCACCGCGGCGACCCGGACCTCGGCGCGATCACCACCGACGACGTGGAGGAAATGCGCCGGGCCATCAGGAATCTCGACCAGATCCCGGACATCGACCAGGTCATCGCCCCCGAGCGTCTGTCCACCATCAAGGGGGCCTGGGGCACCAGCGCCTTTCGAGCCGGCATGGCACTGTTCCACGCCGGCATCATCGGCACCCGCCCGTCCCGGCTGGAGGCCGTCTCGTCGCCCTCTCTGAGCGGCAAGCCGCGGATCAACGCCGTCATGGAACGCTTCCTGACCGAACGCGCCCTGGTCCTGCGGCCCGAGTCCATGAGCAGTACCCGCGGCGGACTGCGGCGACTCGGCCTCTGGCTGGACACCGAGCGCCCGCACATCGACAGCCTCGACCAGTTGCACCGTGCAGACCTGGTCGCCTTCATAGAGTCGGTCAACCGCCTGCGGAAGATCAAGCACCCCGACGAGCCGCTGAGCCCGGCCTACCGCGCCGGCATCATCTCGACCGTCGCCGTCTTCTTCCGCCATGCCGCCCTCGGCGAGTGGGACGACGTCCCGGCCCGCCCGCTGATCACCCACGCGGACATGCCGCGCCGCATCGAGAAGGTCCCGCGCTTCATCCCGGAGCATCAGCTCGAACCCGTGATGGAGCAGGTCCGGGCGCTTCAATGTCCGCTGCAGCGGTGCGCGTTGCTCGTCGCACGGTGGAGCGGCGCCCGCCGCACCGAGATCCGCAAACTGCACCTCGACTGCCTGGACGCCTACCCGGACGGCACCCCTCGCCTGCGGCTGGCGGCCGGCAAGGCCCTCAAAGAGCGCACCGTCCCCCTGCACGAGGAGGCAGCCGAGGCCATCCGCGCCCTCGTCGCCCTGCGCGAGCCCCAGCCCGACCGGGGCATCCACGACCCCGACCTGGGCCGACCGGTGCGCTACCTGTTCCTGCGCAACGGCGGACTCGCCCACCCCGACTACCTGTTCGCCAACCCACTCGGCGAGATCTGCCATCAGCTCGGGATCTTCAACGGGGAAGGAAAACCGGCGATCCACCCGCACCGTTTCCGGCACACCCTGGGCACCCAACTCGCCGAGAAGGGCGCCCGCATGCAGACCATCATGAAGGTCCTCGGGCACAAGAGCCCGGGCATGTCGATGACCTACACCCACATCTCGGACCCCACGGTCCTGGCCGACTACCAGGCCGTCCTGCAGCCCGGTGCGGTCATCGCCGGCCCGCTCGCCGACACCCTGCGCGCCGGACGCCTCGACCAGGACGCCCTGGACTGGCTCAAGAGCAACTTCTACAAGACCGAGCTGGAGCTCGGCCGCTGCCTGCGCCTGCCCCAGGAAGGCCCCTGCGAGTGCGAGCTCTACCTGACCTGCGCGAAGTTCATCACCACCCCGCAATACGCGCCACGGTTGCGTGATCGCCTCTGCGTCGAGCGACAGCTGGTCGCCGACGCGGAAGCCCGCGGCTGGGACCGCGAGGTCGAACGCCACCAGCGGACCGCCGACCGCATCGCCGGTCTGCTGGATGACCTGGGCGAGCCACACCAGGCCGCGGACGAAGACCACTGACACCGCAAACGCATGGACCATCAGCAGCAGCCCCATGAGAATGCGGTCATGCGATACCCCAGGGAAGACGACCCCGAGTTGATGGAGGCCATCCGCCGCTACGTCACCCCCGGAGAGCGGGCCAACCGGCGCTACCTGAAACTGCTGGGCGGACAATTCGCTCGGCACGACGTGCCAGACAAGGCCACCTTCCTGCGCGCGCTCGTCGAGGACGCGCACCAGATCACCGACCACGAGCTGGGCGTCCTGCTCGACTGCGAGTGGCGATCGCGCATTACCGCGGCCTGGCTGATCGGAATCAGCCGCCGCGACCAGTTTCGCGAGCGCCTCGGAACGATGCTGCTGGCAAGCGAGCTGGTCTACGCCGGACAGGGCTACTGCTTCGCGCTCGCCCGTCTTGGCACCGAACAGGACGCCGAGATCCTCACCGCCTATCTGGACCACTACCTGCCACGGGACGACTGCCAGTACGACCAGCCCTGGGCACTCGGCGCCCTCCTGCGCATCGATGAACTTCGGGGCGCCAACCACGCCGGCCGGTTTCTGCAACCTGACGGCCTCTGGCAGCAGTGGGCCAAGGAGCGATTCGATGCCGCAACTCAGAAGAAACGCATCGACGAGCTCAGCTCCTACGTCGACAAGGACCCTGACCTCGCCTGATCGAGTGACACACGCCCGAGGGAAAAGACCCCTGAACAACCTCGAACTGTCCAGATAAGCGAGGAAGACGCGCTCGCGCCGGTGCGGGGCTCCGATGTCGGACGCGCGTAGCACGAGCCACCGTGCGTCGTACCGGAGGTCGGCCAGGGAGCCGAGTACGGCACCGAGTGCCCGCAGAGCAGGCTGGGCTGGGTCGTCTCCCACACACCACGGGCAGAATTCCACGTCGCCAACGGGACGGGCGGCGGGGGAGGTGAGGAGTCCTCGGACATTCTCGATCACCACCAGGCAGGGGCGGAGGGCTTCGACCGCACGGGCGACGTGCAGCCACAGCCCCGAGCGGGTTGCGGGGTTCAGTCCGGTCCGGCGGCCGGCGACGGAGACGTCTTTGACAAGGGAAGCCCGCGGTCAGCACGCACACGCGGGGGACATCGGCCCAGTTCACGACGCTGATGTCACCGAGGTTGGGTACGCCGGGCCAGTGCCGGGCAAATATTCGGGAGGCGTCGGCGTTGATCTCGGCGTGCCAGGCCACCGTGCCGCCGAGGGCGGCCTGCACACCCAGGTCCAGGCCGCCGTACCCCGAGCAGAGACTGCCGATCGCAGGCCCGGCAGCCGACTGGGCAGGCATGTCAGCGGCCCTTCGCGGCGGTAGGCGGCACGGCTGAGGACGTCGGGGAGGGCGGGGCTGCAGGCACCGGGGCGTTCCGTCCGACAAAGGAGGCGTGGGGGGAGCGGGCCCTGGTGAGGGCGGCGGTGATCCAGGTCTGCGCGAAGGCGGTGTCCGCATCCGGGTGGCCGTACCGGTCGGCGAACTGGTCGACGAACAGGTGGGCGTCCTGGGCGGCGGCCAGCGCGTTGACCGCCCGCCCGGCGGCGCCGATGGCGTGGCACAGTTCCGTTGCGGTAGCCGCGTGGGAGGGCCGGTCGGCGGGTGCGCAGGCGGCCAGTGCACCGTGGGCGTCGTGGATTGCGGAGCCGAGGCGTACGACGAGGCCGGTCACGGCGGTGAGGGGCCCGGACAGGTGCTGCGGGGCGGGGTTTTGGGTGCTGAGGAAGTGCAGCACGGCGTCGAACTCATCCGCGAGAGCGACGAACTCGGTGGACGGATCGCATGGCTGGTTCATATGTGGCTCCGGGAAGACGGCCGTGCCGGCGGCACGGCAGGGGGTGCGGCGGGTGCCTCGGGTGCTGGAGAGGGCGGGGCGCTGCGGGCACGGGCGGCTCGGACCTGGGCCGGAGGCGGCCCGGCGGCGGGTTCACCGCTGGTCGGAACCGGTGCCGGCGGGCGGGTGCCGGTGGTCCACCGCTGCCGGACCTCGGTCAGTACGCCGAGAGCGGCCAGGGCCTGGTTGACGAGCTGCCCGGGGGCCAGGGCGTCCGTTGCGGCCAGGCCGCGGATCGTATGGGCGGTGGCAGCAGCGGTTCGGAGCAGGGCTGAACGCGCTACCTCCTCGCCGAGCCACTGCGCGCTGCCGGGGCCGATGCCGTAGCAGATCGCGGTGATCTGGCCGCCGGTCACGGTGCCGTCGGCGAGCAGCCCGCGCCGCTGGACCTCCCAGAGCAGAATGACCTGGTCGATGGGTTCGCCTCGGTGGTGCAGTGCCCCCAGGCACCTGTACAGCTCGCCGTGTGCGCGGTCGGCGAAGTCCTGTGGTCGCAGCCAGCCGACGACCTCGTCTATGCCGGAGGGCCTCTGGGTCAGGACCGCCAGGAGGAGCTGCTCGTCGTCCGTGTCCGGGTAGGCCTCGCCGGGCGCGGGTCCGGCCGGGGGGACAGGTGGTGTGGGGCTGGCGGGCCGGGGCTCGGTTCCCCAGCACCGGGCGAGGTCCTCCAGGACGGCGGCCAGCACGTCTGCGTGGCGGAGGGTGTTGTCGACCTCACCGCGGACCGCGTCGGCGCGGGCGGTCTGGTGCAGGCGTACGGCGTGTTCGGTGATCGTGCGGTGGATCGCGCCTTCCAGGACCATCCGCCCGTAGACCGGGGCGTGCTCGGGGCGGGGACAGGCCGACACCAGAGTGTGTGCGTATACCGAGGTCACGCTGCGCGTGTGCTTCGCGGCTTCGGTGACGGCATCGCTCACCCAGGACAGTGGCACCGCGGCGTCGGCGGCTGGGACCGGCTGCCCCTGGGAGCGCAGATGCCGCAGCGCGGCGAACAGCGCCTGGTGGGCGGGCCGGTAGAAGTGCTCCGGCTCCAGCCAGCCGAGGTGGTCGAGCTGGCCGGGATCGAGCAGGACCGCGCCGAGCACCGCCTGCTCGGCCTGCAGCAGCGGCCTCACTGCCGCCTCCCGGGATGCGAGGTCAGCGGAGACAGGGCGGCGACGTCCTGGTTGGCGGCGGCCATCGCCACGGCGAAGCGGTCCAGTTCGGCGGCGAGCACCCGGTCGGCGGGCACGGCGCTGCTGCCGGCGGTGAGTAGCCACCGACCGCTGCGCCGCACCACCGGCAGGCCGCCGAAAGGCCGGCCTGCAGTGGGAACGACGGAAGAAAACATGGGGGCTCCAGCGGGCAGGGGGAAGACGAGGGCGGTCATACGGTGGTGTCGACCGCTCGGAGTACGCCGTCGTCGTCGGCGGCGCCGACGGCGAAGACCTGCCCGATCGCGGGGGCGTGGTGCCGGTGCCAGGCGGCGACGAAGTTGCGGGCGTCGCGGGCACGGACCGGCACGAGGTGCAGCGCGCTCATGACGCCGCCTCGAAGTCGTCGCGGCTCAGGCCGGCCTTGGCCAGGGCGCGTTCGGTGATCGCCTTCGTGGCGGCGGCCGACGCGGGGCCGATCGTCTTGGCGGCGGCCTCCTTGTACCAAGGGCACAGGTCGAGCATCGCGGTGCGGATGCCGGTGGCGAACATCAGTGCCTTGCCCTTGGGGAGCGCGCGGATCGCGTCGGGCGGCAGGATCCGCTCGGTCCGCATCGAGACCGACGTCGACTTGCCGGACTCCGAGGTGGAGACCGAGACGGTCTGGACGTCGTGGTCGCCGATCATCCGGGAGAGCCGGTCGGCGAAGTCGGCATCGTCGATCCCGCTGCCGATGATTTTGACGGTGGCGGCGGACCACAGGGCGTCCATGCCGGCCTCGCCCCAGCACTTCTGGCCCTGCCGGTAGTCTTCTGAGTCAGGAATTCGCTTCAAATATCCGGCGAGGCGCTCGAGGATGTCGTCGGCGGTCTTGGTCCAGATGTAGGGCTTGGGGTCGGT
>NZ_JBIRPW010000008.1:0-425612 GCF_044332905.1 Streptomyces sp. NPDC021224 | reverse complement strand
CCGGTGGCCGTCTTGCTATGCGGGCACCAACCCGGACGCCGGAGCAAACCCCCGGATCAGGTCCAACCCGCTACACCACTTCCAAGGACGCAACCCCATGCTGATCCCGGCCGACACCGATCTCACACGCCCCTGGACGGCGCAGGGGCTCAGCCACATCGTGGAGGACTGGGTGCTGGGAGGCCTCGTCGACCGCCGCCGGTTCCTGGCCATCTCGGGCGCCGGCCTCACCGCCGTTGTCTCTCAGTACCTCGACGGGACAGCCGGGCGCGGCACCTACGCACCACGTATGAGCGCGGGCCTCGGCGCCGATCCCCTGGTGGACCAGGTCGAGCACAACCTCCCGCTGCTCCAGCTCCTCGACGACGAGCACGGCGGCGCCAGGCACCTTCCCTACGTCGGAGCCCAGTTCCGGTCTGTCGGCCTCCTCCTTCACGAAGGCGGACACACCGCCGCGATCGTGACCCGCCTTCTCGGAGCCCTCGCCGAGATCGGCCAGCTCGCCGGATGGATGGCCTTCGACGCCGCCGACCACGGCCTGGCCCAGCGATACTTCGTCACCGCTCTGCGAGCCGCGCATCAGGTCAACGACCTCCCGTTGTGCGCACACATCCTTGCCGACCTGTCCTTCCAAGCAGCCAGCCGAGGCCATCCGGCCGATGCCGTCGCCCTCGGTGAGGCCGCCCGCCGGGCGAGCGAAGCCGCACCCATCGCCGTACGGGCCTCCGTCCTGTCCCGGCTCGCGTACGCCTACGCCGCCGCCGGTCGCGCAGCCGACTTCGCCCGCACCCGCAGCACCGCACGCGAGATGATCGACAAGCGCAGCAACGGCGACGAGCCGCGGTGGATGTACTTCCTCACCGACAACCACCTCGACTGTCAGGCCGGCTACGCCCTCGTCCAGCTCGGCCGGGCCCAGCGACGCGACGGCACCACCACGGCGACCAACAGCTTCCTCAGCCAAGGCGCGGCGCTGCTCGCAACCGGCGCGTACACCGTCCCCCGAGGCGACCCCAGCCAGCGCCGCGCGCTCTTCGAAGGCGCATGGCTCGCTCTCGGACACAGCGCGCGCGGAGAGCTTGAACTCGCCTGCCAGGTTGGCAAGATCGCCGCCGATCGCCTCGACGCCGTACGGTCACCGCGCAGCACCGCCTTGCTGCGGCAGCTCGTCGCCGATCTCCGCCGACGGCAGCGCAACCCCCACGTCAGCAGCTTCCTGCCCGGCCTCGAACAGGCTCTCTCCCCGTACGACACCGAGCCGCTGCCTCCCCGCTAGAGTCGATAGCTATGACCGAGAGCGATCACGTCGTCGTCATCGGAGCCGGGGTGTCCGGGCTGACCACCGCCATCGTGCTCGCCGAGGCCGGCACGAAGGTGAAGGTGGTCGCCGAGGAACTCCCCGGTGCCACCTCGCTGGCCGCCGGAGCAATGTGGGGTCCGTACCTGGTCGAGCCCAAGGACAAGGTCGACCAGTGGAGCTGGCATTCCCTGGCGGTCTTCCGTGAGCTGGCCCGCGACCCTGCCACCGGCGTACGGCTGACCAGCGGCATCGAGGCCAGCCGCCACGCCGACTCACCGCCGGACTGGGCCACGTCGCTGCCAGGGTTCCGCCCCTGCGAGCTCTCCGAACTCCCGGCCGGGTTCACCTCCGGCTACCGCTTCACCGTGCCCCTGATCGACATGCCGGTCTACCTCGTCTATCTCCAGCGGCGACTGGCGGGCGCGGGGGCCAGCGTCGAACAACGCAGGGTGCACTCCTTCACCGACGCCGGACCGGCCTCGGCCATCGTCAACTGCACCGGCCTGGGAGCCAGCGACCTGGTCCCCGACCCGGAGCTGCGGCCGATCCGCGGCCAGCACGTCGTCGTCACCAACCCCGGCCTGATCGAGTTCTTCTCCGAGGACACAGGTCTCTCCCCGGACCTGCTGTGCATCTACCCGCACGGGGACACCGTCGTCCTGGGCGGCACCGCCATCGACGGAGACGCGGACCTGCGCGCTGACGACCTTGCTGCCGAGGCCATCCTGGCCCGCTGCACGCTCACCGAACCACGCTTGGCCGGCGCCCAGGTGATTGCGCACCGCGTCGGTGCCCGGCCCACGCGCGACGTCGTCCGGGTCGAGAGCGACCGCCTCCAGGACGGCACCCCGGTGGTGCACAACTACGGCCACGGAGGTGCGGGCGTCACATTGTCCTGGGGGTGCGCTGCGGAGGTGCTCAGGCTTCAAACCGACCTCTGACCTTGCTGCCACGCTCCGCGCACGGTGTGCGATCCGCCACGCGCGCGTCCGCGGGCAGTTGATCTCCGCCGTCCTCGGCCTCGGCGTGCGCCGGGTGGACAGCCACGGGGCCGGTAGCCGTGCTCCGTCTCCCAGTTGTGCCCTGACAGGCACTCAGCGGTGACGGACCGCACGGCTCGCGGTGGCCGCGCCCCGTCCGGGCCCCGCCCGTCCGGACCTCCCCCCGGTACGGGTCGGCCGCCGCGCCGGTCAGCCCCGGCGGTCGGGCGCGACGCAGAACTCGTTGCCCTCCGGGTCGCCGAGCACGCAGTGGTCCTCGTCCTGCCACACCACGCGTGCCCCCGCGGCGACCAGGCGGGCCTTCTCCGCCTCGACCCCGGTCTGGCCGCCCGCCACGCGTATGTCGACGTGCAGCCGGTTCTTCGCCGTCTTCGGTTCCGGAACGCGCAGGATCGACAGCCGCGGGCCCGTCCCGTCCGGGTCGCACAGCCAGGCCCCCTCGCTGGCGGCGTCCGCCGGGTCGATACCGAAGGAGGCCAGCCACTCGTCACGCGTATCGAACGGCGCGGGCGGCGGCTCGTCCACGTAACCGAGCGCGGTCTTCCAGAAAGCGGTGAGCGCGGCGACGTCGTTGGCGTCGAGCGTGAGATCGATACGAGCACCCATGCCGACGACGCTACGCGCCACCACTGACAATCCGCCCGCTGCGCGGCCGCGCCCCGCGCACCCTCCGCCGCCGCGTTCCGTTTCCGGCCCGCGGAAGGCCGCCGCGTGAGTGGGGTGGCGCGCCATGGAGCTTCCCCGGGTTGACGCGGCGCTGCTCGCGCGGTGGTGCGCGCGCCACCTCGCGTCGCCGGTCGCCGCCGAGCGGTTCCGCGGCGGGCGGCTGTCCGTCGTGGTCGGCGCCGGACTCGCCGACGGGCGGCAGGTCGTGGTGAAGGTCCGCGAGACCGCCCCGCGCGTCGCGCACTGCTTCGCCGTGCAGAGCGCGCTGTACGCCGCGGGCTTCCCGGCCCCCGAGCCGATCCTGCCGCCCACCCCGCTCGGACGGTGGACGGCCACGGTCGAGGCGCTCGTCGAGGGCGGTGGCCGCACCCCGACCTCGGGCCGCGACCCCCGCCCGTACGCCGCCGCGCTCGCGCGGATGGTGCGGCTCGCCGCCCCGTCGGCCGCCCGCGCCGACCTCGACCCGAAGCCGTCCTGGAACCGCTGGGACCACGACGAGCCCGGCGTGTGGCCGACCGCCGAGGACGCCGACCCCGCCCGCGGCCCGGTGACCGGCCCCGACTGGCTGGAACACGCGGGCCGCCGCGCCCGTGAGCGCCTCGCGGCGTGCGGGAGCCGTACGTCCTCGGCCACGGCGAATGGTTGCCGGAGAACTTCCGCTGGCGCGGCGAGGAGTTGTACGTCGCCTACGACCGGGACAGCCTCGTCCTGGCGCCGGAGGCGGTGCTCGCCGGGTTCGCGGCGGCGGACGTGGCCCCCTCCGTCGAGGGGCCCGCCGCCTTCCACACGGCGTACGAGGCCGCGGTGGAACGGGAGTTCACCCCCGACGAGCGCGCGGCGGCCTGGGCGGCGGGCCGGTGGGCGCGCGGCTGGAAGGCACACCGCGAGGTGGCGGCGGGGGAGCCGCCGCGGGCGCTGACGGAGGACCGGGCGCGGCGGCCGGCGGAGCTGGCGGGGGTCTGAGCCGGGTACCCCCGGCGGGGGGCGACGGCGGGCCCGGCGCTCCTTCCGGGGTCCGCCGCACGGTCAGCGGAAGTCCCGCCCGTCCCGCAACTCCCAGCTGTGCGCGCCCGGATGGGCGGCGAACTCGCAGCAGGGCTCGTACGCGGGCGGCGGGCCGGTGCCCGTGCAGTCGGGCAGGACGAAGACGGTCGCGGGCCGCCGTCCGCGGATCCAGCGCGTCCACACCGCGCCGTGTGCGCGGCCCGGCAGCTCCATGACGAAGGCGTGGTGATCGCCCAGCGAGTGCCGTTCCAGCGTGCAGCGCAACTGCCTCTCCACGTCCTCGGGCACCGTGCTGGCGAAGGGCGCGAGCCGCCGGGCGGCGCCCACCAGGGCGGCGGGCAGTCCGACCCGCTCCCCGCAGATGACGCGGACTTCGGTCGAGGTCATGCGGCGCCGCCCTCCTCGCGTGCTCCCCCCGCCGCCTCCCGCGGGGGACCCCGGCCGCGAGCGCCCGCGGCCGTCACCCTCCCAAACGATCACGCCCCGTCCGGGGGCACCGTCCCTCGCCCCGATGGCCGGTTGCGGACCATGCGCGGGGTACTGATCCGGGGCCGGTCCGCGCCCAGGCGCCCCTGGGGCGTAGGCGGCTCATGCGGGCTCGTGCGGCTCGAGGAATTCCAGCCGGTTGCCGAACGGGTCGTGGGCGTAGAAGCGGTCGTGGCCGGGGAAGTCCCCGTCCCACGTCACGGTGTGCCCGCCCGCCTCCAGCCGCCGGGCCAGCTCCGCCAGCCCCCGCACGAGGATCCCCGGATGCGCCTTGCGGGCGGGCCCGAAATCCGCCTCCACCCCGAGGTGCACCTCCAGCCCCCCGCCCCGGAACCAGCACCCCCCGCGCGCGGCGAGCGCGGGCGGCTTCGCCACCTCGTCCATGCCGAGGACGCCGCCCCAGAACGCCCGGCACTTCCCCTCACTCCCCGCGGGAACGGCCAGTTGCACATGGTGCAGTCCGCCGAACCCGAAGCCGTTGCCGTCCGCCATCAGCGCTCTCCCTCTCCTCGGTGGCCGTCCCGGCGGCATCCTGCCACCCGCGGGCGGGGGCGCCGCCGTCCGTACGGTGCTGGCCGCACTCGCGGCCGTACGCCGACCCTCCGGCGGACTTCAGCCCCGGTCCCCCACCCCCCACGTGTGCGCGCCCGGATGCCCGGCGAACTCGCCGCACGGCTCCCTCGCCGGGAGCGGCCCGACGCCCGGGCAGTCCGCCCGTACGGTGACGCCCTGCGGCGGGCGCCCACGCGTCCAGGCCGTCCACACCGCGCCGTCGCGGGGCAGTTCGAGGACGAAGGCATGGTGATCGCCGAGCGCGTGCGCCTCCAGCACGCAGCGCAGCTCGCGCTCCACGTCCTCAGGCCCGGCGCTGCCGGGCGGGGCCAGCCGCTGTGCCGCGCCCGCCAGTTCCGCGGGCAGCGCGGCACGCTCCCCGCAGGGAAGGGGCTGCCGGTTCACGGGCATACGGTGATCTCCGTTCATGCGGGCAGGGCCAGTTGGGCCCAGACGGACTACCCGGAGCTGGGCGCGGGATAGGCGTAACCCCAGTTCTGGCTCAGCCCGGCGACCAACTGGAGTCCCCGCCCACCGGGTTCGTCCTCGGACGGATGCCGCAGCACGGGCGGCCGCCGGTCGTCGTCGTACACGCACACCAGCACGTGATCCGGCAGCCGCCGCAGACTGAGCAGGCACCCCGGATTCACAGGCGAACCAGAGGCGTGCCGAAGGCAGTTGGTGACCAGTTCCGAGATGACGAGCAACGCGTCCTCGGCGGTCCCGTCCGGCACCCCCCACCCCTTGAACACGTCCTGCGCCTGCGCCCGCGCCCACTGAACGGCGGACGCCTCGCAGGGCAGTTCCAGGTGACGGGTGGTGCTGATTGCTTCGCTCATGTCGGACCCTGCGCTGGGGGGCGGCGTGCGCGACGGCCGGGGTGCCGGCCAGGTCCGGTCGTGGAAGAGAGGACGGGACCTTGCCGTTCAGCCTGGCGTAGCCCCCGGAGCACCGACAGTGACGTAGCGTCCTACTTTTGCGACGCTAATCGGCGACGCCGAGAAACTCGGCCAACGGGCGCAGGCCCGCGGGATGGTTGGGCAGCGCCCAGAGATCGTGGACGATCGCCACCGCGAGGGTGTGGTGCTGCATCCACGCGGGGGCCACGCGGCGCAGGGACTCCAGGGTCTTCACCGCGCCGGCCGCGTCGCCGACGTCCGAGTGGGCGCGGGCCACGTCCAGGAGCAGCCAGGTACGCCAGGACGGCGGGGTGTCCTTCGACAGCCGCATGCCCTTCGCGAGGGCCAGTGCGTCGGAGGAGCGGCCGTACTGGACGGCGAGACGGACGCGTTCGATGCGGACGGAGGACGGGCTGAAGACGCTGACCATCCGGTTGTCGCCGCCTGCGGGCAGCTTCCCGACGCGGGCCGCCTCCTTCTCGGCCGCCGCCATCATGGCCGCCGCCCGCTCGTAGTCGCCGCCGCGTGCGGCGGAGGTGGCGGCGCTCATGGTCAGCCCACCCCACACCTTGAGCCCGGCGGCGGTGGACGTGAGGTCCGCGGCCTTCATCGCGTCCGCCGCGTGCAACGCGATGGCAAGGGCGTCCTCCAGGCGGCCCTGCCGCTGGTAGGTCCAGGCCGTCGAGTTGACGATCATCGGAAGGAGCAGCGGATCGGCGGACCGCTCCGCCGCGCCCACCGCGCGCTCCAGGCCCGCGAGCGCGAGGTCCGTCTTGCCCATGCGGACCGCCACGTGCCCGGCGAGCTGGAGCGACTTCCCCAACGCCGCGAAACCGGCGGCCCGTTCGTCGTCGCCACCTGCGGCCGAGGCGCCGCGGGCCTCGGCGATCAGGTCGGGCAGGGCTTTCATGACGGCGTCGAACTCGGCGTCGTGGTACTGCGTCCAGGCCTCCGCGATACGGTCGCGCAGCCCACTCGGCGAGAAGTCCGCCCCGAGGGGAGGGGGCGGCGGCCCCCAGAGCGCGGGCATGATCGCCCTCCGCACGGCGACGAAACGCGGCCCGTCGCTCTCCCCGGAAGCGGTGACCCCCGGCGGATCCCCGAGCAGCGTCGTCAGCTCCACGCCGAGCCCGTTCGCCAGCGCGTGCAGCGTCGGCAGCCGCGCCGAATGCTTCCGCCGCTGCTCCAACTGCCGGACGACGTCCACGGACACACCCGACCGCTCCGCCAACTCCTCCTGCGTGAGGTCGGCCAGCCGCCGCAGCCGCCGCAGGGTCTCTCCCAGGTGCTCGCTCGCCACGCCGCAACCGTACGCCCGCGTGACATCAGGCGGACGAGGCCGACGACCTGGGCGGCACGTGGCTCCGTCTGTGCTGCTTTCCAGCGGATCTCGGCACAGGCCCGGCCCGGCGGTTATGCAATGAGTTCATGCGACCGGAGCAGTGCGAGACCAAGATCCACATAGATGTGTGGCATGAACGCGCGCTCCCGCCGGGAAGTGTCGGGGCCTCCTCTTCCTCCTCGGCCCGATCGCACCGGCGGTCGGGGCGGGGTTCTTCGCGCTGTTGCTCGCCGTGGTGTCCGGGTTCCGCCGCAGGGCGGGACACACGGTCCGCTGCTGCGTCTACGGCGCCCTGGGGGGAGTGCTCGACAAGTCCCTGGTCGGGTTCTGAGAACCGAGGCGGCGAGGGCCCGGCCCGAGGCGGGCGGGCTCCGGGAGGGGATGAGGGAGGCGGGCCGTACGATCGGGGCACGTGCGAGCCGGGAGGGGGCCGTCATGGCCGAGGAGCCGATCGATCTGTTCCGATTCGAGGGTGACGGGAACAGCGTCGTGCTGCGGATCAGTGGGAAGGACAAGAACGTCCTGTTGAGCGGGGAGTTCGTGGTCGAGACGCCCTTCGTGTCCGGCAGCCTGCGGACCGCGATATCCGGGGACGACCTGGGGGAGTGGCAGCAGGCGCTGGACCTGCTCGACACCGGGCACGAGATCTCCTGGCGCGACGGGGCCGCTGCTCCGTGGCTGTACGTCGAGCTCGACGAGGACGACGGAGGCCGGTGCCACGTCACCGTCAAGGACGCGCAGGCGTCCGGCGCGGGGGTGACGGTGCCCGTGCCGCTGGACGACGCCTGGTTCGACGACGCCTACCGGCGCCTCGACCTCGTCCGGGAGTTCCTGGAGCGGCGCGAGGCGTGAGCCCGGGGCTCGGGGCCCGGGGCGGGGCTCAGTCCGCGAGGTAGAGGCAGAAGGGGTGGTCCGCGGGGTCGAGGAGGACGCGGACGCCGGGCTGGGGCTGGTGGGCCGCGGGGCGCGCCGAGGGACAGGGCGTCGGCCACGGCCGCGTCGAGGTCGGTGACCTCGAAGTCCAGATGCATCGTGATGCGTGGGGCTCCGTCCCGGGCGGGCCGGACCGGGGGGACGTAGTCCGCCGAGCGCTGGAAGGCCAGGTAGGCGACGCCCTCCTCGGGGGCGATGGCCACCCAGTCCGGCTCCTCCTTGTCGATCCGCCAGCCCAGCACCCGGACGTAGAAGCGTGCCAGCGCCGCCGGGTCGGGCGCTTCGAGGACGACGCCCCACCAGCCGTGGCGGGCCATTCGGGGGGTGTCGGGCAGGCGCTGGGGGCGTCCGCGCAGGGTGTCGAGTATCGCGGGCGGGAGAGACGGGCCGATGGCCCCGCGGGCGGCGGTACGGGGCGTGTCGCCGGGGGGCGTACGGGCCGGGGCGGGCCGCGTCACTCCGTCTCGTCCGCGCGCGGGATATTGACGTGTGCCTGCCATTGGTTGACACTCCACGGCAACCGGGAGTCTGAGAGCGCTCTCAGGAGGGCCCGGCGTCCCCCCACCGTCCGCAGAGAGGTCACACGGCCATGAGTCAGCGCACGCGCGATCACGCAACACCGCCCCCAGCACGGCGCGTTCGGGGCCGGTTCCGGCGGCGGCGGGGGCTCGGTGCCGGGCTCGGCGCGCTCCTGCTGGGGGTCGGCGCCCTGCTCGGGGTGTCGCTGGGCGGCGGGCCCGCCGCCGCTGCCGTGCCGAGCCCGCCGTCGGGCTGGACCACCGTCTTCAGCGACGACTTCAACGGCGCGGCCGGTACCGGCCTCAACCATGCGAACTGGCTCTACGACACCGGCACCGGCTACAATTACCCCGGCGCCGCCGCGAACTGGGGCACCGGCGAGATCGAGACGGCCACCGACTCGACCGCCAACGTCTACCAGGACGGCTCCGGGCACCTGGTCATCAAGCCGGTCAAGGACGCGTCCGGGCACTGGACCTCGGGCCGGGTCGAGACGCAGCGCACGGACTTCGCGGCCCCGGCGGGCGGCCAGTTGGAGATCAGCGCCTCGCTGAAGCAGCCCGCACCGGCCAGCGGGCTGGGCTACTGGCCCGCCTTCTGGGCGATGGGCGCCGACGCCCGCCCGGTCGGGGCGACGAACTGGCCCGGCATCGGCGAGCTGGACATCATGGAGGACGTCAACGCGCTGAGCCAGCACTCGACGACCTTCCACTGCGGGGTGTGGGCGGGCGAGTGCCACGACCCGGACGGCATCAGCAGCGGTCTCCAGCCGTGCGGCGGCTGCCAGTCGGGCTTCCACACGTACTCCGTGGTCATCGACCGCACCAACACCTCCGCCGAGCAGCTGCGCTTCGCCCTCGACGGCCAGGTGACGTACACGGTCAACGAGAACCAGGTCTCGACGGCGACCTGGCAGGCGGCCGTCGACCACGGCTTCTTCGCCATCTTCGACGTCGCGATCGGCGGCTCCTACCCGAACAAGGTGTGCGGCTGCACCTCCCCCTCGGCCGACATCAGCTCGGGCGCGGCCATGACGGTCGACTGGATCGCCGTCAACCGCACGACGGGCGGCAGCGGCACCGGCGGTACGTCCACGGGTACGTCGACCGGCACCTCCACGGGTACGAGCACCGGCACCTCCACCGGCACCTCCACGGGTACGAGCACCGGCACCTCCACGGGTACGAGCACCGGCAGCACCGGCGGCAGCACCACCGCGCCCGACTACACCGCCGGCGCGGCGACCACCGGTTCCGGCCAGGTGCGCATCACCTTCACCCCGACCACGCCCGCCGCCTACGTCGACGTGCACTACCTCGTGAACGGCGCGGGCCAGCAGAACTTCCGGATGGCCAACAGCGGCGGCACCTGGACGCAGACGGTCAGCGGCCTGTCGTCCGGCGCGGTGCTCACCTACTGGTTCACGTACGAGAAGAGCGGCCCGCAGTACGACACCCCGCACTTCACGTACACCTACACCGGGTAGCGGGAGAGGAGGCGGGTGTACGGCGTGAGCCCCAGGGGGTCAGCCGCCGTACACCTGCCGTTCGGCCCGGCGGGGCACCGTGGCGGCGTGAGAGAGAACAAGCCCCGCGCCCTCGCGTCCGTGGACGCGCTCATGGACCTGCTCGCCGACTGCCACGACGCGTGGGACACCCCGGACCGCACCGGCGACCCGGTGGACATCCTCGACCACGGGCTCCAGGTGGCCGCGCTGCTCGCCGCCGCGCACCCCGCCGACGAGGAGCTCCAGCTCGCGGGCCTGGTGCACGACATCGGCCATGTGCTGGTGCCCGGCGACGAGGCCGGGCACGGCGAGCACGCCGCCGCTGCCGTGACGGCGCTGCTCGGGCCGCGGGTCGGCCGCCTCGTCGCGCTGCACATCCCCGCCAAGCGCTACCTCGCCGCGACCGACCCGTCGCTGGCCCTGTCGCCGGAGAGCGCGCGGACGCTGGGCTGCCAGGGCGGGGCCATGACGCCCGCGGAGGCGGCCGCGTTCGCGACCGACCCCGACTTCGCCGCCGCGGTGACGCTGCGCCGCGGGGACGACGCGGGCAAGGTCGTCGGCCTGCGCGTCCCCGGCCTGGAGCACTGGCGCCCGGTCGTCGCCCGGGTCGCCGCCGCCCGCCCCTGACACCGCGGGCCGCAGCGTCACGCCGTCCCGTTCGCCCAGGCCAGGGCCGCGCGGACGAGGGTGGAGTCCCGCAGCGGGACGGCCAGCGCCCACGGGGTGCCGGCGGCGGTGAACGTGAGGAGGGTGCAGCGGCTGAGCGGCACCCCCGGTGTCACCGCGAGGACGTCGAAGGGCGCGTCGAGCGTGACCGGGGAGCGGCCGGGGCGGGCCCGGAAGGTGCGGTGCCAGGTCACCGGGGTGGGGGACGCCGGGTCCAGGACGAGGAAGCCCTGGCGCATACGGCGGTTGCGGTAGGTGTGCGCTGCCACCCCGCGCGCCTCGCCCGCCGCGAAGGCCTCCCGGTCCGCCGCCGCGACCGCCGCGCCCCGCGGGGTGAACTGCCACAGCACCCGCCGTGGTTCCCGGACGAGGTCCAGGAGCGCCATCGTCCCCGCCGACCGCCGTACCGTCCTGCCCATCCGCCGTCCCCCTCCGCGCGCGCGTCCCCTCCCGGGATCATCCCGCCGGGGAGCGGGAGGACGGGCCCGTTCCGCCGATGCCGCCACCGGCTACGTGTCGGCGCGCACGATGATCTTCCCGGTGTTCGCGCCGCGCAGCATGCCCAGGAAGGCGTCCACGACGTGCTCGAAGCCGTCCACCACCGTCTCGTCGAGCGCGAGCCGCCCGGACTGCAGGTGCGGGACCGCGAACGCGTACAACTCCTCTTGGAGATGACGGTAGTTGCTGACCAGGAAGCCCTCCATGCGGAGGCTCTTCTCCACGATCTGCGCGTAGTCGACGGCCGGAGGGGGCGCGTCCGGTGTGTTGTACGTGCTGATGGTGCCGATCCGGACGATCCGGCCGAACTCGCGCAACGCGCCGACCGCCGCGACCAGTTGGTCGCCGCCGACGTTGTCGACGAAGACGTCGATGCCGTCGGGCGCGGCCTCGGCGAGCAGGGCGGCGGCCGGGCCGTCGTGGTAGTCGAAGGCCGCGTCGTAGCCCACCTCCCCGGTCAGATGGGCGACCTTGGCCGCCGAGCCCGCGCTGCCGACGAGCCGCCCGGCGCCCAGCAGACGGGCGAAACGGCCGGTGGCCGTGCCGACGCCGCCGGCCGCGGCGGACACGAAGAGGTCGTCGCCCGCGCGGAACCGGGCGACGCGGGTGAGGCCGACGTAGGCGGTCAGCCCCGTGCCGCCGAGGACGCTCAGGAAGGCGGTCAGCGGGACGCCGTCGAAGGGGGGCAGCCGGCGGACCTCCTCGGGGCCGACCACGGAGTGCGTACGCCAGCCGCGCCGGTGGAAGACGATCTCGCCCTCCGCCAGCTCGGGCGTGCGCGAGGCGACGACGCGCCCGATCGTCCGGCCTTCGAGCGGGGCGTGCAGCGCGAAGCCGCCGGGCACGTCGTCCATCAGCTCGCGGTGGTAAGGGTCGACGGACCAGTAGAGGTTCGCCACGAGCGCGGTGCCGGGCGCGGGTTCGGGGACCGCCGACTCGACGAAGGCGAAATCCCCGGCCTCGGGGAAGCCGTGGGGGCGGGCGGTCTGCTGGACGGTGATCGCGTGCTCGCTCATGCCCCGGACGCTAGGCCGGGAATGGCGCCCGGCGGCAGCCGGTTGGGCTCATACGACGGCCCGTTCCATGAGCGCTTCTCATGGGTGGGGGCGTACGGGCGGGACCGGCACGCAGGAGTCCCGCGCGCACGCGTCCCGTACGTTCCAGACCCGTACGTTCCAGACCCGTACGTTCCAGACCCGTACGTTCCGGTCCCGTACGAACGAACCCGTACGAACGAACCCGTCCACGTCCGTGCCCCGTCCACGTCCGAGCCCCGCCCGGGTCCGCGCCCGAGCCCGTACGCCCGAGGTGAGCGCCCGTGCCCCCGACGTCCGACGACGGCACCGACCGCGGCACCCCCGCCCCCGCCGGCGGAGCCACCCGCACCGACCTCGCCCCCCACGAGCTGCGCGTCCTCGTCGCCGTCGCGGACACCGGCGGCTTCTCGGCGGCGGCCGGCGCGCTCGGCCTCACCCAGTCCGCCGTCTCCCACTCGGTACGCGGCAGCGAACGCAAGATCGGCGCCGTCCTCTTCGACCGGGGCCGCCGCGGTGCGAGCCCCACCGCGGCGGGGGAGAAGGCGGTGGCGCACGCCCGCCGCATCCTGCGGCTGCTGGACGTGCTCGCCGCGGAGGCGCGCGGGGCGGACCGGCCGCGCACCCCGGACGGCCCGCTGCGGATCGCGGCCTTCCGCAGCACCGCGCTGCACCTGCTGCCGCCGGTCCTGGAGCGGCTGCGCGCGCGGTACCCGGGGATCGAGCCGCGGGTGCGGATCGTCCGCGAGGTCGGGCGCGGCGCGGCGGGCGAAGTGGCCGACGGGCGGGCGGACCTGGCCCTCGTCACCCTGGACGGGGCGCGGCTGCCCGCCGGGCTGGTGGCGGGCGGGCTCTTCGAGGAGAGCTACAGCCTGGTGCACCCCGCCGGGCATCCGGCGCCGCGCTCGCTGCCGCTCGTCGACTGGGCCGAGAACTGCGGCTCGTACACCCGCGCCTGGTGGGAGGCGCAGGACTGGATCCCGCGGGCCACGGTCGAGGCCGAGGACGACGGCGCGGTGCTCTCGCTCGTGGGCGCGGGCCACGGCATGGCGATCATGCCGGCCCTCTCCCTGACCGGCGCCCCGGACACCGTCGAGGTCACCGACCTCGGCCCGCGCCGCCCGACCCGGCGGATCGGCTACGTGACCACGCCCGAACTCGCCGCCTCCGCCGCCGTACGCGCCCTGGTCCGCGAGCTGCGGGCGGCCGCCCCTGCCCGGCGGGGCGTACGCCCGGGGACCGATGCGCCGGGTGGGCGGCACGGCTAGCGTCGTGCCGCATGACGACGAACGACACGACGCACGACACCGCTGACGACACCCCGGCCCCGGCCCCTGACAACGGCCCGCGCACCCGCGCCGCGCGCAAGGCGAACGCGCTGCGGATCCTGGCGGAGGAGCTGGACGTGTGGGTCGCGACGGCCGACCCGGCGGGCGGCGGCCCGACGCTGATGCCGCTCACGTTCTGGTGGGACGGCGAGGCCGTGTGGCTCGCGACGCGGCCGACCAACCCCACGGGCGCGAACCTCGCGGCGACCGGCACCGTACGGCTGTGCTTCGGGACGACGCGGGACGTCGTGCACGTCGAGGGCGACGTCACCGCCTTCGCCGCGGACGCGCTCCCGTCCGGCGTCGGCGACTCCTTCGCCGCCAAGGACGGGTGGGACCCGCGCAAGGATCCCGAGCCGTACCACTTCTACCGTGTCGCCCCGCGGCAGCTGCGGGCCTGGGGGACGGTCCCCGAGCTGAGGGACCGCCTCCTCATGAAGGCGGGCCGCTGGCTGGTCTGAACTGCCCCTGCCCGCACCGGACGTGGAGATCTGGTGGACGCGGCGCCGACCCCGCTCCGATGTCGGACCCTTGACCTAGAGTGAAATACCGTCAGATTCCGGATCCGGTGATCGGAGCGAGGGAGCAGACATGGACGCGCAGCTCGCCGCACTGTCGGCCGGTGCGAGCAGCACCCTGGTCACGCTCATGGTCACCGACGGGTGGCAGCGGGCGCGCGACGGAGCCGTGCGGCTGTGGCGGCAGTTCCGGCCCGAGGGGGCCGAGGCCGTCGCGGCGGACCTCGACACGGCGCAGGCCGCCGTCGTACGGGGCCGGGCGGCGGGGGCGCCGGTCGACGAGGCGGCGCTGCGCGGCGAATGGGCCTACCGGATAACGGAGCTGCTCGCGGCGCGGCCCGACGCCGAGGCGGTGCTGCGGGCGGCCCTCGCGGAGTGGCAGGCCGCGGCCGGCGGCCAGACGGTGCACGGCGGCATCCACCAGGAGGCGCGGGCGACCGGCAGCGGCCGCGTCTACCTGGCCGGGCGCGACCAGCACATCACCGAGCGGTGACCACGGGGGAGGGGCCGGTCCCGCCCGGCCGCGCACCCGACGGCGGGACGTACGGCTCGCCGTTCTTCCCGCAGGCGCGCGCCTCGGACGACGCGCGGATCTACCAGGCGGGCCGCGACCAGTACATCGTCGAGGTACGTGACCTGCGGGCCACCTTCGTCGTGGCCGAGGGCCGCCTCCACCGCGTCGGCCGCCCCGCCGAGGACGACGCGTGCCCGTACCCCGGCCTGGTGCCCTTCGGACTCGACCAGGCCGACTGGTACTTCGGGCGGGAGGGGCTGGTCGCCGACCTGGTCGCGCGGCTGGACGGCGCGGTCGCCGACCGCGCCCCGCTGGTGGTCGTCGCGCCGTCGGGCGCGGGCAAGTCCTCGCTGCTGCGGGCCGGTCTGCTGCCCGCGATCGGGCGCGGCGACCTGCCCGCGGCAGGCTCGCGGCACTGGCGGCGGCTGGTGTTCACCCCCGCCCACAGCCCGATGGACGCCCTCGCCGCCCACTTCGCCGCGCTGACCGGCGAGCACACCGCGCCGGGGGAGTGGCGGGCGGCGGACCGCGGCGCCCGCCGCACCGCCCTGCGCCGGGCCCTGGGCCACGCCTTGGGTCGCACGAAGCCGCGTACCGGATCCGGATCCGGATCCGGTACGGGCGGGCGCGTCATCGTCGTCGTCGACCAGTTCGAAGAGATCTTCACGCAGTGCGAGGACGAGGCGGAGCGGCGGGCCTTCGTCGAGGAGCTGGCCTGGCTCGCGGACCCGCGGGACGGTCAGGAACCGCTCGGCCTCGTCGTCCTGGGCCTGCGGGCCGACTTCTACGCACAGTGCGCCGCCTACCCGTGGCTGCGCGGCGCGGTGCAGGGCAACCAGGTCTTCCTGGGGCCGATGTCCCGCGCCGAACTGCGCGACGCCGTCGTGCTGCCCGCCCAGCGCGCGGGCCTCCAGGTCGAGGCGGGCCTGCCCGAGGTGCTGCTCCGCGACCTGGGCGCGTCCGGCGCCGGGCCCGGCGGTACGGGCGGGCGCGGCGGGAGCGCCGAGAGCCCCGGGGACTACGAGGCGGGCCGGCTGCCGCTGCTGGCCCACGCGCTGCGCACCACCTGGACGCGGCGCGACGGCGGCGTCCTCACCGTCCGCGGCTACCAGGAGACCGGCGGCATCGAGCACGCGGTGGCCGACACCGCCGAACGCGTCTTCGCCCGGCTCGGCCGGGAGACCGAGGGCGACGCGGGCACTGGGGACGGCTGGGACTCCAGGGGTGCCTCGGGGCTCGCGAGCGGCGGGAACTCCGGGAATTCCGGGGACGGCTGGTCCTCCACGGGCCCCGCAGGCCCCGCGGGCGGCTGGAACTCCGGGGGCTCCGCGGGTGGCTGGAACGCCCCGGCATCCCCGGGCCCCGCGGGCGGCGACGGCCCCGAACGCGCCGCGAACCCTCAACGCGCCGCGAACCCCGGCGGACCCGGCGGACCCGGCGACCCCGCGGCCGTCCGTGCCTGCCGTGACGCCGCGCGCAGCGTCTTCCTGCGGCTGGTCACCGTGACGGAGGGGGCCGAGCCCGCCCGGCGCCGCGTCCCGCGCGCGGACCTGCTGCGGTTCGAGGCCGACCCGCGGGCCGCGCGTACCGTCCTCGACTCCTTCACCGCCGCCCGGCTGCTGACGCAGGACCGGGACACCGTCGCCATCACCCATGAGGTGCTGCTGCGGGCCTGGCCGCGGCTCAAGGGCTGGCTCGACGACGACCGGGTCGGCAGCGCCGTACGGCAGGAGCTGCGGGAGGCCGCCTTCGCGTGGGAGCGGGCCGGCCGTCCGAACGACCTGCTCCACCCGGCGAGCCGGCTGGAGGCGGTGAAGGGCGCGGTCGCCGCCACCACCTCCGGCCGCACCACCGTCCCGGGCGCCGACCGGACGACCGAGGCGTTCCTCGCCGCCTCCACCGCCCGCGTCAAGCGCACCGCCCGCGTCCGCCGTGCCGTCACCGCCGTCCTGGTCACCCTCGCCCTGCTGGCCAGCGGCGCCGCCGCCCTCGCGTTCGAGCAGCGCGGCAAGGCCCTGGACGAGCGGAACACCGCGATCTTCAGCCAGATCACCGCGGAGGCCGACCGGCTGCGTACCACCGACACCTCGCTCGCGGCGCAACTCGACCTGGTCGCCTACCGGATGCGCCCGAACGACGACCTGCGCGCGCACCTGGTCTCCGGCGCCGAGCAGCCGCTGTCCACGCCGCTCGCCTCGGGCATCGGCGGCATCCTGTCGGTCGCGGTCACACCGGACGGGCGGACGATGGCGACGGGCAGCAGCCACAGCGCGATCCAGCTGTGGAACATCGCCGACCCGGTGCATCCGGCGAAGCTGGGCCCGCCGGTCAAGGTGCCCACCGACATCGTGGAGTCCGTGGCGTTCAGCCCCGACGGCCGTACGCTCGCGGCGGGGAGCAACGACGCGACGGCCCGGCTCTGGGACGTCACCTCCCCGGCCCACCCGGTCGCGCTGGGCGCGCCGCTGACCGGCTGCTTCGACACGGTCGGCGCGGTGGCGTTCAGCCCCGACGGGCACGTGCTCGCCGGCGGCTGCCACAACAAGACGATCCGGCTGTGGAACGTGGCCGACCCCGTCCACCCCGCGCTGCTGGGCGCGCCGCTGACCGGCCACACCGACGCGGTCGACGCCGTGGCCTTCCGTCCGGACGGCCGCACACTGGCCAGCGGCAGCTTCGACGGCTCGGTGCGGCTGTGGAACGTGGGCAACCCGGCGCGCGCGACCGCGCTGGGCAAGCCCCTCTACGGGCACGGTGGCGACTTCGTGGCGTCGGTGGCCTTCAGCCCGGACGGGCACTCCCTGGCCAGCGGCGGCGCCGACAGCCGGGTGCGGCTGTGGAACACGACCGACCCGGCTCATGTGGTCATGCTCGGTGAACTCCTCGGCCAGACCGGGACGATCACGTCGGTGGCCTTCAGCCCGAGCGGCCAGACCCTGGCCAGTGCCAGCCACGACGGCTCGATCAACCTGTGGAACGTCGCCTACCCCGACAGCCCCGTCTCGCGCGGCGCGGCCCTCGCCGGTCACACCGGACCGGTCCTCGGGGTCGCCTTCACCCAGGGCGGCAGCACCCTGGTGAGCGGCAGCGCCGACAGCACGGTGCGGGTGTGGAGCTTCCCCCAGCGGCTCGTCACGTCGTACAGCCGCTCCGTGGACGGCCTGGCGTTCAGCTCCGACGGCCACACGATGGCCACCGCGGGCACCGACGGCAAGGTCCGGTTGTGGGACGTGAGCGACCCGGCCCGTACGACCGGCCTCGGTCTGGCCCCGGCCGTCGCCGCCCCCGCGTCGGTGCGGTCGCTGGCGTTCAGCGCCGACGGGAAGGTGCTGGCCGGCGGCAGTTTCACCGACGGGGACGTGGAGCTGTGGGACACCGCGAATCCGTCCCGTCCCACCCTGCTGGGCCGCAAACTGGAGACCAGGATGGGCCATGTGGCGTCGGTGGCCTTCAGCCCGAGCGGCCGGACGCTGGCTGTCGGGGGCCTGGATTCGCGTATCGAGCTGTGGGATCTGACCGACGCCGCCGACCCGGTGTACCTGCGCACACCGCTGACCGGCTTCGACAACGGCACCGCCAAGGTGGCCTTCAGCCCGGACGGGCGGACGCTCGCGAGCGCGAACGGGGACCGGAAGGTCCGGCTGTGGGACGTGCGCGACCCGGCCCACCCGCACGCCCTCGGCGCACCGCTCACCGGCCACACCGGGCTCGTCCTGTCGGTGGCCTTCAGCCCGGACGGCCGCACGCTGGCCAGCGGCGGCTACGACAGCACCGTCCGGCTGTGGGACATCAGCGACCCGGCCCACGCGCGTGCCCTCGGCGCGCCGCTGACCGGCCACACCACTCCCGTGGGCGCGGTGGCGTTCAGCCCGGACGGCCGCACGCTGGTCAGCGGCGGCAACAGCGACGGCACGATCCGGCTGTGGGACGTGAGCGACCCGGCCCACGCTTCCGCGCGGGGCGGACCGCTCACCGGGACGCACGGCACGGTCGGTTCGGTCGCCTTCCCCCGTGACGGCCGCCTGGTCACCGTCGGGGAGGACGGCGTGATCCGGCTGTGGGACCTGGACCCCGAGCACGCCGCGCGGTGGATCTGCTCCCTCACGCGCGACGTGCTCACGGCGCAGCAGTGGAAGAAGTACATCCCGCAGCTGCCGTACGACCCGCCCTGCGGGTGAGCGTCACAGGACGCGGACGGCCCAGTCCGGCTCGGAGTAGGTGAGCGGCTTGATGCCCACCGGGGAGGACGGGTTGGCCGCGTCCAGGTACTGGCCGTCGCCGATGTAGACGCCGACGTGGTAGGCGCTGCCCTCGCCGCCCCAGAAGACGAGGTCGCCGGCGCGCAGGGAGTTCATCGAGACGGGCGTGCCCACCGTCGACTGCTCCTGCGAGGTGCGCGGCAGCGAGATGCCGACGGTGGCGTACGCGGTCTGGGTCAGGCCCGAGCAGTCGTACGACGAGGGGCCGGTGGCGCCGTAGACGTACGGCTTGCCGATCTGCGCCTTGAGGAACGCGATGAGCTTGTCGACCTTGGAGGCCGAGGGTGCCGCGGCGCTCGACGAGGAGGACGAGGAAGAGGAGGCGGCGGCCGGGGTCGCGGTGAGCTTCGCGCGCTTGGCGCTGCGCGAGGCGGCCAGCGCGGTCGCGGTGGCCCGCGCCTTCGCGGCCTTCGCAGCGACGGCGGCCTTGTGCGTCGCCGAGGCGGCGGCAGCGGCGGTGGACGCGGCGTGCTCGCGGGCGGCGGCGAGGGTGTGGGCGAGCGCGTTCTGCGCGACGGCGTCGGCGGCCTGCCGGGAGGTCACCGCGGTGGAGAGCGGGGAGGCGTCGAGGGAGGTCGGCGTCGAGGCGTCGGGACGCCCGTGGTTGTCGGCGAGGGCGGGTGCGCCCGCGCCGCCGAGTGCGATGGCGCTGACGACACCGCCGACGAGTCCGGCCCTGCGCGTCCAGTTGGGGCGCGTCGGCGCGGCGTGCCGCCGGCGGCCGCTATGGGACGGCGTGGCGGTGGCCGCGGGTATCTGCGGTCTGTTCTGGGACATGCGTCTTTGGCTATCAGGAACGAATGGTTCCGTTCAAGAAAGGTGGGATGCGCCACAGTTGACGTGCGCACGGCTCAAATGCCCGTTTCGTGATCTTGATCTTCTGATGGTTTGACGCACTTTCACATCAGTGGCCCGATTTGTGCTCGTGCACGCGTTCACGCGGCCGGTTCCCTGCCGCCGGAGGGTTGCGACCCACCCCGTCCGACGTCCGCCCGCGCGCTATCACGCGGCCGCGTCCAACTCCAATTTGCCCGGGCCCACCCTCACTTGATAATGAGCCCACCCCTCTGACCAGCGAGAATTAACAGGGATGTGACATGAAGTGATCGTTTGGGAGTGATCTGCCTCAAGATCACCGCTCATCCGACTTCATGATCATTGGCCGGGTGGTGGAGATCACAAAGGTGAGCCGGTACCCCGTGTCGCAGATCACAGACCGGGAGGCATAGGATGCAGGCGACTTGGGCTTGTGAACTGCCTCACATAGGCGCGATCTTGGTCGCGGAGTGAGGGGGCTCACACCGCGAGTCGGTCCGTACATGTCAGTCACTGCCGACTGGAAGGAGCGGGGGACGGTGAACGCCTACGCGCCCATCCTCGTGCTGGGGGGCATCGCGGCCGGCTTCGCGATCTTCTCCGTTTTCATGGCCTCGATCATCGGGCCGAAACGGTACAACCGGGCCAAGTTGGAAGCGTACGAGTGCGGCATCGAGCCCACCCCGCATCCGGCCGGCGGCGGGCGCTTCCCGATCAAGTACTACCTGACGGCGATGCTCTTCATCGTCTTCGACATCGAGATCGTCTTCCTCTACCCCTGGGCCGTCACCTTCGACCGCCTGGGGATGTTCGGGCTCGTGGAGATGCTCCTCTTCGTGCTCACCGTCTTCGTCGCCTACGCCTACGTGTGGCGGCGCGGCGGCCTGGAATGGGACTAGGGACCGAGGGGACAAGGGGAGCCAACCCATGGGTATCGAAGAGAAACTGCCGAGCGGATTCCTGCTCACGACGGTGGAGCAGGCGGCCGGTTGGGTACGCAAGGCGTCGGTCTTCCCGGCCACCTTCGGCCTGGCCTGCTGCGCCATCGAGATGATGACCACCGGCGCGGGCCGCTACGACATGGCCCGCTTCGGCATGGAGGTCTTCCGCGGCTCGCCGCGGCAGGCCGACCTGATGATCGTCGCGGGCCGGGTGAGCCAGAAGATGGCGCCGGTGCTGCGGCAGGTCTACGACCAGATGCCGAACCCCAAGTGGGTCATCTCGATGGGCGTGTGCGCGTCCAGCGGCGGGATGTTCAACAACTACGCGATCGTCCAGGGCGTCGACCACGTGGTGCCGGTCGACATCTACCTGCCCGGCTGCCCGCCGCGCCCCGAGATGCTGCTCGACGCGATCCTCAAGCTGCACGAGAAGATCCAGGGCTCCAAGCTCGGCGTGAACCGCGAGGAGGCGGCCCGCGAGGCGGAGGAGGCCGCCCGCAAGGCGCTCCCCACCATCGAGATGAAGGGGCTCCTGCGATGAGCGACACCGGCAGCGGCACCGCACCCGTCCCCGCCCCCCGCGAGCAGCAGCCCGGCGAGGTCATCGGGGTGCGCCGCGGCATGTTCGGCGCCGACAAGGGCGGCGACACCTCCGGTTACGGCGGCCTGGTCCGCACCGTCCGGCTGCCCGGGGCGAGCACGCGCCCGTACGGCGGCCGGGGCGGGGTCTTCGACGAGATCGCCGACGAGCTGGAAGGCGCCCTGGAGGAGTCGGGGCTGCCGCCCGCCGACGCGATCGAGAAGGTCGTCGTCGACCGCGGCGAGATGACGCTGCACATCGCCCGCGAGCACCTGGTGCGGGTCGCGCAGACGCTGCGCGACGACCCGGCGCTTCGCTTCGAGCTGTGCACGGGCGTCAGCGGCGTCCACTACCCCAGCGACGAGGGCCGCGAGCTGCACGCCGTCTACCACCTGCGGTCGATCACCCACGGGCGGCTGATCCGGCTGGAGGTCGGGGTGGCCGACGCCGACCCGCACATCCCCTCGCTCGTCGGCGTCTACCCGACGAACGACTGGCACGAGCGCGAGACGTACGACTTCTTCGGCATCGTCTTCGACGGGCACCCCGCGCTCACCCGGATCATGATGCCGGACGACTGGCCCGGCCACCCGCAGCGCAAGGACTACCCGCTCGGCGGCATCCCCGTCGAGTACAAGGGCGCTCAGATCCCGGCTCCCGACCAGCGGAGGTCGTACTCATGACGAACGGATACGCGTCCCCCCAGCAGGCGGAAGAGCGCGAGACCACCGAGGGCCGGGTCTTCACCGTCACCGGCGGCGACTGGGACGAGCTGGCCGAGCAGGTCAGCGGCACCGACGACGAGCGCATCATCGTCAACATGGGCCCCCAGCACCCGTCCACCCACGGCGTGCTGCGGCTGATCCTGGAGATCGACGGCGAGACGGTCACCGAGGCCCGCTCCGGCATCGGCTACCTGCACACCGGCATCGAGAAGAACATGGAGTACCGGACCTGGGTCCAGGGCTCCACGTTCGTCACGCGCATGGACTACCTGACGCCGCTGTTCAACGAGACCGCCTACTGCCTCGCCGTCGAGAAGCTGCTCGGCATCGAGGACCAGGTCCCGGACCGTGCCACGGTCCTGCGGGTACTGCTCATGGAGCTCAACCGGATCTCCTCCCACCTGGTGTGCATCGCCACCGGCGGCATGGAGCTGGGCGCCACCACGATCATGATCTACGGCTTCCGCGACCGCGAGATGATCCTGGACATCCTGGAGCTGATCACCGGCCTGCGGATGAACCACGCGTACGTCCGCGTCGGCGGCCTCGCGCAGGACCTGCCGCCCGGCGCGGTGGACCAGATCCGCGAGTTCGTGAAGAAGTTCCGCAAGAACCTGCCGGAGTACGACAAGCTCGCGAC
Organism: Streptomyces sp. NPDC021224; assembly: GCF_044332905.1. Taxonomy (NCBI): domain Bacteria; kingdom Bacillati; phylum Actinomycetota; class Actinomycetes; order Kitasatosporales; family Streptomycetaceae; genus Streptomyces; species Streptomyces sp. NPDC021224. The sequence continues at coordinate 402,883 of NZ_JBIRPW010000008.1, read as the reverse complement.
CGGCAACCCCATCTTCAAGGGCCGTATGCAGGACGTCGGCTACCTCGACCTCACCGGCTGCATGGCGCTCGGCGCGACCGGCCCGGTGCTGCGCGCCGCGGGCCTGCCGCACGACCTGCGCAAGTCCGACCCGTACTGCGGCTACGAGAACTACGACTTCGAGATCCCGACGGCCGACTCCTGCGACTCCTACGGGCGCTTCCTCGTCCGGGTCGCGGAGATGCACGAGAGCCTGAGGATCGTCGAGCAGTGCCTGGACCGGCTCGCGCCCGGCCCGGTCATGGTCGAGGACAAGAAGATCGCCTGGCCCGCGCAGCTCGCGCTCGGGCCGGACGGCATGGGCAACAGCCTCGACCACATCAAGAAGATCATGGGCACCTCCATGGAGGCCCTGATCCACCACTTCAAGCTGGTCACCGAGGGCTTCCGGGTGCCGCCGGGGCAGGCCTACGCGGCGGTCGAGTCCGCGAAGGGCGAACTGGGCGTGCACGCGGTCAGCGACGGCGGCACACGCCCGTACCGGGTGCACTTCCGCGACCCGTCGTTCACCAACCTTCAGTCCATGGCGGCGATGTGCGAGGGCGGCCAGGTGGCCGACGTCATCGTCGCCGTTGCGTCCATCGACCCCGTGATGGGAGGCGTCGACCGATGACCGACGTGTCACTGGGCATCCCCGAGATGCCCGCGCCCGACTACCCGGCCGACGTGCGCGACCGGCTGGAGAGCGACGCGAAGGAGGTGATCGCCCGCTACCCCGGCTCGCGCAGCGCGCTGCTGCCGCTGCTGCACCTGGTGCAGTCCGAGGACGGCCATGTCACGCGCACCGGCATCCGCTTCTGCGCCGAGATGCTGAACCTCACCACCGCCGAGGTCACCGCGGTCGCGACCTTCTACACCATGTACCGCCGCAAGCCGAGCGGCGACTACCAGGTGGGCGTCTGCACCAACACGCTGTGCGCGGTCATGGGCGGCGACGCGATCTTCGACGAGCTCAAGCAGCACCTCGGCGTCGGCAACGACGAGACCACCGCCGACGGCAAGGTCACGCTGGAGCACATCGAGTGCAACGCGGCCTGCGACTTCGCCCCCGTGGTGATGGTCAACTGGGAGTTCTTCGACAACCAGACGCCCGAATCCGCCAGGGCGCTCGTCGACGACCTGATCGCCGGCCGCGAGGTACGGCCCACCCGCGGCGCGCCGATCTGCACGTACAAGGAGACCGCCCGGATCCTCGCCGGTTTCCCCGACCAGCGCGAAGGCGCGGTCGAGGCGAGCGGCGGCGCGGGCCCCGCGTCCCTCGCGGGCCTGCGCCTGCACCGCGGCGAGGCACCCGCGCACACCGTGCCGCAGCAGGCCGAGCCGCACCGCACCGAGAGCGGCGCCTTCGACACGCCGTCCTCGCCCTCGCCCGCAGCGCACCCCAGCTCGCACGACGCCCCGCAGCAGACCGCGGTCTCCGACCCGGACAACCCGGCCGGACCCGCGGGCGGATCCACCGAACCGACCCGTGGGGAGGGCGAGTGATGACCGTGGAATCGGCCGAGAAGCTGCTCGCGCCCGTCCTGTCGGCCTTCTGGGACGACCCGAGGTCATGGACGCTGGACACCTACCGCCGGCACGACGGCTACGAGGGTCTGGCCAAGGCCCTCGCGATGCCGCAGGACGACGTCATCGCCTACGTCAAGGACTCGGGCCTGCGCGGCCGCGGCGGTGCGGGCTTCCCCACCGGCATGAAGTGGCAGTTCATCCCGCAGGGCGACGGCAAGCCGCACTACCTCGTCGTCAACGCCGACGAGTCGGAGCCGGGCACCTGCAAGGACATCCCGCTGCTCTTCGCCAACCCGCACTCCCTCATCGAGGGCATGATCATCGCGTGCTACGCGATCCGCTCGCATCACGCCTTCATCTACCTCCGCGGTGAGACCGTCCCCGTCCTGCGCCGGCTGCACGAAGCCGTCCGCGAGGCCTACGCGGCCGGCTACCTGGGCAACGACATCCTCGGCAGCGGCTTCGACCTCGAACTCACCGTGCACGCCGGGGCCGGGGCGTACATCTGCGGTGAGGAGACCGCGCTGCTGGACTCGCTGGAGGGCCGCCGCGGCCAGCCGAGGCTGCGCCCGCCCTTCCCCGCCGTCGAGGGGCTCTACGCCTGCCCCACTGTGGTGAACAACGTCGAATCCATCGCGTCGGTTCCCGCGATCATGCTGCGCGGCAAGGAGTGGTTCCGCTCCATGGGCAGCGAGAAGTCCCCGGGCTTCACGCTCTACTCGCTGTCCGGCCACGTCGCCCGCCCCGGGCAGTACGAGGCCCCGCTCGGCATCACCCTGCGGCAGCTGCTGGACATGGGCGGCGGCATGCGCCCCGGTCACCAGCTGAAGTTCTGGACGCCGGGCGGCTCGTCCACCCCGATGTTCACCGAGGAGCACCTCGACGTGCCCCTGGACTACGAGGGCGTGGGCGCCGCCGGGTCGATGCTCGGCACCAAGGCGCTCCAGTGCTTCGACGAGACCACGTGCGTGGTGCGCGCGGTCACCCGCTGGACGGAGTTCTACGCCCACGAGTCGTGCGGCAAGTGCACCCCGTGCCGCGAGGGCACCTACTGGCTCGTCCAGTTGCTGCGCGACATCGAGGCCGGAAAGGGCTCGCCCGGCGACCTCGACAAGCTGAACGACATCGCCGACAACATCAACGGCAAGTCCTTCTGCGCGCTCGGCGACGGCGCCGCCGCGCCGATCTTCTCCTCCCTCAAGTACTTCCGCGCGGAGTACGAGGAGCACATCGAGCGCAAGGGCTGCCCCTTCGACCCGGCCCGCTCCACCGCCTGGGCCGACAAGTACCGTACGGAGGCCCACGCGTGACCGTCACCACAAGCAGTGCGTCCTCCGGCGCGGGGCAGCCCGCGGTGCCGCCGGAGGACCTGGTCTCGCTGACCGTCGACGGCATCCCGGTGTCGGTGCCCAAGGGCACCCTGGTCATCCGGGCCGCGGAGATGGTCGGCGTCGAGATCCCGCGGTTCTGCGACCACCCGCTGCTGGACCCGGTCGGGGCCTGCCGGCAGTGCATCGTCGAGATCGAGGGGCAGCGCAAGCCCGTCGCGTCCTGCACCATCACCTGCACCGACGGCATGGTGGTGACCACCCAGCTCACCTCGCCCGTCGCCGAGAAGGCGCAGCGCGGTGTGATGGAGCTGCTGCTCATCAACCACCCGCTCGACTGCCCGGTGTGCGACAAGGGCGGCGAGTGCCCGCTGCAGAACCAGTCGATGAGCCACGGCGACTCCGACTCGCGCTTCGACGGCAAGAAGCGCACGTACGAGAAGCCGGTGCCGATCTCCGCGCAGGTGCTGCTGGACCGCGAGCGCTGCGTGCTGTGCGCGCGCTGCACCCGCTTCAGCAACCAGGTCGCGGGCGACCCGATGATCGAGCTGCTGGAGCGCGGGGCGCTGCAGCAGGTCGGGATCGGCGCGGGCGACCCCTTCGAGTCGTACTTCTCCGGCAACACCATCCAGATCTGCCCGGTGGGCGCGCTCACCTCGGCCGCGTACCGCTTCCGGTCGCGGCCCTTCGACCTGGTGTCGTCCCCCTCGGTGTGCGAGCACTGCGCGGGCGGCTGCGCCACCCGCACCGACCACCGGCGCGGCAAGGTGCTGCGGCGCCTGGCCTCCAACGACCCGGAGGTCAACGAGGAGTGGCTGTGCGACAAGGGCCGCTTCGGCTTCCGCTACGCGCAGCGGCCCGAGCGGCTCACCCACCCGCTGGTGCGCGGCGCCGACGGTGAACTCGCCCCGGCGTCCTGGCCGGAGGCGCTGGCCGCCGCCGCCGCCGGGCTCGGCGCGGCGCACGGCCGGGCGGCGGTGCTGCCCGGCGGCCGGATCACGGTCGAGGACGCGTACGCGTACGCGAAGTTCGCCCGGGTCGTGCTCGGCACCAACGACGTGGACTTCCGGGCCCGCCCGCACTCCGCCGAGGAGGCCTACTTCCTGGCCTCCGCGGTCGCCGGTCGCGGGCTGGACCTGGACCGCACCGGAGTCACCAACCGCGCGCTGGAGGCGGCCCCGACTGTCCTGCTCGCCGGACTGGAGTCGGAGGAGGAGGCTCCCGGCGTCTTCCTGCGGCTGCGCAAGGCCCACCGCAAGCGGGGGCAGCAGACGTACGCGCTCGCCACCCACGCCACCCGCGGCCTGGAGAAGGCCGGCGGCATCCTGCTGCCCGCCGCCCCCGGCACCGAACCGGAGTGGATGGACGCGCTCGCCGGCGGCGTCGGCCTGGACGAGGCCGGGCGGGAGGCGGCCGACGCGCTCCGCAAGGAGGGCGCGGTCATCCTGGTCGGCGAGCGGCTCGCGACCGTACCCGGCGGCTACACCGCCGTCATCCGGCTCGCCGCCGCCACCGGCGCGGCCCTGGCGTGGATCCCGCGCCGGGCGGGCGAGCGCGGCGCGGTCGAGGCGGGCGCGCTGCCCGGACTGCTGCCCGGCGGACGCCCGGTGAGCGACCCGCGGGCCCGCGACGAGGTCGCCCGGGTGTGGGGCCTGCCCACGCTGTCCGGCCGCTACGGCCGCGACACCGGCGAGATCCTGCGGGCCACCGCGAGCGGCGAGCTGGGCGCGCTGGTCGTCGGCGGCGTCGAACTCGCCGACCTGCCCGACCCGGCGGCCGCCCGCGCGGCGCTGGACGCGGCGGGCTTCGTGGTGAGCCTGGAGCAGCGGCCGAGCGAGGTCACCGACCGCGCCGACGTGGTGCTGCCGGTCGCCGCGGTCGCCGAGAAGGCCGGCACCTTCCTCAACTGGGAGGGCAGGGCGCGGATGTTCGAGACCGCGATCAAGCCCGACCAGGCCACCGCGCGCCACCAGCTGTCCGACGCCCGGGTCCTGACGATGCTCGCCGACCAGATGGACGTCGCGCTCGGCCTGGCCGACGTGCGCTCGGCGCGGATCGAACTGGACCGGCTCGCCGGATGGTCCGGCCCGTACGCGGCCGCGCCGCTGGACTCCTCGGTGCCGCTGCCCCGCCCCGAGCAGGGCCAGGCGGTGCTCGCCGGGCACCGGCTGCTGCTCGACCGGGGCCGCCTCCAGGACGGCGACGACGCGCTCGCCGCCACCCGGCACGCCGCCGTCGCCCGGCTGTCCGCCGCGACGGCCACCGAACTGGGCCTGGCCGCGGGCGACCTGCTGACCGTGACGGGACCGGCGGGGGCGACGACGCTGCCGCTGGCCGTCACCCCGATGCCCGACCGCGTGGTCTGGCTGCCGCTCAACTCGACGGGCTCCGGCGTCGCTTCCGACGTGGGCGCCCTCCCCGGACAGGTCGTCGCGATCGCCGCCGCCGAGGTCCCGGCGGACGGCGCGGCCGCGCAGGGCCAGGAGGTCACGTCATGAGCAGCCAACTGGCCGCTACCGCTGAGAACTTGTCGTTCTTCGGCAACGACGTGTGGTGGCTGATCCTCCTCAAGGCGGTGTTCTGCTTCGCCTTCGCGATGCTGACCGTGCTGTTCTCCATCGTGTGGGAGCGCAAGGTCGTCGCGTGGATGCAGCTGCGCATCGGCCCCAACCGGCACGGCCCCTGGGGCATGCTCCAGTCGCTCGCCGACGGTGTGAAGCTCATGCTCAAGGAGGACATCACCGTCAAGCGGGCCGACAAGGTGGTGTTCGTCCTCGCCCCGATCGTGGCGGCGATCCCCGCGTTCATGTCCTTCGCGGTGATCCCCTTCGGCCCGGCCGACAACGAGGTCTCCATCTTCGGCCAGCGCACCGCGCTGCAGCTCACCGACCTGCCGATCGGCATCCTCTACATCCTGGCCACGGCCTCCGTCGGCATCTACGGCATCGTGCTCGCCGGCTGGTCGTCCGGTTCGACCTACCCGCTGCTCGGCGGCCTGCGCGCGTCGGCCCAGATGATCTCCTACGAGATCGCGATGGGCCTGTCCTTCGCGGCGGTCTTCCTCTACTCCGGGTCGATGTCGACCTCGACGATCGTCGAGGCCCAGCACGACCGCTGGTACCTGGCGCTGCTGCCGGTGTCCTTCCTCGTCTACATCTGCACGATGATCGGCGAGACCAACCGGGCCCCGTTCGACATGCCGGAGTCCGAGGGCGACCTCGTCGGCGGCTTCAACACCGAGTACAGCTCGATCAAGTTCGCGCTGTTCATGCTCGCCGAGTACGTCAACATGGTGACCGTCTCCGCGGTCGCCACGACCCTCTTCCTCGGCGGCTGGCGCGCCCCCTGGCCGATCAGCACCTTCTGGGAGGGCGCCAACCACGGCTGGTGGCCCATGCTGTGGTTCGTCATCAAGGTGCAGCTGCTGCTCTTCTTCTTCATCTGGCTGCGCGGCACGCTCCCCCGGGTGCGCTACGACCAGCTGATGAAGGTCGGCTGGAAGATCCTCATCCCGGTCTCGATGGTGTGGCTCATGCTCGTCGCCGCGGTCCGCGCGATGCGCAACGAGGACTACAGCTCCACCAAGATCGTGCTGTACGTCGGCGGCGCCGTCCTTGTGCTGCTGCTGGTCTCGCTGCTCGCCGACCTCTTCCGCGACCGCGAGGAGCAGAGCAAACCGGCCGAGGGCGGACTGCTGGCCCCGCCGGAGCGGTTCGACCCGATGGCCGGCGGCTACCCCGTACCGCCGCTGCCCGGACAGCAGGTGCAGCGGGTGCCGCGGCGGCCCAGCCGCGCGGAGCCCCAACTCGTCGGAGCATCCGGCCAGGACGCCCCGGAGCAGGAGAAGCAGGAGGACGGCGATGCCTGAGTTCCTCGGCCCGGTCGCAGGCTTCGGCGTGACCTTCAAGGCCATGTTCAAGAAGCGGCTGACCGAGCAGTACCCGGAGTACAAGAAGCCCACGGCGCCCCGCTTCCACGGCCGCCACCAGCTCAACCGGCACCCGGACGGGCTGGAGAAGTGCGTCGGCTGCGAGCTGTGCGCGTGGGCCTGCCCGGCCGACGCGATCTACGTGGAGGGCGCGGACAACACCGACGAGGAGCGCTACTCGCCCGGTGAGCGCTACGGCCGCGTCTACCAGATCAACTACGCCCGCTGCATCCTGTGCGGGCTGTGCATCGAGGCGTGCCCGACCCGCGCGCTGACGATGACCAACGAGTACGAACTGGCCGACCGCACCCGTGAGTCGCTGATCTTCACCAAGGAGCAGCTGCTCTCCGGCCTGACCGACGGCATGGTCGACGCGCCGCACGCGATCTTCCCCGGCATGGACGAGGGCGACTACTACCGCGGCCTGGTCACCGAGGCCGCGCCCGGCACCGAGCGGCAGGTCGCGGTCTCCAAGGGCGAGAAGCCCGACGAGAGCGTGGCCGCCGACGCGGCCGCCGACGTGACGGACGCCGGGGTCACCGCCCCCGGCGGCGCCGCCCCGGCGGGAACGGGGGCCGAGGCATGAGCGCCGCCACCGCTGTGACCCTCGCGGCGGACGCCGCGTCGAAGACCTCCACCGGCGAGGCCGTGCAGTTCTGGATCCTGGGCACGGTCGCCGTGCTCGGGGCCCTGGCCACGGTGCTGATGAAGAAGTCGATCCACAGCGCCCTGTCGCTGGCCGGCACGATGATCGTGCTCGCCGTCTTCTACCTGGCGCAGGGCGCGTACTTCCTCGGCATCGTGCAGATCGTCGTCTACACCGGCGCGATCATGATGCTCTTCCTCTTCGTCGTCATGCTCGTCGGCATCACCGCGGCCGACTCGCTGAAGGAGACGCTCAAGGGCCAGCGCTGGATGGCCGCGCTGTGCGGGCTCGGCTTCGGCATCCTGCTCATCGCCGGTATCTCCAACGCCTCCCTCGACACCTTCGAGGGCACCGGCGCGGCGAGCGCCGCGGACGGCGGCAACGTCCAGGGCCTCGCCCACCTGCTCTTCTCGCAGTACGTGTGGGCCTTCGAGCTGACGGGCGCGCTGCTGATCACCGCGGCGGTCGGCGCGATGGTGCTCACCCACCGCGAGCGCACCGAGGAGCGCCGCACCCAGCGGGAGCTGGCCGAGGCCCGCTTCCGCGAGGGCGGCCATGTCACCCCGCTGCCGGCGCCCGGCACGTACGCCCGGCACAACGCGGTGGACATCCCGGCGCTGCTGCCGGACGGCTCGATCTCGGAGCTGTCGGTCAGCGCGACGCTGCGCGAGCGCGGCCAGATCCGCGACGTGTCCGGTGACGCGATGGAGCGGCTGGCCGCGCTCGACCAGAGCGCGACCCGCTGGCTGGAGCGCGAGGTCGATCTGCCGTCCCGGCCCGCGGTCACCTCGGGCGCGAAGGCGGGCGGCAGCGGTGAGGCGGCGGACAACGACCAGGCCGAGGAGGGTGCCAAGTGAATCCGGCCAACTACCTGTACCTGGCCGCGCTGCTGTTCACCATCGGCGCCGCCGGGGTTCTGATCCGGCGCAACGCGATCGTGGTCTTCATGTGCGTCGAGCTGATGCTGAACGCCTGCAACCTGGCGTTCGTCACCTTCTCCCGGCTGCACGGCAACCTCGACGGGCAGGTCATCGCCTTCTTCACGATGGTGGTCGCCGCGGCCGAGGTCGTGGTCGGGCTCGCGATCATCGTGTCGATCTTCCGTTCGCGCCACTCGGCCTCGGTCGACGACGCCAATCTGATGAAGCTGTAGAGGGGCTGCGACAGTGGAAACCCTGATCGGACTGCTCGTCGCGGCGCCGCTGCTCGGCGCGGGCGTGCTGCTGACCGGAGGCCGGCGGCTGGACCGCACCGGCCACCTGCTCGGCACGCTGCTCGCCCTGCTGTCCTTCGTCCTCGGTGCGGTCCTGTTCGTCAACATGCTGGGCAAGAGCGCGGACGACCGCGCCCTGCACTCGCACCTGTTCACCTGGGTGCCGGTCGACGGCTTCCAGGCCGACGTCGGCTTCCAGCTGGACCAGCTGTCGATGACGTTCGTGCTGCTGATCACCGGCGTGGGCACGCTCATCCACGTCTACTCGATCGGCTACATGGCGCACGACGAGCGCCGCCGCCGCTTCTTCGGCTACCTCAACCTCTTCCTCGCGGCCATGCTGCTGCTGGTCCTCGCCGACAACTACTTCCTGCTGTACGCCGGCTGGGAGGGCGTGGGCCTCGCCTCGTACCTGCTGATCGGCTTCTGGCAGCACAAGCCGAGCGCGGCGACCGCGGCGAAGAAGGCCTTCATCGTCAACCGGGTCGGCGACATCGGCCTGTCGGTCGCGATCATGCTGATGTTCACCACCTTCGGCTCGTTCGCCTTCACCGAGGTGCTGCCGAAGGCGCAGCAGGCGTCGGCCACGCAGCACGCCACGATCACCGGTATCGGCTTCATGCTGCTGCTCGCCGCGTGCGGCAAGTCGGCGCAGGTGCCGCTGCAGTCCTGGCTGGGCGACGCGATGGAGGGCCCGACCCCGGTCTCGGCCCTCATCCACGCCGCGACCATGGTGACCGCGGGCGTCTACCTCATCACCCGCTCCGGCGCGATCTTCAACGCCGCGCCCGACGCGCAGACCGCGGTGGTCACCGTCGGCGCGGTCACGCTGCTGTTCGGTGCGATCGTCGGTTGCGCGAAGGACGACATCAAGAAGGCGCTCGCCGGATCGACGATGTCGCAGATCGGCTACATGATCATGGCCGCGGGCCTCGGCCCGATCGGCTACGTCTTCGCGATCATGCACCTGGTCACGCACGGCTTCTTCAAGGCCGGCCTGTTCCTCGGCGCGGGCTCGGTCATGCACGGCATGAACGACGAGGTCGACATGCGCCGCTACGGCGGCCTGCGGAAGTACATGCCGGTCACCTTCGTGACCTTCGGCCTCGGCTACCTCGCGATCATCGGCTTCCCGGGCCTGTCCGGCTTCTTCTCCAAGGACAAGATCATCGAGGCCGCGTACGCCAAGGGCGGCACCGAGGGCTGGATCCTCGGCAGCGCGGCCCTGCTGGGCGCGGCGATCACCGCGTTCTACATGACCCGCGTGATGCTCATGACCTTCTTCGGCGAGAAGCGCTGGCAGCCGGACGCGGAGGGCCACGAGCCGCACCCGCACGAGTCGCCGTCCTCGATGACCATCCCCATGATCATCCTGGCCTTCGGGTCGGTCTTCGCCGGTGCGCTCTTCAGCCTCAACTCCCGTTTCGTGCACTGGCTGGAGCCGGTCACCGGCCACAGCGAGGGCGACTCGCCGCTCAGCGCGGGCACCGTCACCGCGTGCACCATGGTCTGCCTGGTCGTCGGCGTCGGCATCGCCTGGCTGATGTACGGGCGCCGGTCCGTCCCCGCCGTCGCGCCGCGCGGCTCGCTGCTGACCCGGGCCGCCCGCAGGGACCTGCTCCAGGACGACTTCAACCATGTCGTGCTGGTCCGCGGCGGCGAGCACCTGACCCGCTCGCTCGTCTACCTCGACCACTCGCTGGTCGACGGCGTCGTCAACGGCACCGCCGCCTCCGTCGGCGGCCTGTCGGGACGGCTGCGCAAGCTGCAGAACGGCTACGTGCGCTCGTACGCCGTCTCGATGCTCGGCGGCACCGCGGTGCTGGTGGCCGCGACTCTTCTGATGAGGGCGGTCTGACGATGTCCTTCCCACTCCTGACCGTGACCGCCGTGGTCCCCGCGGCCGGTGCCGTGGTCACCGCGGCGGTGCCGGCGGCGCGGAAGACCGCCGCCAAGTACACGGCGCTGCTCTTCGCGCTCGCGACGCTCGTGCTCGCGGCGATCGTCCTGGTCCGCTTCGACCCGGACGGCGCCCGCTACCAGCTGACCGAGTCGCACGCCTGGATCAAGGACTTCGGGCTCCGCTACGACCTCGGCGTCGACGGCATCGGGGCGGTGATGGTCGCGCTCACCGCGCTGCTCATCCCGTTCGTGATGCTGGCCGGCTGGCACGACGCCGACCCGATGGAGGAGACCAGCCGGCGCTGGCGGCCCACCCAGGGCTTCTTCGCGCTGATCCTGCTGGTCGAGGCCATGGTGGTGCTGTCCTTCGAGGCCACCGACGTCTTCCTCTTCTACATCTTCTTCGAAGCCATGCTCATCCCGATGTACTTCCTCATCGGCGGCTTCGGTGACCGGGCGCACGCGTCCGGCGAGGAGGAGGCGGCCCGCCAGCGGTCGTACGCGGCCGTGAAGTTCCTGCTCTACAACCTCGCCGGCGGCCTCATCATGCTGGCCGCGGTGATCGGCCTCTACACCGTCACCGCGCACCAGCTCGGCACCGGCACCTTCTCCCTCCCGGAGATCCTCCAGGCCCGCGCCGACGGCAAGCTCGACATCGCGACCTCCACCGAACGCTGGCTCTTCCTGGGCTTCTTCTTCGCCTTCGCGGTGAAGGCCCCGCTGTGGCCGCTGCACACCTGGCTGCCCAACGCGATGGGCGAGTCCACCGCGCCGGTCGCCGTCCTCATCACCGCGGTCGTCGACAAGGTCGGCACCTTCGCGATGCTGCGCTTCTGCCTCCAGCTCTTCCCGGAGGCGTCCAAGTGGGCCACCCCGGTCATCCTGGTGCTCGCGCTCATCAGCATCGTCTACGGCGCCCTGCTCGCCGTCGGCCAGCGCGACATCAAGCGGCTGATCGCGTACGCGTCCGTGTCGCACTTCGGCTTCATCATCCTGGGCATCTTCGCGATGACCAGCCAGGGCCAGTCCGGCGCGACGCTCTACATGGTCAACCACGGCATCTCCACCGCCGCGCTGATGCTCGTCGCGGGCTTCCTCATCACCCGGCGCGGCTCGCGCATGATCGCCGACTTCGGCGGGGTGCAGAAGGTCGCCCCGGTGCTCGCCGGCACCTTCCTGATCGGCGGACTCGCCACCTTGTCGCTGCCCGGACTCGCGCCCTTCGTCAGCGAGTTCCTGGTGCTGGTCGGCACGTTCAGCCGCTACCCGGTGATCGGTATCGTCGCGACCCTCGGCATCGTCCTCGCCGCGTTGTACGTGCTGGTGCTCTACCAGCGCACGATGACCGGCCCGGTCAAGGCCGGCATCGAGGGCATGTCCGACCTCAAGGCACGTGAACTGGTGGTCGTCGCGCCGCTGATCGCGCTGCTGCTCTTCCTCGGCGTCTACCCGAAGCCGGTCACCGACATCGTCAACCCGTCGGTGCACCACACGCTCTCCGACGTGCACAAGACCGACCCCAAGCCCGCGCTGGAGGCGAAGAAGTGAGCGCACGAGCCACGGGCCCCGCTGTCCACAGCCTGTGGACAGCGGCGGCATCCACCGACAAGTTCCCCTCGCCACACATCGAGTACGCCCAGCTCGCACCGGTCCTGATCGTCTTCGGGGTCGCGGCGCTCGGCGTCCTGGTCGAGGCCTTCCTGCCGCGCCGCTCCCGCTACACCGCGCAGGTCGGCCTGGCCGCGGTGGGCCTCGCCGCCTCCTTCGCGGCGGTCGTGGCACTGGCCGAGAAGGGCTACGGCACGACCAAGGCCCACATCGCGGCGATGGGCGCGGTCGCGGTCGACGGCCCCGCGCTCTTCCTCCAGGGCACGATCCTGCTGGTCGGCCTGGTCGCCGTCTTCACCTTCGCCGAGCGCCGCCTCGACCCCAGGGCGCACGGCAACCGCGTCGACTCCTTCGCCGCACAGGGTTCCGCCGTCCCCGGCAGCGACCAGGAGAAGGCCGCCGTCCGGGCCGGGTTCACCAGCACCGAGGTCTTCCCGCTGCTGATGTTCGCCGTCGGCGGCATGCTCGTCTTCCCCGCCGCGAACGACCTGCTGACGCTCTTCGTCGCGCTGGAGGTCTTCTCGCTGCCGCTGTACATCCTGTGCGCGCTGGCCCGCCGCAACCGCCTGATGTCGCAGGAAGCCGCCGTCAAGTACTTCCTGCTGGGCGCCTTCTCGTCGGCCTTCCTGCTCTTCGGCATCGCGCTGCTCTACGGCTACTCCGGCACCGTCACCTACGGCGGCATCTCGTCGGTCGTCGACGGCACCGCCACCATGACGCCCGCGCTCGCGAACACCACCGGCAACGACGCGCTGCTGCTCATCGGCCTCGCGATGGTCGCCATGGGCCTGCTCTTCAAGGTCGGCGCGGTGCCCTTCCACATGTGGACCCCGGACGTCTACCAGGGCGCCCCGACCCCGGTGACCGGCTTCATGGCCTCCGCCACCAAGGTCGCCGCCTTTGGCGCGCTGCTCCGGCTGCTCTACGTCGTCCTGCCCGGCATGCGCTGGGACTGGCGCCCGGTCATGTGGGGCGTCGCGATCGTCACCATGCTGGCCGGCGCGATCATCGCCGTGACCCAGACCGACGTGAAGCGCCTGCTGGCCTACTCGTCGATCGCCCACGCGGGCTTCATCCTCGCGGGTGTCATCGCGACCACCCCGTCCGGCATCTCCTCGGTCCTCTTCTACCTCGCCGCCTACTCCTTCGTGACCCTCGGCGCCTTCGCCGTCGTCACCCTGGTCCGCGACGCGGGCGGCGAGGCCACCCACCTCTCCCGCTGGGCCGGCCTCGGCCGCCGCTCGCCGCTCGTCGCGGCGGTCTTCGCGGTCTTCCTGCTGGCCTTCGCCGGCATCCCGCTGACGTCCGGCTTCGCGGGGAAGTTCGCGGTCTTCAAGGCCGCGTCGGAGGGCGGCGCGATGCCGCTGGTCATCGTCGGCGTCATCTCGTCGGCGGTCGCCGCGTTCTTCTACATCCGGGTGATCGTCCTGATGTTCTTCAGCGAGCCGAAGCCGGACGGCCCCACGGTGGCCGTCCCCTCGCCCCTGACGTCCACGGCGATCGCGCTCGGCGTCGCGGTCACCCTGGTGCTCGGCCTCGCGCCGCAGTACTTCCTCGACCTGGCGGACAAGGCGGGCGTGTTCGTGCGGTAGCCCTGCGGGCTGCGGAGTTCTGACGGGGCGCGGATCCTTCGGGGACCGCGCCCCGTCGGCGTTCGGGGGGTCAGGCGGGGTGTCGGGGGCCTCGGTGATGCGCTCGCGCCAGAAGGCGAGATCCTGCGGGGCGGGCGTGGAGGCGGTCGGGGCCCAGAACGCGCGTGATGCCGTCGAGCAGGCCGAGGGAGGAGCCCGCCTGGCCGAAGGCGTCCGGCTCAAAGGCCCCCGGTCACCGCGTCCGGGAGGCGGCCCGCTCTCCGAAAGCGGTGCGGCTCCGCCCCTGCTGACATGGGAACGGGGGCGCCGTCCCGCGCCCGGCGGCTACCCGGGACGGCCGGGACTGTCGCGGAGTCCGGCGAGAAAGTGCTCGGCGGCGTCCTGGACCCTGGCCCGGTCACCGGTGGCCAGGAGGTCGAGGAGCAGGCCGCGGATCGTCGCGATGACGAGGGTGGCCTCGCGGGCGGCCGCCGCCGGGTCCGTGTGCGGCCCCTGCATCTGCACCAGGGATCCCAGCCAGTCGGCGACGACGTGCTCCAGGAAGTCGGGGAAGCGTTCGGGGTCCTGGAGCGCACGGCCGTAGGCGGCGAAGAACAGGCGGAACTCGGCCTCCCGCTCCGGGGCGGACGTCCGCTCCCAGACCGTCCGCGCGGCCGAGGCCGCCCCCCGCTCCTTGTCGCCGGCGGTGTCGGTGGCCTCGAAGGTGCGTTCCCGCAGGCGTTCCAGGACGGCCTGGAGCATCTGGTCCTTCGAGCCGAAGTGGTGCACCAGCGTGGTGGGCGAGACGTCCAGGGCGGCGGCGACGGGCCGCCACGAGATGTCATTGAAGCCGTGCTCGACCGTGAAGTCCACGACGCGGTCGAGCAGCGCGGCACGCCGCTCGTGGTCCACGGGCCGCCCCGTCATCGCCGCCTCCTGAGGGTCGTCGAGGGTCTCGGTTGACTTCCTAGAACGACCGTACAAAGAATGGGGGGAGTCGGCAAGCGGCGCTCCCGGCCGGGAGGTCGCCGTTGTGCCCGAGGGGAGTCATGTCATGGCGCGCGTTGTCCTGTTCGACGAGACCGGCGGTCCGGAGGTTCTGCGCCTCGTCGACGAACCGGTCGCGGACCCGGGGCCCGGCGAGGTACGGATCAGGATCGAGGCGGCCGCGGTCAACCGGCTGGACGAGATGACGCGTTCCGGTACCTCCCCGGTCCCGGTACGGCTCCCGCGTGCCCGGCTGGGCTGCGAGGGGACGGGCGTCGTCGACGCTGTGGGCGCGGGAGTCGAGGGGCTCGCGGTCGGCGATGCCGTCCTGATCACCGCGGTGCCCGAGATGACGTCCCGCGGCACCTACGCCGACAGCACGGTGCTGCCGGCCGCCCGGGTCGTCCGGCGCCCCGCGGGTCTCGACCCGGTGCGGGCCGCCGCGCTGTGGGTCGCCTACTCCACCGCCTACGGGGCGCTCGTGGAGAAGGCCGGGACGCGGCCGGGCGACACCGTCCTGATCACCGCCGCCTCCGGCACCGTCGGCCTCGCCGCGATCCAGATCGCGCGCCGGATCGGCGCCGTGCCCGTCGCTGTGACCCGGCACGCGGCGAAGGAGGACGCCCTGCTCGCCGCGGGAGCCTCCGCCGTCGTCGCCACGGACCGGGAGGACGTCGTCGAGGCCACAACCCGGCTCACGGACGGCCGGGGAGCCGATGTCGTCCTCGACTCCGTCATGGGCCCCGGCCTCGCCGATCTGGCCCGCGCCGCCAGGCGTTTCACCGGCACCCTCGTTACCGTCGGCTGGCTCGACCCGCGCCCGGCGCCTTACCCCGCGCATCCCGTCACCACCCACCGTTACATGAGCTTCGAGCACACCCTCGACCCCGCGGCCGTAGGCCGTATCGCGGCCTTCCTCTTCGCGGGCCTGCGCACCGGCGAACTGGACCCGGCCGTCGACCGGGTGTTCGCGCTGGAGGACATCGCCGAGGCCCACCGCTACCTCGCGGGCGGGCAGCAGGCGCACGGCAAGATCGTCGTGTCCTGCGCCCCGCTGTCGGACTGAGACCCCGGTGCCTCCGGAATGCGGACTGCCCGACGAACCGGGTCGGCCGGGGTGCGCTCCGGGACCGTCGCCTCGCGCCCTGGTGTGCGGGGCGTGGAGTGCGGCTTCCGGCGGTCCGCGGACGCGGTGGCCTCGGCGGTCGATCCGCGTGCCGGACCCGTCGTCCGGCGTGGACCTACGGGCGGCGGGTCCGGGCGGAGAGGCGGGCGTGGGCCTTCGTCAGTGCGGGGACGAGGACGTACGCGGCCACGGGCACGACGATGCCGGTCAGGATCAGCGTGCGCAGCAGCAGCGGCAGCGTCGCGATCCGCGGCCCGAGCACGCCCAGGACGAGGGTGATCACGGGGTAGACGGCGAGCCCGGCGGGGGAGGGTTTTCGACGGTCACGTCACCCGTCTTCAGCGCGGCGACGGAGCCCGCGCCCTCCACACGGATCGTGACGTTGCCGACGATGGCGATTCCGTCGCCGGACGCGACGGCGGAGCCGCGGTATTCCGCCAGCGCCGCGGCCACCGCCTCCTTGAGGGCCTGGGCGAAGGCGGGATCGTGGCCGACCGCGCCCTCCAGGGCTGCTTCCAGGGTCCGACTCGCCTGCGGGGAGGGCTGCGCGGCACCCGCGGCCGCCTCCTCCTCGACGGCGGTCAACGCGCCCTCGCCGCTGAGGTGTTCGGCCACGATCCGGTGCACCCGCTCCAGGCCCGCGTCCAGGGCGGCGTCCAGCTCCGCCTCGCGCCGGTCCCTCCTCCGAGGCAAGCTCCTGCGCGCCGACCACGCGTGCAGCAACGCCACCACCACATCGGTTCCGGCCACCCCGGCCCCCCAACACCTGCAACATGCGGACGAGGTGAACCGTAGCGCCGTACGGCCGCCCGCCGCGCCCGAAACGTCCGGCTCGGGTCCTGCGGGCTACCGCGTCCGGTAGGCAGCCCACTCCCCGAAGGTGAACGCGCCGCCCGCGCGGCGGACTTCCACCGCCCCCGCCCCGGCGAAGTGCGCGGGGATGAGCAACGCGCGCTCGTCGGCAGCCCGTTCGAGGACGCGGCGGCGAGAGATCGCGGCCTGGGCGGGATCCAGGCAGAGGCAACTGCTGCACGCCGGGGCGAGGACCTGGACGGGGGAGTGCAGCAAGTCGCCCGCGAAAACCGCGCGTTCGCCCGAGGAGTCGATGTGGAGGACGGCCGAACCGGGGGTGTGGCCGGGGGCGGACTCCAGGGTGAGGTGGGCGTCGATGCGGTGGGTGCCGTGCCACACCTCGGCCTGTCCGGCCCGGTGGAGCGGGGCGATGCTGTCCTGGTAGAGGAGTTGGTCGTCGCGCCGCCGCCCGCCCCCGTAGCCGTTCGACGGGCCGAAGTGGAAGTCGTCGGCGGCGGGCAGCAGATAGCGGGCATGGGGGAAGGCGGGGGTCCACGCGCCCGCGGGGCCGGTGGTGTTGCCGCCGACGTGGTCGGCGTGCAGGTGGGTGTTGACGACGAGGTCGACGTCCTCGGGGCGGATGCCCGCCAGCCGGGTCAGCCGGTCGAGGAGGTCGCTGTGGCGGCGGTGGAACATCGGCGAGCCCGGCCGCTCGCGGTCGTCCCCCGTCCCCGGGTCCACCACGATCGTCGCGCCGCCGCTGCGCAGGACCCACGTCTGGAGGGCGACCACGGCCTGGTCGCCGTCGGGCCGCCAGTGATCCGGGGCGAGTTGGTCCTCGTACTCCTCCCACAGCCGCGCCGGGGCGTCCGGGACCAGCGTGCGGGCGGGCGCGTACGGCCCCTGCCACTCCACGAGCCGGATGATCTCGACGTCCCCCAGCTGGAGGCGCTGCGCGTTCTCGGTGTCCATGCGAGCGAGCCTAGAAAGCGCGAGGTGAGGTGCTCAATGCCTATCCGGCTCATGCGGATACGCGTACGGCTCACGCTTGCCGTGCCTCGGTACGCTGGCGCGATGGATGTCGTGAGCGACGCGATCGCCGCCGTACGCCTCGGGCGTACGTCCTCGACCCGCGTGGAGGCAGGCGGGAGGTGGGCCACCCGGTTCGCCCCGTACGGCGGCGCGGGCTTCCACATCGTGCTCAAGGGGGCCTGCCGGCTCGTGCCCGAGGGCGGCGGGCCCCCGCAGCTGCTCGGCACGGGTGACGTGGTGCTGCTGCCGCACGGTGCGGGGCACGTGCTCGCCCATGCTGGCGGCGAGGCCGTCGCGCCGGAAGAGGCCGTGCCCTTCGAGCGATGGCGGGAGACGGGCCACCAGGGCGCCCCGGGCACCGGGGAGGTGCAGATGCTGTGCGGGAAGTACCGGCTCGACCGCAGCCGGATGCACCCGCTCATGGCCGAGCTGCCGCAGGTCGTGCACCTCCGGCACGAGGTCGGCGGCCATCCCGCGCTCAGGGCCGCCATCGACCTGCTCGGAAGGGAGTTGGGGGAGCGCCTCCCCGGGGCGTGCGTCGCCGTCCCCAGCCTGCTCGACCTGCTGCTCGTGTACATGATCCGCGCGTGGCTGGCCGAGGACACGCAGGGCGTCTGGCCCGCCGTGCTCGGCGACCCGGTGGCCGCCGCCGCGCTCCGCGCCCTGCACTCGGACCCGGCCGCCGGGTGGACCAACGACCGCCTCGCCGCCGAGATCGGGGTCTCCCGCGCCACCCTGGCGCGCCGGTTCACCGGTCTGGTGGGCCGCCCCCCGATGGCCTACCTCACCTGGTGGCGCCTCACCCTCGCCGCCACCCTCCTCCGCGACACCGCCGACCCGCTCGCCGCGGTCGCGCGCCGGGTCGGCTACGGCACGCCGTACGCCCTCTCGCACGCGTTCAGCCGCGAGTTCGGTACGACGCCGGGGCGCTTCCGGGCGGCACTTCCGGTGCCGCCGCCCGACCCGGACCCCGACCCCGACCCCGTCCCCGACGCCGGGTGACGTGCTGACGGGGCGGCGTCCTTCCCGGTGTTCGTCCCCGGGTCACGATTCGGGTCCGCGGCCGCGCGTGGCCGGCGGGGGTGGGATGCTGCCGCACATGTCCGACGAACCGCCCGCCGCGCGTGCCCTGGCCGCCGACGCGACCCCGCCCGTCCCGCGCGCGGGGCGGTGGCGGCCGGTCGCCCTGGGCGCGGTGGCGGGACTGGTGCTCGGCGGCGGTGGTGTGGGCGCGGCCTGGGCCCTGTCCACCGCGGGGTCCTCGCCGCCCGCGCCCACGCCGTTCACCCTGCTGGGGACGCTCTCCCTCTCCCACGCCGTGGACCTCGACGAGGAGGCGGCTTCGTGCGCGGGCTCCGGCGGCTACGACGACATCGTGCAGGGCGCCGCGGTGACGGTGTACGACGCCACGGGCACGGTGGTCGCCACGGGCTCGCTGGGCGAGGGGCTGCGAGGGCAGGCCGGTTACAGCAGCGCGGCGTGCGAGTTCCCGGTGACGGTGCTGGGCGTCCCGGCGGGCCGCACGTTCTACGCGGTGGAGATCGCCCACCGGGGCAGGATCGCGGTCACGGAAGCGGACGCCGAGGCCGGGAGGTTCACGGCGACGCTGGGCTGAGGGAAGCCCGCCCGGTTGTCGTGCCCGGCCGCCTCAGCCCGCCCCGCGCGGGGCGAGGGCGCCGGGGCCGAACGACGCGGTGAGTGCGCGCGCGATGAGGTCGGGCAGGGAGCTTCGCCCGTCGTCCTCGGTCCAGCGGGTCAGCGCGGTGTGCATCGCGGCCAGGCAGGCGCTGGTCGCGGCGCGGGCCCGGAAGGCGGCGTCGGGGTCGGTGCCGTCGGCGTGGACGCCGGTGTCGCCCAGGGCGTCGACGATCGCCTGCTGGAGCGCGTACTGGCTGTCCAGGTGCCGGGCCCGCAGGGCGGGGGTCGCGACCATGAGCCGCAGGCAGTCCAGGAGGAACCGTTCGTCCGCGCCGGGGCCGTTCCCCTCGGTGAGGGCGGCGGCCGCGGCGACGAGCGCGCCGCCGACCCGGCGTACCAGCGGCTGGTCGGCGGGGGAGGCGGCGACGCGTTCGGCGATCAGCCGGGCGGGCTGGTCGATGAGGACGAGGTCCTCCTTGGTGGGGAAGTGCCGGTAGACGGTCATGGCCGAGATCCCCGCGGCCTCGGCGACGTCCGCCACCGTCACGGCGTCGTAGCCGCGGTCGGTGAACAGCCGTACCGCGTGCGCCTGGATGAGGCCGCGTGTCTCAAGTCGCCGTCTTTCCCGCAGAGTTGGGTGCCGCTCGCTCATGTGGTAGACACTACCATCATGTTAGTGACTCACATGTGGACGGGGTGGCGACGTGGGTGAACTGATGGGCAGAACGGCTCTGGTGACAGGCGCGTCGCGCGGCATCGGGCAGGCGGTCGCGACCCGGCTGGCCGCTGAAGGGGCCGTGGTCGCCGTGCACTACGGCGCCGACGTGGGAGGGGCGGCGGCGACGGTCGAGGCGATCGAGCGCGACGGCGGGACCGGCTTCGCCGTCCAGTCCGAACTGGGCCTGGACGGCGACGTGGAGAGGCTTTTCGACGGTGTCGAGGCGGGGCTCGACGGGCGCCCGCTGGACATCCTCGTCAACAACGCGGCCGCCGCGCCCGCGGGCCCGCTCGGCGCGACGACCCGCACGCAGTTCGACCGCCTCTTCGCGGTCAACGTCCGGGCGCCGTACTTCATCGTCGAGCGCGCGCTGCCGCTGATGCGCGACGGCGGCCGGATCGTCACGCTCTCGTCGGTCGCGACCCGGATGGCCAACCCGACGCAGACGTCCTTCGCCATGACGAAGGGCGCCGTCGAGACGATGAGCAGGACGCTCGCCGCCCAACTCGGACCCCGGGGCATCACGGTGAACGCGGTCGCGCCCGGAGCCACCCGCACCGCGACGAACGGCGTCGTCTTCGACGCGGTGCCGGGCCTGGCCGAGACCATCGCGGACATGACGGCGCTCGGCCGCCTGGGCGGCCCCGACGACGTGGCCGACGTCGTCGCGTTCCTCGTCTCCGACGCCGCCCGCTGGGTGACCGGCCAGGTGATCGACGCCAGCGGCGGCCTCTTCCTGGGCCCCCGCGTCTGACCGGCCCCGGCGGGTCCGACCCGCCGCCGAGCACGGCGCCCCGGAGGGGGAGGCGTCGCGGTCGGCGGCGGGCTACGGGCGGGGTGCCCGGGCGGAGAGGCGGGCGTGTGCCTTCGTCAGTGCGGGGACGAGGACGTACGCGGCGACGGGCACGACGATGCCGGTCAGGATCAGCGTGCGCAGCAGCAGCGGCAGCGTCGCGATCCGCGGCCCGAGCACGCCCAGGACGAGGGTGATCACGGGGTAGACGGCGAGCCAGGTGATGACCGCGCGCCGGTGCGCGGAGGGCGCGGGCGAGGCGGCCGGGGCGGTGGCGGTGGCGGTCGCAGGGGTGTTCACGGCGGCGTTCGCGGACATGGCGGTCTCTCCTCGCGGTCGTGATCGGAGCCCATCTCCAACCGGACGGTTGGAAGTGTGGCACACCTGTGCCCAGATCTCCAACTACTTGGTTGGAGATCTGGGCTAGACTCGCCGTATGGCCTGGGACACCGCACGCACCAAGCAGCTGCTGCTCGACGCCGCCGTGACCGAGTTCGCCGAGCACGGCCCCGAGGGCGCGCGGGTCGCGCGGATCGCCGAGCGCGCGGGCGTCAACAAGGAGCGCATCTACCCCTACTTCGGCGACAAGCAGAAGCTCTTCGAGGCCGTGCTCGCCGCGGAGCTGGAGAAGATCGCCGCGGCCGTCCCGCTGACCCCCGACCACGCGGCCGACCTCGGCGACTACGCGGGCCGCGTGTACGACTACCACCGCGCCCACCCGCACTTCGTCCGCCTCCTGGCGTGGGAGGGCCTCCAGGGCGGCCCGCACGTCCCCGCCGAGCCCGCCCGCGCCGCGCACTACGCGCAGAAGGTCGCCTCGGTGGCCTCGGCCCGGCAGTCCGGCGCCCTGGCCCCCGACCTCACCGCGGGCCAGCTCATGCACGCGGTGATCGCCCTGACGGCGTCCTGGTTCACCCTCCCCCAGCTCGCCCGCATGCTGCTGCCCGAGGTCACCGCCGCGGGCCCGGCCGCCGAACGCGACGCCCTCGTGGCCCTCGTCCGCCGCCTGACGGCCCGCTGAGGAGGCGATCCGCGATGGGGGCGATCCTCAAGGGCGTGCACCGTGTGCGCTGGCACGAGCTGACCCACGCCTACGGCACCGCGGAGGAGGTCCCGGGCCCGCCGTCCGCGCGGCGGCGCGGGAGCTGCTGACCACGATCGGCGCCCACACCTGCGGAACGTGCGCCTGACCCGCGCCGACCCGAACACTGCTGCTACCCGCCGAGCACCGCGCTCAGGGCGCGTTCCAGGTCGGCGAGGGTGCGGTAGTGCAGGCCCGTCATGCCGAGCGCGGCGGCCGCCGTCACGTTCTCCTCGCGGTCGTCGACGAAGAGGCAGCGGTGGGGCGGGACCCCGGCGCGGGTGGCGGCGATCTCGTAGATCTCCCGGGCGGGTTTGGCCACGCCGACGCGGGCGCTGCTCACGACGTGGTGGGGGAGGTCGGACAGGCCCAGGGCGTCGAGGTCGGCTTCGAGATCGAGATCCGCGTTGGTGACGAGGACCAGCGGCATGTGCGGGCGCAGACGGCGCAGCAGGGCGACCACCGCCGGGTCGGCGCGGAACGGGGAGTGGGCCATCGCGGCGGCCAACTCCGTTGCCTGCGCGGGCGATACCCGATCGGCGAGGCCCGCGGCGATGGTGGCGGCCCACTCCCGCCTGGTGATCCGGCCCAGCAGCAGCGGGCCGTCCACCTCGGGGGCGAAGGCGACCGCGGCGGTGGTGCCCGCGGGCAGGCCCGCGGCGCGTTCCAGGGCGGCGAGCGCGGACGTGTCGAAGAAGCGGATCACGTTGTCGAGGTCGCACAGGACCGCGTCGAACGGCCAGGCCGGGGCTGCTCCGTGGGACGTCACGGAGCATGCTTAGCACGGCTCAGGAGCCGTCGCCCCGGGTGAGGTGGTAGCCGCGGGGGTCGGCGATGCCGTGCACGTCCTGCGCGGTGAGGGCGTCGGGGCCGTCGGCCCGGAGCTGGAGGTGGCGTTCCTCGTGCACCGGGCGCAGCCCGAACGCGGACTCCAGTTCCAGGTCGAGCCGGGAGTCGGCGGGGGCGGACCACCAGCGGCCGGTGAGCTTGCCCTCCAGGCCCGCCCGGCGGTGCGTGCCGGTGAGGTGGCCGCTCTGCTCCGCGTCCGGGGAGCCGTCGGCGGTCAGTTCGACCTCCAGCACCTCGCCGTCCTGCGCGTCGCTCGCGATCGTCCAGCGGCCCGGCCCGACGGCCACGCCGCCCGGCGCCGGATCCGCCTGCGGGGGCTGCCGGTCCAGCAGGCGGTAGACCGCGGCCGCGGCCTCGGAGGCGTCACCGCCCTGCGGCACCGAATCGGCCCCGTCCGGGACGTCGGTGCCGTCGAGGGGCCACACCAGGCACGGCTTGTCGAAGTCGGCCGCGTGCGTGCGCTGTTGGCTTACGTGTGCGTCCTGCGCCGCGGCCTTCGACCAGACGACGAGGAGCACGTCGCACGCCCCGAGGTCCTGGAGCACCGGTTCGGCCGGCAACTCGTCCGACAGGTCGCGGGCTTCGTCCACTGCGGTGCGGGCGCCCCCGGCACGCAGCAGGGCGTCGAGCGCACCGGCGGGCTCGGCGTCCGCGGGCGCGTACGCGAGGAAGACGCCGGGGGGCTTGGGGGTGCTGGTCTCTTCGGGCATGGGCGTCTCAGGCCTCCGCGTCGTACGAGTCCGACTCGCTGCTGTGGTACCAGGGGGCTGCCGGGTTGTAGGACGCGAGGTAGTAGTCCGCCGCGCAGCTGTAGGTCTCCGGGAAGAGCTGGTGCGCCCGCTTCTTCAGGATCGCCATGGCCGCGAGTTCGTTCTTCAGCCCGTCCTTGTCCTGCTGGTTGGCAGGCTTGGCCTGCTCGTCGTCCACCAGCTTCTGGGCCGCCTGGAGGTTGTCCTTCAGGAACTGCGGCCATTGTGCCGGATCGCTGCTGTACGTGTAGTTCGGCGTCACCCGGTAGTGGACCAGCTTGGGCCACTTGGCGTGCGGCTTGCTCAGCGGCGCCGCCGGATCCAGGACATGGGTGACGGCCGGGTGCGACGTCTCGTACGGCTTGAGGGCCTTCGCGCTCGACTCTGCGCCCTGCACGGTCTGGCCGGGCGCGGCCCAGCCGACCTTCCCGTCCCCGAGGGCTGTCGGCGGATTGGCCGCGATCCACTGCTCGTAGGCCGCGACGAGCCCGTTGGTGCCGCTCTGCATCGAGGCGCGGATGGGGCGCTCCACCTTGTGGAAGTGCTCCTGGGTGTTGGACTTCGCCGAGCCCATGAAGATGTTCCAGGCCGTGTCGTTGGCGCCCGCGACGAAGTCGCCGTTGATCGCGTGCATCGCCGTGGCGACGTTCTGCTGGCCCCTGGCACGGACCAGGTTGACGTCCGCGAGCTTCATCGTCGTGATGTCCGCGGGCTCGCCCGGCGACGAGCCGCCACCGGTGTTGCTGAGCATCTTCTCCAGGTAGAGGGAATTGCCGAGGGTGCCGCCGCCCGGGTAGACGTAGCCCGACCCGGCGAGGGTGTCCGTCGTGAGGCCGCCGAGGGTGGCCGGGCTGGGCGTCATGTTCGTGAACGGCTCGAACACGGCGGCGCGTTGCAGCATGCCGCCGCCCGCGCCAGGACGTGCGGCGGCGTGCTCCCCCTCCTCGGCGTGCTGCCCGCCGTGGTCGGCGTGGCCTTCGTGCCGGGGGTGCCCGCCGTCGCCGCCGGGGGCCGGACGCCGCATCACCCGGACCGCGTTGGCCTCCGCCGCGCGCTCGAAGCGGTCGGAGGGATCGGAGACCTTGAGCCCCGCGCCGTTGTCGGTGCCCGCGACCGGGCCCTGCCGCTGCTGGAGCACATGCGTCAACTCGTGCGCGAGCGTGCGCCGGTCGGCGCCGCCCTTGCCGATCACCACATGGCTGCCCGAGGTGTACGCCCGGGCGCCGACCTCGGCGGCCGAGGCCGCCGCGGCACTGTCGTCGTGGATGCGGACGTCCGAGAAGTCCGCCCCCATCCTGCCCTCCATGTCCGAGCGGAGACCCGCGTCCAGCGGGCGACCGGGCCTGCGCAGCACGTCCCGCACGCCGGAGCGCTGCACCGTGCCGCCGCCGCTGCTCTGCCCGCCCGCCGCGGCCCGCCGCAGCATCTGGACGACGGCCCGGTTGCCGCTCCCCGCCTGCATCGCCTTCAGCCCGGTCAGGGCCGCGCCGACGCTGCCGCGCGCGGCCCGCGCCTCCGTCCGGGCGGCACGTTCGGCAACCTGGGACCTGTCGTCGTCTCGGGCGTGCACAAGGGGCCCCTTTCCCCGGATGGAACAGCAACACCTCTTTCTTTACGCACCCGTTGTCCGCGCCGCCAGGGACCGGAGGGCAGAACCGGGGGCACGCGCGGGCACCGCGACGTGCGGCGCACGGGAGGTACGGTGCCCCGGCGGAGGGCAGGGCGGGCCGCCGCGTGCGGCCCTTGCCGCGAACCCCGGCCCTGGGCTGGGGACTTCTGGCACAGTGGGCGTATGGGGGAGTACCCGGCCCGGAGCCACGGTGAGCACGACCGCCACCCGTACGCCCACCCGGCCCCCACCCAGGGCCCCGCCCCCACGGCGCCGCCGGAGCGCCCCGCCAGCGAGCCGGCCGGAGAAGCCCGCACCCTCCCCGCCGCGCACGAGCTGCCCGCCCGGCCGGACCCCGCACCGCCTCCCCGGCCGCCGGAACCGCCCGCGGACGCCACCGCGCCCCCTCCGGGACCGCCCCCGGCCCCCGGGACACCGCAGGCTTCGGGCCGGTACGCCCCCGGGCCCGTGCCGCCCGCGAGGCCCGCTCTCGCGGGGTGGCCCGCGCCCGTCGCGGCCGGGTCCTCGACGGGGGTGGAGGACGGTCGTGCGGGCTCAACGGCCGTCTACGACACCGAGCTTGACGACCCCGACGCCCCCCTGCGCGCCGCCTGGGTCGCGGTGTGCTCGGCCGCCGACGGGGTGGCCGTGGGCGCCGGAGTGGTCGTGGCCGAGGGGGTCGTCCTCACCTGCGCGCACGTCGTCAACGCCGCCCTCGGCCGGGACCGGCTGGCCGCCGCGGAACCCGCGGACGCCGACCTCGCGGGCGTCGCGCTCGTCCTGCCCTCGGCCGGGCCGGGCCGCCACCGGCCCACGCTCGTCCGGTGGGACGCGCCGCGCGCGGCGGCCCGCACGGGGGTGTGGGACGGCGACCTCGCGCTGCTGCGGCTCCCCGCGGACGCCCCCGCCGCCGCCCCGGTACGGCTCGGCGAGGCGCCCTTCGGCGGCAAGGCGTGGGCCTGGTACGCGAGCGGTGACGGGCGCACCGCCGTCGACGTGCACGTGCAGAAGGCCCTCGGCCCCTGGCTGCTGCTCGACCCGGGCAGCGCCCAGCTCGCCGTCCGGCGCGGCTACAGCGGCGGACCCCTGTGGGATTCCGCGGCGGGCGCGCTCGTCGGCGTCATGGTGAGCGTCGAGAACGAGTTCCGCCGCTACTACGCGATCGGGCCCGGCGCCGTGCGCGCGCTGCTGGCCGGTGCGGGTCTTGGACCGGCGGCCCCGCGTACCCCGCACGACGCGTGGCTGCACACCCGGCTGACCGGGGCCCTGGGCGCCCTGTCGCCCGAACGCCACACCCGCGGCGCGGAGTTGCTGGGGTGGGCGCTGCGCCTGCCCGGCGGGCCGCCGCGCACCGCGCACGCCGCCGCCGATGCCGCACTGGCCCACCCGCGCGGGCTGCCTGCCCTGCGGGACGCGTTCGCCGATCCGGCCGCGCCCGAAGCGGGGCCGTTGGAGCGGGTGTTGGCGGACGCGGTGGCGAGCGGCACTCCCGTGCGGCTGCTCGGCCCCGACGACCACACCCGGCTCGGCGCGCTGCTCGCCGCCGTACCGCTGCCGGACGTCCTCGCCGCGGCGCGCGCGGCCGTACCGTATCTGCCGCTGTACGCCGACCGGTTGCCGGACACGGCCGCGCTGCTGGACCAGTTGGAGGACCGCGCCGCCGACCCCGGGGTGATGCCGCCGCTGCTCCAGGTGGTGGAGGAGACGGCGGCGCTGCGGGCCGACCTGCGGGCGGAGCTGCACGAGTGGAGCAGCCGGGTCGCCGCCCGGCTGCGGGTGCGGCCGGGGGCGCTGGAGCAGGTCAGGGCCGACGCGCGGGCCCGCGCCCGGACGCGCGGCCGCGCGCTGCCGGTGCTGCGGGTGTGGCTGTGGGAGCGCGGCCGGGACGCCTTCAGCTACGTCATCCGTCTCTACGGCGGCGACGACCGGCTGCTGAACACCTGGTCCGCGCAGGACACCCCGCGCCGCCACACCGACATGTGCGCCGAACTCGCCGACGCGGTACGGACCCTGGCCGACCAGGGCCAGAACGCGGGCGTGGAGTTCCTGCTGGAGCACGGCTCCTTCGGGGTGCCCTTCGACCGCTGGCCCATCCCCGTGCCGGAGGTGGGCCCGCGCATGCTCGGCCTGGACCACGTGGTGGTGCTGCGCGGTCAGCGGCGGCCCACGCGCGGCCCGTGGGAACGCCGCTGGGGCAGCCTCGGTTCGGCCGCGAGCGTCGTCGGCGACGCGGACGACGCCGACGAACTGCTGGGCGAGGACCTCGACGCCGCCCTCGTCCTCGCCGCCTGCGCACCCGCCCACATCGACCAGGTCGTGCGGCTGTGCCGGCACCACGGTGTGCCGGTCGTGCTGTGGCACCGGCAGGGCGACGGCGACGCGGGCCCGCTGCTCGAACTCGTCGGCCACGACTGGCGGCGCTCCCTGCGCGAGGAGGTGCGGCGCCGCCGCGTCAAGGCCCGCAACGACGACCGCAAACTCGGCGCCCACCTCGCCCTGCTCTGGGAGGACCCCCGCTGGGACCCCCGCGGGGCGGGCCTGACCGAACCCGTCCCGCTCAACTAAGCACCCGCACAGCCCCGTTCCGACCCGACGACGCCCCGAAAGGCGGTGCTCCGTGACCGGCACCCCCGCAGTACCCGACGAGCCCGCCGCGCCCACCCCCGGTGGCGGCCCCGCCGACGCCGCTCCCGCCCGTGAACGCCTCTTCCGCGGCACCGGCGAGCGCTACGCCGACGGCGTGCCGCTGCCCGAGCCGCCGCCGTGGCGGCAGGTCCGGGGGGACGGCACCGCCCGCGCCAGGCGGCCGTATCTGATCGGGCCCGAGCAGGTCGAGGTCGTCAACGCGGCACTGCGGCTGCGCCGGCCACTGCTGGTGACGGGCAACCCGGGCACGGGCAAGTCCTCGCTCGCCTACGCCGTCGCCGACGAACTGGGCCTCGGGCCCGTCCTGGTGTGGCCGGTCAACACCCGCTCCACGCTCACCGACGCGCTCTACCGCTACGACGCGATCGGCCGGCTGCGCGGCGACGGCGGCCGGGCCGAGCCCGTGGACGGCGCCGACGCGACGACCGGCGTGGGCAGTTACGTAAGGCTCGGCCCGCTCGGCACCGCGCTCGCCACCCGCCACGAGGGCCGCCCCCGGCTCCTGCTCATCGACGAGCTGGACAAGAGCGACGTCGATCTGCCCAACGACCTTCTCCACGTCCTGGAGGAAGGCGAGTTCACCGTCCCGGAGCTGGCCCGGCTGCCCGAGAGCCCGCAGGGTGTCCCCGTCCTCACCGAGGGCTCGCACGAACGGGTCACCGTCCACCGCGGCAGTGTGCGCTGCGCCGACTTCCCGCTCGTGGTCATGACCAGCAACGGCGAGCGCGAGTTCCCGCCCGCCTTCCTGCGCCGCTGCGTCCGGCTGGAACTGCCCGACCCGGGCCCGCGCCGGCTCCAGGACATCGTCCGCGCGCACTTCGCCGAGGCCGGGCCCGACGCGCTCGCGGCGCACTGGCCCGCGATCGAGCTGCTGATCGAGAACTTCGTTGCCCGCCGCGACCTCGGGGGCCTCGCCACCGACCAACTCCTGCACGCCGTGCACCTGTTGCGGCAGGGCGTCCGGCCCGACGAGCGCCACCTGCGGGAGGCGGTGCTGCGTGAACTCCACGACCGGGGAGGGCGGTGACCCGGGGCGGCGCCTGCCCGGCCCGCCGTTCGCCGACTACGACAGGACGCCCGTCGCGGAGGGGCGGCTGGGACCGCCGCCCGGGGGAGCCGTCCGCGTCGGTGTCACGGGGAACTCCCGCGCGGGCAGGTCCGCACGGGTGGAACCGCCGCCCGGCACCGGGGGGAGCGGCTCCGTCCAGCAGCTCCACGACATCCTCGGCGGTGCCGGAATCGACCTGACGCCGGGCGAGTTGGCCGACGTGCTGTGGCTGGCCCTCGCGCAGGGTGTGCCGGAGCCGGTGGCGCCGACCCCGCTCCCCGCACCGCCCCCGTGGACGGAGCGGCCGCCCGAGCCCGGGTATGCCGGGCCCGCCCACTCCGGCTCCGGGACCCCGCCCCCGCCCCCGCCCCCGCCGGAGAACGCCCGGATCCTGCCCCCGCCGGCCCGGCCCGCCCCCACCCCCGAGCCCCCGCGTAGGCCGTTGCCCGCACCGGCCACCGGCCCCGCCGCCCCGCGCCCCCGCCCCGTCTACGCCCTCGCCGACGCCCGCCCCGGCCACGGGGCCGCGCCCGTCCGCGTACCCGGCGTGCCCGGCCTGCCCAACCCCCTGCACGTCGTACGGGCGTTGCGCCCGCTCAAGCGCCGGGTCTCCTCCCTCCACCGCTTCGAGCTCGACGAGTCCGCGACCGCCGAGGCCATCGCCGAGAGCGGCGGGCCCGATGTCGTCCTGCGCCCGGAGCGGGCCCGCTGGCTCGATCTCGTCCTCGCCGTGGACGACGGGATCGCCCTCAGCGTGTGGCGGGACACCCTCGCCGAACTCGCCCGCGTGCTCGGCACGTCCGGCATCTTCCGCACGGTCCGCCGCGTCGGCTTCGCGACCACCCCCGTCAACTCCGCTGTCGTGGACGGCAATCGCACCGCCGTGCTCGCCGTCACCGACGGCGTCGGCCCCGCGTGGCGTTCGGGCGCCGCCCACCGCACTCTCGCCGCCTGGGCCCGCAAGGCCCCCACCGCCGTCCTGCAGCCGCTGCCGCTGCGCCTCTGGCAGGGCACGGCCCTCCCCGCCGAACGCCTCCGCGTCCGCAGCGGCCGCCCCGCCCCCGCCAACCACCTGCTGCGCGCGTACGACCCGTGGCTCCCCGCGCACCTCGCCCAACCCCTCGAACTGCCTGTCCCCGTCCTGGAACTGGGCGACTGGTCCCTCGGCCCGTGGGCGTCCCTGATCGCGTCGCACGGCGGCAGCGCGTACCTCCACGTCGTGGACGCGGCCGCCCCGGCCTCCCCGACACCCGCCCCCACGGGCGCCGTTGACCCCGCCGAACGCCTGCGCGCCTTCCAGGAGACGGTCAGCCCCGAGGCGTACGAACTCGCCGCCCACCTCGCCTCCGTCGACCCGCTCACCCTCCCCGTCATGCGCGTCGTCCAATCCGCCGCGCTGCCGGGCACGAGCCCGTCGTGCCTGGCCGAGGTGATGCTGGGCGGCCTCCTGCGAGTGGACGCGCCGCTCGCGGGCTTCGACACCTACACCTTCGACCCCGAGGTCCGCGGCCTGCTGCGGACGGCCGTCCGGGCCACCGACGCCCGCCGCACGGTTGACGCGGTCACCGCCTTCCTGACCCCGCGCCTGGGCCGCGCACCCGACTTCCCGGCGCTGATCGCGACGCGCACGGGCACGCTGGCGCTACCGCGCGAGGCCGCACCGTTCGCGGAACTGCCCGCCCCGGTACAGGAGTTGGACCCGCACGCAGGGCTGCCGTCGCACCCGGCGGAGCGGTACGTGGTGGCGGTGTGGGATGAGGACGGCGTCGCGTGCACGTCGGGCTATTTGGTCGCCGACGGCATGATCCTCACCGCGCGTGAGGGGGGGTCCGCCGACACCGCTCCGCGCCCCACGGTCATCGTCACCACGATCAATCACGACGACGACAGGACTCCCGCGCGCCTGGTGGCCGTGAGCGGACAGGCGCTGCTGTACCGGATCAGTGCGCCGATCGCGGCGCGCTACCGTGTCCCGCCGCTGCTGTTCGGCCATGTGAGGAACGCGGCGCATCCCTTCACGCCCTTCGCGGTCCGCGTGGCCTACGCGGCGTTCGCCGGACACCCGCCGCGCAGGGTGACAGGGCCGCTGGCGCCGGGTGCGAGGTACTTCTACCCCCTCCTGGATCCGACGACGGTGCGCCCGCTGGAGGACCGACCCGGAGGGCCGATTACCTACCACGTCACACTTGACGCGTACGGAACGCTGAACGGAGCCGCGGTCTTCGACGGGCCCGCGCTGTGCGGCATCGTTCTGCGGTCCCCCGCGGCCCCCGGCGGGACCGCCCGTCTCACCATGCTCACCGTTCCCGGGCTCCTCCTCGAGGACGCCTTCTTCGCCGCCCTCGGCTCCCCGGAGACGGACCTGAACCGCCCGGGGCGGCCCGTCAGGCCCTTGGGCACCACGGAGCCCCCCGCCCCTGTGTCCCCCGACAGCATCCCCCCGCTCTCCACCGAGCCCGTGTACCTGCGGCATGAGCTCCCGAACACCGAACGCGACCTCACCCCGCCCGAGGCACCCGCCTGGATGACGCTCGACGAGACGGACGCCCTGCGGGAGGTGGAGCGGGCCGCGCTGCCCGACCGGGCGTACGCCTCGGGCACGCTCGTGCTGCGCGGGGCGGCGGGCGGGCTGCGGGCCGTCGCCGCCGCCTTCGCGGTCGAGCACCGTGCGGACTTCTCCAGCGTGTTCTGGTACCGCCGCGTCGTTCACCCGTCTCCCGCCGTCTCCGCCCACCGGGACGAGGCCCCCGTGCTGGTCGTCCTGGAGGACTGCGAGGACGAACTGCTGCCGCCCTCCGGCCGCGGCCTGCTGGTGCTGGCCCTGGGCGACCAGCTCGCGGGCCACGGCTTCCCGGAGATCCGGATCGGCCCGGGCCCGGCTCCCGGCCCGGTCACGCGTCCGCTCGACATCACCCCCGCGCCGTTCCGTCCGCCCCGGCCGCCGAGAACGCCCGCACCGTCCGCACCGCCCGCGCCCCGGCAGGTGCCGGATCCGTACGAGCGCGTGTCGGGGAGCCTGCCCGGGGAGGTCCTCGACGACCTGCTCCGGATGCTGCCGTGGCTGGCCCGCGTGGTCTCCTTCGACCTGCTCGAAGTGCTGTGGCCCGCAGGCCGGTTGAGCGCGGCGCTGGGCTCGCTGAGCGAGAGCCGTTCGCTCGGCGTCAGCTGGGGCCGCCGCGAGGTGTTCCTGGCGCCGGGGCAGCAGGGGATCCGGGACACCCGCGGCAGGAAGCTCGCCGAGGTGATGCTGCTGGGCGCCTACGAGGAGGTGCTGCCCCCGCACCGCCCGCGCCACGCGCCGGGTGCGACGGAACTGGCCGGGCACGTCGTGGCGCTGTCCGCCGCGGTGCCGCCCCAGGAGGACGGCGAGCACACCGTGCGGCTCTTCTCCCGCGCCGCCCGCCATCTGCTCCAGTACGGCGACCCGCGCACCGCCGTGCTCCTCGCCGAGCGAGCGCTCTCCCACGTCGAGACCCGGCCCCTGACCGGTACGGGACGCGCGCTCGCGGTGCCGACCCGTACCGAACTGGCGCGTCTGGCGGTGGAGTCGGGCCTGTCCGCGTTCCTGGCTTTGTCCCGGGAGACCGTCGCCGCCTATCGCGATCTCTCACCGCCGGTCGCCAACGAGCTGGTCCACGTCCACCGGGAACTGGCCGCCGCCTTCGAGAGGTTCCACGACAGCCCTGCCCTCGCCCTCCCGGCGTTGCGCGAGGCCCTGAGCCGGGCCGTCGCCGCTCTCGGCCCCTCCGACCCGCTGACCCGGGCGGTCGAGTCCGCGGTGACCCGGTTCGGCGGCAAGGGGATCTGAGCAGGTGCGGGGCACGCGCTCTCCCGAACGCGTGCCCCGCAGAATCTAGTTGGGCACCGCCAGCAGCAGCGCGAACCGCTCGTCCGGGTCGGTCCACCACTGCCGTACGGTGAAGCCCCCGGCGTGCAGCTCCTCCGTGAGGGACTCGCGGCGGAACTTGCAGGACAGCTCCGTGCGCACCTCCTCGCCCGCGGCCAGCGAGAGGCCCAGGTCCACGCCCGGGATCTTCACGGACTGCGCCGCGCGCGAGCGCAACCGCATCTCGATGCGCTCCTCGTCGGCGTTCCAGAGCGCGACGTGCTCGAAGGCGTCGGGGTCGAAGTCGGCCCCCAGCTCCCGGTTGAGCACGTGCAGGACGTTCTTGTTGAACTCCGCGGTGACGCCCTGCGCGTCGTCGTACGCCCGGACGAGCACCTTCGGGTCCTTGACCAGGTCGGCGCCGAGCAGCAGTACGTCGTCGCTGGTGAGGGAGTGCGCGAGGGTGCGGTAGAAGGCCTGGCGCTGGGCGGCGTCGAAGTTGCCGATGGTGCTGCCGAGGAAGGCCAGCAGGCGCGGGCCGGGCTCGTCCGACAGCGGCAGGCCGCCCTCGAAGTCGGCGACGGTCGCGCTCACGGTGAGGCCGGGGTAGTCGCGGCAGATGGCCTCGCCCGCCTCGGCGAGGGCTGCCGAGCTGACGTCGAGCGGGGCGTAACGCTGCAGCGTGCCACCTGCGGTGAGCGCGTCGAGCAGCAGCCGGGTCTTGCGGGAGGAGCCGGAGCCCAGTTCGACGAGGGTGGCCGCGCGGGTGATCGCGGCGATCTCGGGGGCGCGGCGGACGAGGATCTCCTGCTCGGCGCGCGTCGGGTAGTACTCGGGCAGCCGGGTGATCTCCTCGAACAGGTCGCTGCCGCGCTTGTCGTAGAACCACTTGGGCGGCAGCGTGCGCGGCGCGTCGGTGAGGCCCTTGCGGACGTCGGCGTGCAGCGATTCGGTGAAGTAGTCGGCGGGCAGCCGGTCGTCGAGGGTGAAGCGGCTCTTCTGCGCGGGCATGTGGTCACGCTCCTTGCGGTCGGCGGCGGTCCCCGGGGGGCGCAGCGGGATGATCCGTACTCCTGCGGTGGTGGCCAGCAGCAGCGAACGGTCGGGGACTTCCCGCCATTCGCCGAACCCGGCGCCCGAGCCGTACGCGTCGGCGTGCGGCCCGGCGGGCTCGTCGTCGGGCTCGGAGGCGACGAGCACCGCGCCCGCCCCCGTGCGGTACCAGAGGGTGTCGCCCCACGCGGTGGCCGCGATGGTGCGGCCGTCCGTGGCCAGGAAGTTGAGCCGCGCGCCGGGCCGGGCGGCGGCGACCTCCCGGACGACGGACACGAGCGCGCCGCCCGGCGGCTGGCCCTGGCGCAGCCGGGCGGCGACCATCGCCCACAGCACCCCCGAGTCGCTGCGGGTCTCCAGGCCGAGGAGTTCGGCCTCGCTCAGCCCGGTCGGCAGCCGGGTCCAGTCCGGGACGGCCCCGTTGTGGCTGAAGAGCCAGTGCCGGTCGCGGAAGGGCGCGGCCGCCGTCTCCTCCTGCGTCGTGCCCTCCGTCGCGGAGCGCACCGCGGCCAGGACGGTCCCGCTGCGGATCGCGTCCGCCAGTTCGGCGAAGTTGGCGTCCGCCCACACGGGCAGCGCCCGCCGGTAGCGGGCGGGCCGCACGAAGCCGTCGCCGTCCTCCGCGTCGAGGGGGTACCAACCCACGCCGAAGCCGTCGGCGTTGACGGTGCCGTGCCGCTGCCGGCGCGGCCGCCACGACTGCTCGTACAGCCCGCCCGTGGGCCGTACCAGCAGCCGCGCCAGCGGCAACGGCGGCCCGGCGTAGGCCAGATGACGGCACATCAGGCCTGCCCGGTGGACGTCGTCGCGGATTCGTCGCGCGCCGTGCGGAAGCCGGAGAAGATCTGCCGGCGGATCGGGTAGTCCCAGTTGCGGAAGGTGCCGCGCGCCACGACCGGCGAGACGCCGAACGCGCCGCCGCGCAGCACCTTGTAGTCGGGGCCGAAGAACACCTCGGAGTATTCCTTGTAGGGGAAGGCCGCGAAGCCGGGGTAGGGGGCGAAGTCCGAGGACGTCCACTCCCACACGTCGCCCATGAGCTGCCGGGCGCCGCTGGGCGCCGCACCCCCGGGGTAGCTGCCCGCGGGGGCGGGGCGCAGGTGCCGCTGGCCGAGGTTGGCGTGGTCCGGGCCGGGGTCGGCGTCGCCCCACGGGTAGCGGCGGGAGCGGCCGGTGGCCGGATCGTGCCGGGCCGCCTTCTCCCACTCCGCCTCGGTCGGCAGCCGCCGCCCGGCCCAGCGGGCGTAGGCGTCGGCCTCGTACCAGCAGACGTGCACCACGGGCTCGTCGGCGACGACCGGTTCGGTGCGGCCGAAGACCCCGCGCGTCCAGCCCTCGCCGTCGCGCTCCCAGAACAGCGGCGCGACCAGATTCGCCTCGCGCACGTGCCGCCAGCCCTCGGGCGTCCACCACACCGGGTCGTCGTAGCCGCCCGCGGCGATGAACTCGGCGTACGCGCCGTTCGTGACCGGCACCGTGTCGAGCCAGAAGCCCGGCACCTCGACCTGGTGCGCGGGCAGTTCGTTGTCCAGGGCCCACGGTTCGGTGCTGGTGCCCATGGTGAAGGGGCCGCCGGGTATGTGCACCTCGCGCGGCAGCAGCGCGGCGTCGGCGGGCGCGGGCGGCGGCGCGGGCGCGTCCAGCACCGGCGGTCCGCTGCGCAGCTGGTGGGTGGCGAGCATGGTCTCGTCGTGCTGCTGCTCGTGCTGCGCGAGCATGCCGAAGACGAACGCGTCCGCGAGCAGCCGTTCACCCTGGTCGGGCGAGGTGTCGACGGTCGCGAGGACGTCCGCGGTCTGCTCGCGCACGGCCGCGATGTACGCGCGCGCCGCGTCGGGACCCAGCAGCGGCAGCGCGGGGCGGTCGGCGCGCGGTGTCCTGAACGCGTCGTAGACGTGGTCGAGGTCGGGGCGCAGCCCGGGGCGCCCGCCGGCCTCGCGGACCAGCCAGAGGTCCTCCTGGTTGCCGATGTGCGCGAGGTCCCACACCAGGGGGGACATCAGCGGGGAGTGCTGGGCGGCCAGGTCCGCCTCGTCGACGCTGTCGGTCAGCAGCCGGGTGCGGCGGCGGGCCGTCTCCAGGGCGTCGAGGGCCCGTGCGGCCGGGGCCTGTGCGGCAGCAGGAGTGTGAGTGCGGGAAGTGCCGAAAGTGGCAGGAGTTGCCTCGGTCGAGGCCGTGCCGGTGGTGCGAGGGTTTGTCACGACATACCTTCCGGAAGGTCAGACGCGGGACAGCGCGTCCAACTGGTCGTGTGCGGGACATCGGCCGCGCTCGGCGTAGCGCTCGGCGAAGGCGGTCACCGCCGTGCGCAGCGCCGTGGGCGCGGCGGAGCGCACGAGGGCGCTCTCCGCTGCCGAGAAGCAGGCGCGGACGGCTTTGCCGATCTCCGGGTCGGCGGGGCCGATCCGGGCGGCGCGCCGCCAGATCTCGTCGGAGGGGAGCGGCTGTGCGGGGTCCTGGCACAGC
The DNA here is from genome assembly GCF_044332905.1 of Streptomyces sp. NPDC021224. Taxonomy (NCBI): domain Bacteria; kingdom Bacillati; phylum Actinomycetota; class Actinomycetes; order Kitasatosporales; family Streptomycetaceae; genus Streptomyces; species Streptomyces sp. NPDC021224. Next base: position 366,726 of record NZ_JBIRPW010000008.1, on the reverse strand, counting down.
GCTTCGGTGGCCGCGAAGGCGGCGTCGGCGGCGACGGGGTCGTCCAGCAGGGTCGCCGCGAGCGCGGTGGCGACGATCCAGTCGTCGCCGTCCTGGGCGTCGGTCATCCGCAGTTCCAGCCAGCCGCGCGGTCTGACCGGGGGGAAGAGGGTGCTGAGGTGGTAGTCGAGGTCGGCGAGCGTCGGCCGGCGCAGCCACGGGGCCCCGCCGCGCAGCCAGCCGCGGAAGGTCAGCCCCGGGGGAGCGGTCCAGTCGGCGGTGCCGCCCGCCGGGTCGGGGGCGCCCGTGTCGCGTACGCACAGCAGGCGTGCGTCCAGCGCGTAGCGGGACCAGGCGGCCCTGGGGTCGGCGTGGTGGGCGGGCTGCCGGGTGCGGCCCGGGTCCATCGCGGCCCAGTTCGCCTGCCGGGCGGAGACCCAGCCGGTGGGACGCCCGTCGCGCAGCGGCGAGTTGGCGAAGGCGGCGACCATGACCGGACCGATCCGGTGCGCCAGCTCCCAGCGCCGCCGGTAGCCGGTGATGCCATGGTTGTCCTCGCCGCCGTCCAGGTTGACCTGGAGCGACGCCGTGCGGCGCATCATGGCCCGGCCGTGCGGGCCGTCGCGGTCGAAGAAGCGCTCCATCGCCGCGTAGCGCGGCTCGTCCAGGATCCTGGGCGGGTCGCGGTAGGGGTCGAGGCCGCGGCCGACGAGGACCAGTCCGGCACGGTCCATCGCCCGGCGGAGGGCCGCGACATCGGCGGCCATCGCCTCGACACAGGCGCTGAGCGAGTCGGCGGGCCGGGAGCTGAGCTCCACCTGTCCGCCCGGTTCGCGGGTGATCCTGCTGCCCCGCGGCATACCGCCGGGCACGTCGACCGGGGCGAGCGCGTCCCGCAGCCGGTCGGGGGTTATCAGCATGTGCGGATCGGAGCCGTCATGGACGAGCCACTCCAGCTCCACCCCGGTCCGCGCGGGCGGCCCGGTCTTGAAGCAGACGCCCTGGACGTGCGCTTCCGCTTCTTCTTCGAGCAGATCCAGCACTTCGGCTGCCATCGATCCACCTCCTCATCGGCGATTCGTGGGTGGTTCCGGTGGGATCGGATCCCGGCGGGGGCCGCCGGGATTTTTCCCGTTGGGGTCTACCCAGATGCGAGGACATGTCACATGGTGCTGCCGTGATTTTAGGTCGTTGTGTGGTCGTTGTGTGACGAGCCGGTCTTACGGGACAGTGAACGTTCGCCACGGGGTGAGTGATTCCGGCGCCCTGTGCCGCACCCGCCGAGACGGCTCGGACATTTACGGGTGAACGCCGTCATCGTGATGATATGCCGCGCCGTTCCCCGCGGGCCGCGCTGTGTACCGCCGTCCGGGTGTACGCCGGCCGCGTCGCGCGGGCGTACGACCCCCTGTGCGGCGAGGCGGGCGCGGGCGGTACGGCGGGGCCGGGGCCCGGGCGCGGGGCGAGCGGGCCCCGCCCGTACGGGGGTTCGGACGGGGGTTCGGGCAGGCGGGCGTACGGGTGTACGGTGCGCGGCCCGGCCCGGACCCGCGCGGTGCCCGGATAACGCCATGCCCCGGCGGTGATCCACAGCCGACCGGCTAGGCTGCCCGTGTAAGGAAGACCAGCCGAGCACCACGTCAGCGCCAGCGGAGCCGCCCGCGAAGCGCCCCTCAGGACCGGGCCGCAAGCCAGATCAGCGACAGGAGCACCCCTCGTGAACGTCGTCGGGCCACCCTTCGGGCTGAGCGTGTGGGACGCCGCTCTCGATGCCGACCTCAGGGCCGGACTCGCGGCGGTCGAGGAGGGACTGCTCGACGCCACCAAGAGCGACGTCCCCTTCATCACGGACGCCGCCCGGCATCTGCTCCAGGCGGGTGGTAAGCGCTTCCGGCCACTCCTGGTGATGCTCGGCGCCCAGTTCGGCGACCCGCACTCGCCCGGCGTCGTGCCCGCCGCCGTCGTCGTCGAGCTGACGCACCTGGCCACGCTCTACCACGACGACGTCATGGACGAGGCCGACGCGCGCCGCGGGGTGCGCAGCGCCAACGCCCGCTGGGGCAACTCGGTGGCCGTCCTGACCGGCGACTTCCTCTTCTCCCGCGCCTCCCACATCCTCGCCGACCTCGGCCCCGAGGCGGTCCGGGTGCAGGCCGAGGCCTTCGAACGGCTCGTGACCGGCCAGATCCTGGAGACCGTCGGCCCGCGCGACGGCCGCGACCCGCTGGACCACTACATGGAGGTGCTGGCGGGCAAGACCAGCTCCCTCATGGCGGTGTCCGGGCGCTTCGGCGCGATGATGTCCGGCGCCGACGAGTCGGTGGTGCACACGCTGACCCAGTTCGGCGAGCGCATCGGTATCGCCTTCCAGCTCGCCGACGACGTCCTCGACATCACCAGCGACCACCACGAGTCCGGCAAGACCCCGGGCACCGACCTGCGCGAGGGCGTCCCGACGCTGCCCGTGCTGCACGTCCGCAAGATGTACGCGCAGGCGCTCGCCACCGGCCAGCACATCTCCGCCGAGGACCGGCGGCTCAACGAACTGCTCGACGGCGACCTGTCCGCCGACGCCCCGCACGCCGAGGCCCTCGCCCTGCTGCGCGCCCACCCCGCCCTCGACCAGGCCCGCGCCGACTCCCGGCGGTACGCCGCCGAGGCGCTCGCCGCGCTCGCCCCGCTGGCGGAGGGCCCGGCGAAGCAGGCGCTGGCCGGGCTGTGCGACGCGGCGGTCGACCGCGCGAGCTGAGCCGCGGCCTCGCTGACGGGGCCTCAGGGCCGACGCGCGGTCCGGTACTCCTGGACGCGTACGCGGGAGGGCTTGCGTCATCCCGCCGATGTACGCGGAGTTGGCCCCGGGGGCTGATGTGGCGGGACGGCCGAATTGGTGGAATGGATACACACCACTTCGGGGCGGACCGGGCGACAATGGCCGGGGGAGTGGACGAGTGCGACCTGCAAAACCGCCGCTGACAACGGAGGTAGAGACGTCATGGCACTGATCCAGCCGGCTCGGCCCGAGCAGCCGGAAGAGTACGGGCACGGGGGAGGGCGGCGCGGCCGCAAGGCACTGCGCTACGCCGTACCGGCCGCGCTCGTGGGGGTGACGGCGGCGACGGTGAGCCTGGTCCCCGCCCTCGCCGACAGCGGTGACCCGTCGCTGCCCAAGCTCTCGGCGGAGCAGATACTCACCAAGATCGCCGCGTCCGACACCCGGACGGTGGACGGGACGGTGAAGTTCACCACCGACCTGGGCCTGCCCTCGGCGCTGTCCGCCACGACGGGCAGCAGCCTGTTCGGCGGGGCCGTCGCGCCGCCGTCGCTGGGCTCGCCCGACGCCTCGCGCGCGGAGCCGCAGCGCCAGTTCGTGCAGCTGCTGGTCGGCAGCCACACCCTGCACGTCTCGGCCGACGGCCCGGACCGCCAGAAGGTCTCCATCATCCAGCCCGCCGCCGAGTACAGCGTGATCCACAACGGCACGCAGGTGTGGGCGTACGACAGCTCGTCCAACGAGGCGTACCACGCGACGCTGCCCGCCCACGACGCGTCCTCGGCGCCCGCCGCGAAGGACCACCAGCTCCCCGAGGACTTCCCGGCCACCCCGCAGGCGGCCGCACGGCAGATCATCCAGGCCGCCGACGGCCAGGCCTCGATCACGACGGACGGCACGGCACGCGTCGCCGGCCACAACGCCTACGTCCTCGTCGTCCGCCCGCAGCACGCGTCCGACACCACGATCGGCGCCGTGCGCATCGCGGTCGACGCGAAGACGGGCGTGCCGCTGCGGTTCACGCTGGACGCGGCATCGGGCGGCAAGCCGATCGTCGAGATCGGCTACACCCGGGTGAGCTTCGCCAAACCCGCCGCGAGCACCTTCGACTTCACACCGGGCAAGGGCGTCAAGGTCACGGAGGGCGGCGCCGACAAGGGCAAGGAGCAGGCACCCGCGTTCGCCCCCGGCTCCGGCGCCCCGACGTTCGTGGGCTCGGGCTGGGACACGGTGGCCGTCTTCAAGGCCAAGGACGCCCTCGCGCCCGGGTCCGCGCACAACGACTCCGCCAAGGCGTGGAAGGACGCGCAGGCCAAGAACGGCACGCACGGCGGCAGGCCCGGCGGCCCGGCCGACGTCGGCTCGATACTGGGCGGCTTCGGCAAGCACGTGACGGGCTCCTTCGGCTCCGGCACGCTCTTCCACACCCGCCTGGTCAATGTGCTGATCACCCAGGACGGCACCATCTACGCGGGAGCGGTCACCCAGTCCGCCCTGGAGGCGGCGGCGAACACGTCCACGGGCTGAGCCGCGCGTCTCCGGCCGGGGGCGCGGGTAATCCCCACCGGCGGCTGGTCCGGGCACGACAGGAATGGCTCGTCCGGGCCGGTGCCGGGGCGGGGGTCAGGCGGCTGGTCCGGCCACCACGACGGCATCGGCTCGTCCGGGCCGGCACCGTCGTGCGGGGTCGGCCGAGCGACAACGAAGCGAAGCGAGGAGTGCGATGGAAGACCCGCCCACCGCGAAGGTGCCGCCGCAGGGTGAACCCGCGGTCGGCGGGCCGGCCGGCGACGAGGAGACGGCGGGCGACGAGGAGACGGCGGGCCACCTCGCGGGACCTGCGCAGCCCCCGGCGGCGCAAGCCGCGGACGTCGTGATCGAGACCCGCGGTCTGGCCAAGCAGTACCGCGGCACCCTCGCCGTGGACGGCCTGGATCTGCGGGTGCCGCGCGGCAGCGTCTTCGGATTCCTCGGGCCCAACGGCTCGGGGAAGACGACCACGATCCGCATGCTCATGGGCCTCATCGAGCCGACCGCGGGCAGCGCGCGTGTGCTGGGGCGGCCGATGCCGCAGTCCACCCGCAGCGTGCTGCCCAAGGTCGGAGCCCTCATCGAGGGCCCCGCGCTCTACGGCTTCCTGTCCGGCCAGGACAACCTGCTGCGGCTCGACGCGGCCGACCCGACCGCCGACCCGCGCACCCGCAAGGCCCGCGTCGCCTCCGCGCTGGAGCGGGTGGGCCTGATCGCGGCCGCGGGCAAGAAGGCCAAGGCCTACTCGCTGGGCATGAAGCAGCGGCTCGGCCTCGCGTCCGCCCTGCTCCAGCCGCGCGAGCTGCTGGTGCTGGACGAGCCGACCAACGGCCTCGACCCGCAGGGCATGCGCGAGATCCGCGGCCTGGTCCGCGAGCTGGCCGACGACGGTACGACGGTCTTCCTGTCCTCCCACCTGCTGGACGAGATCGAGCAGGTCTGCACGCACGCCGCGGTCATGGCCCGTGGTCGGCTCATCACCCAGGGCCCGGTCGCCGAGCTGTCCGCCGGGACCCGCGGCCGCCTCGCCGTCACCACACCCGACCCGGCCGAGACGGTACGGGTCCTGGCCGCGCACGGGGTCACCGACGTCGTGGCCGATCCGCACACCGGCGAGGTGACGGGCGAGCTGCCCGCCGATCCGCCCGACCTGGCCGAGCTGAACGCCGCGCTGGTGGCGGCCGGCGTCCGGGTCCGCGGCTTCGGCCAGCGCCGTGCGTCGCTGGAGGACGCGTTCGTGGCACTGACGGGGGAGGGTTTCAATGTCGCAGGCTGAGACATCGACGGAGCCGGCCGGTACGGAGGACTTGGACCCGGCCCCGGAGGCCGCGGCCCCGGCCCCCGCGGTCGAGGCCAAAGCCCCCGCCGGGCGGGCCCCGCGCGCGGTCTGGTCGCTGGGCCTCTTCCGGTCCGAGCTGCTCACCGTCTTCCGCCGGGCACGGACCATGGCGCTGCTGGGCGTGCTCGCCGGGGTCCCCCTCCTGGTGGGCATCGCCATCCGGATCGAGACCCGCGACGGCAGCTCCGTCGGGGGCAGCGACGGCGGCGGGCCCGCCTTCCTGGAGCAGGTCAGCAACAACGGCCTCTTCCTCGCCTTCGCCTCCCTCGCCGCGACGCTCCCCTTCTTCCTCCCGATGGCCATCGGCGTGGTCGGCGGCGACGCCGTCGCGGGCGAGGCCGCCACCGGCACCCTGCGCTATCTGCTGGTCGCCCCGGCCGGGCGTACCCGCCTGCTGCTGGCCAAATACGCCTCGGTGCTGGTCTTCTGCGTGGCCGCGACGCTCACGGTCGTGCTGTCCGCCGTGATCGTCGGCTTCAGCCTCTTCCCCGTCGGCGACGTGACGCTGCTGTCCGGCAACACCGTCTCCCTGACCGACGGCGTCCTGCGCGGCCTGCTGATCGCCCTGCTGGTGGCGGCCTCCCTGGTCGGCCTGGCCGCGCTGGGCCTGTTCATCTCCACCCTCACCGACAGCGGCATCGGCGCGATGGCCGCGACGGTCGGCCTGCTCATCACCGTCCAGATCGTCAACAGCATCCCCCAGCTGCACGCCGTCCAGCCCTACCTCTTCCCGCACTACTGGCTGAGCTTCGCCGACGTGATGCGCGCCCCCGTCATATGGAGCGGCATCCTGAAGAACCTGGCCCTCCAAGCCGTCTACGCGGCGGTCTTCGGCTCGGCGGCCTGGGCCCGCTTCACCACCCGCGACATCACGGCGTAGGCCCGGGGCCCTGCGCGTACACCTCGACCTTCGCCCGGGTCCCCCACCCGGTGCGGGCGCAGGTGGCGAGGCCGTACCAGCGCAGGGAGCGCAGGACGGTGAGGCCCCAGACGGTCGCCAGCGGCGAGCAGGCGAAGGCCAGCAGCCGTGTGCGTGTGCGCTCGTTGCCGGGCTGGATGGTGAGGTAGCGCAGCGTGTGGAGGTAGCCCAGGGCGATCGGGACGGCCAGCAGGATCCACAGCGGGCCCGAGTCGCTGACGGGCTGGAGCAGGACGAACCAGACGAAGGTGGCGGTGGTGGCCAGGGTGAGGAACCAGTTGGACGCCTGGTTCCAGAAGGCGTAGCTGCTCAGCGGCAGGTAGCGGATCCGCCAGAACGAGCGGATCGCCGAGCCGCGCATCCAGCGGACCTGCTGGCGTACGTGGTGGCTGAGGTTCTGCGGCATCGTGGCCCGCGCGAACGCGGTGGGCTGCTGGACGGTCCTGCCGCGGAGCTTGGCCAGCAGGGTGAGCATGGAGTCGTCGGAGAAGGTGACCGGGCGGCCCATGAACGTCTCGTCGCGGTAGGCGTCGGCGTTGTCGCGCAGGATGCCGGCCCGGTAGGCGGCGCACGCTCCGGTGTTGACGACGACCGACCCGAGGACCGACTGCGCCGAGCGTTCGTTGAGCTGCCAGCTGACGGCGTACAGGTCGAACAGCCGGGTCAGCCAGTTGGTGTGGGCGTTGGCGGACAGGACGACGGCGGCGACCGACTGGACGTCCGGGTTCTTGAAGGGCTGCTGGATCTCGTGGAGCGCGTGCGGATCGAGTTCGACGTCCGAGTCGATGGTGACGAAGTAGTCGGCGTCGGGGGCCGCCGCGGCGGCGATGAGCTGGGCGTGCCGCTTGCCGAGGTTCGTGGTGCGCTGCCAGGACAGCCGGACACCCGCCCGTTCGGCGGCCTGCTCGAACCAGTCCCGTTCCGCGCTGTAGTCGACGCTGCTCCCGTCGTCGGTCACGCTCACCGAGTCCGGCAGCCGGGACTGCTCCAGCAGCGACCGGAGGGAGCGGCGCAGCAGATCCGGGTCCTCGTTGAACAGCGGGACGAGGACAGCGAGGTGCGCCGCGTCCAGGACGCGCTGCTGCTGCGGGGAGGCCCGGTGCGGGCGCTCGGCGTAGGCGAGCAGCGTCTGCCACAGCAGCCACAGGCAGGTCAGCGTGTACAGGACGACGAAGGGCGGGCGCCCGTCGCCGCCCAGGGCGACGAGCGCGTCCACCCGGCGCAGCAGCAGGTAGCCGATCAGGGCCGCCGTGACGGTCGCGGTGGCCAGCAGCCGGCGGCGCAGCGTTGAGGCGGCGCTGGTACGGATCATGTCGGCTTCCTTCGGGCCTTCGGGGAGGTCAGGATCCGGCGGGGCGTCCGCGCCGCCAGGCGAGCCGCAGCAGCACCACACCGACCACGACGACGGCCGCGGCGCCGACGAGCATCCACACCTCACCCACTGCCAGCCCGAAGACGGTGACCGTGCCGAGCCCCACCCCGGTCTTCGCCAACTGTCCTTCCGACATGGGGGTGCCCTTTCGTTGCGGATCTCGCGGCCACGAGCGGCCGCGCCTCGACGTCGCGTCCAGGCGGGCGGGGGCCTGACGCCCCTGCCGGTGAAGGGTCACTTCCCACGGGGGGACCCGTGGGCGCCGGGCGCGGCCCGAATTCGTTCGGCTGGCGCATCGCCCGTGAGACCGTCCTTCGGGCGTCCATGACCGGGCGTCCATGACCGGGCGTCCGTGACCGGGCGTCCTCGACCGGGCGGCGGCGACCGGGCCGCGACCGCCCCGCGGCCCGCAGATTCCGCCCCGCCGGGCCGTGATCACCGGCGTCCGCCCGCCCGCCCCGGCTCGTCCAACGGGCAACAAACTCACCCCTTCCGCGGATCGGGCTGTTTACATGCCCCTGATCTGCTGTTAGCTTCACGCAGTGGGAGCGCTCCCATGGGTGCTCCACATCACAGTTCTCCCCCCACTCCGCCCCTGAGGACCCGGCTGCGGTGGACCACGGCCTCGGGGACGTCGCCGGAAAGGTCACCACTGTGAACAAGAAGAGGCAGCTCTCTTTACTCGCCGTCCTGGCGACGCTGCTCTCGGCCCTCGGCATCGTCTTCCTGGCGCAGGGCCAGGCCCAGGCGCACGGCGTCGCGATGATGCCCGGTTCGAGAACGTACCTGTGCTACCAGGACGCGAAGACGGCTTCGGGCGCGCTCCAGCCGACCAACCCGGCCTGTGCCGCGGCGGTCGCGCAGAGCGGCACGACACCGCTCTACAACTGGTTCGCCGTCCTGGACTCCAACGCGGGCGGCAAGAACGTGGGCTACGTGCCGGACGGCACGATCTGCAGCGCGGGCAACAAGTCGCCGTACGACTTCTCCGCCTACAGCGCCGCCCGTGACGACTGGCCCAAGACGCACCTGACGTCCGGGTCGACGATCCAGCTCCAGTACAGCAACTGGGCGCAGCACCCGGGCACCTTCCACGTCTACCTCACCAAGCAGGGCTGGTCCCCGACCACCCCGCTGGCGTGGGCGGACATGACCGAGATCAGCACCAGCACCAACCCGCCCGCCGTCGGCTCGCCCGGCACGGACGGGGGCCACTACTACTGGGACCAGGCGCTGCCCGCGGGTCGCTCCGGCAACGCCATGCTGTTCATCCAGTGGGTCCGCTCGGACAGCAACGAGAACTTCTTCTCCTGCTCCGACATCGTCTTCGACGGTGGCAACGGTGAGGTGACGGGCATCCACAACGGCAGTGGCACCACCGGTGGTACGACGGGCGGCAGCACGACCCCGCCCACCACGCCGCCGACCACCCCGCCGACGACGCCTCCCACCACCCCGCCGACCACGCCGCCGACCTCGATGCCGCCGGTGGACGGCAACTGCATGGCGATGTACTCGGTGACGAACTCCTGGAGCGGCGGTTTCCAGGGCTCGGTCGAGGTCATGAACCACGGCACCTCACCCTCCAGTCACTGGACGGTGAACTGGACAACGGGTGACGGCACCACGATCAGCCAGTTGTGGAACGGCACCGTGACCACCAGCGGCACGAAGGTGACGGTCAAGGACGCCGGTTACAACGGCTCGATTCCGGCCGACGGCAATACGACGTTCGGCTTCACGGCGACGTCCTCGCAGGGCATCAACACCCCGAACGGCTCCATCACCTGCTCCTTCTCCTGATCGGCGCACCCACGGCGGCCCCCGGGACCCACGTCCCGGGGGCCGCCCCCTTCTCCCGTCCCCAGGCGGACCCGGGGGACGAAGGCGGCAGATCTTCACATACGGAATCCGGCGGGTGCTCAACGCTCCGCCGGATTCCTGCATCTGCCATACGTGCACCTTTCACCGACCGCCCTCGCCCGTGTCCGCCCGCCCGTCTGGCTGATCCCCGCGGCGGTGACGCTCGCCCTCGGGACGTGGGGGCTCTCCCGGCAGCACAGCATGTGGCGGGACGAGGCGGCGACGTGGCAGGCGGCCCAGCGCTCACCCGCCGACCTGTGCCGGATGCTGCGCTCCATCGACGTCGTGCACGGCCTCTACTACCTGCTGATGCACGAGCTGTTCGCATGCTTCGGGGCGAACATCGTGACCCTGCGGCTGCCCTCGGTACTGGCCATGGCGGTCGCGGCCGGATGCGTGGCCGTCCTCGGGCGGCGGCTGGCGGGCCCGCGGGCCGGCCTCGCGGCCGGGACGGTGTTCGGGCTGCTCCCGACCGTGCAGTTCTACCTCCAGGAGGGCCGCCCCTACGCGCTGGTCACCGCCGGGGCGGCGGCCGCGACGCTGCTGCTGGTGACGCTCCTCCAGGGGCGCGGCGGCCCGGCCCGCTGGGTGGCGTACGCGGCGACGGTCGCGCTCTGCGGTTTGCTGAACTGGCTCTCCCTGCTGATGCTGGCCGCCCACGCGGCGACCCTGCTGTGGACGCGGGCTGGACGCGGCCCCGCGACACGCTGGGCGGCAGCCTCCGCGGCCGCCACCGCCGCCGTGCTGCCGCTCATCCTCTACAGCCGCACCCAGCAGCACCAGGTCGCCTGGATAGCCCCGCTGACCTGGTCGAAGCTGGTCGCCCCGGCGGTGCTGCTGACGCTCGGCGCCCTCGCGGCGGCCGTGGTCCGCCCGCGCACCGGGCGGCGGCTGTCGGCGGTGACGGTCGGTCTCCCGCTGCTGGCGGCCCCGCAGCTCGCCCTCCTGACGGTCTCCCTGGTCCACCCCCTCTACCTCGACCGCTATGTCGTCTTCAGCCTGCTGGGCCTGGCCCTGCTGATCGGCGCGGGCCTGGACACGGCGGCCCTCGCGACCGCGCGCGGCTGGCTGGTCCCGGCGGCCGTCACCGCCCTGGCGCTGGCCCTCCTCCCGCAGTGCGTGGCCGAGCGCTCCCCGTCCAGCCGGGTGGACGACGTCCTCGCGGTCGCGGCCCACGTGCAGCGCCTGAAGTCCCCCGACTCCGCGGTCCTCTTCGTCCCGTCCTGGCGCCGCGACACCGCCTACGTCTCCCCGGACGCCTTCGCAGGTCTGCACGACATCGCCCTGTCCGAGGGCCCCCTGGAGTCCGCGACCCTGGAGGGCGTGGAGGCGCCCTCGGCCCGCATCCGCACCGCGATGCTCGGCCAGCACCGCATTCTCCTGGTGACGGACGCCGACTTCACCGCGGAGGCGAACGCGACGGCCCGCGACCGTACGAAGATGTCCGTCCTCCACTCCCACTTCACGAAGGTGGCGGACGTCAGCGCCCGCGGCCGCCGCGTGCTGGTCTTCGAGCGCACCACGAAAAGGCCCCCGGACCCCGCCCACCAGGCGGTTTCCAGGGACCTTCCCCTTGCCCTTACTCGGACGTCCGACCTCAGCGGTCGAACTCCCCGCCCCGCGCCCCGGCGAGGAACGCACCCCACGCCTCGGCACTGAACCGCAGACTCGGCCCGGCCTGGTCCTTGCTGTCCCGAACAGCCCGGCCCCCGCCCGCCGTGGCGGCGACCTCTACACAGTTTCCTTCTTGCCCGGAGTAGGAGGACTTGCGGTAACGGCCTTCAACGTCGTCCACTGCGCGCCTTTCTCGCCATCCCGCAGCGCGCTCCGGAGGAATTGCGCGCTGTCGTCGGGTGATAGTGCAGCCGATCGTAGTTGGTCGAAAACGTTGGTGTAGGCGGCAAGATCGGCAGGCGCTTCCAGCACGGAGGTACCGCGGACGTTCTCCATGGTCACGGCTTCGACGATGGGCTCGTCATCGAAACTAAAACTGGAGAAGGCGGAGGTCGTCCCGGCGAGGATGCCCGCCGCGAAGGGCAGCACCTGCAAGGTGACGTTCTGCCGCTCCAGCACGGCGAGGATGTGCGCCAGTTGCCGGACGTGGATTTCCGGCGTGACCAGTGGGTGCACGAAGACCGGCTCCCAGACGATGGCGGTGTAGTTCGCGGCGCCGGGCGCGATCTTGGCCTGCCGCGTCTCACGCACCGCACCCAACTGCCCCACCCGCTCCGGGGTGACGAAGTTCGGACCCGCGGTGATGACGGCTTCGGCGTAGGCGGGAGTCTGCAGCAGACCCGGGACGAGGACCGGCTGCCACTCGCGGATGTACGTCGCGTCGTCCTCCAGCGAGATGTAGTCCAGGTAGTCCGGACGCAGATGCGCTGCGTGCTCAAGCCACCAGCCCCGCCGGTACGAGGCCCGGGACATGTCCTCCAGCTTCTTGCGGATGTCCAGGTCGGTGACGCCGAAGGCGTCGAGCATCGCGCGGATCTCGATCGGCCGGGCGGTGACGTGCCCGGTCTCTATCCGGCTGACCCGCGTCTGCGATGCGGCGATGACCTCGGCGACCTGAAGCTGTTCGAGCTTGGCAGCGAGACGGTACTCCCTGAGCGCCGCGCCGAGCCGCCTGCTGCGCACGGTGGGACGTCCTCCAGCGGGCATGCCCCCTCCTTTCTCCGGTTACGCCACGTGAGTGTACGTCAGATGTCACCGTACGGCACTCACTAGAACGTATGAGTGACCGCATATATGCGATGTGGTGGATTCGGAGAGATGGGTTGCGCCAGTCTCGAAAGGCGGCCTACGCTCATGACAGTCAGTCAGCGAATGTGTCGTTCCTGACGATCCTTCAGTCATTCCCTCAACTCCCGTGCCGTGTCGGCACCGCCGTCCCAGTCGGCAGGGCACGGGTGCAGAGGACTCCCGGCCCGATCGCGCCGCCCCGAGGCGCCCGTGCCGGTCGAGCCCTCCGTCAGGGGTCCCCGCGGGGCGACCGCCGGGGCCCCTGACGTCCGCTCGTCACCCCAGCCGAGGAAGGGCACGCACATGCACGAGCAGTCCGAAGGCGACCCGAAGGCCGACGACGTCCCGCCGAGCGTGACGACGTTCTGGCCCCGGACCCCGCGCAGCGTCGGCCGCGCGCGGCGGGAACTCACGGGTGTGCTGGACGAATGGGGTCTGTCGGAGCTGACCGAGACGGCCGGCCTGGTGCTCTCGGAACTGCTCACGAACGCCGTCGTCCACACCCGCATCGCCGGTCGCGGCGTCCAGACCCGCTACGCCCGCACCGCCGACGGCGTCCGCATCGAGGTCCACGACGCCGACGCGGACCGCCGCCCGGAACCTCGCGCGGCCACCACCGACGACGAACGCGGCCGCGGCCTCGCCCTCGTCGCCGCCCTCACCGGCCCCGACGGCTGGGGCGTCACCGACCGCAACGGCGTCGGCAAGCTCGTGTGGGCGACGGTCGCCTTGTGACCATCCGCCGCTTGCCGCTCGCCGCCTGAACTCCCGCTGGGAGCCCAGCGGGTTTGCACCATCGGCTTCTACGAGAGGATCACCGACATGAGCACCACCAGCACGGAGCAGGCCGAACTCGGCCGGTTCCTGACGATCGCGGGCCGCAGGTTCGCGGCCGGTCAACCCGCCCCGGAGATGTTCTCCCCGGCGGTCGACGCCGCTTGGCACGAGCTTCTGGATTCGCCCGGTTACCCGGCATTCTGCGCGGAGCACGCCGGACGCAGTATCGGGCACGCACCTGGCTCGGGTGCTGGTCCCGTCTCCTGGGTTCGTGACTACGAGGCCCTGTTCGGCGTACTCCCCGAGCTCTGGTTCACCGACCGAGAAGGCCGCGTGGACCGCGAAGGCGTGGCCCGTTACCGGGAGACCGGGGTGGTGGTCGCCGAGTGGGACTGCTCGCCGGTTCCCGGGGACGGCGGTGACGACGCGGTACCGGTGCCGCAGCGGGAACCGGCCGCATCGTGACCCCGTCCAGGCCTGTCGGCGGAGCGACCCGGCCCAGTGCTGGGGCGCTCCGCCTCCTCGCTCCCCGCACCAGCACCCCTGCGCCGTACCTCGCCACGTATCTGCGTGACGTGACCGCCCACTGCCCCTACCTGGGACCGTCCCTCGAACGGGGCCACACCAGTTGGACCCTGTACGAGGCCGTCTGCGGTGTCGAGGACGTCGAGGCCGAGATCTTTTACGCTGCGGTCCAGGCCGCCGAGCGAGTGCGGTCGTCAATGCCCCGAAGGCGCGGCGCCTTCGTGTGCGAGAACGGTGCGGTCCTGCACGCGGGAGGGGAGGCGCTGCAGTGGCCGCACTGGGCCCTGAAACACCTCTACGCTCCTGTGGGGCTCATGGTCGGCAAGTTCGCTGCAGGTGAGGAGCGTGCCAACCGCAGCGGACGCTCCGTTCCGCCTCCGCCGTTGTCGTTTCTGCCGGTGCGGGTTGCCGTCAGGTCACGTGACGGGCGGTTTCTGCGTGCCACGCCGGAGTTGGCGGCTGCCGTGGAGGCGGCCGTCGACGACGGGCATGACGTTCTCGGCGAGATCGGGCACGACTGGAAGGACGTCAAGGCATGGGCGCAACAGCTCCTCCCGAGGCGGTAGCCGCTCTGGAGCCGCGGGTGGGACCGGGGGCCGAGTGCGTTCTGCTCAGCGACCGGCGGGGTTCGCGCGCGTGGAAGGTCACCGGCGAGTGGGCCACCGTCGTACTGAAGGCCAACAGCCCCGAGGCCGGGCAGGAGCGGGACAAGGCCGCGGAGATCGACCAGGAGGACCGGCACCTCCGGGCCCTCACCGCTGCCGAGGCGATCGATCCCGGCTACCGGGTGGACGCCGGTGGGTGGGACGGCGGCCACTGGCTGGCGGTCGACTGGCTCGCCGGTGAGCCGCTGTGGCACGCGTTCGCGCAGGCGCGCGGCCCGGAGGGCGACCGGCCCGCGGCGCGTCGGTGGCTGCTGACCGTTACCCGGACCTGGGCGGCGCGGCTAGCACGCATGCACGCTGCCGGCTGGACGCACGCCGACGTGCAGCCCACGAACACCGTCGTCACCCCGGAGGGCCGCGCCGCCTTTTTCGACTTCGCCCTCTCCTGCGGGCCGGACACGGCGGACCGGCTTCCGTACCGGGGCGCGCTCACCCACACGACGGCCCCGGAGATTGCCGACGCGCTGCTCACCACGTCCGCCGACACGCACGTCCAGGTCCGGCCCCCGGCGGACGTCTGGGGCCTGGGCGCGTCCCTCTTCTGGTGCTGGACCGGGTGCCGCCCCGTCCCGTACGCCGACGAGGCTTCGCGGCCGGACAAGCTGTGCGCCATTGCCGCCGGAGAACGCGCCGACCTCGCGGCCGTCCGGCCGTGGCCCTTCCCGGCCTTCGAGGAGGTCATCGCGGCGTGCCTGACACCGTCCGCCGCCGAAAGGCCCGGAGCGGCCGAGGTGGCCCGGGCCCTGGACGCCGTCCGATGATCACCCTTCGCGAGTTGGTCGACGCCGACGCCCCTGCGGTCCTGCGGATCTACAGCGGCGCGTCGCTCACCTACACCCGGGGACGTCCTCTGACCGAGCAGGAGTCCGCCGCCTATGTCGCCGACGCCGCCGCTCAGGCCCGCACGGTTCCCCGCGAACGCTGGCGCTTCGGCATCGAGGCGGCCCGTGGCGACCTGGTCGGGCTGATCGGTCTGCGGGAGCGTGACACCGGGCACGCCACCGTGAGCTACATCCTGCGCGAGGACGTCTGGGGCTGCGGATACGGGACCGAAGCCGTCCGGCGGCTCGTCGCGTACGCCTTCGCACACACCCCTCTGGTCCGGCTGTCCGCGCGGCACCACCCCGACAACCCCGCCTCCGGCCGGGTGCTGCTCAAGGCGGGCTTCGTCCGCAGTCCCGCGGACGGGGGGCCGGACGGGTGGCTCGGCTACGGGATCCGCCGGGACAGCCGCGGCCTCACCCCGTGAAGAACCTCTTCGCTCGCAGGGCCGCGGCCTCGTCCGTGGTGACCTGGCCGGGGCGGGTGGCGCTGGCCAGGAGGGTGCCGTGGAAGGGCATGCGCATGTAGGCGGCGGTCTTCTGCAGGGTGCCGACCAGCGGGTCGGCGTCGGAGTGGTCGGTGCCGGCGAGGGCGGTGATGCCCCAGAGGTGGCGGCCGGCCATGCGGGAGCGGAAGTCGAGGCCGGGGACGCGGAGCCAGCCGGACCAGTGGTCCAGGTACTGCTTCGTCGGCGTCGAGAGGGAGTACCAGTACAGGGGGGAGGCGATGACCAGGTCCGTCGCGTCGAGGGTCGCGTCCAGCAGGGTGCGGGCGTTGCCGGTGGGCTCGGGGTAGGAGCCGTCGCCGGAGTGGCGGACGTCGGTGAACGACGGGAGCGGCAGCTCCGCCAGCCGTACCCAGTGCTGCTCGACGTCGGAGGGCAGCGCGGCCGCCGCCTGCTGCGCGAGTGCTTCGGTGTTGCCGCCCGCGCGGGTGCTGCCGAGGAGGAAGAGGAAGCGTCGGCCCGTAGAGTCATGCATATGCATATATTGCGTCCGCGCATTACTGGCGTCAATCGGACCGCTCGGGATACGCGTCACATCCCTCGGCGGCGGATACCCGTGCGGCCCGGGGTCAGGACCGAGCCGCACGGGTGGTCGGGGGAGCCGCTGGGCGGGCTCAGGAGCGGGAGGGCTCCAGCTCCTGAGCGGTGTGGTCCGGCTGTCCGGTGCGCAGCACCCCCGCTGTTGCCGCCGTCACCGCGCACAGCAGCGTGAGCAGCAGGAACGTGTGGTTCAGCGCGGTCAGGTGGGTCAGCCAGCCGATGACGGCGGGGCCCGCGAGCATGCCGAGGTAGCCCAGGCCCGCGACGCGCGAGACGTTGGCGCCCGCCGCGGCGGGGTCGGCGTGCCCGGCGGCGCTGAAGAGCTGCGGGACGCACCCCGACAGGCCCAGGCCGAACAGCGCCCAGCCCACGAAGGCCGCCCACGTCCACGGGGTGAGGGCGACGACGGTGATCCCGACCGCGGCCAGCACGGAGCCGTACCGCAGGATCGCCAGGGAGCCGAAGCGGGCGGAGACGCGGTCGGCGAGCAGCCGGCCCACCGTCATCGCCGCGGCGAAGGTGCCGTAGCCGAAGGCCGCGGTGCTGGTCGGGGCGCCGAGGACGTCCTTGAGGTGCAGCGCGCTCCAGTCGTTCGCGGCGCCCTCGCACAGCATCGTCATGAAGGCGAGCCCGGCGAGAATGCGGATGTACCGCGAGCCGCCCTTCCGCTTCGCCTGCGGCGCCGCGGCCTCCTCCGCCGCGACGGCCCCCGAAGGCAGCAGCAGGGGCGCCGCGGCCAGTGCGATCAGCACGCCCACCGCGCCCGACACCGAGAGCACCCAGGCCGTACCCAGGCCCGCGGCCGACGCGCCCGCGGCGACGAGCGAGGCCAGCACGCCGCCCACCGAGAAGGTCGCGTGGAAGGCCGACATGACCGGCCGCGCGTACGCCTTCTCCACGTGCACCGCGTGCGCGTTCATGCTCACGTCCAGGCATCCGTTGCAGAAGCCGAAGACCAGCAGCGCCCCGGCGAGCGTCCACGGGCTGTGCGACAGTCCCGGCAGGGCGAGCGCCGCGCCGCACAGCACGCCCGAGGCGGGGACGACGACGCGCGTGCCGAGCCGGTCGGCGAGCGGCCCGGCCACCCGCATGCCGAGGAACGCGCCGAGGCCCAGCAGCACCAGCAGCCCGCCGAGGGTGGCGTGGCTGATGCCCACGCGGTCCTCGACGGCGGGGATGTGCACGACCCAGATGCCCATGAGGGTGCCGTCGAGCACGAAGTAGACGAAGGTCGCCACGCGGGCGGCCCGGAGAGCGCGGTCCATGCCCGCCACCATAACGAACATCCCACATGTGCGAAACAGTCGCTATCGAACACCTTGCCTGTTCACTCGCCGCTGGTGTTCAATCACCGTATGAGCAACACCGACCGTCACGGGCTGATCGCCCAGGCCGTACGGGACGCGGGCAGCGCCACGGTGCAGGCGCTCGCCGCCCTGACCGGCGCCTCGGAGATGACCATCCGGCGCGACCTCGACGCGCTCGCCGCGCAGGGTGTCCTCGAACGCGTCCGCGGCGGCGCCCGCACCCTGCTGCTCAGGGGCGACGAACCGCCCTTCGCGCTGCGCGCGCACGAGGCGGTGGAGTCCAAGCAGCGGATCGCCGCCGCCGTGGACGCGCTGATCGCGGACGGCGAGAGCGTCCTGCTCGACAGCGGCACCACCTGCCTGGAGGTCGCCCGGCTGCTGCGCGGACGGCCCGTCACCGTGATGCCGCTGTCCCTCCAGGCCGTCCACCTGCTCAGCGACGCGCCCGGCCCCACCACGCTGATGGTGCCCGGCGGCAAGCCGCGCGCCGCCGAGGGCGCCCTCACCGGCCCGCTCACCCTCGCCTCGCTCGCCGCCCTGCGCTTCGACACCGCCGTCCTGGGCTGCTGCGGCCTCAGCGCCGCCGAGGGCCTGACCGCCTACGACCTGGACGAGGCCGCGGTGAAGAAGGCGGCCATCACCTCCAGCCGCCGCGTCGTCCTCGCCACGGACGGCAGCAAGTTCGGCCGCACCGCCTACGCGTACGTCGGCCCGACGAGCCTCCTGCACACCCTCGTCACCGACGGCACCGCCCCGGACGACGAACTGGCCGCCCTCGAAGCCGCGGGCACCGCCGTCCGCACGGTGTGACGGCTCACACAGACACTGCTCACACGGATACGGCTCACGCGCTGACGGCTCACACAGACACTGCTCACACAGACACGGCTCACGCGGGCAGCAGCTCCGCCAGACGCGCGCCCAGCACCGGGGCCAGCGCCGACGCGAAGCCCTCCGCGATGTGACTGTCGTCCCGGTAGACCAGCGTGTTCCCGGCCAGCACCGGGCAGGTCCCGTCCGGCGCGCACAGCCACGGCGCCGGGGCGATCACCGTCGCCCCGGTGGCACGGGCGGCCGCCGCCGGCTCGCGGTGCCGCGCCGGGTCGTGCACCGCGTCGGGCAGGTGTCGCAGCTCGCGTACGGCCCGCCGCCGTTGACGATGGAGACCGCGGGGACCTTGCAGGAGGCCTTCGTGAGGGAGATCAGCTTCCAGTGCCGCTCGCCCGCGAGCCGTTCCAGCGCCGGGAACCACTGCGCCGCGTGGGAGTCGCCGAAGAGGACGACCTCGGTGTCGGAGCGCGGGTCGCCGTAGACGCAGTCCGGCGCCTTCGTGCTCGCGTAGCCCACGTGGCAGCCGTCCCGGTACACGGCGGACCGTACCTTCTTGATGTCGCCCAGCGCGGGCGCGAGGTTGCTCGGCAGCTTCCCGGGGGAGGCGGCCTACCTCGTGGGAAAGTGGCGGCGCCCCTGCCGGAAAACGGAAGGAACAGCGGGGGCGCGACGGTCGCCGTCGCGGACCGCATCGGGCTGCCCGGCGTCAGGGAGTCGGACAGCCGGCGGCCGCCCGTCTGCGTCTGCCGTGACG
This sequence comes from Streptomyces sp. NPDC021224, assembly GCF_044332905.1. NCBI lineage: Bacteria > Bacillati > Actinomycetota > Actinomycetes > Kitasatosporales > Streptomycetaceae > Streptomyces > Streptomyces sp. NPDC021224. The sequence continues at coordinate 347,486 of NZ_JBIRPW010000008.1, read as the reverse complement.
CGGCCGACGTGCTGATCCCCGACGCCGTCTCCCGGGAGGCCGGCGGCCGGCCGGGCGCGCACGCCCGACAGCCGTAGAGGTCCCACCCGGCGTAGGAGGCGCTGGTGCAGCCGCCCTCGTCGGTGCCGTCGAAGGGGTGGTCGCCGCGCGAGTCGTAGCTGTCGAGCGGGGTGAGGGCCGGGATTCCGGCCCTCCGGTCACGCCGTTCCGGCGGTCTCCCCGGGGAGGTCCGCCGGTGAGATCTGCGCCGCCGCGGCCTTGGCCTGCGCCAGCTGCGTGCGCGAACGGCGGGCGGTGCGCAGCGCGTCGGCGGTCAGCAGTACGAGCGCGGCCCACACCAGCAGGAAGCCCATCCACTGCTCGGTGGACATTGTCTCGTGGAAGTGCAGGATGCCGATGAGGAACTGGAAGACCGGCGCCAGGTACTGGAGCAGCCCCAGGGTGGACAGCGGCAGCCGGTTCGCCGACATGCCGAAGCACACCAGCGGCACCGCCGTGACGAGCCCGGCGAGCGCCAGCAGGCTCGCGTGGCCGGCGCCGTGCGAGGCGAAGGTCGCGTCGCCGCGTCCGCCGAGCACCAGCAGGAAGACCAGCGCGGGCAGGAACTGCACGGACGTCTCGGCGGCCAGCGACTCCAGACCGCCCATCGCGATCTTCTTCTTGACCAGCCCGTAGCTGCCGAAGCTGAAGGCGAGCACGAGCGCGATCCACGGCGGCCGCCCGTAGCCGACCGCGAGCACCCCCACCGCGAGGCAGCCGATGCCGACCGCCGCCCACTGCACCGCCCGCAGCCGCTCGTGCAGCACCAGCACCGCGAGGGCGATCGTGACCAGCGGGTTGATGAAGTAGCCGAGCGAGGTCTCCACGACATGCCCGGCGTTGACGGCCCAGATGTACGTGCCCCAGTTGACCGACACCGTCGCCGCGGCGACCGCGACCAGCGTGAGCCGCCGCGGCTGCCGTATCAGCTCACCGATCCACGCCCAGCGGCGCAGCACCAGCAGCAGCACCGCGACGACCACCAGCGACCACACCATCCGGTGGGCCAGGATCTCCCCGGCCCCGGCCGGTTCCAGCAGCGGCCAGTACAGCGGGAAGAGCCCCCACATGCCGTACGCCGCGAAGCCGTAGACCAGCCCTGCGCGCTTGTCGCCCATCGCCCCGACCCGTCCTCCCCGCACCCTGGGTGCGCGCCGTGCCGCCGTCGTACGTGCTCCCCGGCGAACGGATGCGGTACGGGCCCCTCTTCAGGTGCGGCCCTTACCACGGTAGCGGTCGGCGGCATGCTCACGCCAGGGGCTATTCGCGGGTTGGTCCTGACACCCCGGAGTCGCTCAGGCGAGCGCCCCGAGCCCGCGCAGCTCCGTCGCGACGGTCTCCCGCAGCGTCGTCGTCGGACGGCCCAGCAGCCGCGCCATGTCGCCGCTCGTCCCCGCGAGCCGCCCGCGCGCGATGGCGTCGTCGACGTCCACCAGCACCTCCGCGAACTCCGTCGGCACCCCGACACCCGTCAGGATCTCCAGCCGCTGCTCACCGCTGATGTCCTGGTACGCCACCGGCCGCCCCGACAGCTCCGCCACCACGGCCGCGTACTCCGGGAAGCTCCACGCGGTGTCGCCGCTCAGCTCGTACGCCCGGTTCTCGTGCCCGTCGGTCGCCAGCACGACGGCGGCCGCCGCCGCGTAGTCCGCGCGCGCCGCCGACGCGACCCGGCCCTCACCGGCGTTGCCGATCACCACGCCGTGCTCCAGCACCGCGGGCAGGTTCGCGGTGTAGACCTCGGTGTACCAGCCGTTGCGCAGCAGCACGTACGGCACACCCGACGCCGTGACCAGCTCCTCCGTCTCCCGGTGCTCGTCGGCGAGCGTGAAGTCCGCCGCCGGTCCGCCCAGCACGCTGGTGTACGCCAGCAGGGCCGCGCCGGCCTTCGCCGCCGCGTCGATCACCGCGGTGTGCTGCGGCATCCGGCGGCCGACCTCGTTCCCCGAGATCAGCAGTACGCGGTCGCCCGGGGCGAACGCTTCCGTGAGGGAGTCGGGGGCGTCGTAGTCGGCGACCCGCACCTCGACGCCCTGGGCGGCGAGGTCCGCCGCCTTGGCGCTGTCGCGGACGACCGCGGCGACGGCGTCCGGGGCCACGCCCCGGGCCAGCAGGTCCGCGATGACGAGGCGGCCGAGGTGGCCGGTGGCTCCGGTGACGGCGATACTCACGTTTTCCCTCCGGGGGGTACGCACGAGGTGGCTCGCCCTCACCGTATCCGGGCCCGCCGCCCGCAGCCCGCCCACGGGGGGCGGCCCCCTTCGCCCGCCGGGCAACCATCAGGGGCGCGTGGAGGTACCCCCACGCGCCCCTCAAAACGGGTGCCCCCCAGTGCTGGGGGCGTCCCTGAAAACGGGTGCCCCATGCGCTGGGGAGCGCGACGCCCTGCGTCAGGACACCGTCCAGGTGTCGGAGCCGGCGAGGAGGGTCGCGAGATCACCCTCACCCGTCGCTGCGACGGCCGAGTCGAGCTGCTCGGCCATCTGCGTGTCGTAAACGGGCCGAGCCACATCGCGGAAGATGCCGATCGGCGTCGGCTGGTCCAGGCGCGACAGCGCGAACGCGGTGGACGGGCCCGCCGCGTGCGTGTCGTGGACGAGGGCCTGGCCCGCGGGGTCGGCCAGCTCGGTGAAGGCCAGCTCACCCGTCGCGGGGTCGCGGACGACCCCGTGCCCGTCGCCCAGCGTGATGGGCTGACCGTGCTCCAGCCGGATCACCGCGTCGGCGGAGTCCTTGATCGCGTCGAACGCCCCGTCGTTGAAGATGGGGCAGTTCTGGTAGATCTCCACGAGCGCCGTGCCGTGGTGCTGGGCGGCCGCCCGCAGCACGGACTGGAGGTGCTTGCGGTCGGAGTCGATGGTGCGCGCCACGAACGTGGCCTCCGCGCCGATCGCGAGGGAGACCGGGTTGAAGGGCGCGTCCAGCGAGCCCATCGGCGTGGACTTGGTGATCTTGCCGGTCTCGGAGGTCGGGCTGTACTGGCCCTTCGTCAGACCGTAGATCCGGTTGTTGAACAGCAGGATCTTCAGGTTGACGTTGCGGCGCAGCGCGTGGATGAGGTGGTTGCCGCCGATGGAGAGGGCGTCGCCGTCGCCGGTGACGACCCAGACCGACAGGTCGCGGCGGGAGGTCGCCAGGCCCGTGGCGATGGCCGGGGCACGTCCGTGGATGGAGTGCATGCCGTAGGTGTTCATGTAGTACGGGAAGCGCGAGGAGCAGCCGATCCCGGAGATGAACACCACGTTCTCGCGGGCGAGTTCGAGTTCGGGCATGAAGGACTGGACGGCGGCCAGCACGGCGTAGTCGCCGCAGCCGGGGCACCAGCGCACTTCCTGGTCGGACTTGAAGTCCTTCATCGTCTGCTTCGCGGTGGCCTTGGGGACCAGCGTCAGCGCCTCAGACATCCGTGTTCTCCTCTGCCTTCGCGATGATCGCCTGCGCGAGCTGTTCGGCCTTGAAGGGCAGGCCGGTCACCTGGGTCAGGGACCGTGCGTCCACCAGGTACTTCGCCCGCAGCAGGTGGGCGAGCTGGCCGAGGTTCATCTCGGGCACGACGACCTTGTCGTAGCGGGCCAGCAGGGTGCCGAGGTTGGCGGGGAAGGGGTTCAGGTGGCGCAGGTGGGCCTGGGCCACCGACAGTCCCGCGGTGCGGATCCGGCGGACGGCGGCGGTGATCGGGCCGTAGGTGGAGCCCCAGCCGATGACCAGGGTGCGGGCGCTGCCCGACGGGTCGTCGACCTCGATGTCCGGCACCTCGATGCCGTCGATCTTGGCCTGCCGGGTGCGGACCATCAGCTCGTGGTTGGCGGGGTCGTACGAGATGTTGCCGGAGCCGTTCTGCTTCTCGATGCCGCCGATGCGGTGCTCCAGGCCCGCGGTGCCGGGGACGGCCCAGGGGCGGGCGAGCGTCTCCTCGTCGCGGACGTACGGCCAGAAGACGCGCGAGCCGTCGGCGGTCGTGTGGTTCGGCTCGGTCGCGAACTCCACGCGCAGGTCGGGCAGTTCGTCGACGGACGGGATGCGCCAGGGCTCGGAGCCGTTGGCCAGGTAGCCGTCGGAGAGCAGGAAGACCGGGGTGCGGTAGGTGAGCGCGATCCGCGCGGCCTCCAGGGCGGCGGTGAAGCAGTCGGCCGCGGTGGCGGGGGCGACGACCGGGACGGGCGCCTCGCCGTTGCGGCCGTACATCGCCTGGAGCAGGTCGGCCTGCTCGGTCTTGGTGGGCAGGCCGGTGGAGGGGCCGCCGCGCTGGATGTCGACGACCAGCAGCGGCAGTTCGAGGGAGACGGCCAGGCCGATCGTCTCGGACTTCAGCGCCACGCCGGGCCCGGAGGTGGTGGTGACGGCGAGCGAGCCGCCGAAGGCCGCGCCCAGGGCCGCGCCGATGGCCGCGATCTCGTCCTCGGCCTGGAAGGTGCGCACACCGAAGTTCTTGTGCCGCGACAGCTCGTGCAGGATGTCGGAGGCCGGGGTGATCGGGTACGAGCCGAGGTAGAGCGGCAGTCCGGAGCGCTGGGAGGCGGCGACGAGGCCGTAGGCGAGCGCGAGGTTGCCGGAGATGTTGCGGTAGGTGCCCTGCGGGAAGGCCGCCGAGGCGGGCGCGACCTCGTAGGAGACCGCGAAGTCCTCGGTGGTCTCGCCGAAGTTCCAGCCGGCGCGGAAGGCGGTGATGTTCGCCTGCGCGATGTCCGGCTTCTTGGCGAACTTCTTGAGCAGGAAGGCCTCGGTGTTCTCCGTCGGCCGGTGGTACATCCACGACAGCAGGCCGAGGGCGAACATGTTCTTCGCCCGTTCGGCGTCCTTGCGCGCCAGGCCGCTGTCCTTGAGCGCCTCCAGCGTCAGCGACGTCAGCGGCACCCGGTGCACCGCGTACGCGGCGAGGGTGTCGTCGTCCAGCGGGCTGGCGCTCCAGCCCACCTTCGCGAGCGCGCGCTTGGTGAACTCGTCGGTGTCCACGATGATCTCCGCGCCGCGCGGCAGATCGCCCAGGTTCGCCTTCAGTGCCGCCGGGTTCATCGCCACCAGCACGTCCGGCGCGTCGCCGGGAGTGAGGATGTCGTGGTCGGCGAAGTGCAGCTGGAAGGACGAGACGCCGGGCAGGGTGCCTGCGGGGGCCCGGATCTCGGCGGGGAAGTTCGGCAGTGTGGACAGGTCGTTGCCGAACGACGCCGTCTCCGACGTGAAACGGTCACCCGTCAACTGCATGCCGTCGCCCGAGTCCCCGGCGAAGCGGATGATCACGCGGTCGAGCCGCTTGGTCTCCTTGGCCGGGCTGCGCTGTTCGCCGAGTACGTCGACCACCGCGGGCGACTCGTCCGCGGTGGCCGCGGCAATGGGGCTGCTGACCTGGCTGGTCACGGGTTGGGCCCTCCTTCAGGCTGCGGCTCACCGTCATCGTACGGGCGTTAGGGTGCCCTTCCCGGGACGTCCCGCTATCTGGAAGGGCCATGTATCGCCGATTCTTCCGCATCGTGAGACGGTGTCTCGCGATACGGTACGTGCGGGTGGCGGGAGGCCGCGTACCTCAGGAGTTGAGATACGTGAGTACAGCAAGCACCCGACGGTGATCCCCGTCACTAGGGGCCAGCCCCAGTTTCAGGAAGATGTTGCTGACGTGCTTCTCCACCGCTCCATCGCTTACCACGAGCTGCTTGGCGATGGCTGAATTGGTACGTCCCTCGGCCATGAGGCCCAGCACCTCGCGTTCTCGCGGAGTGAGACGGACCAGGACGTCCTGCTTACGGCTGCGGCCGAGCAGCTGGGCCACCACCTCGGGGTCCAGTGCCGTACCCCCCTCGGCCACTCTGACCACGGCATCCACGAATTCGCGGACGTCGGCGACGCGGTCCTTCAGGAGGTAGCCGACGCCCCGGCTGCTGCCCGCGATCAGCTCCGTCGCATACTGCTCTTCCACATACTGAGACAGAACCAGCACCCCGACCTGCGGGTGGTCCCGGCGCAGCTGCACGGCCGCCCGGACACCTTCGTCCGTGTGGGTCGGCGGCATCCGCACGTCGGCGACCACCACGTCCGGTGCCGCGCCCGTCGCCGCCAGCTCGTCGACCGCCTTGATCAGGCCCACCGCGTCGCCGACCCCGGCCACCACGTCGTGGCCCCGGTCGGTTAGCAGCCGCGTCAGGCCCTCCCGCAGCAGAACCGAATCCTCGGCGATGACCACTCGCACCCTGTCCTCCACCCTTGCGTTCCCCCGTGTCCGTCTGACCCGCCCAGCATCCCAGCATCCGCGCCCGGATGGGGAATACGGTTTCTCCAGGGCAAGGTTGCGCCCCCGAATGCCGGGTGGCCGCCGCGACCGACGTCGCCGGCGGCCGGGGAGAGGAGTGCGTGTGCACGCGGTGGGATTCGACGTCAACGGCGGCCCCGAGGTCCTGCGGCCGAGAGAGCTGCCGACCCCGGTACCGGGGCCCGGCCAGGTGCTGATCGAGGTCGCCTGGGCGGGCGTCAACTACGGCGAGCTGCAGCACACCCTCGGCGACTTCGGGCCGCCCCAGGGGCCCCGCGGCGTCGACGTGCCCGGCCTGGAGGTCTCCGGCGAGGTCGCCGCGCTCGGCTCGGGCGTCAGCGGGCTCGCGGTCGGCGACCCGGTCGCCGCGTACCTACCGGAAGGCGGCGGCTACGCGGAGTTCGCGGTCGCGCCCGCGGAGTTCGTCTTCCCGCTCGACGGCATCCCGCTGCGCGAGGGCGGCGGCGCGGCCCTCGTCCTGACCACCGCGTACGGCGTGCTCACCGGCGCGGCCCGGCTGCGCGCCGGGGAGAGCGTCCTCATCCACGCCGCCGCGGGCGGGGTCGGCTCGGCCGCCGCGCAGATCTCCCGGGCACTGGGCGCCGCCGCCGTGCACGGCACCGTCGGCTCGCCGGAGAAGGCGGAGTACGCCAAGCGCTTCGGCTACGACGCGATCCACCTGCGCTCCGAGTTCGCCGACCGGCTGCGCGACCTCGACGTCGTCCTCGACCCCGTCGGCGGCCCGACCCGGCTGCGCAGCCTCGCCCTGCTCGCCCCCTTCGGCCGCCTGACCGTCTACGGGGAGGCCGCTCGCGAACCCGACCTGACGCTGCCGGTGCTGCCGTTCTGGAAGAGCAACCGCTCGCTGACCGGCTACAACATCGGCGACCTCGCCCGCCGCGCCCCGCGCACCGTCCGCGGCCACGCGCTGTCCGCGTTCGCGCTGCTCGCGGCCGGCACGATCCGGCTCGACATCTCCGCCGAGCTGCCGCTGGACCGCGCCGCCGAGGCGCACGAGGCGATGCGCGCGGGCCGCAACGTCGGCAAGACCCTGCTCGCGGTGAACCCGCGGCTGGGCTGACCCCGGCCGCGACGCGGAGCACCCTCCGCCCAGGGGGATGGGCGGAGGGTGCGGTCTGTGCGGCGCGGTCCGTGCGGACGCGGGGCCCGGGTCAGGCGCGCCAGGGAAGCTCGGCGCTGATCCGGGTCGGGCCGCCCGCGGGGGAGTCGACCGCGAGGACGCCGTCCACCGAGTCCAGCCGCTCGGCCAGCCCCGCCAGGCCCGAACCGGCCGACAGATCGACGCCGCCGCGCCCGTTGTCCGTGACGTTCACCATCAGCCGGTCCTCGACCTGCCACACGTCGACCGTCGCCCGCGACGCCCCGCTGTGCTTGCTGACGTTCTGCAGCAGCTCCGACACCGTGAAGTACGCGATGCCCTCGATCGCCGGCACCGGCCGCGCCGGCAGGTCCACCGTCACCGCCACCGGCACCGTGCAGCGCGTCGCCACCGCGGACAGCGCCGGGCCCAGGCCGCGGTCGGTGAGGATCGCCGGGTGGATGCCGCGCGCCAGGTCCCGCAGCTCCTGAAGGGCGATCTTGACCTCGCCGTGCGCCTCCTCGACCATCACCGCGCCCGCCTCCGGGTCCTCCAGCAGCTTCTCCTTCGCCAGGCCCAGCTCCATCGCGAGCGCCACGAGCCGCGCCTGCGCGCCGTCGTGCAGATCGCGCTCGATACGCCGCAGGTCCGCCGACGCGGTGTCCACGACCGTCCCGCGGTCCGCCTCCAGCTCCGTGACCCGGTCGTCCAGCCGCGACGGCCCCAGCAGCCCGTGCACCAGCAGCCGGTCCACGTGCGCCATCCCACGGATCACCCACGGCGTGGCCAGCACCAGCAGAGCGCCGACCACCACGCACAGCGCGAGGTCCGCCGGGGTGTGCAGCCACCAGCCGTGCGAGCCGTTGTCGTAGATCTCCAGCCCCTGCTGGTCGGTGTAGGTCGGGAAGACCCACTGCCACAGCGGGTACGTCAGCAGGCCCCAGCCGTACGTCATGAAGGTGACCGACGCGACGAAGGTGACGATGCCCCACGGGAAGTGGAGCAGCGTGTAGACCACGTGCCGCCAGTTCACGCCGCTGCCGAGCTGGGCGCCCACCCGGGCGAGGAAGCCCTTGTCCTTGGTACGGACCGGGCCCGGCTCGTCCACCTCCAGCCACAGCAGGTTCCGCGCCCGCGCCCGCTCCATCCGCCCGATCGCCCGGCACCCCAGCAGCGACACCACGAGCAGCGGCAGTCCCACGAACGTCACCAGCAGGCCCGCGCTCACCGCGAGCATCGTGACCGTCCACACGAAGCCGACGATCCCGATCGGGAGGTTCAGCAGCGCGTACCCGAACTCGCGCCAGGTGCGCGCCTCGAACGGTGCGCGCAGGGCGAGGGGGAGGCGGTGCGGTTCCCCTTCGGGGGATGACGACTGCGGCGGCTGGCCGTACGCCATGATCGGTACCGTCCTCTCGGGGCTCATGCTCATACCTCCACCTTGGCCTTTCCGCGGCCCCCCGCCCATGCGGCGGCCCGCCCTCTCCGGGGTGGGGCTATCCCCCCCACCCGGGCCGCGCCCCGGGCAGCCGAATGCGGCGGCCTCCGCGACCGGCCCACCACCGGTGGACGGTCGCGGAGGCCGCCGCGCCGGGCAGACGGCAGCCGTCACACCGGGCGGCCCCGCCAGGGGAGTTCCGCCGTCACGACGGTGGGCCCGCCGACGGGGGAGTCGACCACGAACAGCCCGTCGACGGAGTCGAGCCGCTCCGTCAACCCGGCGAGCCCCGAGCCCCCCGCGAGATCCGCCCCGCCGTGGCCGTCGTCGCGGACCTGGATCATGAGCCGGTCGTCCGCCCGCCACACGTCCACCGAAGCGCGCGCGGCGCCGCTGTGCTTGCTGACGTTCTGCAGCAGCTCCGACACCGTGAAGTAGGCGATGCCCTCGATCGCCTCGGCGGGCCGCGCCGCCAGGTCCACCGTCACCGCGACGGGCACCGTGCAGCGTCCGGCGACCGACGAGAGCGCCGCGTCGAGCCCGCGGTCGGTGAGGATCGCGGGGTGGATGCCGCGGGCGAGGTCGCGCAGCTCCTGGAGCGCGACCTTGACCTCGCCGTGCGCCTCGCCCACCATGCGCGCCGCCGCCTCGGGGTCTTCGAGCAGCTTCTCCCGGGCCAGGCCGAGGTCCATCGCGAGGGCGACGAGCCGGGCCTGCGCCCCGTCGTGCAGGTCGCGTTCGATACGCCGCAGGTCCGCCGCCGCGGTGTCGACGACGACCCCGCGGTCGGACTCCAGTTCGGCGATGCGCCGCTCCAGCTCGTCGGAGGGCTGGAGCAGCCCGCGGACGAGGGCCCGGTCGACCGAGGCCATGCCGCGGGCGAGGAAGGGCAGGATCGGCCACGCCACGAACAGCGAGGTCAGCGTCACGCAGAAGGTGAAGATGCCCCACGGCAGCCGGATCGCCAGGTAGATCGCGGTGCGCCAGGCCACCGGGTCCTTGAGTACCATCCACAGCCACTGGAGGAAGCCGAAGGTGCTGGGCCGCAGCGGGCGCGGCGATTCGACGTGCACGCCCAGCAGCGAGCGGGCGAGTGCCCGTTCGACGGAGCCCAGGAAGCGGCAGCCGACCAGCCCGAAGGCGAGCAGCGGCAGGCCGACGACCGTGACGGACAGGCCCGCGCCGATCGACAGCGTCGTCACGACGTAGACGAAGCTGATGATCCCCATGGGGAGGTTGAGCAGCAGGCTGAGGATCTCCTTCCACGTCACCGCGTCGAAGGCGAAGCGCGGCGGCGGAAGGGGGGTGTCGGCCGCGGCGGGGCGGCCGTGCGGGTCGGTGCGGCCGGCTCTGCTCGCGCCGGTCGCGGTGGGTGGCGAGGCGTTCATGACCCCAGCCTGCCGGGCGGAGGCGGTGTCGCGCCATGGGGTGGGTGGGTGGGCCGGGGTGGGGTTATCCCCAGTTCGCCGCGCCGGGCGGCGCCGCGGGCCGGGACGCGGGCCGGGACGCGGCGGGGAGCGGCGCGGAGGCCAGGGCCTAGACTCCCTCCGTATAGATCGGCTAAAGATCCCAGCGGAATGCTGGACAGCGGCGGTGGCGGCGACTGCGGTCGCGGCGGCGTCGCGGCCGATCGGTGAACGAGCGTACGAGTCAACGAGGGGCGGACGGACGTGGACTACTTCCACGGCTACGCGGTCGTCGGCCTGGTCGCGGTCGTCGGTGTGCTCTTCGTGTCCGTCGCCTTCGCGTCCGGCCGCCTGCTGCGGCCGGTCGTGCCGACGCCGGAGAAGATGCTCACGTACGAGTGCGGGGTCGATCCGGTCGGCGGCGACTGGGCCCACACCCAGGTCCGCTACTACGTCTACGCCTACCTCTACGTGATCTTCGCGGTCGACGCCATCTTCCTCTTCCCGTGGGCGACGGTCTTCGCCGCGCCCGGCTTCGGCACGGCGACGCTGGCGGAGATGTTCGTCTTCCTGGGCTTCCTGGCGGTCGGGCTGCTCTACGCGTGGAAGAAGGGCGTGCTGGAATGGACCTGACCCCGGCGGAGAGCACCCCGGCCGGAGGCGCGCACCCCGTGCCCGCGCCCGAACCCGAGCTGCTGCCCGAGCCGCGCCGGCTGGGCCCGCTCGCCCGGCTCGCACCCGAACCGCTCAAGGTGGTCCTGAACTGGGGCCGCCGCTACAGCCTGTGGGTCTTCAACTTCGGCCTGGCCTGCTGCGCGATCGAGTTCATCGCGGCCTCGATGGCCAAGCACGACTTCATCCGGCTCGGTGTCATCCCGTTCGCGCCCGGTCCCCGGCAGGCCGACCTGATGGTCGTGTCCGGCACCGTGACCGACAAGATGGCCCCGGCCGTCAAGCGGCTGTACGAGCAGATGCCCGAGCCGAAGTACGTCATCTCCTTCGGCGCCTGCTCCAACTGCGGCGGGCCCTACTGGGACTCGTACTCCGTGACCAAGGGCGTCGACCAGATCATCCCCGTGGACGTCTACGTGCCCGGCTGCCCGCCGCGGCCCGAGGCGCTGCTCCAGGGCATCCTCAAGCTCCAGGAGAAGATCGCCCGCGAGTCGACGGGCGAGCGCTACGCCGCCCCCCGCCCCTCCGCGGCCGCACTGTCCTCCGGCCTGGTCACCCCGCCGCCCGCGCCCGCCCCCGGGCAGAGCGGGGGCCCGGCGTGACGGGGTGGCTGCCGCGGGAGGCCGCGGAGATCTTCGGGCCGGACGCCGTCGCCGAGGAGGCGTACGACCTGCTCACGGTGGACGTGCCCGCGGCCGGCTGGGTCGCGGCGCTGACCGCCGCCCGCGACGAGCTGGGCTGCACCTTCTTCGACTGGCTGAGCGCGGTGGACGAGCCGGGCACCGGCTTCCTGGTGTGCGCGCACGTCGCCGCGCTGAGCGACGGACCCGGCCCCGTACGGCGGCTGCTGCTGCGCACGGCGGTCGGGCACGAGGCGCCCGCGCTCGCCAGCGCGACCGGCGTCTATGCGGGCGCGGACTGGCACGAGCGGGAGACGCACGAGATGTTCGGGGTCGCCTTCACCGGCCACCCGGGGCTCGCCCCGCTGCTGCTGCCCGAGGAGTTCGAGGGGCACCCGCTGCGCAAGGACTTCGTGCTCGCCGCCCGCGTCGCCAAGGCGTGGCCGGGCGCGAAGGAGCCGGGGGAGTCGCACGACGGCGGGCCCAGGCGGCGGCAGATGCAGCCGCCGGGCGTGCCGGACCCGAACGAGTGGGGCCCGCTCAAGGGCCAGTTGCCCGACGCCCCGGCGCGCCCGGCCCGCACCGCCCGCACCCCGCGCACCGGAGCGGCGGGACCCGGCGGTACGGGTGCGGGCACCGGGGCGGGTACTACGGGCGCGGCCGAGCGTCCGCCGCGGCGCAACCGCAGTGCGAGCGACGGTTCCGCGAGCCAGACCCGCCCGCAGCCCCCGGCCGCCCCCGCGTCCCCGGCCACACCCGCGGCCCCGACCCCGGACGCCCCCTGGCAGCGCCCCGCCCGCCCGGAACGCCCGGCCCGCCCGGCTCCGGAAAAGCCCGAAGCCGCCCCGGAGAAGCCCGGGCCCGGCCCGGGTGAACCGCCCGCCGGACCGGCATCCGCCCCGAACGAACGACCCGCCCCGAACGAGCCGCCCGCCGAAGGAGGCGACAGCGCATGAGCGACCCGCTCGACGTCGTCCTGCGGCTCGTCGCCGTCCTCGTCGTCTTCCTGGTCTTCCCGCTGCTGGTCGGGCAGACCGAGCACAAGGTCATGGCGCACATGCAGGGCCGGCTCGGTCCGATGTACGCGGGCGGCTTCCACGGCTGGGCGCAGCTCGTCGCGGACGGCGTGAAGTTCGCCCAGAAGGAGGACATCGTCCCGGCCGATGCCGACCGCCGGGTCTTCCAGCTCGCGCCCGCGGTCGCGCTGCTGCCCTACCTGCTGGTCCTGATCGCCATCCCGGTGGGCCCGGACGGCTTCGTCGGCGAGGCCGTGGACGCCGGGCTGATCTTCGTCCTGGCCGTCATGGGCGTCGGCGTGCTCGGCTCGCTCATGGCGGGCTGGGCGTCGGCCAACAAGTTCTCGCTGCTCGGCGGCCTGCGCACGGCGGCCCAGCTGCTGGCGTACGAGCTGCCGATGCTGCTGGCCGCGGCCTCCGTGGCGATGGCGGCCGGCACCCTGTCGCTGCCCGCGATCCTGGACGGCTACCACTGGTGGTGGACGCCCTGGCAGCTCGTCGGCGCCGTCGTCTTCTTCACCGCGGGCCTCGCCGAGCTGCAGCGCCCGCCGTTCGACATGCCGGTCGCGGACTCCGAGATCATCTTCGGCGCCTACACCGAGTACACCGGGCTGCGCTTCGCGCTGTTCCTGCTCGCCGAGTACGCCGGGATCGTGGTGCTGTGCGCCCTGACCACGGTGCTCTTCCTCGGCGGCTGGCACGGGCCGGGCCCGGACGGCATCGGCTGGCTGTGGACGCTGCTCAAGACCGCGCTGCTGTCCTTCGTCGTCATCTGGCTGCGGGTGAGCTACCCGCGGCTGCGCGAGGACCAGCTGCAGAAGCTCGCGTGGACCGTGCTCATCCCGCTGGCCCTCGCCCAGATCGCCCTCACCGGCGTCGTGAAGGTGGTGACCGCGTAAGCCATGGCGCCCGCGTCCCGTATCCCCGGATCCGGCCTCGCCAAGGGCCTGGCCGTCACCCTGCGCACCCTGACCCGGCGCACCGTCACCGACCAGTACCCCGACGCGCTGCCCGACCTGCCGCCGCGCAGCCGCGGTGTCATCGCGCTGTTCGAGGAGAACTGCACGGTGTGCATGCTGTGCGCGCGCGAGTGCCCGGACTGGTGCATCTACATCGACTCGCACAAGGAGACCGCCCCGCCCGCGGCCCCCGGCGGGCGCGAGCGCAGCCGGAACGTCCTGGACCGTTTCGCGATCGACTTCTCTCTGTGCATGTACTGCGGTATCTGTATCGAGGTGTGCCCCTTCGACGCGCTGTTCTGGTCACCGGAGTTCGAGTACGCGGAAACCGACATCCGGGACCTCACCCACGAACGCGACAAGCTGCGCGCGTGGATGTGGACGGTGCCCGAGCCGCCCGCGCTCGACCCGGCCGCCGAGGAGCCCAAGGAGATCGCCGCCGCCCGCAAGGCCGCGGACAAGGCCGCGGCGGCGCGTGACGCCGCCGGCCCCGGCGACGGCACCGCCCCCGGAGGCGGCACCGCGTGAACCACTCGTACCCCTCCTTCGCGGTCGCCGCCTCCCACCCCGGCTTCCTCTCCCCGACCGGCGTCGAGATCACCTTCGTCCTGGTCGGCCTGGCCACCCTGGGCGCGGCCGTGCTGACCGTCACCACCCGGCAGCTCGTGCACGCCGCGCTGTGGCTGGTCGTCGCGCTCGGCGGCACGGCCGTCGAGTACCTGCTGCTCACCGCGGAGTTCATCGCCTGGGTGCAGGTCCTCATCTACGTCGGCTCCGTCGTCGTCCTGCTGCTCTTCGGCCTGATGCTCACCAAGGCGCCGATCGGCCGCTCGCCCGACGCCGACTCCGAGAACCGGCTCGTCGCCCTCGGCGTCGCGCTCGCCTCCGCCGCCACCCTGGTGTGGGTCGTGCTGGACGGCTTCCGCAGCAGCTGGATCACCCCGCACACCCAGCAGGGCACGGACAGCGAGGGCGAGCCCGTCACCGTCACGGTCACCAAGGGCTCCACCCGCCTGACCGGCGAGAGCCTCTTCCGCTCCTGGGTGCTGCCCTTCGAGGCGCTGTCGGTGCTGCTGCTGGCCGCGCTGGTCGGCGCGATCGTGCTCTCCCGCCGCGGCAGGACCGACCCGCCCGCCCGCGAGGCCGCGCCCCAGCCCGAGGAGCAGCGCTGATGCACGTCGCCTACCCCGCCGTCCTCGCCGTCCTCCTCTTCTGCGTCGGCCTGTACGGGGTGCTCGCCCGGCGCAACGCGATCCTCGTCCTGATGTCCGTCGAGCTCATGCTCAACGCCGTCAACCTCAACCTCGTCGCCTTCGACGCCTGGCTCGGCGACACCCTGCACTCCGGCCAGGCGCTCACCCTCTTCACCATCACCATCGCCGCCGCCGAGATCGGCCTGGGCCTGGCCATCGTGCTGCTGGTCTTCCGGCACCGCGGCAGCTCCGACATCGACCGGCTCACCGCCCTCGCCGAACCCCCGCTGCACGGCGGGCCCGGCGCCGGACCCCAGCCGTCGGACACGTCGCCCGCGGGGGCCACCGCCGGCGACGGGAAGGCAGAGGCCACCGCGTGACCCTGACCGCCACCGCCGCGCTCGTCCCCCTGCTGCCCTTCCTGGGCGCGGCCGCCGGACTGCTGCTCGGCCGGCGTGCGCCCGGCTTCGTCCGGCCGCTCGCCGTGCTGCCCACCGCGGCCGCCTTCGTGCTCGCCGCGGTCACCGCCGCCCGGCAGGGCACCGGCGCGCCCACCGACGCCGCCCACCGGCTGACCGTCACCGGCTCCGTGCCGATCGACCTCGCCCTGCACCTGGACGGCTTCTCGGTGCTGGTCGCCGTCCTCGTCGGCCTGGTCGCCACCTGCGTGCAGCTGTACTCCGTCGCCTACCTGCGGCACGACGCGCGCTACCCGTCGTACGCGGCGCTCGTCTCCCTCTTCACCTCCGCGATGCTGCTCGTCGTCTACACCGGCGACCTGATGGTGCTGCTCGTCGGCTGGGAGGTCATGGGCATCTGCTCCTACTTCCTGGTCGGGCACTACTGGGAGACCGAGGCCGCGCGCGCCGCCTCGATCAAGGCCTTCCTCGTCACCAAGCTCGGCGACGTCCCCTTCCTCATCGGGGTGTTCGCGCTCGCCGCCGACGCGCACACCTTCCGGATCACCGGCATCCTCGACGCGACCGCGCACGGGCAGCTGCACCACCCGACGGTGATCGCGCTGCTGCTCCTCGCCGGGGTCGCCGGCAAGTCCGCGCAGTTCCCGCTGCACACCTGGCTGCCCGACGCGATGGCCGGCCCGACCCCCGTCTCGGCGCTCATCCACGCCGCCACGATGGTCGCCGCGGGCATCTACCTGGTGGCCCGGCTGCTGCCGGTCTTCACCGCGTCCGCCGCCGCGCTCGCCGTCCTCGCCGTGATGGCCGCCGTGACGATGGCCGGGTCCGCGCTCGCCGCCCTCGCGCAGGACGACATCAAGCGCGTGCTCGCCTACTCCACGATCGGCCAGCTCGGCTACATGGCCGGCGCGCTGGCCGTCGGCGACCGGGACGCCGCCGTCTTCCACCTCCTGTCGCACGGCGCCTTCAAGGCGCTGCTCTTCCTGGGCGCGGGCGTCGTCATCCACGCCGCCGGCACCAACTCGCTCACCGCCATGTCCCGCATGGGCCACCTGAGCAAGCGCGTGCCCGACGCGATGTGGACGATGGGCCTGGCACTGGCCGCGCTCGCCGCCCTGCCGCCGCTGTCCGGCTTCTTCTCCAAGGAGTCCGTGCTGCGCGCGGCCGAGCACGCCGCCTCCGGCGACACCGCGCACGTCCCCGCCGCGGTCGGCTGGACCGTGCTCGTCGCCGGGCTGCTGACCGCCCTGCTCACCGCCGCGTACGCCACCCGCCTGTTCCTGCTGGCCTTCCGCGGCAGCGGCCCCGACGCCCCCGACCACGGCCGCCCGCCCGCCGTCATGACCGGCGTGCTGTGGGTGCTGGCCGTCCCCACCGTCGCCTTCGGCGGCCTGGCCTACCGCGAGCTGCCCGACTGGTTCGGCGGCGCCCCGCTCGGCCCGACCCTGCTCACCTCCCTCCTCGGCACCCTCCTGGCCCTCGCCGGAGTCGCCGTCACCTACGCCGTCTGGTCCCGCGCGGCCGCCACCCGCCGGGCCGTACCCGCCGGGGCCGTCGTCACCGCCGACCCCGGCGAGGAACCCGCGCTCGTCGAGGCCGAGGCCATCGCGACGCACAAGGAGATCTACGGCGACATCGCCGCCGCCGACGACCCCGCCGACCCCGGCCGCACCCTGCTCGGCCCGCTGCACCCGCTCGCCGCGCACGGCTTCCGCCTGGACTCCGTCTACAGCGCGCTCTTCGTCCGTCCCGTCCTGGCCGCCGCCTCGCTCGTCCGCTTCCTCGACCGGCAGGTCGTCGAGACCTACGTCCGCGGTGCGGGCGGCGCCCCGGGGCTGCTCGGCGCGGCCGTCCGCAAGGCCCAGAGCGGGAACGTCCAGACCTACCTCAGCGCGCTGCTGGCCGGTGCCGTGGTGCTCGCCGTCCTCGTCGCCGTCGGAGGCTGAGAGAAACCCGTGAACGACACCGCTCTGCAGTACGTCCTCGTCGCGCTCGTGGCTCTGCCGCTGCTCGGCGCGGCCGGCGCCCTGCTCCCGCCGCCCCCCGGTCTGAAGGGCCGCAGCCCCGACCAGGCCGTGCTGCGGCACGGTGTGACCGTCACCGGCGCCGTCCTGATCCTCGCGATCGTCCTCGCGGCCGGCTTCGACCACGACCACCCCGCGAAGACGCAGGCGAGCACGGACGTCAGCTGGATCCCCGCGCTGCGGATCCACTTCCACCTCGGTGTCGACGGCATCTCGCTCCCCCTCCTCGTGCTGACCGCGCTGCTGACCTTCCTGTGCGCGCTCTACTCGTACTTCCACCTGCCGGCCGGCGGCTCGGCGAAATCCTTCGTCGCCCTGCTGCTCCTGCTGGAGACGGGCACGCTGGCCACCTTCGCCGTCCTCGACCTGATGCTGTTCTTCCTGGCCTTCGAGACGGTCCTCATCCCGATGTACTTCCTGATCGCCCGCTGGGGGGGCGGCGACCGGGAACGCTCGGCCCTGCGCTTCATCGTCTACACACTCCTCGGCTCCGTGATCATGCTGCTCGGCCTGCTCCTCATCGGGATCAAAGCGGGCACTTTCGACATGGTGGCACTCGCCACTGACAACGGGTCACACCTCGGTCACTCCACGCAGCTCATCGCCGTTCTCGCCATCGGCACCGGCCTGGCGATCAAGGCCCCGATGTGGCCCCTGCACAGCTGGCTCCCGGACGCCCACACCGCCGCCCCCACCGTCGGATCGGTGCTGCTCGCGGGCGTGCTGCTCAAGATGGGCACGTACGGCCTGGTCCGCATCGTGCTGCCCGACACGCCGGGCGGCATACAGACGTTCGCCCCCTACCTGGCCGCCTTCGCGGTCGTCGGCATCGTCTACGGCTCGCTCGCCTGCCTCCAGCTCGCTCGGCAGGGCAACGGTGGCGACCTCAAGCGCCTGATCGCCTACTCCTCCGTCGGCCACATGGGCTTCGTGCTCCTCGGCATCGCCTCCCTCAACCCCACCGGCGTCAACGGCGCGCTCTTCGCCAACATCGCCCACGGCCTCATCACCGGCCTGCTCTTCTTCCTCGTCGGCGCCGTCAAGGACCGCTACGGCTCCTCCGACCTCGACGAACTCGCCGGCCGCACCGGCGCCGCCCTCTACGGCCGCGCCCCGCGCCTGGGCGGCCTGCTCGCCTTCGCCGCCGTCGCCTCGCTCGGCCTGCCGGGCCTGGCCGGGTTCTGGGGCGAGATGCTCGCGATGTTCGGCTCCTTCAAACCCGCCGCCGAACTGAGCCGCCCCGCGTACCTGGTCTTCACCGCGGTCGCCGCCTTCGGCACCCTGCTCACCGCCGGCTACCTGCTCACGGTCGTGCGCCGGGTCTGCATGGGCGACAAGGAGACCACCGAGCTGCGCCCCGCCCTCGCCGACGTCCGCGGCTACGAGTTCGCCGCCTGGACGCCGCTGGCCGCCCTCACCGTGCTGGCCGGGCTGTGGCCCGCGGCCCTCCTCGGGCTCACCGACCCGGCCGTACGCTCCCTGCTCGGAGGCCACTGATGGCACTCGCCCACGCCGCCGTCCACGCCCAGGCCGCCGCAACCCACGTCGCGGGTACAGCCCACGTCCCGGCCCCCACCCACGTCCCGGATTCCGCCCTCACGCAGGCAGCCGCCTTCGCACAGCACGTCGACTGGTCCCCGCTCGGCCCCGTCCTCGTCCCCGCCGCGCTCGCCGTCGCCGTCCTGGTCGCCGACCTCTTCCTGCCGCCCGCCCGCAAGGTGCTGCTCGGCTGGATCACCGCGGCCGGGCTGCTCGCCGCCGCGCTCACCCTCATCCCGCTGCGCGGCGGCCCGAGCGCGACCTTCTGCCAGACGCGCAGCCAGAGCCCCCACACCGCCGACTGCTCCTACGTCACCGACCACTTCACCCTGGCGATCCAGGCCCTGGTGCTGGGCGGCGCCCTGCTCACCACACTGCTGTCGATCAGCACCCTCGACGAGATGCCCGCGGGCGAGTACTGGTTCCTGCTGCTGTCGTCCGTCACCGGCGCCGCGCTGCTGCCCGCCTCCCGCGACCTGGCCACGCTGATCGTCGCCCTGGAGGTGACGACGCTGCCCGCCTTCGCGCTCGTCGGCCTGCGCCGCGACGACAAGCACTCCGGCGAGGCCGCGCTCAAGTTCTTCCTGACCTCGGTCACGGCGACCGCGGTCGCGCTGCTCGGCGTCAGCTTCGTCTACGGCGCCTCCGGGACCCTCTACCTGACGCAGATCGGCTCCGCGCTGCCGCTCACCGACGCCGGCCCGCTCTCCACCGTCGCCCACGTAGGGATGGCCCTCACCATCGTGGGCTTCGCCTTCAAGCTCGCCGTCGCGCCCTTCCACTTCTGGGTGCCCGACACCTACGCGGGCGCTCCGCTGCCGATCGCCGCCTATCTGTCGGTCGTCGGCAAGGCCGCCGGTTTCTCCGGGCTGATCCTGCTCGTCGTCGTCGCCTTCCGCCCGTACGCGCACACGTGGGGCCCGGCGATCGCGGTCCTGGCCGCGCTCACCATGACCGTCGGCAACGTCGGCGCCCTGCGGCAGCGCCCCGACGTCCCCCGCGGCGCCGTACGCCTGCTGGCCTGGTCGTCGATCGGGCAGGCCGGATACCTGCTGGTGCCGATGGCCGCGGCCGCCTCCACCGACGAGCCCGCGCACGAGATCGGCACCACGGTCGCGTACGCGCTCATGTACGCGGTGGTCAACCTCGGCGCCTTCGCCGTCGTCGCCCTCGTCGAGCGCACCGCGCCGCTCAGCCGCCTCACCGACTACCGCGCCCTGCACGCCCGCCGCCCCGCGGCCGCCCTGGCGCTCGCCTTCTTCCTGCTGTGCCTGGCCGGGCTGCCGCCCGGCGTGATCGGGCTGTTCGCGAAGGTCGCGGTCTTCTCCACCGCGGTCGGGACGCAGCACGGCTGGCTGGCGGTGGTCATGGCCGTCAACGTCGTCATCGCGCTCGTCTACTACCTGCGCTGGACGGCCCTGCTCTTCGCCCGCGCCCCCGAGCCCGCACCCGCGGCCGCGGGGGAGACCGTCGTTGAGGCCGCCGTGGCGCGTACGCCCTTCGCGCTCGGCGCGGCCGTCGCGCTCACCGCCGCCGCGGGCCTGGCGCTGTCCGGCGCCCCGCAGCTCGTCCTGCGCTTCGCGCAGGGCAGCCTGCTCTGAGCCGCCCCTTCGCCCTGCCGGCGGCCACCGCGCGCGTGTGCCGGAACGCACAAGGGAACTAGCTCCCGCCGGGTGGCGTTGAGCAGGGCAGGAGGTTTTCCTTAGGGGGAGGTCCCCCGGGGCACACACCGCAGAATGTGGAGGGCGCACGTGCACCGCCGGCACAACGGGTTGAAGACCGCCGTACTCCTCGGTGGCCTGTCCGCACTCATCCTGGTCATCGGCAGCTTCTTCGGCCGCACCGGGCTCATCGTGGCGCTCGTCATCGCCCTGGGTACGAACGCGTACGCGTACTGGAACAGCGACAAGCTGGCGCTGCGCGCGATGCGCGCCCGGCCGGTCAGCGAGATCGAGGCGCCCGCGCTCTACCGGATCGTGCGCGAGCTGTCGACGGCGGCCCGGCAGCCCATGCCGCGCCTCTACATCTCGCCGACGGAGGCGCCCAACGCGTTCGCCACCGGCCGCAACCCGCGAAACGCCGCGGTGTGCTGCACCGACGGCATCATGCGCATCCTCGACGAGCGCGAGCTGCGCGGGGTCATCGGCCACGAGCTGAGCCACGTCTACAACCGCGACATCCTCATCTCGTCGATCGCCGGCGCGCTCGCCTCCGTGGTGATGTTCCTGGTCAACTTCGCGTGGCTGATCCCGGTCGGCCGCTCGGACGACGACGACGGCCCCGGCATCCTCGGCATGCTGCTGATGATGATCCTCGGCCCGCTCGCCGCGTCCCTCATCCAGCTCGCCGTCTCCCGCTCCCGGGAGTACGAGGCCGACGCGTCCGGCGCCCGCCTCACCGGCGACCCGCTCGCGCTCGCCTCGGCGCTGCGCAAGCTGGACGCGGGCACCAAGCAGCTGCCGCTGCCGCCCGAGCCCCGGCTGGAGACGGCGAGTCACATGATGATCGCCAACCCCTTCCGGCCCGGCGACGCGTCGAAGCTCTTCTCCACCCACCCGCCCATGGCCGAGCGCATCTCCCGCCTGGAGGAGATGGCCGGCCGCCGCTGAGCCCTTCAGTCCGGGCCCGGGGCCCGCATACGGGCCCGGGTCCGGGCGCTCAGCGCGGGTACGCGAAGGCGCCTTCGTCCGACGGCACGATCTCGCGGCCCAGCGGCATCAGCGAGACGGGGATGAGCTTCAGGTTCGCCCAGCCGAACGGGATGCCGACGATCGACACGAAGAGCGGGATGCTGGTGAGCAGGTGCCCCAGCGCCAGCCACCAGCCCGCGAAGACCAGCCAGACCACGTTCCCCACGCAGGACGGCGCCCCGGCGTCCGGCCGCTCCACCGTCGTCCGCCCGAAGGGCCACAGCACATATCCCGCTATCCGCAGCGAGGCGATGCCGAACGGGATCGTCACGATGAGGACGAAGCAGATCAGCGCCGCCAGGACGTAGGCCAGCGCCATCCACAGCCCGCAGAAGACCAGCCAGATCACGTTGAGTACGAGTCGCAACACACTCATGGCCTGCACCTTTCCAGGTCCGAACGGCTCCATGCGCCCACTGCGTCCAGTATCGGGCCGCGCACTGACAGAGGGAAACGGAAGCGGCCCGATACGGTGCGGTCCGTGACGGCAGGGATGGCCGGTTCCCGACGGTCGCGCGGGGCTGCGCGGGCGGCGCGCGGCGGCGCCCGCGACTTCCAGGTCCTGGACACCATCGGCGAGCCCGGTGCCGCCCACTCCCAGCAGGATCTCGGCGACCGGCTCGGCATCAACCGCACCACCATGGTCAAGCTCATCGACCGCTTCGAGGCCGCAGGACAGGTCATACGCACCCGCAACCCCGACGACCGCCGCTCCTACGTCCTGGGCCTCACCGGCGAGGGCCACCGCGCGCTGCGCGCCGCCCGCGAGGTCGTGGAGGCCGCGGAGGCGGAGCTGGGCGCGACGCTGGGAGCCGACGGGCGGGCGGAGCCGGCCCGGCTGCTGACGGCCCTCGTCGAGGGGCACGACCCGGCGGCGTAAACCGTTGCGTGCGGTGCCGTGCGGTGCGGGGCGGTGCGGTGCGGTGCGGGGCGCGCGGCGCGGTCGGTGCGGGGCGCGCGGCGCGGTCGGTGCGGGGCGCGCGGCGCGGGGCCTGCGGTCGAACCGCGCGCGGCCCGGCGCCGTACGATCGCCGCAGACGCCAACGCGGCCGAGAAGTCGAGGAGATGGCCATGGGCACCCTGCAGGTCGGCGACAAGGCACCGGACTTCACGCTTCCCGATCAGGCGGGGAAGCAGGTGACGCTCAGCGGCATCCTGGGCGAGAAGGTCGTGGTGCTGTACTTCTACCCCAAGGACAACACGCGCGGCTGCACCGCCGAGGCGTGCAGCTTCCGCGACAGCTACGAGAGCTTCGTCGCCTCGGGCGCCGAGGTGGTCGGCGTCAGTTCGGACTCCGTCGCCACCCACGAGGGCTTCGCCGGGCGCCACGAGCTGCCGTTCGTCCTGCTGTCCGACCGCGGCCGCGAGGTGCGCAAGCTGTACGGCGCCTCGGCGCTCGGCCTGCTGCCGGGCCGGATCACCTTCGTCATCGACAAGGAGGGCGTCATCCGGCACACGTTCTCGTCGATGACGAACATCGGCGGGCACATCGACGACGCGCTGAAGGTTGTCCGCGAGCTCCAGGCGCGGTAGCGGCGGCCCCACAGCCGCGGAGGGCGGGCGGCGGCGCGGGCGTACGGCACGTTCGGCGTGCCGTACGCCCGCGCTTTCCGTTATGCACCTATTTTCGGCTCATGCACCGATATTTCACCGTCCTGGTGACGGCTGAACTGCTCCCGGCCGTGGCCGAACTGCCCCCGGTGGCGGCCGAACCCCCCGTGGCCGGGGGCTGAGTGGGCATGGGCGTCTTCAAGGACCATCCCGAACTGGTCCTCTTCCTCAGCCTGTCGCTGGGCTACCTGGTCGGGAAGGGCCGGATCGGCCCCATCACCCTGGGCGGCATCTGCGGCACCCTCATCGTCTCGCTGCTCTTCGGCGCCTGGACCAAGGCGACCATCGCCGACGACGTCAAGACGGTCTTCTTCGCGCTGTTCATCTTCGCGCTCGGCTACATGGCCGGACCCCAGTTCTTCCGCAACCTCAACCGCAAGAGCCTGCGCTTCTTCGCGCTGTGCGCGATCGAGCTGGTGTGCGTCCTGGCCATCGCGCTGCTGCTGGCCAAGTGGTTCGACCTCGACGTCGGCACGGCCTCCGGCATCCTCGCCGGCGCGGCCACCGAATCCGCGGTCGTCGGCACCGCCACCGAGTCCATCGGCAAGCTCTCCGGCCTGACGCCCGCCCAGGTCACCCACTACCAGGGCAACGTGGCGACCGCCTACACCGTCTGCTACCTCTTCGGCCTGATCACGATCGTGCTCTACGCCAGCCAGATCATGCCGATGATCATGCGGATCAACCTCGCCGACGCCTCCCGCAAGCTGTGGCAGCGCAGCCGCGCCAAGGGCGACCTGGAGTCCGACGAACGGCAGGGCCTGCCCGGCGTCGTCGGCCGCACCTACCTGGTGGCGCAGTCCTCCGGCGAGAACCTCACCCACCTGCGCGGGCTGAGCGAGCGGGTCAGCGTCGAGACCCTGCGCCGGGACGGCAAGGTCAGCACCCCCGTCCCCGACGACTACGTCGCCGCCACCGGTGACGTCCTGCTGCTCGTCGGCCGCCGCGAGGACGTCATCGACGTCGGCCACCAGATCGGCCCCGAGGTGCCCACCGTCCCCGGCATGGACACCCCGCTCGCCACCGAGCAGGTGTCCGTCACCCGCAAGGAGAACGACGGCAAGTCGATCGACGAACTGGAGCAGGACAACCCCGAGTTCTACCGCAGCGGCGTCTACGTCACCGAGGTCGTCCGGGCGGGCAACGCGATTCCCGCCTCCGGTGAGACCGTGGTGCACCAGGGCGACGTCCTGCGCCTCATCGGACTGCGCTCCGGGCTGAAGACACTCGTCGGCAAGCTCGGCCAGGTCGTCAAGAACGACACCACCGACTTCATCTACCTGGGCCTCGGTATCGCCCTCGGCTCGCTCCTCGGCCAGGTCGAGATCAAGATCGGCTCGGCCCCGCTGTCGCTCGGCACCGGCGGCGGCTGCCTCGTCTCCGGCCTGGTCTTCGGCTGGTTCCGCTCCCGCACCCAGACCTTCGGCGCCTTCCCGCCGCAGGCCGCAGCCACCATCAAGGACATGGGCCTCGCGGTCTTCATCGCCTGCACCGGACTGACCTCCGGCCCGCAGGCCTGGCCGCTGATCAAGAAGTACGGCGCCCTGCTGCCCTGCGCGGGCGTCGCCATGGTGCTGGTGCCCGCGACGATCTCCCTGTTCGTCGGCCTGAAGCTGCTGAAGATCGAGAAACCGCTGCTGATCGGCGCGATCGCCGGCCAGCAGTGCTCGACCCCGGCCATCACCGCGGTCACCCAGGTCGCCGACTCCTCCGTACCGATGCTCGGCTACACGATCACCTACGCCCTCTCCAACTTCCTGCTCCCGCTGACCGGCCCCGTCCTGGTCGGCATCCTGGGCTCCTGACCCGGCCCCCCGTCCCCCGCCCCGCGACCCACGGAAGGCCGCCCCCGATGCCCGCACGCAGCTTCACCCGTGACGAGATCAAGCGGTACGCGCAGCTCTCCCCGTTCGAGCTCAAGAACGTCTTCATCGACATCGCCCAGCAGGCCCAGGGCGACCAGCCCGGCCACAAGGACACCAGCTCCGTCCAGATGCTCAACGCCGGGCGCGGCAACCCCAACTGGATCGCCACCAGCCCCCGCGAGGCCTTCTACGCGCTCGGCTACTTCGCCCTCACCGAGTCGCGCCGCGTCTGGCACGGCGACGACCTCGGCGGCATGCCCGAGAAGCCCGGCGTCGGTGCCCGCTTCGACCGCTGGCTGCGCGAGCACCCGGAACTGCCCGGCACCCTGCTGCTCGCCGACTGCGTCGACCACGCCACCGGCGAACTCGGCCTGGACCGCGAGGACTTCCTCCACGAACTGACCGACGCCGTGACCGGCGACAACTACCCCGTGCCGGACCGCTCCCTGGCCGGCACCGAAGAGGTGGTGCGCGCCTACCTGCGCAGCGAGGTCTACGGCGGCGAACTGCCGTCCGCCGGCCTCTCGCTCTTCCCGACCGAGGGCGGCACCGCCGCCATGTGCTACGTCTTCGACTCCCTCGTGCAGAACGGCATCCTGCACAAGGGCGACCGGATCGCCCTCATGGTGCCGGTCTTCACCCCGTACCTGGAGATCCCGCAGCTCGACACGTACGGCTTCGACGTCGTCTACGTGAACGCGGACCTCATGGCGGGCAAGGGCGTCCGCGAATGGCGCTACCCGGAGTCGGAGGTCGCCAAGCTCGCCGACCCCTCGATCAAGCTGCTCTGCCTCGTCAACCCGTCCAACCCGCCCTCGCTGGCGCTCAGCCGCCGGGTCGCCGACCAGATCGCTTCGATCGTCGCCGAGCAGAACCCGAACCTGGTCGTGGTCACCGACGACGTCTACGGCACCTTCGTCGAGGGCTTCCGCTCACTCGCCGCCGACCTGCCCCGCAACACCCTGCTGGTCTACTCGTACTCCAAGCACTACGGCGCCACCGGCTGGCGGCTCGGCGTGATCGGGCTGAGCGACGACAACGTCATCGACGACATGATCGCCGCGCTCCCGGACACCGAACGCGACCGCCTCGCCCGCCGCTACGGCTCCATCACCCTGGACGTCCCCGGCCTGCGCTTCATCGACCGGCTCGTCGCCGACTCCCGGCAGGTCGCCCTCAACCACACCGCGGGCCTGTCCACCCCGCAACAGGCGATGACGACCCTCTTCTCGCTCTTCGCGATGCTCCCCGAGGGCCAGGCCTACAAGGAGCAACTGCGCACCATCGTCCACCGCCGCCTCGACCTGCTGGTGGAGGGCGCCGGCATGAAGATCGCGGAGGACCCGGACCGGGCCGCGTACTACGTCGAACTCGACCTGCTCGCCGAGGCCGAGCGGGTGTACGGCAAGCCCTTCGCGGACTACCTGACCGCCACCTACGAACCGGTGGACCCGCTCTTCCGGCTCGCCGCCCAGACCGGAGTCGTCCTCCTCAACGGCGGCGGCTTCGACGGCCCCGAATGGTCGGTGCGCGCCTCGCTGGCCAACCTCGACGACCTCGACTACCTCAAGATCGGCCACGGCCTGCACCGCATCTTCGAGGAATACCACCACGAGTGGCGCACCGCGAAGGACTCCTGAGCCGCACGCGCCCCCCGCCGAACGGGGGGCGCCGGGCTCACCCGGCGCCTGCCGGCACGTCCTAGCGGTAGTTCACGAACTGCAGCGCGAAGTCCAGGTCCTTGCCCTTGAGCAGCGCCTGCACGGCCTGCAGGTCGTCCCGGCTCTTCGAGCTGACCCGCAGCTCGTCACCCTGCACCTGGGCCTTGACGCCCTTGGGACCCTCGTCCCGGATGATCTTCGCGACCTTCTTGGCGTTGTCCTGCGAGATCCCCTCCTCGATGGAGGCGAAGATCTTGTACTCCTTGCCGGACAGCTGCGGCTCACCCGCGTCCAGCGCCTTGAGCGAGATCCCCCGCTTGACCAGCTTGGTCTCGAAGACGTCCAGGATCGCCTTGACGCGCTCCTCGGAGTTGGCCTCCATGAGGATCTTCTCACCCGACCACGCGATCGACGCCCCGACGTTCTTGAAGTCGTAGCGCTGCGAGATCTCCTTGGCGGTCTGGTTGAGGGCGTTGTCGACCTCCTGCCGCTCGACCTTCGAGACGATGTCGAAACTGGAGTCGGCCATCTTCAGTGGGCTCCTTGACTGTGTTCCATCAGCGATCACGTCCACGGCCCGTTCCCCGAACCGTCCGCGACCAGCCTAGCCACCGCCCCCCACCCCCCGCACCGACCCGATCCCCTGATCAACCCGGTGGCGAACCACCCCCATCCATCAGGTATCGTTTACCCCGTCGCCAAGGACCCCGCGCACCGCGCGGCCCCGGTCCGGGGCGGCATCCCATGGCGGTATGCCCGAGTGGCCAATGGGAGCGGACTGTAAATCCGTCGGCTTAGCCTACCGTGGTTCGAATCCACGTGCCGCCACATGGTTGAAGGGCCCCTGAGCAGCGTTTGCGCTGCTCAGGGGCCCTTCGTCGTGGGTGGGGCGACCGTGGGCGGAGCCCCCCGAACGGGGGTGGTCGGGACGGTCTGCCGTGTTCACGCCTCGGGGGCCTCGGCGAGCTGCTCGGCGTCCTTCGTATCCTCCGTGCCCAGGCGCGCGTGGAGGGCGGCGGCGATTCGGCCGACTGCCTCTCGTGGTGCGGCCGCGTCGCCGAAGGCGGGGAGGAGCGGGCGGGTGTGGGGGTCGGTGGTGGTGTCTCCGGGCAGGCCGTTGTCCATCGCTGTGACCAGGTCCGGAACGGTGAGGACCGGCCAGTCGGCCCGCTGCCAAACGCGCTGCCGATAGGCCCGGTGGTCCGCTCAGGCATACCCCGGCCCGAAGAACGTCTGACCGGTGCACCGTTCCCCCACGAGTAGAGGTGCCCCATCCAGAACAACCTCTCGTCCAGCTGCTCGGGCCGCCGTCCGAACGGGCTGTCGTGGTAGCCGGGTATGGGTCCGGGATGCAGGTCCGCGTCGTTGCTCACGTGGGCCGTCATGCCGGGGGCGGGCGGCTCGCTGCCGGGGGCTTGGGGCGGATTCAAACAGTCGTTTGGGGGCACCGGATGGGCAAGGGCGTCCGGTCGGCCGAGTCAGGGTCGGCGTACCGCCGGCGCTGACTGTTCATTGCCAAGGAGGCACACGATGCTGGCAGCCGTGGGGGCCGTCATTCTCGCCGTCGCTTATCTGCTCAATGTCACCAGCACGCACACCGACGCGGCGTTCACGCCGTTCAGCCTGCTGATCGCCGGGGCGTTCTTCGTCGCCATGCACCTGGCCGGGTTCGGCGGTGTGCGGTCCACCTCGTCGGGGCGGCGCCGTTGGCGGCGTTGAGCCGGGCGGTGGGGGGTGATGGACTGTGGGGGTGGACAGGTACGAGGGGCTTGCGACGCTGGAGTGGTGGGCCAACCGGTCGACGTGTCTGGCCGGGGTTCCGGTGCGGGTCGTGGTGAGTGCGGGTCAGGACGGGTGGAGCTGTGAGGCCACCCCGGAGCCACCCCTGGTCGGGGAGTACCAGGAGGGGTTCGACCTCCTGATGGCGTTCGATCCCGTCTTCACGCTGCGCTTCGACGAGGAGAGCGAGCTGTACGTCGACGTCGTGGCCGGTGAGGGCGGGAGGCTCGTCCTCACCGCCTACGAGGCCGGGGCCGGGTCCGGCGAACCCGCGGGGATCTGACCTTCCGGCGGGCCGGGGAGGGCCGTGCGGCCCCGGTCGCGTCAGGGAGCGTCCACGAGGCGGTGGCCGTGGGCGGCGGAGAGGGCCCGGACGTCGGGGTCGCCGAAAGCGTGGCGGAGGTGGGTGAAGGCGTCGGCCTTGTCCTCGCCGAAGCGGCGGACCGCGGCGGTGTAGGCGGCGGGGGTCAGGAACTTGGGGGGCGTGCTCTTGCTGTGGAACTTGTCGGCGTACATCACGAGCCGCTCCTCCGGGGTCTCCGCCAGGTAGTCGGCGGGCGGGAGCGGGAGGTTCTGGCGGGTGATGTCGTCCTTCGTCAGGCCGACGCCGGTGTGGTGGGAGCAGAAGCGGCACAGGGCCTCGGGGAGTCCCTCGGCAGCGAGGATCTCGTGGCCGAGGAGGCCGTGGCGGATGTAGTGGGCGCCGTCGAAGCCGCCGTCGGCGCCGGCGCCGTAGAGGCGGTAGACCCCGATGTCGTGGACGAGGCAGCCCGCGCGGACCAGGTCGCGGTCGACGGGAGCGGGGGCGCCGTGGGCGGCGAGGGCGTCCAGGAGCTGTTCGGCGATGCGCCAGACGATGACGCAGTGGCCGTGCACGGCGTCGAAGGCCTGCGGCGAGGGGGCGTACCGCTCGTGGAGTCGGCGGATGTCCTCGGGGGTGGGGAGGGGCGTGAGGTCGGTCATCGTCCGTCATTCTCCCGCAGGCGCGCCGCCGCACGCGCCTAGGCTGGGGCGACGGCAACCACGCGGAGGGCCGTGCACGGCGCGGAGGGGGAGCGGTGGGGGATCTCGAACGGCGGCGCGAGCTCGCGGAGTTCATCAGGAGCCGGCGGGAGCGGCGCAAGCCGGAGGACGCGGGGCTGCGGGTCTACGGGCAGCGGCGCACGCCGGGGCTGCGGCGGGAGGAGGTCGCGACCCTCGCGGGCCTGAGCATCACCTGGTACACGTGGTTGGAGCAGGGCCGTGAGATCAAGGTCTCCCGCCAGGTGCTGGGCAGCCTCGTCCCCGCGCTCGGGCTCGACACGGCGGAGCGCGACCACCTCTACCGCCTCGCCGGCGAGATGCCGCCCGCCGACCGGCCCGCCGGACCGCCCGCGCCCTCCGGGATACCCAGGCCGTACGAGCTGCTGCTCGCGCACCTGGACCCGAACCCCTCCTTCGTCGTCAATCGCCGTTTCGACGTCCTCGCCTGGAACGCCGGCTGCGAGCTGCTGCTCGGCGACCTCGCCGCCCTGCCCGCCGAGCGGCGCAACATCCTGTGGCTCCACTTCACCTCCCCCGAGGCGCGCGCCATGTCCCTGGACTGGGAGGAGGAGGCGGCCCACACCCTCGGCCTCTTCCGCGCCCAGGTCGGGGAGCACATCCTGGACCCCGACGTCGTCGCCCTGCTGCGCGACCTGGAGCGGGCCAGCGCCGACTTCGGCCGGCTGTGGCGGCGCAAGGACCTGACGCCGTACGTCCCGCAGCCGCGCACCCTCGACCATCCGGTGCTCGGCCGGGTCACGTTCGAGTACGCCAAGATGCACATCGCGAACGACGACAGGACGGTGGTGTCCTACCTGACCCCGCCGGGCTCGGACCTGGACCGCCGGCTGCGGGAGACTCTCGCGGAGCGGCAGCCGGCCGGCTGAGGAGGCGTCAGCGCTCCTCGTCCGTTATGCCCCCCGCCCATTGCGCCAGCGTCCGGAAGTCCTCGGGGAGCAGCCCGACGCGCGGGTTCACGTGGTGGAGCAGCGCGGGCCCCGGGTGGTGCGCGGCGACGTACTCCCCGTCCAGGGCGCTCTGCTCGTCGTCGACCCAGGCGAAGGGGCGGCCGGCGGCGTGCTCGACGAGCGCGGCCGTCTTCCAGTGGACGCCGTCGGGGCGTTCGGCCAGCAGGGCGTCGCCGAAGTCGACGTACGGCAGCTCGGGCAGGCCCAGGACCGGGGCGATCCACCGGTTGGCGTCGGCCGTCCACGTGGTGGCCCAGCACAGTTCGTAGTCGAGGCCGAGCAGGGCCGGGCCGTGCCAGGGGGCCAGCCAGACGCGCAGCGTGCGCCCGGCGAGGGCGGACGGACCGGACGGACCGGACCGGTCGGGGTCGAGCGTGACCCGGAGGGTGGTGTAGCCGTCCGGGCGGCGTTCGGGCTGTGCGGCGTACGGGTTGAGGGGGCCGTCGACGTCGAGGTAGAGCAGCGGTCGGCTCACCTACGTCATCGTGTCACGCGGGTCGGACAGAGGAGGGGGTGCCGGACTCCGGCGCCGGATTCCGGGCGGTCCCGAAGGCGCGGGCGGAGGCGGTCCCGGGGGCGCGGCAGGGGGGCGCGGCCGGGGGCCGGGTCGCACCGACCCGGCCCCCGGCCCCCCGTTCGCGCCGCGGCGCCGCCGCGCTCAGGCGACCGTGGCGCCGCCGTCCACCGGCAGCACCGTGCCGGTCACGTACGTCGCCCCGATGACGTACGCGATCGCGTCCGCCACGTCCTGCGGCGTACCCACCCGCTTGGCGGGCGTGTCCTTCACGAACTCGGCGAGGGTCGCCTCCCGCGACTCGGCGGGCAGGAAGGACCACCAGGCGGTGTCCACCACACCCGGCGAGACGGCGTTCACCCGTACCGGCGACAGCTCGGCCGCCAGCGGGGAGACGATCCGCTCGATCGCCCCGTTGACCGCCGCCAGCGCCACCGTGCCGGGCAGCGCCGCACGCGCGGACACGGCGGACACCATCGTCACCGAACCCGTCACCTGGGCCTTCTGCACGGCGTGCAGATAGCCGAAGAGCTTGCCCTCGAACGCGCCGCGGACATCGGCGACGTCCACCTCCGCCAGCGGCCCGAGACCCAGCGCGCCCGGACTGAACGCCAGCACCAGGTGGTCGAAGCCGCCCACCCGCTCGAAGAAGGCGGTCACCGCGGCCGCGTCCGTGCCGTCCACCCGCTCGGCGGCGGCCACCCTGCCCTTCACCGCCGCGAGGCGCCCCTCGTCGCGCCCGGTGACGATCACCTCCGCGCCCGCGGCCGTCAGCTTCTCCGCCGTCGCCAGCCCGATGCCGGACGTCCCGCCCATGATCACCACACGCATGTTCCGCGCCTCCTGTCGTTCCTTCGCTTGCTCTTCGATCCTCGAAGGGCGGGCGGAGGACAACCAGTTGGGAACTCTGCTGGTGGTCCTGACACCAGGAAGGAGACGGACCTGTGCGGTGAGGGGACGTCAGCGCAGGGCGGCGACCGCCGCCGGGATCTCCGTCGGGCCGGCGATCAGCTCCAGGGTCCGGCCCGCGGCCTGCGGCGCGGTCAGCAGCTCGACCAGCACGGCGGCCACGTCGTCGCGCGGCACCGAGCCGCGGCCGGTGCTCGCGGTGAGATCGACCCGGCCCGTACCGGGGTCGTCGGTGAGCGAACCGGGGCGCAGGATCGTCCAGTCCAGGGACGTACGCGACCGGATCGCGTCGTCCGCGGCGCCCTTGGCCCGCAGGTACGCCCGGAAGCCCGGATCCTCGTACGCGGACTCCGCGTCCGCGCCCATCGAGGAGACGACCAGGAAACGGCGTACGCCCGCGCGTTCGGCGGCGTCGGCGAGCAGGACGGCGGCGTCGCGGTCGACCGTCTGCTTGCGGTCCACACCGCTGCCCGGACCCGCGCCGGCCGCGAACACGGCGGCGTCCGCGCCCGCGAGGGCCGTCGCCACGGATTCGGCGGGAGTCGCCTCCAGGTCCAGCACGACGGGCTGGGCGCCGGCCTCGCGCAGGTCGTCGGCCTGGTCGGGATTGCGGATCAGGCCCACCGCGTGGTCGCCGCGGGCGGCGAGCAGGCGTTCCATGCGGCGGGCGATCTGGCCGTGGCCTCCGGCGATGACGATACGCATGTCTCCGACGGTACGGGGTGGGGCGGGGTTGCGCCGCCGGGCGCGCCGGGCCCTGGCGGGCGGCTTTTGCGGCGGGGGCCGCGGGGGGTTGCGCTGCGGGGTGGGGGTGCGGTGGGTTTCGCGGGCTTCGCGCTGTGGGGGTTGTGCGGGCGGTTCCTCGCGCCCCTTGTGCGCTGCGGTGTGGGGGGTGCGGCGGTGCCGCGACCTTCCGCCGTGGGGGGCTTGTCGCGCGGTTCCTCGCGCTCCTTCGCTCCGGGGGTGGGGCTGGGGTGGGCTTCGCGATCTTCCGTGGGCGGGGGTTGTGCGCGCGGTTCCTCGCGCCCCTTCGCTGCGGGGTGGGGGTGCGGTGGGTTTCGCGGGCTTCGCGCCGTGGGGGTTGTGCGGGCGGTTCCTCGCGCCCCTGTGCGCTCCGGGGGCGGCCTGCGGCGGTGCCGCGATCTTCGCCGAGGGGGTGCGCGCGGTCCTCGCGCGGCTCCCTCGCGGTTCGGTCAGGGTTCGCGGTGGGACTGGCGGGGGAGGTCGAGGGCGGGGTCGGTGGAGGTGTCGCAGAATTCGCGGACCGCGCTCGTACGGGAGACGACGCGGCCGTGGTGGATGACGACGCGGCTGTAGGCGAGGGCGAGGACGCCCTCGACGGATTCGCCGCGCACCGCGAGGAGTTCCGCCGGGAAGCCCGCCTCGACGCGGACCTCGGGGAGGGCGAGGACGGCGCGGGCCCGCGTGCTGACGAGGTCGTAGGCGCGCAGCGGCTCGCACTCGCCGTAGGAGGCGAGCAGGAACGCCGCCTCCAGCGGGTCGCCGCGGCCCACCGGGTTGGCCAGGTCGGCGAGGGCTCCGCTGCCCGCGGTGACCGGCACCCCCGCGCGGCGCAGCAGCCGTACGGGGGTGTGGAGGCCCGCGGCGCCGCGGCGTACCGTCTCCAGGCCGCCGCAGCCGCCCTGCGGGAGGGCCACGACGGAGACGCCCGCGGCGGCGAGGCGTTCGGCGGCGCGCAGGGCCGCCTCGCGCGGCATGGTGCCGAGCCCGTGGCACGGGCCGAGCGTGACGCCCGGACGCAGGCCGCCGGCCATCGCGGCGAGCCGGGCGAGGCGGACGGGGTCGTCGGCGGCGGTGTGCAGGTCGACCGGCACGCCGAACTCCGCCGCGAGCGCGACGACCGCCTCGGTGTGTCCGCTCGGGTCCGGGTCGAGGTCGGGGCAGCCGCCGACCGCGGAGGCGCCCATCTTGAGCGCGTCCCGCAGCACGTCGAGTCCGTCGGCGCCCGCGGCGCCGGTCAGCAGCCGGGGGACGGCCACCACCTGGACGTCGATCAGACCGCGCAGCGCCCGCCGGGCCTGGAGCACCGCTTCGAGGGCGCGCAGCCCGTGCACGTCGCCGACCCGCACATGGCTGCGGAGGGCGGTCGCGCCGTGCCCGAGCTGGAGGAGGGCGGCCTCGGTGGCGCGGCGCTGGACGTCGGCGACGTCGGCGGCGGGCGGGCCCGCGCAGTTCGCGGTGAGGGCGAGGTCGAGGTGGGCGTGCGGCTCGGCGGGCGCGGGCAGCAGCAGGTAGCCGCGCAGGTCGATCCGCGTACCCGTACCCGTACCCGTGCTCGCGCCGGAGCCCTGCCGGGGGGCGGTGGCACCGGGCGGCCCGGCGAGGCTGCCCGCGGTGCCGACCGCCTCGATCCGCGGGCCGCTCAGGCGTACGTCGACGGTCCGGCCGTCGGTGAGGCGGGCGCCGCACAGCAGCAGGGTGGCGGTCTCGGCGGCGGTGCCGCGCGGGCTGTCGCTCATCGGGCTCCTCCGGTGCCTGGTGCCTCCCGCGGGTCCCGCCGGTGCCGCCGGGGACGGAAGAGCGGGGGAGGCAGTGGAGCGGGCGCGGACCACCGGGGCGGCGTCGGGACGACCGGGAGCGGCCGGTCGGAAACGTCCGGCCGGAAGCGCCCGGTCGGGACGCCCGAGCCGCCGGGACGATCACGCATGGTCGAGCCTAGGGCCAGGCCGCGCGCGCGTCCGGTAACCGGCGTCGGGACACCCGGCACGAGTGCATTACTCGTACTGTCGTACGCACGTGGGGCGGTCCTGCGGCACCCTGCGGCAACGCGCCGTCACGGGCGGGCGGAAGGGTGGGCGGAGGGGTGGGCGGACGGGCGCACAGCGGGCCGGGCGGGCCGTCCGCGGAGCCGCCGGTGGTGCCCGATGTGCCCCGCCGGATACGGATTTCACGTATGGCAGCGGAGCGTGTAATGTCTTCCTCGCTCGCCCCAATAGCTCAGTCGGTAGAGCGTCTCCATGGTAAGGAGAAGGTCTACGGTTCGATTCCGTATTGGGGCTCTGATGGATCGGTTCCCCGCCCTCGTGGCGGGGGTCGGTTCGTCGAAGCGGCGTAGCTCAGTCGGTAGAGCAAGCGGCTCATAATCGCTGTGTCACCGGTTCAAGTCCGGTCGCCGCTACTCTGCGTAGCCGATTGCGGGATCGGTCCCTCAATCGGCTACTCTTCCTGTGTTCAAATATCCCGTTCGTCAAGGAGCACTCACGTGGCCGCCACCGACGTCCGCCCGAAGATCACGCTGGCCTGCGTGGAGTGCAAGGAGCGGAACTACATCACCAAGAAGAACCGGCGTAACGACCCGGACCGTCTTGAGATGAAGAAGCACTGCCCGCGTTGCAACGCGCACACCGCGCACCGCGAGACGCGCTGACTTCGCCGTTCCTGCGTCGCACCACCAGCAGCACCAGGCCGTAACACCGCGAGGCCGTCCCCCCGTCGCAGGACGGGGGGACGGCCTCGCGGCGCGTTCGGGCCCTGCGGCGCGCACCGGGCCCGCGTGCGCGGCGGGGTGCGAGCCCCGCGCCCGCCCGCGCTCCCGCGCACACACCTGAGCGCCCCGCACGCCTCTCCCGAACACCCGTGACATCCGCAACACCCGCAACGCCCGTGATCTGCCGCACACTCCGAGGTGACGATGGCTCTCGACCAGTCCTACGTCGGGCGGACCTACCCGCCCACCCCCGCCTACGAGGTCGGCCGGGAGAAGATCCGCGAGTTCGCCGAGGCGATCGGCGACGCCAACCCGGCCTACGTGGACCCGGAGGCCGCCAAGGCCCTCGGCCACCCGGACGTCATCGCGCCACCGACCTTCGCCTTCGCGATCACCTACAAGGCGGCGGGCGTCGTGATCTCCGACCCGGAGCTGGGCCTGGACTACAGCCGGGTCGTGCACGGCGACCAGAAGTTCGCGTACACGCGCCCGCTGCGGGCCGGTGACCGGCTCACGGTCACGTCCACGATCGAGGCCGTGAAGTCGATGGCCGGCAACGACATCCTGGACGTCCGCGGCGAGGTCCACGACGAGACGGGCGAGCACGTCGTCACCGCCTGGACGAAGCTGGTCGCCCGCGCGGCCGACCCCGAGCAGGGCACCGCCCAGGACGGAGACGCGTGATGGCGGCTGCCGTGGCGTACGACGAGGTCGAGGTCGGCACCGAGCTGCCCGCGCAGAGCTTCCCGGTCTCCCGGGCGACGCTCGTGCGGTACGCGGGGGCGTCCGGCGACTTCAACCCGATCCACTGGAACGAGAAGTTCGCCCGCGAGGTCGGACTGCCGGACGTCATCGCGCACGGCATGTTCACCATGGCCTCGGCGGCCCGCGTGGTCACCGACTGGGCCGGGGACCCGGCCGCGGTCGTCGAGTACGGGGTGCGCTTCACCAAGCCGGTCGTGGTCCCGAACGACGACGAGGGCGCGCTCGTCGAGGTCACGGCCAAGGTCGCGGCCAAGCTGGACGACAACCGGGTGCGCGTGGACCTGACCGCGATGTCGGCGGGCCAGAAGGTGCTGGGCATGGCCCGCGCGGTCGTCCAGCTGGCCTGACCGCCGGGCGACAGGCTTCGCGTCGGCCCGGCCGCACATACTGCCGAGCCGCGCACCGTCTGTGCCGTGTAAGGACCGCTTGCCCATGGCAGGCGGTCCTTACGTTTTCCGGTCGGCGGTGGGTCGGCGGTGGGTCGGCGGTCAGCCGGCGGCGGGCCCGTGCTGGGCCCGCGACCTGCCCTCGGCGGCCCGCAACGGGCCCGCCACGCCTCCGCGTTGACAAGGTAGTGATTGGCCACTAACTTAAGGCCCATGGTCAGGATGAGCGCAGAGGAGCGGCGCGAGAGCGTCATCCGCGCGGCGATGAGCGAGTTCGCCCACGGCGGCTATCACGGCACGTCGACCGAGGCGATCGCCCGCCGGGTGGGTGTGTCGCAGCCGTACCTCTTCCGGCTCTTCCCGAACAAGCAGGCCATCTTCCTGGCCGCCTCCCGTCACTGCATCGAGACGACCGCAAAGGTCTTCGCGGATGCGGCGGTCGGGGTGTCGGCCGAAGAGCGGCTGGGCGAGATGGGCAAGGCCTACCAGGCCATGATCCACGCCGATCCCGAGCGGCTGCTGATGCAGATGCAGACGTACGTGGCCGTGGCGGCGGCGGAGGCCGCGGGGGACCGCGCCTTCGGTGTGGAGATCCGCGCGGTCTGGACGCTGCTGTGGGAGACCGTGCGGGACGCGCTCGGCACCGACGTCGAGGAGACCACGCAGTTCTTCGCCTACGGGATGCTCGTCAACACCTTGGTGTCGCTGGGTTTTTCGGCTGAGGACCCGATCTGGGAGGGCTTCTACGAATCCGTTCGGCCGGAAAAGCCGGCGGACGCCGAGGACCCGGAGCCGGTGCAGGACCCGCAAGGCCAGGACGGCCAGGACGGCTCGGACGACTCGGACGACTCGGACGGCGCGCAGAACCCGCAGAACCCGCAGGACCCGCAGACCCCGGAAGCTCCGTGGTGTGCCGGGTCCGCCAAGCGCCCGAAGGCTTCCGACTAGCAGCGGCCCGCCCGGGGGTCGGCCCCCGGACGGGATTTTTTCGGCCCAAAAAAGTTAGTCATCAATTACTAACCCAGCCCGCAGCAACATCTCGACAGGGGACCAAGGAGATCAGGGCAATGACCACCGCAGACAGCGCGCGTCCCGCCGACGGCGCACCCGCACCCGCACCCACCACGGACAAGACGTCGCCCCGCGGCAAGGCCACGGCAGGCTGGGCGCTGCTGATCACCAGCGTCGCGGGCTTCATGGCGGCCCTCGACAACCTCGTCGTCACCACCGCGCTGCCGTCCATCCGCAAGGACCTCGGCGGCGCGCTGTCCGACCTCGAATGGACGGTGAACGCCTACACGCTCACCTTCGCCGTCCTGCTCATGTTCGGTGCGGCGCTCGGCGACCGCTTCGGACGCCGCAAGCTCTTCCTCACCGGTCTGACGATCTTCACGGGCGCGTCCGCCGCCGCGGCCATGGCGCCCGGCATCAACGAGCTGATCGCGGCCCGCGCGGTCCAGGGTGTGGGCGCGGCCATCATGATGCCGCTGACGCTCACGCTGCTGACCGCGGCGATACCGCCCGAGCGCCGGGGCGCCGCCTACGGCATATGGGGCGCGGTCAACGGCATGGCCGTGGCGTCCGGCCCGCTCATCGGCGGCAGCCTGACCGAGCACATCTCGTGGCAGTGGATCTTCTGGCTGAACGTCCCGCTCGGTGTGCTGCTGCTCCCGCTGGCCCGGCTGCGCCTGGCCGAGTCCACCGCGCCCGGCGCGCGGCTGGACGGCCGCGGCACCGCGCTCATCAGCCTGGGCCTGTTCGGCATCGTCTTCGCCCTGGTCAACGCCAACGAGCACGGCTGGACCAGCGCCCGCGTGCTCTCCGGGCTGATCGCCGGCAGCGTCCTCGTCGCGGCCTTCGTGCGGCACGGCATGACGGCGCGCCAGCCGATGCTGCCGATGAGGTTCTTCCGCCGCCGCGCCTTCAGCGCGATCAACGCGGCGACGATGCTGATGTTCGTCGGGATGTTCGGCTCGATCTTCCTGCTCAGCCAGTTCCTGCAGACGGTGCTCGGGTACTCGCCGACCGAGGCGGGGCTGCGGATGCTGCCCTGGACGGGCATGCCGATGATCGTCGCGCCGATCGCGGGCTACCTCTCCGACCGCGTCGGCGGCCGTCCCGTCGTCGCCGCGGGTCTGGCGCTCCAGGCGATCGGCCTGGGCTGGTTCGCGGTCATCGCCTCGCCGGACGTCTCGTACGCCACCCAGCTGCCCTCGCTGATCATCTCCGGCGTCGGTATGGCCCTGTACTTCCCGGCCTCCACGAGCCTGGGCATGTCCAGCGTGGAGCCGCACGAGCAGGGCATCGCGTCCGGCGCCAGCAACGCCCTGCGCGAGATCGGCGGCGCCCTCGGTGTGGCGCTGATGGGCTCGATCTTCGCCGCGTACGGCGGTTACACCTCCGGCGCGGCCTTCGTCGACGGCCTCGTCCCGGCCCTGTGGGTCGGCGCCGCGACCCTGACCGTCGCCTTCCTCGCCGCCCTCGCCCTGCCCCGCCGCGCGGCCCGTGCGGCCACCGTCGCCCAGGGCGCCCCGGCCCCCGCCTCCCTCCAGAAGGTCGGCTGACACCACCACCCTCCTCCGCGGGCGGCCGGGACACCCCCGGCCGCCCGCGGGCGCGTGCGGGGGAGAACCCGGAGGCGTCCGTCCCGGCCGGACCGGGGAGAGCCATAAGGTGGGGGCGTGGATTCTGACGTTCTCGCCCCGTACACGACCTTCCGGCTCGGGGGGCCCGCTCGCAGGCTCGTGACCGTGTCGACGGACGACGAGCTGGTCGGTGCCGTGCGGGAGGCGGACGCGCGGGGGGAGCCGGTGCTGCTGCTCGGCGGGGGGAGCAACCTGGTCATCTCGGACGAGGGGTTTCCCGGCACCGCCGTGCGGATCGCCACCCAGGGGGTCGAGCTGCGGGGGAGTGCGCTGGAGCTGGCCGCGGGGGAGGTGTGGAGCGACGCGGTGGCCGCGACCGTGCGGGCGGGGCTGGCCGGGGTGGAGTGCCTGGCCGGGATCCCGGGCTCCGCGGGGGCCACGCCCATCCAGAACGTCGGGGCGTACGGGCAGGAGGTCTCCAGCACCGTCACGCAGGTCGTGGCCTACGACCGGCGGGCCGGGGAGACGGTCACGCTCGACAACCGGGAGTGCGGGTTCTCCTACCGCAGCAGCCGCTTCAAGGAGGAGCCGGAGCGGTACGTGGTGCTGCGGGTGCGGTTCGCGCTGGAGGCGGCCGGGGGGATGTCCGCGCCGCTGAAGTACGCCGAGACCGCCCGCGCGCTGGGCGTGTCCGTCGGGGAGCGGGTGCCGCTGGAGAAGGCCAGTGCGACGGTGCTGGCGCTGCGGGCGGGCAAGGGCATGGTGCTGGACGCGGCCGACCACGACACCTGGTCGGCGGGCTCGTTCTTCACCAACCCGGTGCTGGCCGCCGCCGAGTTCGCCGCCTTCCTGGACCGCGTCCACGACCGCCTCGGCCCCGACGCCGCCCCGCCCGCGTACCCGGCGGGGGAGGGCACCAAGACCAGCGCGGCCTGGCTCATCGACAAGGCGGGCTTCACCAAGGGCTACGGCACCGGACCGGCCCGCATCTCCGGCAAGCACACCCTGGCCCTGACCAACCGGGGTGCGGCCACCACCGCGGACCTGCTGGCGCTCGCCCGCGAGGTGCGCGACGGCGTGCACGCGGCCTTCGGCGTCACCCTCGTCAACGAGCCGGTCATGGTCGGCGTCGCCCTCTAGGGCCTGTCCTGGCTCTCCGGCTCTGCCGCCGCCCATGCGTCGATGTCCCCCAGGAGCCGCTCACGGACCTCCTGCGGGGCGCGCGAGGCCCGGACGGACTGGCGGGCCAGCTCGGCCAGCTC
Organism: Streptomyces sp. NPDC021224; assembly: GCF_044332905.1. Taxonomy (NCBI): domain Bacteria; kingdom Bacillati; phylum Actinomycetota; class Actinomycetes; order Kitasatosporales; family Streptomycetaceae; genus Streptomyces; species Streptomyces sp. NPDC021224. The sequence continues at coordinate 307,355 of NZ_JBIRPW010000008.1, read as the reverse complement.
CGCGTCCGTGAAGCCGTGCACGTCGCGCGCGATCTCGTACTGGGCCGCGAGCCGCGAGCCGAAGAGCAGCGGGTCGTCCGCGCCGAGGGCCAGCGGGACGCCCGCGTCGTACAGCGTGCGCAGCGGGACGTCCTCGGGCTTGTCGTAGACGCCCAGGGCCACGTTGGAGGCCGGGCAGACCTCGCACGTGACGCCGGTGTCGGCGAGCCGGCGCAGCAGGTGCGGGTCCTCGGCGGCGCGTACGCCGTGGCCGACGCGCTGTGCGTGCAGGTCGTCCAGGCAGTCGCGGACGCTCGCGGGCCCGGCCAGCTCACCGCCGTGCGGGGCGGCGAGCAGGCCGCCGTCCCGGGCGATGGCGAAGGCCCGGTCGAAGTCGCGGGCCAGGCCCCGGCGTTCGTCGTTGGACAGGCCGAAGCCGACGACGCCCTGGTCGGTGTAGCGGACCGCGAGCCGGGCCAGCGTACGGGCGTCCAGCGGGTGCTTCATGCGGTTGGCGGCCACGATCACGGCCATGCCCACGCCGGTGTCCCGCGACGCGGTGTGCACCGCGTCCAGGATCACCTCCAGGGTGGGGATGAGCCCGCCGAGCCGCGGCGCGTACGAGGTCGGGTCGACCTGGATCTCCAGCCAGCCGGAGCCGTCCGCCGCGTCCTCCTGGGCCGCCTCGCGCACCAGCCGGTGGATGTCGTCGGGGGTGCGCAGACAGCTGCGGGCGGCGTCGTAGAGCCGCTGGAAGCGGAACCAGCCGCGCTCGTCGGTGGCCCGCAGCTTGGGCGGCTCGCCCGAGGTCAGCGCGTCGGGCAGCCGGACGCCGTGCCTGTCGGCCAGCTCCAGCAGGGTGGCGGGGCGCATGGAGCCGGTGAAATGCAGGTGAAGGTGTGCTTTGGGGAGCTTGCGGACATCCCGGCGGCCGGGACCGCCCCCCGACGTACGTACATCGCTTGCCATCCCAAGATCCTGCCAAACGCGAGCCCCCGCTCGGAACCGGATTCTCCGAACGGGGGCTTGCCCGAATGCATCATCGGGCTGAATCACGGGTCGGCCCGGGCTTCAGTCCCGCGCCTCGCCCAGCAGCTTCTGCAGCCGCGTGATGCCCTCGACCAGGTCGTCGTCACCCAGCGCGTAGCTGAGCCGCAGGTAGCCGGGGGTGCCGAAGGCCTCGCCCGGGACGACGGCGACCTCGGCCTCGTCCAGGATCAGGGCGGCCAGCTCCATGCTGCTCTCGGGCTGCCTGCCGCGGATCTTCTTGCCGAGCAGGCCCTTGACCGACGGGTAGACGTAGAAGGCGCCCTCGGGCGTCGGGCACATCACGCCGTCGATCTCGTTGAGCATCCGCACGATCGTCTGCCGGCGCCGGTCGAAGGCGGTCCGCATGTCGGCGACGGCGTCCAGGTCGCCGCTGACGGCGGTCAGGGCGGCGGCCTGCGCCACGTTGTTGACGTTCGAGGTGGCGTGCGACTGGAGGTTCGTCGCGGCCTTGACGACGTCCTTGGGGCCGATGATCCACCCCACCCGCCAGCCGGTCATGGCGTACGTCTTGGCCACGCCGTTGACGACGATGCACTTCTCCCGCAGCTGCGGGACGACCTGCGGCATCGAGGTGAAGACGGTGTCGCCGTAGACGAGGTGCTCGTAGATCTCGTCGGTGAGCACCCACAGGCCGTGCTCGACGGCCCAGCGGCCGATCGCCTCGGTCTCGCCGGGGCTGTAGACCGCGCCGGTCGGGTTGGACGGCGACACGAAGAGCACGACCTTGGTGCGCTCGGTGCGGGCCGCCTCCAGCTGCTCCACCGTGACCCGGTAGCCGGTCGTCTCGTCCGCGACGACCTCGACCGGCACGCCGCCCGCGAGCCGGATCGACTCGGGGTAGGTGGTCCAGTACGGGGCGGGCACGATGACCTCGTCGCCCGGGTCGAGCACCGCGGCGAAGGCCTCGTAGATGGCCTGCTTGCCGCCGTTGGTGACCAGCACCTGCGAGGCGTCCACCTCGTAGCCGGAGTCGCGCAGCGTCTTGGCGGCGATGGCGGCCTTGAGCTCCGGGAGCCCGCCGGCGGGCGTGTAGCGGTGGAACCTCGGATTGCGGCAGGCCTCGACGGCGGCGTCGACGATGTAGCCGGGCGTCGGGAAGTCCGGCTCTCCTGCACCGAAGCCGATCACCGGACGCCCGGCGGCCTTGAGGGCCTTGGCCTTGGCGTCGACGGCGAGAGTGGCGGACTCGGAGATCGCACCGACACGGACCGACACGCGCCGATCGGTCGCCGGAGGTACTGGGGGAGTGGCTGCGCTCATACCTGCATCGTCCCAGACACCAACCGCCCCCGGCACCGGGGTTTGGGGCCCGGAAAGCGCGTTCGGAGGCAATCCGAGGCAAGGCGTTCGACGAGATGCCTCCGAGCACGTACACTCAACGCTCGATGGCCTCCCGGCGATGTCGCCTGCGGTACGTTGGGAGTGTCTGTCGAAGGGTCGTAGCTCAATTGGTAGAGCACTGGTCTCCAAAACCAGCGGTTGGGGGTTCAAGTCCCTCCGGCCCTGCTCCACACGTCCTCACCGGACGTGGGCAGGCAGATGCAGGCATAAGGCACTCGCCGTACCGCGCGACGGGCGCGGCACGGCCACGACCCGGAGTCAGGTGAGGACGAGTGACTGAGATCACGGACTCCATCGAGGTCCCTGAGCCTGACGCGTCTCAGGACGACAACGAGGCCGAGAAGAAGCCCCGCCGCGGCGGCAAGCGCGCGAAGAAGGGGCCGCTCGGCCGTCTTGCGCTGTTCTACCGCCAGATCGTCGCGGAGCTCCGCAAGGTCGTCTGGCCCACCCGCAGCGATCTGAGCACGTACACCACTGTGGTGATTGTGTTCGTTGTGGTCGTCATCGCGTTCGTGAGCGTGGTTGACTGGGGTTTCAGCAAGCTCGTTTCCGCCGTTTTCGGCTGAGCCGTCCGCTCTTGCCGGGCCGGTCTCGGGCCGGGTTCCGCGTCCCGCCTGTCCGCGCGGAGGGCGCCGGGCGCTGGTCGCCCCGCCCGCAGTGCCACCCTTGAAGTCAGGAAGAAGCAGTCACCGTGTCTGACCCGAACGTGTACGACGCCGACGAGTCCGTCGAGGGCGAGGAAGCAGCGCTCGACGCCGTCGAGGCCGCCGAGGAGCCCGCCGACGCGCAGGACCCGGCCGAGTCCGAGTCGGCGGAGGACGCGGAGGAGTCGGAGGAGTCGGACGCCGCCGAGGACGACGACGAGACCGCGGCCGAGGACGACGAGTCCGGTGAGTCCGACGAGTCCGATGAGGACGAGGACGAGGCCGAGGACACCGGCGAGGCCGAGGAGCCGGCCGCCCCGGTCGACCCGGTGGCCGCCTTCCGCGAGGAGCTGCGCACGCTCCCCGGCGAGTGGTACGTGATCCACACCTACGCCGGGTACGAGAACCGGGTGAAGTCCAACCTGGAGCAGCGTGCCGTCTCGCTGAACGTCGAGGAGTACATCTACCAGGCGGAGGTCCCGCAGGAGGAAGTCGTTCAGATCAAGAACGGCGACCGCAAGACCATCCGGCAGAACAAGCTCCCCGGCTACGTCCTGGTCCGCATGGACCTGACGAACGAGTCCTGGGGCGTCGTCCGCAACACCCCCGGCGTCACGGGCTTCGTCGGCAACGCCTACGACCCCTACCCGCTGACCCTGGACGAGATCGTCAAGATGCTCGCCCCCGAGGTCGAGGCGGCCGCCGAGGCCGCGGCCATCGCCGAGGGCACCGCGGTCCCGCGCAAGGTCGAGGTCCAGGTGCTGGACTTCGAGGTCGGCGACTCGGTCACCGTCACCGACGGCCCCTTCGCGACGCTCCAGGCCACGATCAACGAGATCAACCCGGACTCGAAGAAGGTCAAGGGCCTCGTCGAGATCTTCGGCCGCGAGACCCCGGTCGAGCTGAGCTTCGACCAGATCCAGAAGAACTGACGTTCCGTAAGCTCGTACGACCGAGCCCCTGCCTTCCGCGTCCGGAGGGCAGGGGCTCGGTCGTCACCGCGGCCGTTGCCGGTCAGTCGTTGGCGTTCAGCAGGGGGAGGTAGCCGGCGGAGTGGCCGGTGGCCGTGGGGTGGTAGGACTCCCAGCTCGGTGAGATGACCAGGGAGTGCAGGTAGTCGTCGCCCGAGCAGAGTTCGTGGCCCTTGAAGGTGCTGCGCACGTCGCCGAAGGCGAAGCCGTGGGAGGCCGCGACCGAGGCGATCGTGGAGTCCAGGACGTCCGCGGCCTCGTTTATCTTTTGGTGCTTGGTGTCGCTGAGGCCGACGCAGATCCACGCCGACAGGTCGTACATGTCCGGGTAGCCGAGGACGACGACCTTCGCGTTGGGCGCCTTGGCGCGGATCGCGTTGTAGGTGGTGTTCAGGCGGCCGGGCAGGGTGTTGCGGATGTACGTCTCGGCGGTGCTGACGCGGCTGACGCACGTGCTGTCGGAGCCGGTCACGCAGGTGGTCATGACGTCGGCGAAGCCGGCGTCGTTGCCGCCGATGGTGAGGGAGACCAGACCGGTGGAGGAGTTCAGACCGCCGAGCTGGCTGTTGGTCACATCCGTGGTGACCGCGCCCGAACAGGCGGCGAAGGTGAACGAGGACGGGCTGTGGGCGGCGGCCCACAGCGCGGGGTACGCGCTGTTGCTGCGGTGGCAGTCGCCGCTGGAGCTGATGTAGTTGCCTGCGCCGTTCCCGGCGGAGTACGAGTCCCCGAGGGCGACGTACGCGGGCCCGGCCGCTTGTGCCGGGCCGGAGAAGACCAGCGCCGCCGTCAGGGCGGACGCCAGCGCGGTAAGAGCGGTGAGGGGCCTGCTCAGCTTCACGGAACCTCCTGGGTGAGGGCTTCCTGCAGCACTGTGGTACCAGCCAGTAGGTAGCCACGGGAAGTGTCCATGCCAAGAATTCTTCCCGCGTAGACCAGAACTTCAGGTTCCGCTACGGGAGTTGACGGTGGCGCGGGTGCAACTCGTGGGCCGGTGGGGGTATCTGAGGGGGCAACAGTGCATGGCGTGCTGTGATCGTACCGCTACTCGCAGTGTCTGCCGAGAGGCAGTGCGACGGGCGGGCTCCGTGCCGTGCGGAGCCCGCCGAGCGGGGCCGGGCGCGGGAGCGGCCGGAACGGATTTCGGGGCCGGGGGCAGTACCCGCTATCGTGGTGCGGTATGCCTGCTCGCAGGTATGGAAAAAACTCTCAACAGGACCCGGAGAGAGCAATGCCTCCCAAGAAGAAGAAGGTCACGGGGCTGATCAAGCTCCAGATCAACGCCGGTGCGGCCAACCCGGCGCCGCCGGTCGGCCCCGCGCTGGGCCAGCACGGCGTCAACATCATGGAGTTCTGCAAGGCCTACAACGCGGCCACCGAGTCGCAGCGCGGCATGGTGATCCCGGTGGAGATCACGGTCTACGAGGACCGCTCCTTCACCTTCGTCACCAAGACCCCGCCGGCGGCCAAGCTGATCCTCAAGGCCGCGGGCGTCGACAAGGGGTCCGGCACCCCGCACACCAAGAAGGTCGCCAAGCTCACCCGCGACCAGGTGCGCGAGATCGCCACGACCAAGATGCCCGACCTCAACGCGAACGACCTGGACGCGGCGGAGAAGATCATCGCCGGTACCGCGCGTTCCATGGGCATCACCGTCGAGGGCTGACGCCCGAGCTCGCGCAGTGGCCGGCCGAGGTACGAGGCCGTCCGCGGAGCGAGGGAGCAGGAAGCCCGAGCGGAACAGGCGAGGGCTGACGCCCCCGCGCAAAGGCAGCACCTGTGGAAGGGCCTGCTCGGCCCGCACCACGAACTCCATCGAAACAGCTACAGGAGTAGTTCCATGAGCAAGCGCAGCAAGTCTCTCCGCGCTGCGGACGCCAAGATCGACCGGGAGCGGCTGTACGCGCCCCTGGAGGCCGTCCGGATCGCCAAGGAGACCGCGTCGACCAAGTTCGACTCGACCGTCGAGGTCGCCTTCCGCCTGGGTGTGGACCCGCGCAAGGCCGACCAGATGGTCCGTGGCACCGTGAACCTTCCGCACGGCACCGGCAAGACCGCCCGGGTCCTGGTCTTCGCGACCGGTGACCGTGCTGCGGCCGCGGAAGCCGCGGGCGCCGACATCGTCGGCTCCGACGAACTGATCGACGAGGTCGCGAAGGGCCGGCTGGACTTCGACGCCGTCGTCGCCACCCCGGACCTCATGGGCAAGGTCGGCCGCCTCGGCCGCGTCCTCGGCCCGCGTGGTCTGATGCCGAACCCGAAGACCGGCACCGTGACGCCCGACGTGGCCAAGGCCGTGACGGACATCAAGGGCGGCAAGATCGAGTTCCGCGTCGACAAGCACTCCAACCTGCACTTCATCATCGGCAAGGTGTCCTTCGACGACGCCCAGCTGGTGGAGAACTACGCGGCGGCGCTGGACGAGATCCTGCGTCTGAAGCCGTCCGCGGCGAAGGGCCGCTACCTGAAGAAGGCGGCCGTCTCCACGACGATGGGCCCCGGCATCCAGGTCGACCCCAACCGCACCCGCAACCTCCTCACCGAGGAGGACCCGGCGGCGGTCTGACCCGCGCCGTACCTCGCGAACGCCCCGCATTCCCCCTTCCCGGGGGGTGCGGGGCGTTCCGCGTCTACGATGCCCCGCGGCGCACTGGGGAGCGCGCCCGACAACACGGAGACCGGGATCAACTCCTGGGGCGGCCCGGACGCGGGGTTGGTCCTCACCGCGTCGCCCGCGGCGCTCGGCATGCAGGGGGTGAACCACCACGACCGCACGGAGGTGCGCTCGCTGCACGGGTTCCAGTACGTCCAGGTCGATCCGCCGGCCGCGGGGCCGAACAAGGGGAAGAGCTGGCTGCGCTTCACCCTGACCGAGGTCGCGGCGGCTCTGGCGGAGCAGATGGAGCACAGCCCGGTCCAGCGGCTGCTCCTGATGCCGTCCAGCGGCCCGGTCACGCTGGTCGGGCACGAGACGGTGGACGGCCGTCCGGCGATCTACCGGGGCACCGTCCCCGCGGGCGATTTGCTCCGTGGGGTCGCGGTCCCGTACGCTGCCGGGGAAGCCAAAGACCGCTGGTTGCCGTCGTGTCCGGATCTCCGGGCGGGGCGGCCGAAGGATCCGCTGATGCGGACGGCCCGCGCAGGTGATCGTGGATGGACTCCGAAGCCTTGAGGGGAAACCCGAAGGGCAGCGTCGAGTCACGCCCCGTGCGCCTGCGCCGGGGCGTTTGTTTTGCCCGGGGCACACCCGCCTCGTCCTTCGTTCCGCGCGGTCCATCACCCCGGAAGGAGGCCGAGACTCATGGCGAGGCCTGACAAGGCTGCCGCGGTTGCCGAGTTGACGGACCAGTTCCGCGCCTCGAACGCCGCTGTGCTGACCGAGTACCGCGGTCTCACCGTCGCGCAGCTCAAGACGCTGCGCCGCTCGCTCGGTGAGAACGCCCAGTACGCCGTGGTGAAGAACACGCTGACCAAGATCGCGGCCAACGAGGCCGGGATCACCCAGCTCGACGACCTGTTCGCGGGTCCGTCGGCTGTCGCCTTCGTCACCGGTGACCCGGTGGAGGCGGCGAAGGGTCTGCGCGACTTCGCCAAGGACAACCCCGCTCTCGTCATCAAGGGCGGTGTCCTTGACGGCAAGGCGCTGTCCGCCGACGAGATCAAGAAGCTTGCGGACCTCGAGTCCCGCGAGGTTCTGCTCGCCAAGCTGGCGGGTGCCATGAAGGCCAAGCAGTCGCAGGCTGCCGCGCTCTTCCAGGCGCTCCCGTCGAAGTTCGTCCGCACCGCGGAGGCGCTTCGGGTCAAGCTGGCCGAGGCCGAGCAGGGCGGTGCCGAGTAATTCGGCTCGCACGATGACCGGGGCCTGACGGCTCCGGTCGGGGCCGGCGCGCGACCGCACCACGCACCAGCGCACCGGCTTACGCGGGCCGACCGTACGCCCGCCGACTTGTACGACATCCGGCACCAGCCGATTTAGTGGAAGGACCGCCATCATGGCGAAGCTCACCCAGGACGAACTGCTCGCCCAGTTCGAGGAGCTCACCCTCATCGAGCTCTCCGAGTTCGTGAAGGCGTTCGAGGAGAAGTTCGACGTCACCGCCGCCGCCCCGGCCGCCGTCGTCGCCGGCCCGGGTGTCCCCGGTGTCGCCGCTGACGCTCCCGAGGAGAAGGACGAGTTCGACGTCATCCTCACCGCCGCGGGCGACAAGAAGATCCAGGTCATCAAGGTCGTGCGCGAGCTGACCTCGCTGGGTCTGAAGGAGGCCAAGGACCTCGTGGACGGCGCCCCGAAGCCCGTCCTGGAGAAGGTCAACAAGGAGGCCGCGGACAAGGCCGCCGAGTCCCTCAAGGGCGCCGGCGCCTCGGTCGAGGTCAAGTAACACCTCACGTCACCGAGAGCATCACGCTCCGTGACGTAGGAGCACTCGCTGCTCCAGCTACCGCAGGGCGGTCACCCGGAAGGGTGGCCGCCCTCGGTCGTTCGTACGCCCTCCGGCGGGCCGCGCCGGGGGTTGTCGTACCCGCCGGGTAGGGTGATCCTTCCTGCTGGGAACGGGTGCTCGCGCATGTGTGCGGGGCCGGGGCCTTGACGTTTGGCACGCGGCGCGCAATTCTCAGGACGCGCCACGACGTTGGACGCGATCCCGGCGGTGCCGGTCGCGGTTCCGCGGCCGATCCGTTGCATGATCCGATGCATGGATCGGTGGCGATGCGGGAATGCATGGCTATGCAGCAGGACGCAGGACGACGGCAGGGTATGACGGAGGCGGTTCCAGGTTCCGAGGCTTGGGGTCGCGAGACGGGCGGAGGGGGCGACGATTCGGTACTCCGAATCTCAGCCTGGACATCAGTGTGCCAAGTGGCTACACTGACCCTTTGCGCTGCCTGTTAGCTGCTGCCTGGCCCGTCACCAGGAGCATGCCCACGTCTGAGAGCTGCTGAGAAGGCCCTCCCATCAGGGTTTTCCCTCTGGTCCTCAGGGGCGGACCGGTACGCGCGTAGTGAGTCCGAGCCCTCGGAAGGACCCCCTCTTGGCCGCCTCGCGCAACGCCTCGACTGCCAATTCGAACAACGGCGCCAGCACTGCCCCGCTGCGCATCTCTTTCGCGAAGATCCGTGAACCACTCGAAGTTCCGAACCTCCTCGCGCTCCAGACCGAGAGCTTTGACTGGCTGCTCGGCAATGCGGCGTGGAAGGCCCGGGTCGAGGCGGCGCTGGACAGTGGGCAGGACGTCCCCAGGAAGTCCGGTCTGGAGGAGATCTTCGAGGAGATCTCCCCGATCGAGGACTTCTCCGGGTCGATGTCGCTCACGTTCCGTGACCACCGGTTCGAGCCCCCGAAGAACTCGCTGGACGAGTGCAAGGAGCGCGACTTCACGTACGGCGCCCCGCTCTTCGTCACCGCCGAGTTCACCAACAACGAGACCGGCGAGATCAAGTCCCAGACGGTCTTCATGGGCGACTTCCCGCTGATGACCTCGAAGGGCACCTTCTGCATCAACGGCACCGAGCGTGTCGTCGTCTCGCAGCTGGTCCGCTCGCCGGGTGTGTACTTCGACTCCAGCATCGACAAGACGTCCGACAAGGACATCTTCTCGGCCAAGATCATCCCGTCCCGGGGTGCCTGGCTGGAGATGGAGATCGACAAGCGCGACATGGTCGGTGTCCGCATCGACCGCAAGCGCAAGCAGTCGGTCACGGTGCTGCTCAAGGCGCTCGGCTGGAGCACCGAGCAGATCCTGGAGGAGTTCGGCGAGTACGAGTCGATGCGCGCCACCCTGGAGAAGGACCACACCCAGGGCCAGGACGACGCGCTGCTCGACATCTACCGCAAGCTGCGTCCGGGCGAGCCGCCGACCAAGGAGGCCGCGCAGACGCTGCTGGAGAACCTGTACTTCAACCCCAAGCGCTACGACCTGGCGAAGGTCGGCCGCTACAAGGTCAACAAGAAGCTCGGCAGCGACGCGCCGCTGGACGCCGGTGTGCTCACCACCGAGGACATCATCGCGACCATCAAGTACCTGGTGAAGCTGCACGCCGGTGAGACCGAGACCACCGGGGAGAACGGCTCCGGCATCGTGGTCGAGGTCGACGACATCGACCACTTCGGCAACCGCCGCCTGCGCAACGTCGGCGAGCTGATCCAGAACCAGGTCCGCACCGGCCTCGCGCGTATGGAGCGTGTCGTCCGCGAGCGCATGACCACCCAGGACGTCGAGGCGATCACGCCGCAGACCCTGATCAACATCCGGCCGGTCGTCGCCTCCATCAAGGAGTTCTTCGGCACCAGCCAGCTGTCGCAGTTCATGGACCAGACCAACCCGCTGTCCGGTCTGACGCACAAGCGCCGCCTGTCGGCGCTCGGCCCCGGCGGTCTGTCCCGTGAGCGGGCCGGCTTCGAGGTCCGTGACGTGCACCCGTCGCACTACGGCCGCATGTGCCCGATCGAGACGCCGGAAGGCCCGAACATCGGTCTGATCGGCTCGCTGGCCTCCTACGGCCGGGTCAACGCGTTCGGCTTCGTCGAGACGCCGTACCGCAAGGTCGTCGGCGGTGTCGTGACCGACGACGTCGACTACCTGACCGCCGACGAGGAGGACCGCTTCGTCATCGCGCAGGCCAACGCGCCGCTGACCGAGGACCTGCGGTTCGCCGAGTCCCGCGTGCTGGTCCGCCGCCGTGGCGGCGAGATCGACTACATCCCCGGTGACGACGTCGACTACATGGACGTCTCGCCGCGCCAGATGGTGTCGGTCGCGACCGCGATGATCCCGTTCCTGGAGCACGACGACGCCAACCGCGCGCTCATGGGGTCGAACATGATGCGCCAGGCCGTGCCGCTCATCAAGGCGGAGGCCCCGCTGGTCGGCACCGGCATGGAGTACCGCTGCGCGGTCGACGCCGGTGACGTCATCAAGGCCGAGAAGGACGGCGTGGTCCAGGAGGTCTCCGCCGACTACGTCACGGTGACCAACGACGACGGCACGTACAACACCTACCGCGTCGCGAAGTTCTCCCGCTCCAACCAGGGCACGTCCTTCAACCAGAAGGTCGTCGTCAACGAGGGCGACCGCGTCGTGGTCGGCCAGGTGCTCGCCGACGGTCCGTCGACCCAGGAAGGGGAGATGGCGCTCGGCAAGAACCTGCTGGTGGCGTTCATGCCGTGGGAGGGCCACAACTACGAGGACGCGATCATCCTGTCGCAGCGCCTCGTGCAGGACGACGTCCTGTCCTCGATCCACATCGAGGAGCACGAGGTCGACGCCCGCGACACCAAGCTGGGCCCTGAGGAGATCACCCGGGACATCCCGAACGTCTCCGAGGAGGTGCTCGCCGACCTCGACGAGCGCGGCATCATCCGGATCGGCGCCGACGTGGTCGCCGGCGACATCCTGGTCGGCAAGGTCACCCCGAAGGGCGAGACCGAGCTGACGCCGGAGGAGCGGCTGCTGCGCGCGATCTTCGGTGAGAAGGCCCGTGAGGTCCGCGACACCTCGCTGAAGGTCCCGCACGGCGAGGTCGGCAAGATCATCGGCGTCCGGGTCTTCGACCGCGAGGAGGGCGACGAGCTGCCGCCCGGCGTGAACCAGCTGGTCCGCGTCTACGTCGCGCAGAAGCGCAAGATCACCGACGGCGACAAGCTCGCCGGCCGGCACGGCAACAAGGGCGTCATCTCGAAGATCCTGCCGGTCGAGGACATGCCGTTCCTGGAGGACGGCACCCCGGTCGACATCATCCTCAACCCGCTCGGCGTGCCGTCCCGGATGAACCCCGGCCAGGTGCTGGAGATCCACCTCGGGTGGCTCGCCAAGCAGGGCTGGGACGTCTCGGGCATCGCCGACGAGTGGGCGCGCCGGCTGGAGGCCATCGACGCGCACCGCGTCGAGCCCGGCACCAACGTCGCCACCCCGGTCTTCGACGGTGCGCGCGAGGACGAGATCCGCGGGCTCTTCGAGTCCACGATCCCGAACCGCGACGGCGACCGGCTGGTCCTGCCGTCCGGCAAGGCCCGGCTCTTCGACGGCCGCTCCGGCGAGCCGTTCCCGGACCCGATCTCGATCGGCTACATGTACATCCTCAAGCTGCACCACCTGGTGGACGACAAGCTGCACGCCCGCTCCACCGGTCCGTACTCGATGATCACCCAGCAGCCGCTGGGTGGTAAGGCGCAGTTCGGCGGGCAGCGATTCGGCGAGATGGAGGTGTGGGCGCTGGAGGCTTACGGCGCCGCCTACGCCCTCCAGGAGCTGCTGACCATCAAGTCCGACGACGTGCTCGGCCGCGTGAAGGTCTACGAGGCCATCGTCAAGGGCGAGAACATCCCCGAGCCCGGCATTCCCGAGTCCTTCAAGGTGCTCATCAAGGAAATGCAGTCGCTGTGCCTCAACGTGGAGGTGCTGTCCTCGGACGGCATGTCCATCGAGATGCGCGACACCGACGAGGACGTGTTCCGCGCCGCGGAGGAGCTCGGTATCGACCTGTCCCGGCGCGAGCCGAGCAGCGTCGAAGAGGTCTGACGGGTTCCGCCGGTCTCCCGGCCGTACACCTCGTACGGCCGGGCCCGGCGGCCCCCACGACCCGTTCAGACCATTTGAGAATCAACCCTGAGAGGGATTGACGACACAGTGCTCGACGTCAACTTCTTCGACGAGCTGCGGATCGGCCTGGCCACCGCGGACGACATCCGGACCTGGTCGCACGGCGAGGTCAAGAAGCCCGAGACCATCAACTACCGCACCCTCAAGCCGGAAAAGGACGGGCTCTTCTGCGAGAAGATCTTCGGCCCCACCCGGGACTGGGAGTGCTACTGCGGCAAGTACAAGCGCGTGCGCTTCAAGGGCATCATCTGTGAGCGCTGCGGCGTGGAGGTCACCCGCGCCAAGGTGCGCCGCGAGCGCATGGGCCACATCGAGCTGGCCGCGCCCGTCACGCACATCTGGTACTTCAAGGGTGTCCCGTCGCGCCTGGGCTACCTGCTCGACCTCGCCCCGAAGGACCTGGAGAAGGTCATCTACTTCGCGGCGTACATGATCACGTGGGTGGACGACGAGCGCCGCACCCGCGACCTGCCGTCGCTGGAGGCCCAGGTCTCCGTCGAGCGCCAGCAGGTCGAGCAGCGCCGTGACGCCGATGTCGAGGCCCGGCAGAAGAAGCTGGAGGCCGACCTCGGCGAGCTGGAGAACGAGGGCGCCAAGGCCGACGTCCGCCGCAAGGTCCGCGAGGGTGCCGAGCGCGAGATGAAGCAGCTGCGCGACCGCGCGCAGCGCGAGATCGACCGCCTCGACGAGGTGTGGGCCCGCTTCAAGAACCTCAAGGTCCAGGACCTGGAGGGCGACGAGCTGCTCTACCGCGAGCTGCGCGACCGCTTCGGTACGTACTTCCAGGGCTCGATGGGTGCCGCGGCGCTGCAGAAGCGCCTGGAGTCCTTCGACCTGGACGAGGAGGCCGAGCGCCTCCGCGAGATCATCCGCACCGGCAAGGGCCAGAAGAAGACCCGTGCGCTCAAGCGCCTCAAGGTCGTCTCCGCCTTCCTGCAGACCACCAACAAGCCCAACGGCATGGTGCTGGACTGCGTCCCGGTGATCCCGCCGGACCTGCGTCCGATGGTGCAGCTGGACGGTGGCCGCTTCGCGACCTCCGACCTGAACGACCTGTACCGCCGCGTCATCAACCGCAACAACCGCCTGAAGCGGCTTCTCGACCTCGGCGCGCCCGAGATCATCGTGAACAACGAGAAGCGCATGCTCCAGGAGGCCGTGGACGCGCTCTTCGACAACGGCCGCCGCGGCCGCCCGGTCACGGGCCCCGGCAACCGTCCGCTGAAGTCGCTGTCCGACATGCTCAAGGGCAAGCAGGGCCGCTTCCGGCAGAACCTGCTCGGCAAGCGCGTCGACTACTCCGCCCGTTCGGTGATCGTCGTCGGCCCGCAGCTCAAGCTGCACCAGTGCGGCCTGCCCAAGGCCATGGCGCTGGAGCTCTTCAAGCCGTTCGTGATGAAGCGCCTGGTGGACCTCAACCACGCGCAGAACATCAAGTCGGCCAAGCGCATGGTCGAGCGCGGCCGCACGGTCGTGTACGACGTGCTCGAAGAGGTCATCGCCGAGCACCCGGTGCTGCTCAACCGCGCGCCGACGCTGCACCGCCTGGGCATCCAGGCCTTCGAGCCGCAGCTGGTCGAGGGCAAGGCGATCCAGATCCACCCGCTGGTCTGCACCGCCTTCAACGCGGACTTCGACGGCGACCAGATGGCCGTGCACCTGCCGCTGTCCGCGGAGGCGCAGGCCGAGGCCCGCATCCTGATGCTGTCCTCGAACAACATCCTCAAGCCCGCCGACGGCCGCCCGGTCACCATGCCGACCCAGGACATGGTGCTCGGTCTGTTCTTCCTGACCACGGACTCCGAAGAGCGCACGATCATCGGTGAGGGCCGGGCCTTCGGCGCGACCGCCGAGGCGATCATGGCCTTCGACAACCGTGAGCTGTCGATGCAGGCGCCGGTCGACATCCGCTTCCCGGTGGGCACCGTCCCGCCGCGTGGCTGGACGCCGCCGGAGCCGGCCGAGGGCGAGCAGCCGTACCAGGTCGGTGACAGCTTCCGGCTGCGCACCACGCTGGGCCGGGCACTCTTCAACGAGCTGCTGCCCGAGGACTACCCGTTCGTGGACTACGCGGTCGGCAAGAAGCAGCTCTCGGAGATCGTCAACGACCTCGCCGAGCGCTACCCCAAGGTCATCGTGGCGGCGACGCTCGACAACCTGAAGGCGGCCGGCTTCCACTGGGCCACCCGTTCCGGCGTCACCGTCGCCGTCACCGACATCGTCGTGCCGGAGGCCAAGAAGGCGATCATCGCCGCCTACGAGGCGCAGGACGAGAAGGTCCAGAAGCAGTACGAGCGCGGTCTGATCACCAAGCAGGAGCGGTCGGACGAGCTGATCGGGATCTGGAACAAGGCGACCAACGAGGTCGCCGTGGCGATGAACGCCAACTTCCCGAAGACCAACCCGATCTTCATGATGGTCGACTCCGGCGCCCGCGGAAACATGATGCAGATGCGTCAGATCGCGGGTATGCGAGGCCTGGTCTCCAACGCCAAGAACGAGACCATCCCGCGGCCGATCAAGGCGTCCTTCCGTGAGGGCCTTTCCGTGCTGGAGTACTTCATCTCCACCCACGGTGCCCGTAAGGGTCTGGCCGACACCGCGCTGCGTACCGCCGACTCGGGTTACCTGACCCGTCGTCTGGTGGACGTCTCGCAGGACGTCATCATCCGCGAGGAGGACTGCGGCACCGAGCGTGGTCTGAAGCTGCGGATCGCCGAGCGCGGCGCCGACGGCGTCCTGCGCAAGGCGGACGACGTCGAGACCAGCGTGTACGCGCGCATGCTCTCCGAGGACGTGGTGGTGGACGGCAAGGTCGTCGCGCCCGCCAACGTCGACCTCGGCGACGTGCTCATCGACCAGCTGGTGCGGCTCGGCGTCGAAGAGGTCAAGGTCCGCTCGATCCTGACCTGCGAGTCGGCCGTCGGCACCTGCGCCTACTGCTACGGGCGCTCGCTGGCCACCGGCAAGCTGGTGGACATCGGCGAGGCGGTCGGCATCATCGCCGCCCAGTCGATCGGTGAGCCCGGCACCCAGCTGACGATGCGTACCTTCCACACCGGTGGTGTGGCCGGTGACGACATCACCCAGGGTCTGCCGCGTGTCGTCGAGCTGTTCGAGGCCCGTGTGCCCAAGGGTGTCGCCCCGATCTCCGAGGCGGCCGGCCGGGTGCGGGTCGAGGAGACCGAGAAGACCAAGAAGCTGGTCGTCACGCCGGACGACGGCTCCGACGAGCTGGCGTACCCGATCTCCAAGCGCGTCAAGCTCATGGTGGGCGAGGGTGACCACGTCGAGGTCGGCCAGAAGCTCACCTACGGTGCCACCAACCCGCACGACGTGCTGCGCATCCTGGGCCAGCGCCAGGTGCAGATCCACCTGGTCGCCGAGGTCCAGAAGGTCTACAACTCGCAGGGTGTGTCGATCCACGACAAGCACATCGAGATCATCATCCGGCAGATGCTGCGCCGGGTGACGATCATCGAGTCCGGCGACGCCGAGCTGCTGCCCGGCGAGCTGGTCGAGCGCGGCCGGTTCGAGACCGAGAACCGGCGGGTCGTGTCCGAGGGCGGTCACCCGGCCTCGGGTCGTCCGCAGCTCATGGGTATCACCAAGGCGTCGCTGGCCACCGAGTCGTGGCTGTCGGCGGCGTCCTTCCAGGAGACGACCCGGGTGCTGACGGACGCGGCGATCCACGCGAAGTCGGACTCGCTGCTGGGTCTGAAGGAGAACGTCATCATCGGCAAGCTCATCCCGGCCGGTACGGGCCTGTCCCGCTACCGCAACATCCGGGTGGAGCCGACCGAGGAGGCCAAGGCCGCGATGTACTCGGCCGTCGGCTACGACGACATCGACTACAGCCCCTTCGGCTCCGGCTCCGGCCAGGCCGTTCCGCTGGAGGACTACGACTACGGCCCGTACAACGGCTGACGCGTAGTCCGCACACACCGCAGAGCGGCCGTCCCCGTGCGGGGGCGGCCGCTCTGCGGCATCCTGGACAGGGCCGCTGAGCTGGCGGAATCCGGCCGGTATGCATGTGTTTTGACCGCGGCCGATGCGGTAGGTACGCTCTGACCTTGTGCCTGGGGTGTGCCCGGGTCCTTGCGCGTGCCATGCGACCGTGCGGGGAGCCCGAGGCCGCGGCACCCGACGATACGCACGTCCCGCCGTGACCGGGGGATGTGCAGGGTCCGCGACACACCCGACCGCGTGGGTCGGAGCCCAGGTTAGTTTTATCGAGATCGGCACAGAGAAACCGGAGAAACGGTGCCTACGATCCAGCAGCTGGTCCGGAAGGGCCGGCAGGACAAGGTCGACAAGAACAAGACGCCCGCGCTGAAGGGTTCCCCGCAGCGGCGTGGCGTCTGCACGCGTGTGTACACGACCACCCCGAAGAAGCCGAACTCGGCCCTCCGTAAGGTCGCCCGTGTGCGCCTTACCAGTGGCATCGAGGTCACCGCTTACATCCCGGGTGAGGGCCACAACCTGCAGGAGCACTCGATCGTGCTCGTGCGTGGCGGTCGTGTGAAGGACCTGCCGGGTGTTCGCTACAAGATCATCCGTGGTTCCCTCGACACGCAGGGCGTCAAGAACCGTAAGCAGGCCCGCAGCCGCTACGGCGCCAAGAAGGAGAAGTAAGAATGCCTCGTAAGGGCCCCGCCCCGAAGCGCCCGGTCATCATCGACCCGGTTTACGGCTCCCCGCTGGTGACGTCCCTCGTCAACAAGATCCTCCTGCACGGCAAGCGCTCCACCGCCGAGCGCATCGTGTACGGCGCTCTGGAGGGCCTGCGCGAGAAGGCCGGGGTCGACCCGGTCATCACGCTCAAGCGCGCTCTGGAGAACATCAAGCCGACCCTGGAGGTCAAGTCCCGCCGTGTCGGTGGCGCGACCTACCAGGTCCCGGTCGAGGTCCGCCCGGGCCGGCAGAACACCCTGGCGCTGCGCTGGCTGGTCGGGTACTCCCGTGCCCGCCGCGAGAAGACCATGACCGAGCGGCTCATGAACGAGATCCTCGACGCCAGCAACGGCCTCGGGGCTTCCGTGAAGCGCCGTGAGGACACGCACAAGATGGCCGAGTCCAACAAGGCCTTCGCGCACTACCGCTGGTAGTCGCTACCCCCATCGAGACCGAGAGAAGACTGAGCCACATGGCCACCACTTCACTTGACCTGGCCAGGGTCCGCAACATCGGGATCATGGCCCACATCGACGCGGGCAAGACGACCACCACCGAGCGGATCCTGTTCTACACCGGCGTTTCGTACAAGATCGGTGAGGTCCACGACGGCGCTGCCACGATGGACTGGATGGAGCAGGAGCAGGAGCGCGGCATCACCATCACGTCCGCCGCGACGACCTGTCACTGGCCGCTCGAGGACGTCGACCACACCATCAACATCATCGACACCCCCGGGCACGTCGACTTCACGGTCGAGGTGGAGCGTTCGCTCCGCGTCCTCGACGGTGCCGTCACCGTGTTCGACGGTGTCGCCGGTGTGGAGCCCCAGTCCGAGACGGTGTGGCGGCAGGCCGACCGCTACGGCGTTCCCCGCATCTGCTTCGTCAACAAGCTCGACCGCACCGGCGCCGAGTTCCACCGCTGCGTCGACATGATCGTGGACCGCCTCGGCGCGACCCCGATCGTGATGCAGCTGCCGATCGGTGCCGAGGCCGACTTCAAGGGCGTGGTCGACCTCGTCCAGATGAAGGCCCTCGTGTGGTCCGCCGAGGCCACCAAGGGCGAGATGTACGACGTCGTCGACATCCCGGCCACGCACACCGAGGCCGCCGAGGAGTGGCACGGCAAGCTGCTGGAGACGGTCGCGGAGAACGACGAAGAGATGATGGAGCTGTACCTGGAGGGCTCGGAGCCCACCGTGGAGCAGCTGTACGCGGCGATCCGCCGTATCACCATCAACTCCGGCAAGGGCGGCGACACCACCGTCACCCCGGTGTTCTGCGGTACCGCGTTCAAGAACAAGGGTGTGCAGCCGCTGCTCGACGCCGTCGTGCGCTACCTGCCCTCCCCGCTGGACGTCGAGGCCATCGAGGGCCACGACGTCAAGGACGCCGAGGTCGTCGTCAAGCGCAAGCCGTCCGACGAGGAGCCGCTGGCCGCCCTCGCGTTCAAGATCATGAGCGACCCGCACCTGGGCAAGCTCACCTTCGTCCGGGTCTACTCGGGCCGCCTGGAGTCCGGTTCGGCTGTGCTGAACCCGGTGAAGGGCAAGAAGGAGCGGATCGGCAAGATCTACCGGATGCACGCGAACAAGCGTGAGGAGATCGAGTCGGTGGGCGCCGGCGACATCGTCGCCGTCATGGGTCTGAAGCAGACCACCACCGGTGAGACGCTGTGCGACGACAAGTCGCCGGTGATCCTGGAGTCCATGGACTTCCCCGCGCCGGTCATCCAGGTCGCGATCGAGCCCAAGTCCAAGGGCGACCAGGAGAAGCTGGGTGTCGCCATCCAGCGTCTCGCGGAGGAGGACCCCTCCTTCCAGGTCCACTCGGACGAGGAGACCGGCCAGACCATCATCGGCGGTATGGGCGAGCTGCACCTCGAGGTGCTGGTCGACCGTATGCGGCGCGAGTTCCGCGTCGAGGCCAACGTCGGCAAGCCGCAGGTCGCGTACCGCGAGACCATCCGCAAGGCGGTCGAGCGGGTCGACTACACCCACAAGAAGCAGACCGGTGGTACCGGTCAGTTCGCGAAGGTGCAGATCGGCATCGAGCCGATCGAGGGCGGCGACGCGTCGTACGAGTTCGTCAACAAGGTCACCGGTGGCCGCATCCCCCGGGAGTACATCCCGTCGGTGGACGCGGGTGCGCAGGAGGCCATGAAGTTCGGCATCCTCGCCGGCTACGAGATGGTGGGCGTCCGCGTCATCCTGATCGACGGCGGCTACCACGAGGTCGACTCCTCCGAGCTCGCGTTCAAGATCGCCGGTTCGCAGGCCTTCAAGGAGGCCGCGCGCAAGGCGAGCCCTGTGCTCCTCGAACCGATGATGGCCGTCGAGGTCACCACCCCCGAGGACTACATGGGCGACGTGATCGGCGACCTCAACTCCCGCCGTGGCCAGATCCAGGCCATGGAGGAGCGCAGCGGCGCCCGGGTCGTCAAGGGCCTGGTTCCGCTGTCGGAGATGTTCGGCTACGTCGGTGACCTGCGGTCGAAGACCTCGGGCCGGGCCAGCTACTCCATGCAGTTCGACTCCTACGCCGAGGTTCCGCGGAACGTCGCCGAGGAGATCATCGCGAAGGCCAAGGGCGAATAACTCGCCTTAGGCTTGAAATCCAGCAAAGATCACCTGGCGCCGATGAAGCAAGGCGTACAGATCCATCCCCAGGAGGAACCCAGTGGCGAAGGCGAAGTTCGAGCGGACTAAGCCGCACGTCAACATCGGCACCATCGGTCACATCGACCACGGTAAGACGACCCTTACCGCGGCGATCACCAAGGTGCTGCACGACGCGTACCCGAACCTGAACGAGGCCTCGGCGTTCGACCAGATCGACAAGGCTCCCGAGGAGCGCCAGCGCGGTATCACCATCTCCATCGCGCACGTCGAGTACCAGACCGAGTCGCGCCACTACGCCCACGTCGACTGCCCCGGTCACGCGGACTACATCAAGAACATGATCACCGGTGCCGCGCAGATGGACGGCGCGATCCTGGTGGTCGCCGCGACCGACGGCCCGATGCCGCAGACCAAGGAGCACGTGCTCCTGGCCCGCCAGGTCGGCGTTCCGTACATCGTCGTCGCCCTGAACAAGGCCGACATGGTGGACGACGAGGAGATCCTCGAGCTCGTCGAGCTCGAGGTCCGCGAGCTGCTCTCCGAGTACGAGTTCCCGGGTGACGACCTTCCGGTCGTCCGGGTCTCCGCGCTCAAGGCCCTCGAGGGCGACAAGGAGTGGGGCGAGAAGCTTCTCGGTCTGATGCAGGCCGTCGACGAGGCGATCCCGACCCCCGAGCGTGACGTCGACAAGCCGTTCCTGATGCCGATCGAGGACGTCTTCACGATCACCGGTCGTGGCACCGTCGTCACCGGTCGTATCGAGCGCGGTATCCTCAAGGTCAACGAGACCGTGGACATCATCGGTATCAAGACCGAGAAGACCACCACCACGGTCACGGGCATCGAGATGTTCCGCAAGCTGCTCGACGAGGGCCAGGCCGGTGAGAACGTCGGTCTGCTGCTCCGCGGCATCAAGCGCGAGGACGTCGAGCGCGGCCAGGTCATCATCAAGCCGGGTTCGGTCACGCCGCACACCGACTTCGAGGCCCAGGCGTACATCCTGTCGAAGGACGAGGGCGGCCGCCACACCCCGTTCTTCAACAACTACCGTCCGCAGTTCTACTTCCGGACGACCGACGTGACCGGCGTCGTGACCCTCCCCGAGGGCACCGAAATGGTCATGCCGGGCGACAACACCTCCATGAGCGTTCAGCTGATCCAGCCGATCGCCATGGAGGAGGGCCTGAAGTTCGCCATCCGCGAGGGTGGCCGGACGGTCGGCGCCGGCCAGGTCACGAAGATCGTCAAGTAGTCTTCGACGCCTCTTCGTGAGCTACGGCTCACCTCGCGAAGGTCCCGCACCCCTCGGGGGTGCGGGACCTTCGTGCGTAGGGGCTGCGCCCCCTCCGGGGCTCTACCGGAAGAGGCGGTCCGCGGCGCGGCGCGCGAGCAGGGCCAGCAGCGCGGCGAGGACCAGGGCGACGACCACGGCCTGGGCGGGGGGCCCGGCGAGGGCCAGGACGAGGCCTCCCACCGCGAGCAGCGGCCCTGCGGCATACCACGCCAGATAGATGAGCGGCCCCGGATCCCCCGCGGGCGTCGCGAGCCCCATGAAGAGCAGCTGCGTACGGGCGGGCCCGCGAGCCGCGGACACCAGCGCCCCCGCGGCGAGCGGCAGCGCGCACGCGGGCAGCAGCACCAGCGCGGCGGGATGGCCCGCGGCGGCGTACGGGACGGCCGTGAGCAGCCCCAGCAGCGCCCCCAGGACCGCCGGCACCACGCCGTGCAGCAGCATGACCCGGCGGAAGCGGTACGGCGCCCAGGCGGCCCGCCGTACGTCGTCGGTCTCCAGCCGCGCGGGCTCCGCGAGCGCCCCCACGGCCACGTACCCGGCGAGCAGCCCGAGGACGAGCCCGACCCAGCGGCGTTCGCCGCCCAGATCCGCCCCGGCGCCCGCGGCGAGCGCCCCGCAGGCGGCCCAGACGGCGGCCTTGCCGAGCCGTCCGGGGGTGCGCAGCAGCGTCAGCAGGTCGCGCCAGGGCACGAGCAGGTGCCGTCCGAGGCGGCCGCGCGGCGGGCGGAACCGCAGCGTGCGGACGGCCGGGCCGCCCCCGTCCGCGGCCATGATCGCGAGCTTGGCGGCGCGCAGTTCGAGGGACCAGGCCACGGCGGAGACGGCCGCGGCGGTCGCGGCCCGCTCCCGCAGCCGGGCGGTGGGTACGCGCCCGGCGTCCCGGTGGGCGGCCGACAGCGCCGCGGCGGTCGCGGCCGCGAGCAGCGCGACGGCAACGGGCCAGCCCGGCGCCCGTCCCCCGACGGCGTGCACGACGGGCTGCCCGGCCCAGCCCCACGGCCCGCTCCACAGCTCGGCCTGCTCGACCGCGGGGGAGCGGTGCCCCTTGGCGGCGAGGGCGGCCTGACCGGCGAGCGCGGCGAGCAGCAGCACGGCGGGCGCGGTCCAGCGCCGTACCGCCCGGCCCCACACGGGCCGCCGCTCCACCGCCATCCCGAGCGCGACCGCGAGCAGCGGCAGGCACACCGCGCCGGGCAGCACGGCGAGCAGCGCGTCACCGAGGGAGGCGAGCCGGGTGACGTCCAGGACGGCGGCGCAGCCGAGCCCCGTCAGCAGCCCTGCCAGCGGGGCGAGCCCCGCGGTGAGCCAGAACCACGGGCGCAGGACGCGTTCGCGCCGTACCGGCTGCGCCAGCAGCCATCCGGCGGTCGGCCCCGGCACGACGACGGGCCCGCGCCACAGCGCGTCCCGTGCGGCGAGCACCCCGAGTGCGACGGCCCCGAAGGCGGCGAGCGCGGGCATCGCCGCCCGCAGCTCCCGGGCGACGGCCCCGTGCGCACCGCCGTCGTCGAGCCCGCGCAGGAAGCTCACGACGAAGCTGCTGCCGTATCCGGCGAGGGCGATCACGACGGTGTACACGGCGACGGCCAGCTCCCGCCCCTTGGCGCGCCGCCGCGCCCGCCGCCGCCCGCGCAGCCACGTCATGACCTCGTCGGTCCGGTCGTCCTCGGCCTCGGACCAGGGCGCGTCGTCGTCGGGGTCGTCCGGCGCTTCGGGGCCGGGTGAGGACGGGCCGTCCACCGGGGTGCCGTCCGCCGGGGCGCCCGGCGTGAGCGGCCGGGCCTCTTCCACGCCGGGGGGTGCCTCCTCGCTCATGCCCGGACGCCCAGTTCGCGCAGGACGTCCGCGGGCGGGCCCTCGGCGATGACGCGGCCGTCCTCCAGGGCGATGAGCCGGTCGGCGACGGCCTCGGCGAGGTCGGGCTGGTGCGTCGCGAGCAGCACGGCGGTCCCGTCCTCCTTCTCCGCGACCAGCAGCTCCGCGAGCCGGGTGCGGGCGGTGGGGTCGAGGCGCTGCTCGGGCTCGTCGAGGATGAGCAGCTCGCGCGGGCGTACCAGTGCGGCGGCCAGCATGAGGGACTGGAGCTGCCCGGAGGAGAGCGAGCCGGGCAGCGCGCGGGCGTGGTCGGCGAGGCGGCGGTCGGCCAGCACCTGGTCGATCCAGGCGTCGGCGTCGTCCACGGCGTGCGCGAGGGTGACCAGCTCCAGGTGCTCGCGCACGGTGAGGTCCGGGTAGCAGGCGGCGGCGTCACCGACGACCGCGACCCTGGCCCGTACCTCCGGGTCGTCCTCGCGGACCGTCCGCCCCGCGAAGAAGGCGTCCCCACGGGTGGGGGTGTCCCGTCCGGCCGCGATCCGCAGCAGCGTGGACTTGCCGGAGCCGTTGCGCCCGTAGAGCGCGACGCACTCGCCGCGCCCGACCTCCAGGTCCAGCGGTTCCAGCGCCAGCCGCTCCCCGTACGTCCGGCCGACCTTCCGCAGTCGCAGCAGCGCTCCGCCGCCACCGCTCGTCGCGCGCATGAGGCCTCCGTACGGGTGAGGTGATTCGTGTCCGCCCGACCTTAGTACGGGGGTGCCGCGCGGCCGCGGCCCGTACCCCGCGCGCACCTGGCCGTTCGACGCGGTTCGACACCCCGGCGGCGCGGGCGGGCCCGGGCGCGGCGGTGCGGCGCTTCCCGCACGTGTCTTGACGTGCGGGAGGGCGCGTCGGTACGTCTATGGGAGCGCTCCCATAGACGTACGGTCCCGGGGGCGCGATCCCCCCTCCCGGAAGGACACCGGACATGTCCCGCGCACTCCCCTCCGCCCGGCCCGCGTGGCGGGCGCCGAGATTACTGCTCGCGCTGCTCCTGCTCGCCCTCGGCGCGCTCGCCGCGGTCGGCGGCGCCCGCTCGGCGTCGGCCTCCGCGCCCACCACCGCCGCCCCGGCGGCCGCGGCCGCGAACCCCGTCAAGGTCATGCCGCTCGGCGACTCGATCACCGGCTCGCCCGGCTGCTGGCGCGCCCTGCTCTGGAACCAGCTCCAGGCCGCGGGGTACACCAACATCGACTTCGTCGGCACCCTCCCCCCGCAGGGCTGCGGGGTCGCCTACGACGGCGACAACGAGGGCCACGGCGGCATCCTCGCCACCAACATCGCCAACCAGAACCAGCTCCCGGCCTGGCTCGCCGCCACCTCGCCGGACATCGTGCTCATGCACCTCGGCACGAACGACGTCTGGAGCAACATCCCGCCCGCGCAGATCCTCGCCGCCTTCACGACGATGGTCGGCCAGATGCGCGCGAGCAACCCGGACATGCAGGTGCTCGTCGCGCAGATCCTGCCGATGAACCCGAGCAACTGCGCGGAGTGCGCGCAGCGCGTCGTCGCCTTCGACGCGGCGATCCCGGCGTGGGCCCAGTCGATCAGCACGGCGCGGTCGCCCGTGACCGTCGTCGACCAGTGGACCGGCTTCGACGACGCGACGGACACGGCGGACGGCGTCCACCCGAACGACGCGGGCATCGCGAAGATGGCCGCCCGCTGGTACCCGCCGCTTGCGTCCCTGCTGGCGAAGGACGGCGGCACGTCGGGCGGTACGTCGGCGGGGACGTCCACGGGTACGTCGGCCGGGACCTCCGCCGGTACGACCACCGGCACCTCCACCGGCTCCACCGGAGGCACCGGCGGTGGTGACTGCTCCGCCGTGCTGACGGTCGGCAACTCCTGGCAGGGCGGCTACCAGGCGTCCGTCACCGTCACCGCGGTGCACGCGATCACCAGCTGGACCGTCACGCTTACCGGCGTCACCGTCAGCCAGGGCTGGAGCGGGGTCTTCACGACCGGCCCCGGCGGCACGGTCACCGTCCACAGCGAGTCGTGGAACGGCACGCTCGGCGCGGGCGCGTCCACCACCTTCGGCTTCCTCGCCACGAGCAGCCCGTCCCCCGCCCCGACCGTCACCTGCTCCACGCCCTGACGCCGCCCGCGGGGCGTTGGTGGGCTGTTGGCGGCGCGTTGGCGGCCTCGCACAGGATCGGGTCCGACGCCGGCGGCCGACCGGCGGCCGGACCGGAGAAACGGGGAGACATGGGCAAGACGACGACGCTGGCGCGCAAGGCCGCCGTGGTGGCGGGCGCGGTGGCCGGAGCGGGCGTGCTGGTGCTGGGCGGCAGCGGGGTCGCGTCCGCCGAGACGGCGCGCTACACCGTCTGGAGCGGCAACTGCCACGCCACGATGATGACCGAGAACAACTCCGTCACCGGCTGGCAGGTCCGCAACCTGGTGGACAACTACGGCAGCGTGGACTGCTCGGGCTGGATGGACTGGGCCCCCGAGGGCAACACCGGCCACTTCTACGGGCTCCAGGCCCGTATCTGGGTCGGCCCGGGCCAGTCGCTGGAGAGCGGCTACATGCCCGACAACAGCCCGGCCCTGACCCGGGTGTGCATCCAGGCGAACAACGACGGGACGGCGCGCTGCTCGTCCTGGTGGTAGCCGGACCACCACCGGGGCGGCGCGCGCTGCCCCGGTGGTGCCTCGGGGGAAAGTGTGATGGGCCGCGGCGAACTGACCACTCGCCGCGGCCCATTGCCGTGTCCGGGCCCGTGTCCGGACCCGTGTTTTCGGGCTCGTACCGGTGTCCGTGTCGGCCCGGTGCCTCTACACCGGCTTGTGCGCGAACAGGTCCAGGTGGCCGCAGGACGTGCAGCGGAACGCCTCGATCTGCCAGCGCTGCTTGCCCATGCGCCGCGCGCCGCCGAATATGCCGCGTTCCAGCGGGCCGGCGATCCAGCGGGCGTAGCCCCGCGAGCCCTCGCCGGAGTCCTCGATGAAGCCGGGCTCCAGCGCGGTGCCGCCGCAACTGCTGCACTTCGCGGACCGGCCCGCCGCCGGGATGTCCCCCGTGTAGGTGTCCATGACGCCCGATGGTCGCGGACCGCCGGCCGCTCCGGCAAGCCGCACACGCGGTTGACAGCGAGAGTCGGCACGTGCAAATAATTACTTGCACGTGCAGGAGGAGCTTATGGAAACCACGGAACTGACGGGCGAGGACCTGGTGAAGGTGCTGGCGACGCTCGCCAGCCCGCACCGGATGCGCGTCCTCGCGGCCCTGTCGACCGGCCCCACCTATGTGAGCCAGCTGGCCCGCGACCTGGGGATCAGCCGGGCGCTGCTGCAGGTGCACCTCAAGCGTCTGGAGACGGCCGGGCTGGTCGCGGCGCGGATCGAGGTGTCCGACGACGGCAAGGCCATGAAGTTCTACGAGGTCGCGCCGTTCGACCTGCACCTCACCCCGCGGACGCTGACGGCCGCGGCCGGGACGCTCCCGGAGATCGCAGAGCGCGGCGAGGCCGCGCAGAAGGAGTCGTGACGCACATGCCCAACTGGCTCATCGAAGAGGTCGTCGTCCTCGCGATATTCGGCGCCGTGCTCGTCACGGTCATCCGGCAGCTCGGCGCGCACCTGCGCACGAAGGCGCTGGGGACCCGGGAGGCGGATTTCCGTGAGATCAGCGAGCGGTCGCTCGCGTCGCAGGAGGCGACACAGCGCAGCCTCGCCGAGATCTCGGTGCGGATGGCGAAGATCGAGCGCGTGCTCCAGGAGGTGGAGTAGCAGACGGGCGCCCCGGGCGTCCGGCGCAGTGACCCTCGCGGGCGGCCGGCCCGGCCGTTTTTCGGTGGCGGGCGGCGTGCCCGGCTGGCAGCATCCCGGCATGCTCAGCCTGCCGCCCGAAGAGGGCGCCCTCCGCTATGTCGTCGAGGGCCGGGAGTCCGCCGCCCCGCCCGTCGTCCTCGTCCACGACGGGCTGACCGACCACCACGTGTGGGACGAGGTCGCGCCCGCGCTGGCCGCGGACCGCTCGGTCGTCCGCTACGACCTGCGCGGCTTCGGCCAGTCCCCGCCGCCCGAAGGACCCTTCGAGGAGGTCGCCGACCTCACCGCGCTGCTCGACCATCTGGGGCTCGCGCGGGTGAGGCTCGCGGGCGTGTCGTGGGGAGGGCGGATCGCGATCGAGTTCACGCTGACGCACCCGGAGCGGGTGAGCGCCCTCGCCGCGTTCTCCCCGCCCTGGCCCGGCTTCGACCGCTCGCCCGAACTGCGCGCCTACGACGCGGCGGAGGGCGCGGCGCTCGCGGCAGGCGACCTGGACGCGGCGGTCGAGCTCAACCTCGACATGTGGCTGCGCGGCCCCGCCCGCCCCTGGTCCGCCGTCCCGCCCGCCCGCACCGCACGCGTCCGCACCCCCCTCCGTACCGCCCTGGCCCACCAGCCCGCGGTCGAGGCGCACTCCCGGCCGGGCACCTCCCTGCCCGTCACGGCCCTCGCCGCCCCCACCCTGATCGGCACCGGAGCCCTCGACACCCCCGACTTCGTGGCGATGGCCCACCGCTACGCCGCCGCGATCCCCACCGCGACCCTCACCTCCTTCCCGGCCGCTGGTCACCTCGTCCCGCTGGAGGCCCCGGCCGAGGTCGTCGCGGCGCTGCGGGGGGCGGGTTTCTAGCGGCTCGGCCGGACCCTGACGCCTCGATAGCCTGGGCTCTTCGTTCCGACTGCTGAGGGTGGATGCGGTGAGCGGGTCACTGGGAGATGTGCTGCGGGGGAACCGGTATCCGGGGCGGGGAGTGCTGTGGTGCCGGACCGCGGACGGGGAGGTCTGCGGCGGGTACTTCCTGACCGGGCGGACGGCGGCCTCGCGCGGGCGGACGCTACGGCTCACGACGGACGACGAGCTGATCGTCGGACCTGCCGACGACCGGGCGCACGACGCGCTGCGGCACTACACCGCCGCCCGGCAGAGCGGGGAGTGGCTGGTCTTCGGCAACGGGGAGCAGGTCGCGACCGTCGCCGGGCGGCTCGCCGCCGGGCAGGCCCCCGCGGAGGCACTGGACGGTCTGGACTACGAGCCCGACCCGCCGATCCTCACCCGGCGCCTGACCGTCGTGGCGTCCGCCGGATCCGCCGCCCCCGTCTGGTTCGGCGCCGCGCGCCACAGCGGCGCGGCGCGTACGGCCACCGACCGGCTGACCCTGCGGGTGGGCGCGCTGGAGCCCGGCGAGGGCGTCCTCATGACGACCTACCTCTCCGACGGCGTGACCGTCGCGACCGGCGCGCCCTTCACCCAGACCCGCACCACCGCCGCGGACCGCGCGGAACTCCTGGACGACATCTGGTCCGCCCTCACGCCCGAACTGCGCGTCGCCGCGGCCACGTTCGCCCCGCACGGCCTCGCCGCCGCCGGGATCCGGCAGGCGCTGCCGGTCAGCTAGCCGCCAGCAACCGGCGCGACAGCTCGCGCAGCCGGAGGTCCGGGTGGGGCCCCTCCACCGTGGACGGGCCCAGAAGGCGGTGCGGGGAGGTGGCGAACTCCTCCAGATCGGCGCGCAGCCCCGGCGGGACGGTGCCCATCTCGGCGAGCGCCGTGAGGGCCTTGAGACCTTCCGGGGTGGGGGCGACGGACGCCGCCAGGACGGGGGTCGCGCGGGCCGGGTCGCCCGTGAGCCAGAAGGCGGCCTCGGCCGCGGCGACGCGTGTCGGCTCGTAGCTGCTCGTCAGCAGGGACTCCACCCGGGGGAGCAGCCGGGACGCCGCCGGGCCCAGCGACCGGAGCAGCGGCAGGTGCCGGGCGGCCTCACCGGGGGAGGCCAGCAGCGGGGCCAGGACGTTCACCGCGGCGGTGGGCTCGCCGGTGAGCTGGGAGTAGGCCACGGACGCACCTGCCCGCACGGTGGTGTCGCGGTGGTGCAGGGCCATCCGCAGCAGGCCCAGGATCTCCGGCGAGCTCACACCCGCGGTGCCCAGGGCCCGCCCCGCCGTGAGCCCGGCGCGATCCGCGCGCAGGCACTCCGTCAGCTCCTCCTGCGCCTCGCGTACCGCCGCGGGGCCGAGCGCGGCCAGCGCCTCGACGAGGGTGAGGGCGTCGCCGCCCCAGAGCTTCGGCGCCGCCAGCTCCCGCCGCAGCAACGGGACGAGCCGCGCGGACTGCGCCGGGAAGTGCACGGCCGCCGCCCGCAGCGCCCCGGGGTACGACAGGTCCGGGAGCAGGTCGAGGGCGCGCGGGTCACCGGCGCGGACGAGGGCGAGCAGCGCTTCCTTCGCGGGCTGCTCCTCGGTGCCGGACGCGTGGGCGTGGAGGGTGTCGCGCAGCCGTGCGTCGGGGAAGGGGTCCAGCCCGACCCACCGGCTGATCACCCCGATCCGCACCGCCAGCTCACCGGGGAACCGCGCGAGCGGCAGCGCGTCGAGGGCGAGCACGAGGAAGGCGGGCTCGTGGTCCCGCCACCGGAGGAGGACGTTCTCGCCGAGCGTCGTGCCGCGCCGCTCCACGTCACCGTCCGCGATCCACCCCGCCGCGACCCGCAAGGCGGCGTCCGGGTCCGCCACGAGGACGGTGCTGACGGAACTGACCTGCGTGCCGGGCAGGTTGGTGCCGGGCCAGGGGAGGTCGCCCGTGCGGGGGCCGGGGCCGTGGTGCTCGTACGGTGCGGGGTGGAAGTCGGGGTCGGCGGACGGCCCGGCCGTGGCTGCCGCCCACAGGTCGGCCTCGGCGCTCTCGTCGTACCCCTCGTCCTCGTCCTCGTCTGGCTCCGCCTCCTCCTCTTCCTCTTCCTCCTCGGCCTCGGCCTCGGCCTCGGCCTCGGCCTCGGCCTCGGAGAGGATCCGCACCACCTCCGGGGCGTACGGCGGGCCCGAGACGTGGGCCGTCAGGAGGGCCGCGGCCAGGCGTATCGGGGGCAGCGGGCTGTCCAGCGGCAGGGCGTCGGTGCGGCCCAGCAGCACGCGCAGCGCCATCGCGTCGGCGCGGACCGCCACCACGGGGTCGTCCGCGTACAGCGCGTCGGCCGCGGCGAGCACCGCCTCCCGTACGGCGGGCTCCAGCAGATCCGCCGCCGCCGCGCCCACCCGCAAAGCCGCCCGGCGGACGTCGGGGGAGGCTTCGCGCAGGCACGGCAGCAGCCCGGCGACCTCGCGGGCGACCGCCTCCCGTGCGGCGGCGCCCTCGTCCCGTTCGGCGAAGAGGGCCAGCAGCATCAGGACGTCGTCCCGCCGGCGGGTCGGCGCGTTGAGGGCGGCGTGCGCGAGGAAGGGCACGCTCTCGGCTGCGGCCGCCGCATGGACCCGCGGGTCGCCCCGGAAGACGCCTTCCAGCTCGAACAGTGCCTCGCCGACGGCGTTCTCGTCTCCGTACAGCCCCCGCAGCCGTCCCGGCAGATCCCCGGCGGAGCCGTACGCGTGAGCGAGGTCCTGCCACCGGACGCTGTTCAGCTCGTGCGGCGGACGCATGTGCGGCTCCTCTCGTGCCCTCTCCGGCGCCCCCGACCCTAGCGCCCGCCCCCGCCCTGCCGCTGCGCCCTCAACGTGGTGCGCAGCGGCGCGAGTTGCGCTGCCGACAGGCGTCGGGCGGCCCACAGCACCGCGGCCTCCTCCCCTTCCGCGGGGCCGGCGGAGGACGGTCCCGGACGCGGTCCGCCGGTCAGCAGGGCCAACTCGTGGGCGTCGATGCCCAGGACGGTGCCGAAGTCGGTGACGAGCCGGGGCGTCAGCTCCGTCCGCTCGGTGCGGATCGCATGGTAGGTCGCGGCCGACAGATACGTGGGTGTGCAGGCGCCGAGGACGTGGGCGATGCCCGACCAGCTCAGGTTGCGGTGCCGGAGCATACGGACGATACGGCCGCCCGGAGTGTGGCGGTAACCGTCGTCCGTCGGCCGACCGAACGGGGCGCCGCTCGCCTCCTCGTCGGGCAACGCGCGCATGTGCGCCAGCAGTCGGCGCTGTTCCGTCGGCGGAAGCCGTACCGCGTGCGTGACGACGCTGCCCACCTCCCCCTCCGCGTCGGGGTGCCGCGGTTCCAGATCCGGCGGGACGTCCAGGTCCGCGAGGACGAAGAGGTCGACGGTGTGCAGGCCCAGCGCGGGCGCGAGCCGCCGGAGCAGGTCCGCGGCGGGAGCCTCGCCGGAGCGGACGGCACGGAGGGCGTCCGCGTCCGGCCCGGTGCGCGACGCCAACTCCGAGGCGGGCAGGCCGCGATGGCCGAGCAGCAGCCCCAACCGCGTCCCGAACGGGGTCCCTTCGCTCACGCCGTCCCCGCCGTCCCCTCCGTCAGGGCCGCCGTGAAGCGGTCGCGGTGGGCGGTCTGCCAGGACTGGAGACGGTCCCAGCGCTCCCAGCCGCCCCGTTCGGCGTGCGCGCGGACGTATGTCGGGTCGCCCGAGGCGAGGCGGGCGGTGACGAAGGCGCGGCCCGCGGCTGTCGCCTCCTCGACGGTGGCAGGGAGGGCGGCGCGGTCGGCGCCGGACAGGCCGTAGCTGTCGGCGAGGACGCGGAGGCGGGTGAACGGGTCCGGGGCGGTGGGGTATTGGTCCGCGGCGGTCGCCGGGTCGAGCACGGGTGCCCAGTAGCGGGCGGCCATGGCGACGTCCCAGAGCGGGCGGCCGGGCGCGGCGAGGTCGAAGTCGATGAACGCCACGGCGCGGCCGTCGCGGAAGACGACGTTCTCCGGGCAGATGTCGTTGTGGCACAGCAGCGGGCCGCCCGCCGGGTCGGCGAGGTCGTGCGGCCAGTCGGCGCCGGGGTCCACGGGGATCAGCGCGGCCGCGTCGTGGAGATCGCGCAGCAGCCGCCCCACCGACGCGAGGGCGTCGTCCGTCATCACCCACGCGGGGAAGGGCGGCAGCGCCACGTCGCCGGGCAGGAAGCTCAGCTGCTCACGCCCTTCCGCCGGGCCGCGTACGGGAGTCGGCGCCCCCGTGAAGCCGTGCTCGCGCAGCGCCCGCAGATGTGCGTGCAGGGCGCGGGCGGTCCGCGGGGCGGGCCGGTCGACGACGTCCCCGTGCCGGAAGACCGCCCCGGCGTTGGCCATCCCCCCGGCCAGTACCTCGGCCGTACCGTCGCCGTCCCCGCGCCCCGTCGCCATGGCGGTCAGGCTACGGCGTGAAGTAGTCCGCCATCATGCGGCTCACCCACTCCGGCTGCGTGACGTCCAGCACGCGGAACTCCTCCATCACCGGCTTCAGATCGATCACCGGCGTGCCCGACACCGCGTCGAGCCCCACGACCGTCAACTCCCGTCCCCGCACGGACTCGACGGCGCAGCACGTCACCCCGATCCGGTTCGGCCTGCGCGGCCCGCGCCCGGCGAAGATCCCCATCGGCGGCAGATCCGCCCGCCCGCGGTACGGCAGCGGCTCGCGGTAGTCGTCCTTCTCCTCGAACCGGTCGAAGACGAACAGGACCTCGACGTGCGAGAAGCCCTCCATCCCCTGGAGGCACGCCTCTCCGAACCGCTCGTCCACGGTGATGACGCTCCGCACGGCCCCCCAGTTGTCGGTGTCCTGGACATCCGTCCGGTCGTTGCGGACCGTCCCGATCGGTGTGATCTCGAAGCTGACCATGGCAGTGTTCTACCGCTTCGGCGCCCGCGTCAGGAGTAGCGCGGGAGGTTCTCCGTGGAGATCGTCCATTCGCCGATCGTCACGTCCTCGCCGTAGACGAAGTCGGTGCGCGTCGCGTAGCGCGGGCCGTTCGGCGTCGGGCGGATGTCGCTCAGGACGGCGCCCTCGCCGGTGCGGGGGTCGAAGAGGACGTAGACGGGGATGCCGAGGAGCGGGTAGTCGCGCATCTTGCCGACCCAGTCGTTGTCCGGGTTCGACCGCGACACGACCTCGATGGCCGCCAGCAGGGTGCCGGGGTCGAAGGAGCCTTCGACCTCCATGTCCGCCTCGGCGATGACCATGACGTCCGGGTGCCGCATGACGCCCTCGTGGACGTCCTCCACGTCCGGCGTGCCGGTGTGCGCGAGCAGGCCCTCCGGCATGACTTTCTCCAGCCTGCGGCTGACGCGTGCGGCGGTCAGCTCGTGCGGGCCGCCGGGGGACATCGTGTCGTGGACGATGCCTTCCTTGGTGATCTCCAGCTTGCCCGGCACGGCGTGCCGCATCTGCTCGACGATGTCCCGCATGGCCAGGTACGGGAGCGCGTCACGCCGTGCGTCACCGGGGGCGATGGTCATGGCATCCGCTCCTTTCGCTCCGTGGACCCGTGCTCTTCACGCTGGCGGGGGGCCACAGACGTGCCCCGGTGTCCGCGCCCTCTCTCATTCCTCCGCCGCGAGCTCCTCCGCCGCGGGCTCTTCCCGAACGGGCTCTTCCCGGGCGGGCTTGTCCGCTGCGGGCTTCTCCGGCGGGGTCGGGGGCTGGGGCGGGGCTGCGGGCAGCGGCGGGGTCGGGGGGAGCGGCGGGGGTGTCGGGGTGGGCTCGGGGGCGGCCGGGGGCGGGGCGGCGGCGGTCAGGAGGGTGTCCACCAGGCGGTCCGCCGCGTCCGGGCGGCCGTGGGTCCGCGCCGCTTCCGCCATCGCCGCGCGGCGGGCGGGGTCGGCCAGCAGCGGGGCCACCGCCGCCGAGAGCGTGTCCGGGGTCACGGTGTGGACGAGGGCCACCGCCGCGCCCGCGTCCGCGAGGTGCTGGGCGTTGTGGACCTGCTCGTTGCCCGCCGAGGAGGCCAGCGGCACCAGCACGGAGGGCTTGCCCAGCGCGGTGAGTTCGGCGAGCGTGCCCGCGCCGCTGCGCGAGATCACCACGTCCGCGAGGGCCAGCACGTCCGGCAACTCCGCGCTCACGTACGGCGTCAGCAGATACCGTCCCGCCAACTCCCGCGGCAGCAGCGCCGCGGTGGAGCGCAGCGAGGCGAAGTTGCCCGGCCCACACTGGTGGATGACGTTCGCCTGGGCCAGCAGCCACGGCAGGACGGTCACGATCACGTCGTTGATCTGCTGCGAGCCCTGCGCGCCGCCCGTGACGTAGACGGTCGGCAGCGCGCGGTCGAAGCCGCCGAGCCCCAGCGACTCGACGGCCTTGTCGGCGCGCCCGGCGAGGACCTCGGGGCGTACCGGGTTGCCGGTGACGGCCGCGGACGCGCGGGCCCGGCGCGGCAGCAGCGGCAGCGTCGACTCCGACGACACCGCGAAGGCCGTCGCCACCCGCGCCAGCAGCCGGTTGGCGAGCCCCAGCCGTACGGTCTGCTCGTGCACCACCAGCGGCCGCCCGTTGGCCTTCGCGGCGAGCCCGAGCGGCACCGCCACGTAGCCGCCCGTCGCGAGCACCACGTCCGGCCGGAAGCCGGCGACCACGCGGCGGGCCTGGAGCACGCCGAGCGGCACGCGTGTCATGTCCCGCAGGTTCGCGGGCGACAGCAGCATCAGGGGATTCGCCGAGCGGCGCACCTTGCCGGTCGCGACCGTCCGGAAGGGGATCGCCTCGCCGGTCGCGACCCGCTCCTCCAGGCTGTCCGCGGTGCCGACCCACAGCACCTCCAACGCGCGCCCCTCGTCCGCGAGTCGGGCCCGCAGCGTGCGGATCGCGGTGAGCGCGGGGTACGTGTGCCCGCCGGTGCCGCCACCGGTGACGATGAGGCGGAAGGGCCGGGTGTCCGCCGGACGCGGCGCGACGAGGTCAGGGTCACTGTTCACGAGGTGGCTCCCCTTCTGACGGGGCCCGCGCCCCGGTGGTGCTGGTCACAGTAGCCGCAGGCCCGGCGCGTGGCCGAGCCGGACGGCGACGCGCTCGGATAGCCTTCCGCTGCACGCGACATGGCTTACGTACCAAGGGGGACAAGTGCCGCGTACCGCAAGGGTGTTGGCAGCCGTAGTGCTTCCGGCGGCGGCGGTCGCCGCGCTGGGCGCCTGCTCGTCGTCGAAGGACCACAAGGCTGACGACGGCAAGCCGTCGGCCACCGCGCCCGCCGCCACGTCCGGTGCGTCGTCCGGCGGCGGCACCCACGGCCGCCTCGACTGGACCGGCTCCGCCTCCGGCGGCTTCGACGTCACCATGAGCGTGGCCTGCGCGACCGCGGGCGGCAAGGTCGTCGCCGTCACCGCCCCCGCTCCCGACAGCGGCGACTCCGCGACGCCGTCGTTCGTCGCCACGATCGGCGACCAGGCGATGGCGACCCTCGTCACCCCCGAGAAGAAGACCTTCGTCAAGCTCGGCGCCGACGGCATCTCCACCTCCGAGCAGGGCGGCACCTACACCGTCAAGGTCTCCGGCACCGAACTCGGCGCCGCGGACGCCTCCGGCGGCTCGATCACCCTCGACGGCACCCTCACCTGCACGAAGGTCTCCGGCACCTGACCCCGCCGGGCCGCCGGGCCGCCCGGCCGCTACCAGGGCACCCGGGTCACGGCGCCCGCCGCGCGGACGGCCGCACGGTCAGGGCCCAGGGCGCGCTGCCGTCGAGAGCGGGCCGGTCCACCGCCCTGATCAGGGCGGATACGTCGGCGCCGGCGAAGGCGTGGGAGGCCGCGCCGCCGTCGAGGGCGCTCCAGGCGCCGCCGAAGCCCTTCCAGTCCGCGGAGGCCGGCTGCTCCGCGGGGATCTCCTCGCCGTCCTCGCCGCCCTCGTCGAGCAGCCGGCGCAGCTCGCGGAGCGCCGGCCCCGGGAGGTCGGGCCGCAGGTCCACGGCGAGGAAGAGGTCGTAGGAGCCCCTCACGTCCCCGGATCCCAGGAGGGCGTCGCGGTTTGCGGGCCGTCGTTCCGGTTATCCGAC
Organism: Streptomyces sp. NPDC021224; assembly: GCF_044332905.1. Taxonomy (NCBI): domain Bacteria; kingdom Bacillati; phylum Actinomycetota; class Actinomycetes; order Kitasatosporales; family Streptomycetaceae; genus Streptomyces; species Streptomyces sp. NPDC021224. Next base: position 271,659 of record NZ_JBIRPW010000008.1, on the reverse strand, counting down.
GATTGTGGCTTTGGTGGCGATTTTTCGGCGCCACGGGCGTCGGCGCCAGGAGCGAAGGAGGCTGCCGTGACCACGATGCACAAGCCCCCGGCGGAGGACACCGAGCGGTCGTCGCGCGGACCGGCCCACGCCCGCCGCCGCGACCCCCGGCTGCGGATGGCGCTCATCCTCGCGCCCCTCTACCTGATCACGTCGGCCCTGCTGGCGTGGTGGGCGTCGGACTCCATCACCGACCACAAGTGGTTCCTGGAGATACTCGCCGGGATCGCGCTGCTGCTCTTCGTGATCCAGGTGATCCGCGGGTACGCGGCCTGGCGCCGGTCGCGCCACTGACCCCTGCGGCCCCGCCCCCTCCGGGCGCCCCCCCGCCCGGAGGGGGCCGAACCGCCCTGGGCGTACGGGAGTTCACCCACCCGGTAACGTCCCGGCATGGCCTTCCCCACCGTGATCTTCGACTTCTACGGCACCCTCACCCCCAGCACGCCCACCGCCGTCTGGGACGGGCACGCGGCGCTCGGCGCGGTTCCGCTGGGGATCCCCGCCGACCAGTGGCGGGAGGTGCTGAACGCGTCCTTCCCGGAGCGGGCCGTGGGTGCGCTCGGCGACCTGCCCGACACGATCCGTACCCTCGCCCGGCGCTGCGGGGTCGAACCGGGCGAGGAGGCGGTCGCGGCGGCCGCCGCCGTCAGGCTCGCCTGCCAGCGGGAGCTGTTCGTGCTGCGCCCGGACGCGGTCGGCACGCTGGAGCGGCTGCGCGGCGCGGGCGTCCGGGTCGGCGTGCTCAGCGACTGCACCGTCGAACTCGCCGACTGCTGGGCCGATCTGCCGCTCGCCGGGCTCGTCGACGCCGCCGTGCTCTCCTGCACCGAGGGCCACCGCAAGCCCGCCCCCGAACTCTTCCGGCGGATCGCCGCGGCGCTGGACACCGCGCCCGCCGACTGCCTCTACGTCGGCGACGGCGGCGGCAGCGAGCTGACCGGTGCGACGGCCCAGGGCATGACGGCCGTGATGCTGCGGGCCGACGACTGGGCGTCCAACGACGCCCACGCCCGCGAGGACGACTGGCCGGGCCCGTCCTTCGGCTCGCTCACCGAGGTCGTCGCCGCCGCCACCGGGCGGCCTTGAACCTCACGTCGCGTGAGGGGCCACAGTGGGGGCATGCGGACGAACGGGGACGACGACCGGACGGCGACGTGGAAGGTGGGGCGACTGGCCGAGGCCAGCGGCCTCACCGTCAGGACGCTGCACCACTGGGACGAGATCGGGCTGCTCAGCCCCTCCTCCCGGAGCGCGGGCGGGCACCGGGAGTACACCGAGGACGACCTCGGGCGGCTCTACCTGGTGCTGGCGCTGCGCAGCCTCGGGCTGGGGCTGGAGACGATCGCGGTCTGCCTGGACGCCGGGCCGGACCCGGCGCGGCTCGTCCGGGACCACCTCGCCGGGGTGGACGCGGAGATCGCCGCGCTCGGGGCGCTGCGGGAACGGCTGGTACGGCTGCGGGACGAGCTGGCCGCCGACCGCGAGCCCGACGCCGCCGACCTGCTCGGGGCGCTGCGGGCGCTCGGCGGGACCGGGCCCGAGGGGCGCGAGGTCCTGGCCCGGCACCTGGACGCCGACCAGGAGCGCGTGCTGCGGGCGCGGGCGGCCGGCCTCGGCCCCGCCGCGCACTACCTGCGCGACGTCGAATGGCCCGAGCTCTACCGGCGCGCCGACAGGCTCCGGACGGGCGGCGTCCCGCCGCAGGACCCGCGCGTGCGGCGGATCGCGGCCCGCATGGACGAGCTGAGCACGCTCTTCACCGGCGGCGACACCCGGATCTCCGCGGGCGTGCGGGCGGCCTGGCGGGACGACCCCGCGGCGATGTCCGGCGAGCCCGCCGCGCCGGCGGACGAGTGGCGCGCCCTCGCCGACTACCTCGACGCGGCCCGCACGAGGCCGGACCCGGACCCGGCCGCCACCGACACCGCCACCGACACCGCCACCGAAGGAGACCCGCAGTGAACCGCACCGCCCGTGCCCGTACCGTCGTCGCCCGGACGCTCCCGCTGCTCCTGACCCTCCCGCTGCTGAGCCTGCTCGCCGCTCTCGGCGCGGTGCCGTGGGACGTGCTGCTCGCGGTGCCGATCGCGCTCGCCGTGCAGGCCGCCGCCACGTTCGTACGGCTGCGGCCCCGCCGGGTCACGGCCCGAGACGGGCGATGACCTCGCTCATCTCGGGGGCGTCGGCCTCGTAGACGGTCGTGCCCATGCGCGGGTCGCGCGCGTGCAGGGTGTGCAGGAGCGGGCCGTAATCGGCGGTGAGGTCGACCAGGGTCGCGGACGGGCCGTGCACCGCGCGCTCGGTCCCGGGCGGGGCCGTCAGGTCGATGCGGGTCACGACGCCGGGCGTGACCCATACGGTCGCCTGCGCGAGGCGGCCCGTGAGCTGGAGATGGAAGTGGCCGCACAGGACGAGGCGGACGTCCGTCCCGTCGATCGCCGCCGCCAGCTCCCCGGCGTTGTCCAGGCCGAAGACCCGCTGGACCTCCACGCCGGGCAGCGCGAGCGGCGGGTGGTGGAAGGCCAGCACCGTGCCGTGCGGCGCGGGCTCGGCCAGCAGGCCGCGCAGCCAGCCGAGCTGCCCCGCCGACAGGTGACCGTACCCCTTGCCGGGGACGAGCGAGTCGAGGGTGACGAGCCGGTGCCCGTCCACGGTGGTCGCGGCCGCGCGCTCGCCCGCCGGGCCGTCGTACACCGCGTCCGGCTCGGCGTGCCCGCTGCCGAGCACTTCGGCGAAGGCGGCACGGTCGTCGTGGTTGCCAGTCGTATAGAGGACACGCGCCCCGCGCTGCTCCGCGTACGCGCCGAGCAGCTCACGCGTCCGCGCGTACGCCTCGCGCGACCCGTCGTCCGCGACGTCACCGGTGACGACGACCGCCCCGAGCGCGCCCAGGTGCTCCAGCCCGGCGAGCAGCAGCCGCAACGCGGCCGTCCCGTCGGCCCCGTCGCCGTCGGGCCCCCCGCGCCGGTCCAGGTGGGTGTCGGAGAGATGGAGTATCCGCATCGCCCGACCCTAGCCACCTGGCACGGGCAGCGGCGAGGGGAATTCCCGCCGTGCCGGGACACGGGGGCGGTCCGCCCCGCCGCCGTGCTACCCGCCGAGCAGCCCCGCCGCCTGCTCCGGGTGCGCGTCCAACCACGCGCCGACGTGCTCCCGCACGGCTGCGGCGACCCACGGCCGCACCTCGGTGTTGCCGAGCCGGCCGTGGGTCGAGCCCTCGAACGAGGGGGCGTCCAGCCTCACCGACACCACCGCCGTCAGTCCCGCGCACGCGCCCTCGGCGTCGGGCTCGGGCAGCCCGTGCGCGCGGGCGTACCCGGCGAGCGCGGCGGTCAGACCGTCGCGCAGGCCCTCGACGTGCACACCGCCCTCGGCGGTGGGGAAGCAGTTCGCGTACGACCGGATCACCGGCGGGCCCTCGGCCGGGCCGCGTCGGCGCAGGGCCGCGTCGAGGGCGCCGCGCGTCGTCGTGACGGAGACGGTGACGACCTCCGTGGCCCCGGCCACCGGCCCGTCCAGGTGCGCGAGGAGGCCGGCCACGCCTGCGGGGGAATGGAAGCGGGCGGTACGGGGAGGGCCCGGCGGGCGCTCGTCGGTGAGGGTGAGCGTCAGGCCCGGCGTGAGGAACGCGAGCTCGCGGAGGCGGTCGGCGAGGACAGTGCGGTCCACCTCGACCGTCGTGAAGATCTCGGGGTCGGGGTGGAAGGTGATCGCGGTGCCGCTGTCCGCCGCGGGGCCGGCGTCGGCGGGCGGTGCGGTCGCCGTGCCGCGGATGTAGTTCTGGACGCGCCGGACGCCCTCACGGCGGACCTCGGCGGTGAGCCGGGTGGAGAGGGCGCAGGCGGTCATCAGCTCCCATCCGTTCAGAAGAAAGGCCCTCCGGCGCGGCCCGGGGCCGAACCGGCTCAACTGCTCGTCCAGCGGCGGCACACCGGGCGCCCCCGGTGCCTCCTGCGCCGCGAACGGTACGCCCGGCCCGTCGTCGGTGACCCGCACACCGCCGTCCGGCGCCAGCGTCACCGCGATGTGCCTGCGGCTCCCGGCGTCGGGGGCGGCCAGGACCACGTCCGCGGCCCACTCGACGACGCCGGTGACCATGTGGTGCAGGCCTCGCGGGCCCGTGCTCCCGATGTACATCCCGGGCCGCTTGCGAACGGCCTCGGCGCCCTCCAGGACCGTGATGTGGCTCGCGTCGTACGTCATGCCGTCGTCACCCATGAAATCCCCCTCGGACCGGTTCCGCAGCAGCTCCGCCAGCGTAGGGGGATTCTGGGAAAACGCCAGGTCAGGCCGGGTGTGGCAACGTCCTGAGCGCCTCACGGCGGGCCTCCCGCGGCCACCCCGGCCGCCTCCGTCCACCCCCGGCCCGGCACCCGCCCGGTGCCCCGGCCCAGCCCCGGGAAGGGCCCTTCCCGCGCCGCCAGAGCCGCGATTTCCGCCAACTCCGCACGGCAACCGCTCAGTTCGCCTCCAGCAGCCCCCGCAGCCTCTCCAGGTCCGCGGTCACGGTGGCCGCGTCCGTCGCGAAGTCGGCTTCCGTCGTGCCGGGCAGGCGGCGGAGGGTGAAGACGACCTCGCTCGCGGAGTCGCCGTCGGGGAGGACGCGGACGGGGTTGTGGACGGTCTCGCCGGTGGGGAGGGTGACGTCGTGGTCGAGGACGCCGAACTCGTTGGGCGGGGCGAAGACGACGGTCACCCGGCCCAGGGGGGAGTCCGCGATCCACACCTCGCCCTCCTGCCGGATCGCGCCGCTGAGGCCGTGCGCCCAGGCGGGCAGATGGGTGGGGTCGGCGGCGTACGCGTAGACGTCGGCGGCGGGGCGGGCGATGCGGACGGCGAGATGGCGGGACTCGTGCGAAGGGCTGCTCATGGCGGCGACGCTAGTGCGGGCCGCCCGCGTCCGGCTTGAACGAAACGGTCGCCCTCACGCGGTGCGGGCGCGGACGGCGGAGAAGAGGGTCCAGCCGTCGAGGAGCAGCGGGGAGGGGGTGTCGGGGTCCCAGCCGCGGGCGAGGGCCTCGTCGAGGAGGGCGCGGGCGGTGCCGGGTTCGTGGAGGTTGAGGTAGCCCTCGTCCGTGCCGACGGCGCCGGAGTGCAGGATGCCGTCGGGGACGGCGCGGCCGGGGCCGCCGGTGAAGCTGACGCGTACCGCGCCGCGGGCGCCGTCGCGGCGCAGCGTGACGACCTCCGTGCAGTGCTGGTAGCCGCCCCCGTCCGGGACGTGGTGCCGGTGCCGTACCGACCAGCGGTACGCCGCCTCGCCGACCAGCAGGCGGCGGGCCCTGCGGCTGCTGCGTGGCATGCGTTCTCCTTACGCTCCGCGCCCGGCCGCGTACTCCGCGACGGCGCGGGCGCAGTCGGCCGCGGAGGTGGAGGTCGTGTCGACCTCCAGGTCGTAGGGGACGCCCTCGTGGACGAGGGCGGCCTGCTTGGCGGCCATCCCCGGCGTGCGGTCGCCGCGGGCGGCCTCGCGGGCGGTGGCGGCCTCGGGGGCGCAGCGGACGCCGACCCACAGGACGTCGAGGCCGGTGAGGGCGCGTGACCAGCGGGCGCGGGAGCGGGGGCCGCCGAGGAAGACGTCGTCGACGACGACGTGCGCGCCCGCCCGCGCCGTCGCGGCGATCCCGGCGAGCCAGGCGGCGTCCAGCTCGTCGAACGCGGGTCCGGTGGTCACCTCGCCGCCGGGGCCGATGACCAGGCCCTCGCCGCCCTCCCGGAGCCGGGGCGGCAGCGCGTCCACGAACGTGTCGACGCTCACGCTCAGCCATGCCTCGGGGAGGATCTCCTGGAGGCACCGGGCGATACTGGACTTGCCGGAGCTGGATCCGCCGTTGAGCACGATGACCTGGGGCACGGGCGCTTTCCTCCGGTACGGCACGGGTGGACCCGCCGACCCTACGGCCGCGGTCCGCGTGCCGGCGACGCGTTTTCCGGGGGTGCCGGGCACCCGCGTTTGCGCACCTGTCACCGAGGGGTAAGCTACCCGGCTCGATTGGCGCCCCTTGTGGGGCGTATGGCAGACTACTCAAGTTGCTCGGTCGAGCGCCGATGCTGCGCGCCTCCCGTCGGGGGGACCGGAAGCGAGTCCCACGGTACTCGTCGCTCCAACTGCCCAGGTGGCAGCGCTGGGGCGGACGTACGGGAATCTTCCGGGAAGTGTCAGTGCGGGGCAGACCAGGCATCCGGTGGGTGACTTCTCCCACGCAAACCCCTTGAGCAGGGATTCCGCTTGCGGAAAACCATGTGCGAGGGGCGCGACACGCCCGACCGCGTGGGTCGGAGCAGGCGGATGCCAGAGCTGAGAAGAGACAAGGACTACGGAGTAGCCATGGCGGGACAGAAGATCCGCATTCGGCTCAAGGCCTACGACCACGAGGTCATCGACTCCTCGGCGAAGAAGATCGTCGAGACGGTGACCCGTACCGGTGCGCAGGTCGCGGGCCCGGTGCCGCTGCCCACTGAGAAGAACGTGTACTGCGTCATCAAGTCGCCGCACAAGTACAAGGACTCGCGCGAGCACTTCGAGATGCGCACGCACAAGCGCCTGATCGACATCCTCGACCCGACGCCCAAGACCGTTGACTCGTTGATGCGCCTGGACCTGCCGGCCGGCGTCGACATCGAGATCAAGCTCTGAGAGGCGCGGAGAAGATGACCAAGCAGATCAAGGGCATCCTGGGCGAGAAGCTCGGCATGACCCAGGTCTGGGACGAGAACAACCGTGTCGTCCCGGTGACCGTCGTCAAGGCCGGTCCGAACGTCGTGACCCAGGTCCGCACCAATGACGCCGACGGCTACGAGTCGGTGCAGATCGCCTTCGGCGAGATCGACCCGCGCAAGGTGAACAAGCCGCTCAAGGGCCACTTCGCCAAGGCGGACGTCACCCCGCGCCGCCACCTCGTGGAGCTGCGCACGTCCGACGCCGCCGAGTACACGCTCGGCCAGGAGATCACCGCCTCCGTGTTCGAGGCCGGGGTCAAGGTCGACGTGACCGGCAAGAGCAAGGGCAAGGGCTTCGCCGGTGTCATGAAGCGCCACAACTTCAAGGGCCTCGGCGCCGGCCACGGTGTGCAGCGCAAGCACCGCTCCCCGGGCTCCATCGGCGGCTGCGCCACCCCGGGCCGCGTGTTCAAGGGCCTGCGCATGGCGGGCCGCATGGGCAACGAGCGGGTCACCACCCAGAACCTGACCGTCCACGCCGTTGACGCGGAGAAGGGCCTGCTCCTGATCAAGGGCGCGGTTCCTGGTCCGAACGGCGGCCTCGTCCTGGTCCGCACCGCGGCCAAGGGGGCCTGAGGATATGAGCACCATTGACATTCTGTCGCCGTCCGGCGACACCGCCGGGACCGTCGAGCTCCCGGCCGAGATCTTCGAGGCGAAGATCAGCATCCCGCTGATCCACCAGGTCGTCGTCGCGCAGCTGGCCGCCGCCCGTCAGGGCACGCACAAGGTCAAGACGCGTGGCGAGGTCCGCGGTGGTGGCAAGAAGCCGTACCGGCAGAAGGGCACCGGCCGCGCCCGTCAGGGCTCGACCCGGGCGCCGCAGTTCGCCGGCGGTGGCGTCGTCCACGGCCCCGTGCCGCGCGACTACTCGCAGCGCACGCCCAAGAAGATGATCAAGGCCGCGCTGCGCGGGGCCCTGTCGGACCGGGCGCAGCACAACCGCATCCACGTCGTCACCGGCGTGGTCGAGGGCGAGGCGCCGTCCACCAAGGCCGCCCGCACGCTGCTCGGCAAGATCAGTGAGCGCAAGAACGTGCTGCTGGTCATCGAGCGCTCGGACGAGGCCGCCTGGCTGTCCGCCCGCAACCTGCCCCAGGTGCACATCCTGGAGGCCGGCCAGCTGAACACGTACGACGTGCTCGTCTCGGACGACGTGGTCTTCACCAAGGGCGCGTTCGACCGCTTCACCGGTTCCGGTGCCGCGGACGAGGCCGAGCTGGAAGGGAGCGACGCCTGATGGCCGAGCAGACCGTGACCACCAGCAAGACCTTCACGGACCCCCGTGACCTGCTGATCAAGCCCGTGGTCTCCGAGAAGAGCTACGCGCTGCTCGACGAGAACAAGTACACGTTCGTCGTCGACCCGCGCGCGAACAAGACCCAGATCAAGCAGGCCGTCGAGACGGTCTTCCAGGTCAAGGTCACCGGGGTCAACACGATCAACCGGCAGGGCAAGCGCAAGCGCACCCGCACCGGTTTCGGCAAGCGCGCCAACACCAAGCGCGCCATCGTGACCCTCGCCGAGGGCGACCGTATCGACATCTTCGGCGGCCCGGTCTCCTAACGGGGACCGGCCGATTGAAGTCCGGAATATTCCGAGGACTGAGAAATGGGTATCCGCAAGTACAAGCCGACGACCCCGGGCCGTCGTGGCTCCAGCGTCGCCGACTTCGTCGAGATCACGCGGTCCACGCCGGAGAAGTCGCTGGTCCGCCCGCTGCACAGCAAGGGCGGCCGTAACAACGCCGGTCGTGTGACCGTCCGCCACCAGGGCGGTGGCCACAAGCGCGCCTACCGTGTCATCGACTTCCGTCGGCACGACAAGGACGGCGTGCCCGCCAAGGTCGCGCACATCGAGTACGACCCCAACCGCACCGCGCGCATCGCGCTGCTGCACTACGCGGACGGCGAGAAGCGCTACATCCTCGCCCCCGCGAAGCTCCAGCAGGGTGACCGGGTGGAGAACGGCGCCAACGCCGACATCAAGCCCGGCAACAACCTGCCGCTGCGCAACATCCCGGTCGGTACCACGATCCACGCGATCGAGCTGCGTCCGGGCGGCGGCGCGAAGATCTCCCGCTCCGCGGGCGCTTCGGTCCAGCTGCTGGCGAAGGAGGGCACCATGGCCACCCTTCGTATGCCCTCCGGCGAGGTCCGGATGGTCGACGTCCGCTGCCGCGCCACGATCGGCGAGGTCGGCAACGCCGAGCAGTCGAACATCAACTGGGGCAAGGCCGGCCGTATGCGCTGGAAGGGCGTCCGCCCGACCGTCCGCGGTGTCGCCATGAACCCGGTGGACCACCCGCACGGTGGTGGTGAGGGCAAGACCTCCGGTGGTCGCCACCCGGTCTCCCCGTGGGGTCAGAAGGAAGGACGTACGCGTTCGCCCAAGAAGGCGAGCAGCAAGTACATCGTCCGCCGCCGCAAGACGAACAAGAAGCGCTAGGAGCGGGTTTAGATGCCGCGCAGTCTCAAGAAGGGGCCCTTCGTCGACGACCACCTGATCAAGAAGGTGGATGTCCAGAACGAAGCCGGCACCAAGAACGTCATCAAGACCTGGTCCCGCCGCTCGATGATCGTCCCGGCCATGCTGGGCCACACGATCGCGGTGCACGACGGCCGCAAGCACGTCCCGGTGTTCGTCACCGAGTCGATGGTCGGCCACAAGCTCGGCGAGTTCGCCCCGACCCGCACCTTCCGCGGGCACGAGAAGGACGACCGCAAGTCGCGGCGTCGCTGAGCGGGCTGAATCGTGACGACGAAGACAGACACTGAAGGGACGACCATGGAAGCCAGGGCCCAGGCACGGTACATCCGTGTCACGCCCATGAAGGCCCGCCGGGTGGTGGACCTGATCCGTGGCATGGATGCCACGGAGGCTCAGGCGGTCCTGCGATTCACCCCGCAGGCCGCGAGCGTGCCGGTCGGCAAGGTGCTGGACAGCGCCATCGCCAACGCGGCGCACAACTACGACCACACGGACGCGGGCTCGCTGTACATCAGCGAGGCGTATGTCGACGAGGGTCCGACCCTGAAGCGGTTCCGGCCGCGCGCCCAGGGCCGTGCCTACCGGATCCGCAAGCGCACCAGCCACATCACCGTGGTCGTCGCCAGCAAGGAAGGTTCCCGGTAATGGGCCAGAAGGTTAACCCGTACGGGTTCCGCCTCGGTGTGACCACGGACTTCAAGTCCCGCTGGTACGCCGACAAGCTGTACAAGGACTACGTCAAGGAAGACGTCGCCATCCGCCGGATGATGACGCAGGGCATGGAGCGGGCCGGCATCTCCAAGGTGGAGATCGAGCGCACCCGTGACCGCGTCCGCGTCGACATCCACACCGCCCGCCCGGGCATCGTCATCGGGCGCCGCGGCGCGGAGGCCGACCGTATCCGCGGCGACCTGGAGAAGCTGACCGGCAAGCAGGTCCAGCTGAACATCCTCGAGGTCAAGAACCCGGAGATGGACGCTCAGCTGGTGGCCCAGGCCGTCGCCGAGCAGCTGTCCTCCCGCGTCTCCTTCCGCCGTGCCATGCGCAAGAGCATGCAGGGCACGCTGAAGGCCGGCGCCAAGGGCATCAAGATCCAGTGCGGTGGCCGTCTCGGCGGCGCCGAGATGTCCCGGTCCGAGTTCTACCGCGAGGGCCGTGTGCCGCTGCACACCCTGCGCGCGAACGTGGACTACGGCTTCTTCGAGGCCAAGACCACCTTCGGCCGTATCGGTGTGAAGGTCTGGATCTACAAGGGCGACGTCAAGAACATCGCCGAGGTCCGCGCCGACAACGCGGCCGCGCGGGCGGGCAACCGTCCGGCGCGCGGTGGCGGCAACGAGCGTCCGCAGCGCCGCGGTGGCGAGCGCGGTGGCCGCGGCCGTCGTCCTCAGACGGAAGGCGCCCAGGCCCCCAAGGCCGCCGAGGCTCCCGCCGCTGAGGCTCCGGCGGCGGAGACCCCCGGAACGGAAGGCTGAGTAACAATGCTGATCCCCCGCAGGGTCAAGCACCGCAAGCAGCACCACCCCAAGCGTGACGGCATGGCCAAGGGCGGCACCGAGCTGGCGTTCGGTGAGTACGGCCTGCAGGCCGTGACCCCGGCGTACGTGACCAACCGGCAGATCGAGTCCGCTCGTATCTCCATCACGCGCCACATCAAGCGTGGCGGCAAGGTCTGGATCAACATCTACCCGGACCGCCCGCTGACCAAGAAGCCCGCCGAGACCCGCATGGGTTCCGGCAAGGGCTCGCCCGAGTGGTGGGTGGCGAACGTCAAGCCCGGTCGGGTGATGTTCGAGCTGTCGTTCCCGAACGAGAAGACTGCGCGCGAGGCGCTCACCCGCGCCGCGCACAAGCTTCCGATGAAGTGCCGCATCGTGCGGCGCGAGGCAGGTGAGGCGTGATGGCCGCCGGTACCAAGGTGACCGAGCTGCGCCAGCTCGGCGACGAGGAGCTCTTCGCGAAGCTGCGTGAGGCCAAGGAGGAGCTGTTCAACCTCCGCTTCCAGGCGGCCACCGGGCAGCTTGAGAACAACAGCCGGCTCAGGGTCGTTCGTAAGGACATCGCCCGGATCTACACCCTCATGCGTGAGCGCGAGCTGGGCATCGAGACGGTGGAGACGGTGGAGAGCGCCTGATGAGCGAGAAGAATGTGACTGAGAGCAGCGAGCAGCGGGGCTTCCGCAAGACCCGTGAGGGTCTGGTCGTGAGCGACAAGATGGACAAGACCGTCGTCGTCGCCGTCGAGGACCGCGTCAAGCACGCCCTGTACGGCAAGGTCATCCGCCGCACCAACAAGCTGAAGGCTCACGACGAGCAGAACGCCGCCGGCGTCGGCGACCGCGTCCTCCTGATGGAGACCCGGCCGCTGTCCGCCACGAAGCGGTGGCGCGTCGTGGAGATCCTTGAGAAGGCCAAGTAAGGCCGAGTAATCCCTGAGCGGGCGCACCCGCTCAGGACCGTTCCGTCAGGCTCGGCGCGGCCACGCGAGCCCCTCGCACGAGGGCTCGCGTGGCCCGCCGGGAACCGACGCGACACTTCAGGAGTAAGACGTGATCCAGCAGGAGTCGCGACTGCGTGTCGCCGACAACACTGGTGCCAAGGAGATCCTTTGCATCCGTGTTCTCGGTGGCTCGGGTCGCCGCTACGCGGGAATCGGTGACGTCATCGTCGCCACCGTCAAGGACGCGATCCCCGGTGGCAACGTGAAGAAGGGCGAGGTCGTCAAGGCGGTCATCGTCCGGACCGTCAAGGAGCGCCGCCGCGCCGACGGCTCGTACATCCGGTTCGACGAGAACGCCGCCGTCATCCTCAAGAACGACGGCGACCCCCGCGGCACCCGTATCTTCGGCCCCGTCGGCCGTGAGCTGCGCGAGAAGAAGTTCATGAAGATCGTCTCGCTCGCGCCGGAGGTGCTGTAACCGATGAAGATCAAGAAGGGCGACCTGGTCCAGGTCATCACCGGTAAGGACAAGGGCAAGCAGGGCAAGGTCATCGTGGCCTACCCCGCTCAGGACCGGGTCCTCGTCGAGGGTGTCAACCGGGTCAAGAAGCACACCAAGGCCGGCCAGACCGACCGTGGTTCGCAGACCGGCGGCATCATCACCACCGAGGCCCCCATCCATGTCAGCAACGTTCAGCTGGTCGTGGAGAAGGACGGCAAGAAGGTCGTGACCCGCGTCGGCTACCGCTTCGACGACGAGGGCAACAAGATCCGCGTTGCCAAGCGGACCGGTGAGGACATCTGATGACTGCCACCACTGCGCCGCGTCTCAAGACGCGCTACCGCGAGGAGATCGCGGGCAAGCTGCGTGACGAGTTCACCTACGAGAACGTCATGCAGATCCCCGGCCTGACCAAGATCGTGGTCAACATGGGTGTGGGCGACGCCGCCCGCGACTCCAAGCTGATCGAGGGCGCGATCCGCGACCTCGCCACGATCACCGGCCAGAAGCCGCAGGTCACCAAGGCCCGCAAGTCCATCGCGCAGTTCAAGCTGCGTGAGGGCCAGCCGATCGGCGCGCACGTCACGCTGCGCGGCGACCGCATGTGGGAGTTCCTGGACCGGCTGCTGTCGCTCGCGCTGCCGCGTATCCGCGACTTCCGTGGTCTGTCGCCGAAGCAGTTCGACGGCCGCGGCAACTACACCTTCGGTCTCACGGAGCAGGTCATGTTCCACGAGATCGACCAGGACAAGATCGACCGGGTCCGGGGCATGGACATCACCGTGGTCACCACGGCGACCAACGACGACGAGGGCCGTGCCCTGCTGCGTCACCTCGGCTTCCCGTTCAAGGAGAACTGACCGTGGCTAAGAAGGCACTGATCTCCAAGGCCTCGCGCAAGCCCAAGTTCGCGGTGCGCGCGTACAACCGCTGCCAGCGCTGCGGCCGGCCGCACTCCGTCTACCGCAAGTTCGGCCTGTGCCGCGTGTGCCTCCGTGAGATGGCGCACCGTGGCGAGCTGCCGGGCGTGACCAAGAGCTCCTGGTAATTCCGGTTCCCCGGATCACCAGGAACTCTCGGTAAGCAGTTGGGCCGGTGAATGCCCCGCTCTTCTTCCCGTAAGGTAGAAGGGTTGGGCGTTCGCCGCCCGCATCGACTTACTACGCCGTAGGTCCACCGCATCGCACCCGTCCCCGCACAGCCGGGGGAGAGGGACGTCGCACCAGGAAACCCCGGCGAGAGAGGCCCAGGGCCACTTCATGACCATGACCGACCCCATCGCAGACATGCTGACCCGTCTGCGTAACGCGAACTCGGCGTACCACGACGACGTCGTGATGCCGCACAGCAAGATCAAGTCGCACATCGCGGAGATCCTCCAGCAGGAGGGCTACATCACCGGCTGGAAGGTCGAGGACGCCGAGGTCGGCAAGAACCTCGTCCTCGAGCTGAAGTTCGGCCCCAACCGCGAGCGCTCGATCGCCGGCATCAAGCGGATCAGCAAGCCGGGTCTGCGGGTCTACGCAAAGTCCACCAATCTGCCGAAGGTGCTCGGCGGCCTCGGCGTGGCGATCATCTCCACGTCGCACGGGCTGCTCACCGGCCAGCAGGCTCAGAAGAAGGGCGTGGGTGGGGAAGTCCTCGCCTACGTCTGGTAACCGGGAAAGCGAGGTAAAGCAATGTCGCGCATCGGCAAGCTGCCCATCTCGGTTCCCGCCGGAGTGGACGTCACCATCGACGGCCGCACGGTGCAGGTGAAGGGTCCCAAGGGCTCGCTCACCCACACCGTCGCCGCGCCGATCGACATCGCCAAGGGCGAGGACGGCACTCTGCTGGTCACCCGCCCCAACGACGAGCGTGTCTCGAAGGCCCTGCACGGCCTGTCCCGCACGCTGGTGGCGAACATGATCACCGGCGTGACCGCGGGCTACAGCAAGCAGCTCGAAATCAGCGGTGTCGGCTACCGCGTCCAGGCGAAGGGCTCCAACCTGGAGTTCGCCCTGGGCTACAGCCACCCGATTCTCGTCGAGGCCCCCGAGGGCATCTCCTTCAAGGTCGAGTCCCCGGTGAAGTTCTCCGTCGAGGGCATCGACAAGCAGAAGGTGGGCGAGGTCGCGGCGAACATCCGCAAGCTGCGCAAGCCCGACCCGTACAAGGCCAAGGGCGTCAAGTACGCCGGCGAGGTCATCCGCCGCAAGGTCGGAAAGGCTGGTAAGTAGCCATGGCATACGGTGTGAAGATCGCCAAGGGCAAGGCGTACAAGGGCGCTGCGATCAAGCGTCGCCACATCCGGGTCCGCAAGCGCATCTCGGGTACGCCCGAGCGCCCGCGCCTGGTCGTGACGCGTTCCAACCGCGGCATCGTCGCCCAGGTCATCGACGACCTCGCGGGCCACACGCTCGCGTCGGCGTCGACCCTCGACGCGTCCATCCGCGGCGGCGAAGGCGACAAGAGCGCCAAGGCGAAGCAGGTCGGCCAGCTCGTGGCCGAGCGTGCGAAGGCCAAGGGCGTCGAGGCCGTCGTGTTCGACCGTGGCGGCAACCAGTACGCGGGGCGCATCGCCGCTCTCGCGGACGCCGCCCGTGAAGCCGGCCTGAAGTTCTAGCCGTCCGTCACCAGCGGAGAAACGCTAAAAGGATCGAGAGGTAATTCCAATGGCTGGACCCCAGCGCCGCGGAAGCGGTGCCGGTGGCGGCGAGCGGCGGGACCGTAAGGACAGGCGGGACGGCGGCCAGCAGGCCGAGAAGACCGCTTACGTCGAGCGGGTCGTCGCGATCAACCGCGTCGCCAAGGTTGTGAAGGGTGGTCGTCGCTTCAGCTTCACCGCGCTGGTCGTGGTGGGCGACGGTGACGGCACCGTCGGTGTCGGCTACGGCAAGGCCAAGGAGGTGCCGGCCGCCATCGCCAAGGGTGTGGAGGAGGCCAAGAAGCACTTCTTCAAGGTCCCCCGTATCCAGGGCACCATCCCGCACCCCATCCAGGGCGAGAAGGCCGCGGGCGTCGTCCTGCTCAAGCCGGCTTCCCCCGGTACCGGTGTGATCGCCGGTGGCCCGGTGCGCGCCGTGCTGGAGTGCGCGGGCATCCACGACGTGCTGTCCAAGAGCCTCGGCTCGGACAACGCGATCAACATCGTGCACGCCACGGTGGCCGCGCTCCAGGGGCTGCAGCGCCCCGAGGAGATCGCCGCCCGCCGCGGTCTGCCGATCGAGGACATCGCGCCCGCCGCCCTGCTGCGGGCTCGTGCCGGGGTGGGTGTCTGATGGCGCGCCTCAAGGTCACGCAGACCAAGTCCTACATCGGCAGCAAGCAGAACCACCGTGACACCCTGCGTTCGCTCGGGCTCAAGCGCCTGCACGACGTCGTGGTCAAGGAGGACCGCCCGGAGATCCGCGGCATGGTCCACACCGTCCGCCACCTCGTCACGGTCGAGGAGGTCGACTGATCATGGGTGACAACCCGATCAAGATCCACAACCTCCGTCCGGCCCCGGGCGCCAAGACCGCCAAGACCCGTGTGGGTCGCGGTGAGGCGTCCAAGGGCAAGACGGCCGGTCGTGGCACCAAGGGCACCAAGGCCCGCTACCAGGTTCCGGAGCGCTTCGAGGGTGGGCAGATGCCCCTCCACATGCGCCTCCCGAAGCTCAAGGGCTTCAAGAACCCGTTCCGTACCGAGTACCAGGTCGTCAACCTGGACAAGCTCGCGGCCCTCTACCCCGAGGGTGGCGAGGTCACGGTGGCCGGTCTGGTCGCCAAGGGTGCGGTGCGCAAGAACCAGCTCGTCAAGGTGCTCGGCACCGGCGAGGTCTCCGTGGCACTGCAGGTGACCGTTGACGCGGTCTCCGGCTCCGCCAAGGAGAAGATCGCCGCTGCCGGCGGCACGGTCACCGAGCTCGTCTGAGCCCGATGCCCACCACGACCGGGGACGCTCTGGAACGTCAGAGCGTCCCCGGTCGTGCGTTCCTGTGATTTTCCTTCCCCGGTTGGTCATTCCTTGCGGGGCTACGTCGCCGGTAGGCTGACCGACGCTGCTGTCATCTTTGTGCTACCGCTCAGACCCGCCAGACCCCGTCAGTGTCGTCAGATACCTCAAAACCGTCCGCCCGCGCTGTCGCGGGGGGTGCAGGAGGCACCGTGCTCACCGCGTTCGCACGGGCGTTCAGGACGCCCGACCTGCGCAAGAAGCTGCTGTTCACGTTGGGCATCGTGGTGGTCTATCGCCTCGGGGCGCACATCCCGGTACCGGGCGTCGACTACACGATCGTCAACAAGTGTGTGAACGAGACCAAGGGCAACAACAGCCTCTTCGGTCTGGTGAACATGTTCAGCGGCGGCGCGCTGCTCCAGCTGACGATCTTCGCGCTCGGCATCATGCCGTACATCACGGCGAGCATCATCCTCCAGCTGCTGACCGTGGTCATTCCGCGCCTGGAAGCCCTGAAGAAGGAGGGCCAGGCCGGCACCACGAAGATCACGCAGTACACGCGGTACCTGACCGTCGCCCTCGCGGTGCTGCAGGGCACCGGCCTGGTCGCCACCGCCCGTTCCGGCAGCCTGTTCTCCGGCTGCAACGAGGCCGGCGGCATCGTGCCCAACCAGTCGATCTTCACCACCATCACGATGGTGACGACGATGACCGCGGGCACCGTGATGATCATGTGGCTCGGTGAGCTGGTGACCGACCGCGGCATCGGCAACGGCATGTCGATCCTGATGTTCGTCTCCATCGCGGCGGGCTTCCCGGGCAACCTGTGGGCGATCAAGGTCTCCGGCACCATCGCGGGCGGCTGGGTCGAGTTCTTCGCCGTCATCCTCGTCGGCCTCGCGATCGTCGGCCTGGTGGTCTTCGTCGAACAGGCCCAACGCCGGATCCCGGTGCAGTACGCCAAGCGCATGATCGGCCGGCGGTCGTACGGCGGCACGTCCACGTACATCCCGCTCAAGGTCAACCAGGCCGGTGTGATCCCGGTCATCTTCGCCTCGTCGCTGCTGTACATCCCGGCGCTGATCGTGCAGTTCTCCGGATCCACGGCCGGCTGGGCGCAGTGGATCAGCCGGAACTTCACCAAGGGCGACCACCCGATCTACATGGCGGCCTACTTCCTGCTGATCGTCTTCTTCGCCTTCTTCTACGTCGCGATCTCCTTCAACCCCGAGGAAGTCGCCGACAACATGAAGAAGTATGGTGGGTTCATTCCGGGCATCCGGGCAGGTCGCCCCACCGCCGAATACCTGAGCTACGTGCTGAACCGCATCACGTGGCCGGGCTCGCTGTACCTGGGTCTCATCGCCCTCGTTCCGACGGTCGCCATCGCGATCTTCAACGGGAGCAACGGCAACTTCCCGCTCGGTGGCACCAGCATCCTCATCATCGTCGGTGTGGGTCTGGAAACCGTGAAGCAGATCGAGAGCCAGCTCCAGCAGCGTAACTACGAAGGGTTCCTCCGCTGATGCGTATCGTCCTGGTCGGGCCGCCCGGTGCGGGCAAGGGGACACAGGCGAAGTTCCTCACCGAGAACCTGTCCATCCCGCACATCTCCACGGGCGACCTCTTCCGCGCCAACATCAGCCAGGGCACCGACCTCGGCAAGCGCGCGAAGTCGTACATGGACGCCGGTGACCTGGTCCCCGACGAGGTCACCATCGGCATGGCCGAGGACCGGATGGACGCGCCCGACGCCGCCGAGGGCTTCCTGCTCGACGGCTTCCCGCGCAACGAGCACCAGGCGCAGGCGCTCGACGCCTACCTCGCCGCGCACGGCCTGGCGCTGGACGGCGTGCTCGACCTGGAGGTTCCCGAGGACGAGGTGGTCAAGCGCATCGCCGGCCGCCGGGTGTGCCGCAACGACAGCGCGCACGTCTTCCACGTCGAGTACAAGAAGCCCCAGGCCGAGGGCGTGTGCGACGAGTGCGGCGGCGAGCTGTACCAGCGCAGCGACGACGCCGAGGACAAGGTGCGCAACCGCCTCGACGTGTACCACCGCGAGACCGAGCCGATCATCGACTACTACAAGCGGCAGAACCTGGTGGTCACGATCTCCGCGCTCGGCCCGGTCGCCGAGGTGACCGCCCGCGCGATGGCCGCCCTCCAGGACCGCCGGGCGGACGGCGCCGCGTAGGCGCGACCGACAGCAGCGACGACGTACGGCCGTGGTGCCCACCCGGGCACCACGGCCGTATCGTTGATTGAGCCCCTTTTCGAGTGTTCCCGTACCTCAGCACCCCCCACGACCCGAGGAAGGCGTCAGCCGCATGGTGGAGATCAAGACCCCCGAGCAGATCGCCACGATGCGGCGGGCCGGACTGGTCGTCGCCGCGATCCACGAGGCGACCCGCGCCGCGGCCGTACCCGGCGCCACCACCAAGGACCTGGACGAGATCGCCGCCAAGGTCATCGCCGACCACGGCGCCAAGCCGAACTTCCTCGGCTACGGCGGCTTCCCCGGCAACATCTGCACCTCGGTCAACGACGTCGTCGTCCACGGCATCCCGGACCGCGCGACCGTGCTCAAGGACGGCGACATCATCGCCATCGACGCCGGTGCGATCGTCGACGGCTGGCACGGCGACGCCGCCTTCACCACCCTCGTCGGCACCGGCCACGCCCCCGAACTGGCCGAGCTGAGCCGGGTGACGGAGGAGTCCATGTGGGCCGGCATCGCCGCCTTCCGCAAGGGCAACCGGCTGGAGGACATCTCCAAGGCCGTCGAGGGCTACATCCGCCGCCAGCCGCGCCCGGCCTCCGGGAAGTACGGCATCGTCGAGGAGTACGGCGGCCACGGCATCGGCACCGCGATGCACATGGAGCCGCACGTGCTGAACTACGTGACGAAGAAGCGCGGCCGCGGCATCAAGCTCGTCCCCGGGCTGTGCCTGGCGATCGAGCCCATGGTGACACTGGGCACACCGCGCACCCATGTGCTGGAGGACGAGTGGACGGTGAAGTCCGACGACGGCTCGTGGTCCTCGCACTGGGAGCACACCATCGCGCTCACCGAAGAGGGCCCGCTCGTGCTGACCGCCCCCGACGGCGGCCGCGCCAAGCTCGCCGAGTACGGCATCACGACCGCTCCCGACCCCGTGGCGTAATGATCACCGCGCCTGGGCATACACAGTGGATTCGTCTTTCTTCGAACCGTGTCGTAGACTGACACGTCGGCTCTCGCATGTCTTCCGGCATGCCCGCAGTCGACCAAGGTAGCCGATCCCGAAAGCAGGACATGGCCAAAAAGCAAGGCGCCATCGAAATCGAGGGCACCGTGATCGAGTCTCTGCCGAACGCGATGTTCAAGGTGGAGCTGCAGAACGGTCACAAGGTCCTCGCGCACATCAGCGGCAAGATGCGGATGCACTACATCCGTATCCTCCCGGATGACCGGGTCGTGGTGGAGCTGTCTCCCTACGACCTGACGCGCGGACGGATCGTCTACCGCTACAAGTAGATCTCACGACCCGGAGAACCTGATCCCATGAAGGTCAAGCCGAGCGTCAAGAAGATCTGCGACAAGTGCAAGGTGATCCGCCGTCACGGGCGGGTCATGGTCATCTGCGACAACCTGCGCCACAAGCAGCGCCAGGGCTGACGCACGACCTCCACCTTCTGCACCCGCAGAACTTCGCGCGACGCACATCCGTACATACGCAGTGCCCGTCCCCTGCTCCAAGGGTGACGACACCCCCGGCGGAGGCCGGGGACCCGGCCGGTACCTGACACGGCCGCCCGGGAACCGGCACTGCGGAAGACCTCCGAATCACCAGGAGCCAGACACATGGCACGCCTTTCAGGCGTTGACCTCCCGCGCGAGAAGCGCGTGGAGATCGCCCTCACCTACGTCTTCGGCATCGGGCGTTCCCGCGCCCAGGAGATCCTGAAGAGCACCGGTGTGAGCCCCGACATCCGCGTGCGCGACCTCGCCGAGGACGACCTCGTCAAGATCGCCAAGTACGTGGACGACAACTACACGACCGAGGGTGACCTCCGTCGTTCCATCCAGGCCGACATCCGCCGCAAGGTCGAGATCGGCTGCTACCAGGGTCTGCGCCACCGCCGCGGCCTTCCGGTCCACGGCCAGCGCACTCACACCAACGCCCGCACCCGCAAGGGCCCGCGTCGCGCGATTGCCGGCAAGAAGAAGCCGGGCAAGAAGTAGTCCGCAAGCAGGACCCCATCCGCGGTCTTCGCTTCGTAGGACCGACCACCTCACCGGGAAGATGACACATGCCTCCTAAGGGCCGTCAGGGTGCAGCCAAGAAGGTGCGCCGCAAGGAAAAGAAGAACGTCGCTCACGGTCACGCGCACATCAAGAGCACGTTCAACAACACGATCGTCTCGATCACGGACCCCTCGGGCAACGTGATCTCCTGGGCCTCCGCCGGTCACGTCGGCTTCAAGGGCTCGCGCAAGTCCACCCCCTTCGCCGCGCAGATGGCCGCCGAGTCGGCCGCGCGCCGCGCGCAGGAGCACGGCATGCGCAAGGTGGACGTCTTCGTGAAGGGTCCCGGCTCCGGCCGGGAGACCGCGATCCGCTCCCTCCAGGCCACCGGCCTCGAGGTCGGGTCGATCCAGGACGTCACCCCGACCCCGCACAACGGCTGCCGCCCGCCGAAGCGCCGCCGCGTCTGACCAGCTGACACAGGAGATACGAGACAATGGCGCGTTACACCGGGGCCGACTGCAAGCGTTGCCGTCGGGAAAAGCAGAAGCTCTTCCTCAAGGGAGCTAAGTGCGAGAGCGCGAAGTGCCCGATCGAGATCCGTCCTTACCCCCCGGGTGAGCACGGGCGCGGGCGCACCAAGGACAGCGAGTACCTGCTTCAGCTGCGTGAGAAGCAGAAGTGCGCGCGCATCTACGGTGTCCTCGAGAAGCAGTTCGTGAACTACTACAAGGAAGCGAACCAGAAGACCGGCAAGACCGGTGAGAACCTTCTGCGCATCCTTGAGACCCGCCTCGACAACGTGGTCTACCGGGCCGGCTTCGCCAAGTCCCGCGACCACGCCCGTCAGCTGGTCCGTCACGGACACATCACCATCAACGGCCGCAAGAACGACATCCCGTCGGCGCGCGTGGCCGTGAACGACATCGTCGAGGTCCGCGAGTCGTCCCGCACCCTCACCCCCTTCCAGGTGGCGCAGGGCGAGGCCGGCGACAAGACGGTGCCGGCGTGGCTCGAGGCCAACGCGGGCAAGCTGCGGATCCTCGTGCACAGCCTGCCCGAGCGCCAGGTGATCGACACCCAGGTGCAGGAGCAGCTGATCGTCGAGCTCTACTCGAAGTAATCGCTGTACTTTCTTCGAGAAAGCTCGTGGTCACGGGCGGTGCGGCAACCGTCACCCGACGGTTTCGCCGCACCGCCCGTACCCTCGTAGTACAGGGGGCGTCAAATAGCGGGCGCCCACGACAGAAGGACCACAGAACATGCTGATCGCTCAGCGACCCTCGTTGACCGAAGAGGTCGTCGACGAATTCCGCTCCCGGTTCGTGATCGAGCCGCTGGAGCCGGGCTTCGGCTACACCCTCGGCAACTCCCTGCGCCGTACGCTCCTCTCCTCGATCCCGGGTGCCGCGGTCACCTCCATCCGGGTCGACGGCGTCCTGCACGAGTTCACCACCGTGCCGGGTGTCAAGGAGGACGTCACCGACGTCATCCTCAACATCAAGCAGCTCGTCGTCTCCTCGGAGCACGACGAGCCCGTCGTGATGTACCTGCGCAAGCAGGGCCCGGGTGTCGTCACCGCCGCCGACATCGCGCCGCCGGCCGGTGTCGAGGTGCACAACCCCGACCTCGTCCTGGCGACGCTCAACGCCAAGGGCAAGCTGGAGATGGAGCTGACCGTCGAGCGCGGTCGCGGCTACGTCTCCGCGGTCCAGAACAAGCAGCAGGGCCAGGAGATCGGCCGTATCCCGGTCGACTCCATCTACAGCCCCGTGCTCAAGGTCACCTACAAGGTCGAGGCGACCCGAGTCGAGCAGCGCACCGACTTCGACAAGCTCATCGTCGACGTCGAGACCAAGCAGGCCATGCGCCCGCGCGACGCCATGGCGTCCGCCGGCAAGACCCTGGTCGAGCTGTTCGGCCTGGCCCGCGAGCTGAACGTCGACGCCGAGGGCATCGACATGGGCCCGTCCCCCACGGACGCCGCCCTGGCCGCGGACCTCGCCCTGCCGATCGAGGAGCTGGAACTCACCGTCCGCTCCTACAACTGCCTCAAGCGCGAGGGCATCCACTCGGTGGGCGAGCTCGTCGCCCGCTCCGAGGCGGACCTGCTCGACATCCGCAACTTCGGCGCGAAGTCGATCGACGAGGTCAAGGCGAAGCTGGCCGGTATGGGCCTGGCCCTCAAGGACAGCCCCCCCGGATTCGACCCCACCGCCGCGGCGGACGCCTTCGGCGCCGACGACGACGTGGACGCGGGCTTCGTCGAGACCGAGCAGTACTAGCCCCTGCGGGGTGCGTTTTCCGCACCCCGTCCCGGGCGAGCGTTTTCCCTGCCGCGCAGGGCGAGCGTTTTCAGGGGCGCGTGGGGGCACCTGTTTCAGGGGCGCGTGGGGGCACCTGGTGGTTGCCCCTCGGGGCAGAACAGAACCTCCCAGGGCGGCAGCCCTGGGGACTCCGGGGCTCAGCCCCGGGACATACGAGCCGGCGGCCGCCGGTTCGCACTGACATCGGTACCTGATACGGCCGGTGCAGCGAAGAAGGAGAAAGACCATGCCTCAGCCCGCCAAGGGTGCCCGTCTGGGCGGCAGCGCCGCGCACGAGAAGCTGCTCCTCGCGAACCTCGCGAAGTCGCTCTTCGAGCACGGCCGCATCACCACCACCGAGGCCAAGGCGCGCCGTCTGCGCCCGGTCGCGGAGCGCCTGATCACCAAGGCGAAGAAGGGCGACATCCACAACCGTCGCCAGGTCCTGCAGGTCATCACGGACAAGAGCATCGTCCACACGCTCTTCACCGAGATCGGCCCGCGGTACGAGAACCGCCCGGGTGGCTACACCCGCATCACCAAGATCGGTCCCCGTCGCGGCGACAACGCTCCGATGGCGGTCATCGAGCTGGTCGAGGCGCTGACCGTGCAGCAGTCCGCTGTGGGCGAGGCCGAGGCCGCGACCAAGCGTTCCGCGAAGGACAAGGACGCGGCCGGCGAGGCCGCCCTCGCCGAGGTCAAGAACGACAAGGCCGAGGACGTCGAGGACGCGAAGCCGTCCGAGGAGTCGGACGAGGCCAAGGACGCCTGAGGCGTCCCGCAGGTACACCGGACGGACCCGCACCCTCCCGGGGGTGCGGGTCCGTTCCCCGTTCGAGGAGGACTGATCGTGAGCGACGAGCCCGCCCCCGGCTCCGTACGGGTCCGGCTGGACCTGGCGTACGACGGGGCCGACTTCTCCGGCTGGGCCAAGCAGCGGGAGCGGCGGACCGTGCAGGGGGAGCTGGAGGACGCCATCCGTACGGTGCTGCGGCTCGCCGAGCCCGTCGAGCTCACCGTCGCCGGGCGCACCGACGCGGGTGTGCACGCGCGCGGGCAGGTCGCGCACGTCGACCTGCCGGGCGAGGTGTGGGACGCCGAGCGGGACAAGCTACGGCGACGGCTCGCCGGGCGGCTCCCCTGGGACGTCCGGGTCTTCGGCGTCGCCGAGGCCCCCACCGGCTTCGACGCGCGCTTCTCCGCGATCTGGCGGCGGTACGCCTACCGGGTGGGGGACCACCCCGGCGGGGTGGACCCGCTGCTGCGCGGACACGTCCTGTGGCACGACCGGCCTGTGGACGTCGAGGCCATGAACGAGGCCGGGCAGCTGCTGCTCGGCGAGCACGACTTCGCCGCGTACTGCAAGAAGCGGGAGGGGGCGACGACGATCCGCCGTCTGCTCCAGGTGAGCTGGGAGCGGCGGGAGGACGACGGGGTGGCCGTCGCCACGGTGAAGGCTGACGCCTTCTGCCACAACATGGTGCGGGCGCTCGTCGGGGCGATGATTCTCGTCGGGGACGGGCACAAGCATGTCGGCTTCCCCGCGGAGGTCCTTGCCGGACGGGTACGGCACTCCGCGGTGAACGTCGTCCGGCCGCACGGCCTCACCCTGGAGGAGGTCGGCTACCCCCCGGCCCACCTGCTGGCCCAGCGCAACGCGGAATCCCGCAACCTCCGCACGCTCGCCCCGCGGGGTACGTGCGCCTAAGGGGCTGCCCCGCGCCCTTGCAGGGCGAGTGCGGATCCGTCGTGGCTTGTCGCGCAGTTCTCCCCCAGGCTCCGCCCGGGAGGTGCCCCCACGCGCCCCTGAAAGCGCTCACCTTGCGTGCGGAGGGCAAGCCATCAGGGGCGCGGGGAACTGCGCGACCAGCCCACCACCGGCGGACGGTCGCGGACCCCACCGCAAGGGGCAGCCCGGAGCGCCTACTGGCGAGCAGGATCCGCAGCGGCGGCGTCCTTGCCGCGCTGGACGATGCGGGTGAACGCAAAATCACTCGCGTCGTTCGCCGCCTGTTTCCCCACCGTGTCGTCCGCCGCGAGCGTCGTCCCGTTCTTGAAGCCGGAGATGGCGAAGTAGGCGTACCGGCCGACCGCGTTGGAGGTCATCTGGCAGCGGACACCGCGGCAGAAGGAGGGGACGGCGCCACCGTTCAGGGGGGCGACGTACTGCGAGACCGCCTGGACCTTCTTCGCGTGGGCGGCGTCCTGGAAGACGGCCACGCCGACGGTGACGGCGAGGTCGCCGTTCGTGTACGTGGCGCGGATCAGCTTCTGGCAGCCGTTGGCGCTGAGGGCCGTGGCGAGGGAGGCGCGGGCGTTCGCGGCGCAGGACGTCGTGACGTCGGTGCGCGACTTGACGTACGTACGGCCCTGCCACACGAACTGCTTCCCGGGGAAGAGGCTGTCCGGGGTGAGCGGCGCCTTGTCCTTCGCGGCGGTGCCGAGGTAGTCGAGCGGGTTCGCGGGGGGCGGCGGGGCGACGGAGGAGAAGGAGGGGGCGGGCGGCAGCGGCTCCTCGCTCGCGGTCGTGCTGCCGGAGGACGACGGGGACGCGACGGGCTTGTCGTCGCCGCTCTTGCCGGACATCACCACGGCCGTGGCGACACCTCCGGCGATCACGGCGACGGCGACGATCCCGCCGGTGAGCATCAGGACCCGCTTGCGGCGGGTGCCGGAAGCTTCCTGCTGCTCGGCGAGCGCGTTCCAGTCGGGGGTGCCGCGGTCCGGCCCGGAGGGAGGGGCGGGGGCCGGCGCGGGGGAGGGGACGGGCGCGGGGGAGGGGACGGGCGCGGGGGAGGGGACGGGCGCGGGGGAGGGGACGGGCGCGGGCGCCGGGGCCTGCTGCGGAACGGGCGCCGGGGCCGGTGCGGGGGCCTGCTGCTGGGCCCCGTACGGCTGCGTGGGGACGTAGTGCGACGGCGGCTGTTGCTGCTGCTGCGGCACGTACGGCTGCTGCGGCTGCTGCTGGGCGGGCGCGGGGGCCGGGCCCTGCCCCTGATGGCCCGCGTACGGCGGCGGCTCGACGGGCGTCTGCTGCGTCGCGGCGTACCCCGGCTGCTGCGCGGGTGCGGGCGCGGGCGCCTGGACCGGAGCGGCGTCACCGGCGTACGCGGGGCGCTCGACGGGCGCCGGGCCCTGCGGCCCCTGCGGGGTCGGCTGGTCGGCGGGGCCGCGGTGGCGCGGGACGGGGCGGATGATCTGCGTCGACGGGTCAGTGTCGCGCGGCGCCTCCGCCGCGGGCGGCTGCTGCCCGCTCCAGGGGGTGCCGGGGCCGGGCCCGGCGGGCGGTGCGGGCGGCGCGGCGTCGGGCTGCGGGGACCACGCCGGGCCGGGCTCGGGAGCCTGCGGGGGCGGGGTCTGCTGCCGGAACTGCGCGCGCGGGTCCGCGGTGTTCTGGCGGGAGGGGATGACGCGTCCCTCCAGGACTTCACGCTCGCCGTCGGCGGCGCTGTGACGCGGTTCCTGCGGTGGCTGCTGCCCGGGGCCATCGGTCATGTCGCGCATCATATGGCCGCGCCGCCCACCGACCTACCGCCGCCCGCCAGGGGGCCCGGGGGCTGTCCGGCGGGCTGCGGTCGGGTGGCAAAAACGGGTTGGGGGGCGTCCGGCCGGGCGGGGACAATCGGTGCCATGGGACATGTGGAAGCAGCGCACCTGGAGTACTACCTGCCGGACGGGCGGGCGCTGCTCGGCGACGTCTCCTTCCGCGTCGGTGACGGCGCGGCCGTCGCGCTCGTCGGGGCGAACGGCGCGGGGAAGACCACCTTGCTGCGGCTGATCTCCGGCGAGATCGCCCCGCACGGCGGCGCCGTCACGGTCAGCGGCGGGCTCGGCGTGATGCGGCAGTTCGTCGGCAGCGTCCGCGACGACTCGACCGTCCGCGACCTGCTGGTCTCCGTCGCCCACCCGCGGATCCGGGCGGCCGCCGCGGCCGTGGACGCGGCCGAGCTGGCGATCATGGCGCAGGACGACGAGCCCGCGCAGATGGCGTACGCGCACGCGCTCGGCGACTGGGCGGAGGCGCGCGGCTACGAGGCCGAGACGCTGTGGGACATGTGCACGATGGCCGCGCTCGGCGTCCCGTACGAGCGGGCCCAGTGGCGCGAGGTGCGGACGCTGTCCGGCGGCGAGCAGAAGCGGCTGGTGCTGGAGGCGCTGCTGCGCGGCCCCGACGAGGTGCTGCTGCTGGACGAGCCGGACAACTATCTGGACGTCCCCGGCAAGCGCTGGCTGGAGGAGCAGATCGCGCAGACCCGCAAGACCGTGCTGTTCGTCAGTCACGACCGCGAGCTGCTGTCGCGTACCGCCGAGAAGATCGTCAGCGTCGAGACCGGCCCGACCGGCGCCACCGCGTGGGTGCACGGCGGCGGTTTCGACACCTTCCACGCCGCCCGCAAGGAGCGCTTCGCCCGCTTCGAGGAGCTGCGCCGCCGCTGGGAGGAGGAGCACGCCAAGCTCAAGGCGCTCGTGCTGCGGCTGCGGCAGCAGGCGGCGAACAGCCCCGACATGGCCTCCCGCTACCACGCGGCGCAGACCCGGCTGAAGCGCTTCGAGGACGCGGGCGCCCCGCAGGAGCCGCCGCGCGAGCAGGAGATCAGCATGCGGCTCAAGGGCGGCCGTACCGGGGTGCGCGCGGTCACCTGCGCGCAGCTGGGCCTCACGGGTCTGATGAAGCCCTTCGACCTGGAGGTCTTCTACGGCGAGCGGGTCGCGGTGCTGGGCTCCAACGGCTCCGGCAAGTCGCACTTCCTGCGGCTGCTGGCCGGGGACGAGGGCGTGGCGCACACCGGCGAGTGGAAGCTGGGCGCGCGGGTCGTGCCGGGCCACTTCGCGCAGACCCACGCCCACCCGGAGCTGGCCGGGCGCACCCTCGTGGACATCCTGTGGGCCGAGCACGCGCGCGACCGCGGCCGGGCGATGTCGGTGCTGCGCCGCTACGAGCTGGAGCGGCAGGGCGACCAGCCCTTCGACAAGCTGTCCGGCGGGCAGCAGGCCCGCTTCCAGATCCTGCTCATGGAGCTGCAGGGCACCACCGCCCTGTTGCTGGACGAGCCCACCGACAACCTGGACCTGGAGTCCGCGGAGGCCCTCCAGGAGGGTCTGGAGTCCTACGACGGCACGGTGCTCGCGGTGACGCACGACCGCTGGTTCGCCCGTACCTTCGACCGCTTCCTGCTCTTCGCGGCGGACGGCACGGTACGCGAGACGAAGGAGCCGGTGTGGGACGAGCCGCGGGTCGTACGGGAGCGGTGAGGGCCGCGGCGGGGGGCGCGCCGGGCCCGTCACCCGAAGGGGCGCGTTTTGACCCTGCCGGGGGCGCCCGGGTATCCTCCTGGTTTGTTATGCGTATTGGCTTGCTCTATCTCACGTGAGGGGCCCTTACGCCGGTCCACCGGGCCGATGACCAGCGGCAGGGACACGGTTGCGTCGCCGTGTGCCGCCATGGCTGTCGTGATCGTCCGGGTGGCCTTGTCAGGACCCTTCTTCCGCGGCCCGCGGGCGAGCGGGAGAAACCACTACTGAGAAGAAGCGAAGGCTACGACCGTGCGTACGTACAGCCCCAAGCCCGGCGACGTTCAGCGCCAGTGGCACGTCATCGACGCGCAGGATGTTGTCCTGGGCCGTCTGGCGACACAGGCCGCTACCCTCCTGCGGGGCAAGCACAAGCCCATTTACGCGCCCCACGTGGACACCGGCGACTTCGTCATCGTGATCAACGCCGACAAGATCCACCTCTCGGGCAACAAGCGCACCCAGAAGATGGCCTACCGCCACTCCGGCTACCCGGGCGGTCTGCGCTCGGTGCGCTACGACGAGCTGCTCGCCAAGGCTCCGGAGAAGGCGATCGAGAAGGCCGTCAAGGGCATGCTCCCCAAGAACTCCCTGGGCCGTCAGATGCTCTCCAAGCTCAAGGTCTACTCGGGCGACCAGCACCCGCACGCTGCTCAGCAGCCGGTGCCGTTCGAGATCACCCAGGTCGCGCAGTAGTTCCGGCCACCAGCTACCAGAAAGAATCAGAGGAGAGTCGTGGCTGAGACCACTGCCGAGAACGTTCTCGAGGGCGACGAGTCCTACGAGGAGATCACCACCTTCGAGTCCGAGGCCGTCGAGGGGGAGTACACCTCCGAGTCGCTCGCCTCGCGCTTCGGCGACCCGCAGCCGGCCGCCGGCACCGGCCGCCGCAAGCGTTCCATCGCCCGCGTCCGGATCGTCCCGGGCAGCGGCAAGTGGAAGATCAACGGCCGCACCCTTGAGGGCTACTTCCCGAACAAGGTGCACCAGCAGGAAGTCAACGAGCCCTTCAAGGTGCTCGAGCTGGACAACCGTTACGACGTCATCGCCCGCATCAGCGGCGGCGGCATCTCCGGCCAGGCCGGTGCGCTGCGCCTGGGCGTCGCCCGTGCGCTCAACGAGGCGGACGTCGACAACAACCGCGGCCCGCTCAAGAAGGCCGGCTTCCTGACCCGTGACGACCGCGCGGTCGAGCGGAAGAAGGCCGGTCTGAAGAAGGCCCGCAAGGCGCCGCAGTTCAGCAAGCGCTGATCCGGCGGCGCGCTCCGCGCCGTCGGCCCCGCGGCCTGGCCCGGCCCTTCGGCTGGGCCATACGCGCGGTCGCCGTCGCCGGCGGCACGCCGTAGCCGTATCGCAACGCCCCGGAGGCACACCATGGCCTCCGGGGCGTTCGCATGGGGCGCCGCACGCGTATAAATCGGGTTGTACGACGTTCGCTTGTGCGACATCGGGTTGTACGACTGGTACAACCAAAGAGAGGGCGTCGGGCGTCAAAGAGCTGTCACGCCTGTGTCGGGACGACGCAGGCGGCACCGGACGGCGCGCAGGCCCGAGCCGCACGACGCGCCGCGGGCGCGCCGCAGGCGCAGCACATCGCCGAGACGGCAGCGCAGCCGTAACACATCGGAGGACACAACAGTGGGACGACTCTTCGGCACCGACGGGGTGCGGGGCATCGCCAACGCGGATCTCACCGCCGAGATGGCGCTCGGCCTGTCCGTCGCCGCGGCGCACGTACTCGCGGAAGCGGGCAGCTTCGCCGGACACCGGCCCGTCGCGGTGGTCGGGCGCGATCCGCGCGCCTCGGGCGAATTCCTGGAGGCCGCCGTCGTCGCGGGCCTCGCGAGCGCGGGTGTGGACGTCCTGCGGGTCGGTGTGCTGCCCACCCCGGCGGTGGCGTATCTCACCGGCGCGCTGGGCGCCGACCTCGGCGTCATGCTGTCCGCGAGCCACAACGCCATGCCCGACAACGGCGTGAAGTTCCTCGCCCGCGGCGGTCACAAGCTCGACGACGAGCTCGAAGAGCGCATCGAGACGATGTACGAGGAGCACCGCACCGGCGCCCCCTGGGTGCGCCCCACCGGCGACGGCGTCGGCCGGGTCCGCGACTACGACGAGGGCTTCGACCAGTACGTCGCCCACCTCATCGGCGTGCTGCCCAACCGCCTGGACGGCGTCACGGTCGTCCTCGACGAGGCGCACGGCGCCGCGTCCCGCGTGTCGCCCGAGGCCTTCTCCCGGGCCGGTGCCGAGGTCGTCACGATCGGCGCCCGCCCCGACGGCCTCAACATCAACGACGGCTGCGGCTCCACCCACCTGGAGCCGCTCAAGGCCGCCGTCCTGGAGCACGGCGCGGACTTCGGCATCGCCCACGACGGCGACGCCGACCGCTGCCTGGCCGTCGACGGCAACGGCGAGGAGGTCGACGGCGACCAGATCCTCTCCATCCTCGCGCTCGCGCTGCGCGAGCGCGGCCAGCTGCGGCACGACACCGTCGTCGGCACGGTCATGTCCAACCTGGGCTTCAAGCTCGCCATGGAACGCGAGGGCATCACCCTCGTGCAGACCGCGGTCGGCGACCGCTACGTCCTGGAGTCCATGAAGGAGCACGGCTACGCGCTCGGCGGCGAGCAGTCCGGGCACGTCATCGTCCTCGACCACGCCACGACCGGCGACGGCACGCTGACCGGCCTGCTGCTCGCCGCCCGCGTCGTCGAGACCGGCCGTTCGCTGGCCGACCTGGCGTCCGTCATGCAGCGCCTGCCGCAGGTGCTCGTCAACGTCCCCGACGTCGACAAGAGCCGCGTCCACACCTCCGCCGAGCTGGGCGCCGCCGTCGCCGAGGCCGAGGCCGAGCTGGGCGACACCGGCCGGGTGCTGCTGCGCCCGTCCGGCACCGAGCCGCTGGTACGCGTCATGGTGGAGGCCGCGGACATCGACCACGCCCGCGCGGTCGCCGGCCGCCTGGCCGACGCGGTGAAGTCGGCGCTGGGCTAGCCGATACCCGGGCGGCGCCCGGCGGGGGCCTTCGCCTCCGCCGAGCGCCGCTGCCTTTCCAGCAGGACCTTCTGCGTCAGCAGCGTCAGGGTGCCCGCGCACACGATGCCCGCGAGGTTCACCGCGAGCTGGACGGACGAGCCCCACGTCTCGTGCCAGGAGCCGTACGCGATCGCCAGCGCCGCGTTCGCGGCGGCCGGCACCGTCGTCACCGAGATCGCCACGCCGACGAGCGCGCCGGACTTCGCCGACGTCAGCGACAGCATCCCGGCGATGCCGGCCAGGAACGCCACGACGAACGAATCCCACGTCGGCTGCCAGATGAACTGCGTGGCCGGGTGCGGGGCGAAGAAGCGGGCCTGCGAGAACAGGCCCAGGCCGTTCATCGCGTACGCGAAACCGCCGGTGATCAGCATCGCGGCGGGGAAGCCCAGCGCCACCGCGATCAGCGACCGCGTCACCAGCCGCGGCCGGCGCCGCACCAGCCCCGTGCACACCCCGGCCAGCGGCCCGAACTCCGGGCCCACCACCATCGCGCCGACGATCAGGATCGAGCTGTCCAGCATCACGCCGTACGCGGCGAGCATCGTCGCGACCGTCAGGAACGCCAGGTAGGTGACGGTCAGGGTGGACTCCTCGTGCGTCGCCTCGACCAGCGACTCCCAGACCACCGCGTCCGCGCCCTCGCCCGGCGCCTCCTTCTCCGCGTCGTCCGCGCTGCGCGACAGCGTCACGTCGACCGTCTCGACCGCGATCGAGCCCGTCTCCGCCACCCCCAGCTCCCGCAGGGCCGCGAGCAGCGGATCGGCGGCCTCGCGCGCCACGTCGCACGTCAGCACATCGCCCACCGGGTCGTACGCGGCGCCCCTGACCACGGTCAGATGCGTGGCGCCTGGTGTCTCCGACACCAGCGCGGCCACCGCCTCGGTCCGCTCGGCGGGCACGATCATCCGCAGGTGCAGCACGTCCCGGCCCTCCTAGAGCTTGCGCAGCGACAGGCGCCGGACCTTGTGCGCATGGTCCTTGCGCAGCACGAGGGTGGCGCGGCCGCGGGTGGGGAGGACGTTCTCCTCCAGGTTCGGGCGGTTGATCGTGCGCCAGATCATCCGCGCGTAGTCCATCGCCTCCGGCTCGGCCACCCGGGTGTACTTGGTGAAGTACGAGTCCGGGTTCTGGAAGGCCGTCTCCCGCAGCTTCCGGAAACGGCCGAGGTACCACTGCTCGACGTCCTCGGTGCGGGCGTCGACGTAGACGCTGAAGTCGAAGTAGTCCGCCAGGCCCGCCCGCGTACGGCCGTCCCGCCCCGGCAGCGCGGGCTGCAGCACGTTCAGGCCCTCGACGATCAGGATGTCCGGGCGGCGCACCACCAGCCGCTCGCCGGGGACGATGTCGTACGACAGGTGCGAGTACACCGGAGCGGTGACCTCGGGCGTGCCGGACTTCACATCCGCCACGAAGCGGGTCAGCGCGCGGCGGTCGTACGACTCAGGGAAGCCCTTGCGCGCCATCAGGCCGCGCCGCTCCAGCTCCGCGTTCGGATACAGGAAGCCGTCCGTCGTGACCAGCTCGACCCGCGGGTGCTCGGGCCACCGCGCCAGGAGGGCCTGGAGGAGGCGGGCGGTCGTCGACTTCCCGACCGCCACACTGCCGGCCACGCCTATCACGAAGGGCGTCCCCGGCTGCGGCGTCGCGCCGTCGTCCGAGGTGCCCGCGAGAAAGGTGTTGAGCGCGCCGCGCAGGCCGCTGTGCGCGGCGATGTAGAGGTTGAGCAGGCGGGAGAGCGGGAGGTAGACCTCCTCGACCTCCGCGAGGTCGATGACGTCGCCGAGACCGCGCAGCTTTTCCACCTCGTCGGCGGTGAGCGGGAGCGGCGTCCGGTCGCGCAGGGCGCTCCACTGCTCCCGCGTGAGGTCGACGAACGGGGTGGGAGTGGGGGGCTTGTGGCCTGCGGCCGGGCTTGAGGTGGTCGAGGGTGTCGGCACGGATGCATTTTCGCAGCGCGGGGGTTTCGCTCCGGGGTGGGGGTGGGGGTGGGTTGCCCGGCGGACCGCGACAACGCACCCCGGGCGCAGAGCCGGGCACCCCCCGGGAGGGGCTATGCCTCGGCGATGACCACCGCGGAGGCGACGCCCGCGTCGTGGCTGAGGGACAGGTGCCAGGTGCGGACGCCCAGCGTGGCGGCCCGCGCCGCCACCGTGCCCTTGACGGTGAGGCGGGGACGGCCGGACTCCTCGGCGACGACCTCCGCGTCGAGCCAGCTCAGCCCGGCGGGGGCGCCGAGGGTTTTCGCGAGGGCTTCCTTCGCGGCGAAGCGGGCGGCGAGGGAGGCGATGCCGCGGTCCTCGCCGGAGGGGAGCTTGAGCTCGTCCGGGGTGAAGAGGCGTTCGGCGAGGCCGGGGGTGCGGTCGAGTGCGGCGCCGAACCGCTCGATCTCCGCGACGTCGATGCCCACTCCGATGATCACGCCGATCAGCTTAGAGGTGCCCGGCGGGTGGCGGGTCCGTATGGTCGGAGGAAAGGCGGACGGGAGGGTGACCGGATGAGGTACGCGCACACGGTGCAGGCCGTACGGGACGCCGAGGCGGTGCTCATGGCGCGGCTGCCGGAGGGGGCGCTCATGCAGCGGGCCGCCGCCGGGCTCGCGGCGGTGGGGGCGGACGTGCTGGGGCGGGTGTACGGGCGGCGGGTCGTGGTGCTCGCGGGCAGCGGCAGCAACGGGGGTGACGCGCTCTTCGCCGCGGCGCGGCTGGCCCGGCGGGGGGCCGGGGTGACGGCGGTGCTGCTGGCACCGGAGCGGGCGCACGCCGAGGGGCTGGCGGCGTTGCGGGCGGCGGGCGGCCGGGTCGCGGAGGGGCCCGACGCGGTGCGGCGGGCGGACCTGGTGTTCGACGGGATCGTGGGGATCGGCGGGAAGGGCGCGCTGCGGGACAACGCCGCGGAGCTGCTGGACGCCGTGCGGGGGGCGGTCGTGGCCGTGGACCTGCCGAGCGGGGTGGACGCGGACACCGGCGAGGTCGCGGGAGCGGCCGTACGCGCCGACGTGACGGTGACCTTCGGGACGTACAAGCCGGGGCTGCTGGTCGATCCGGGGGCCGGGCGGGCCGGGGCGCTGCGGCTGATCGACATCGGCCTGGAGCCGGGCGCGCCCGAACTGGAGGCGCTCCAGCACGCCGACCTCGCGCGGCTGCTGCCGCGGCCCGCGGGGGAGAGCGACAAGTACCGCCGGGGCGTGGTCGGTGTGGTGGCCGGGTCGGACCGCTATCCGGGGGCGGCCGTGCTGGCCGTCTCCGGGGCGCTGCGGGCCGGGGCCGGGGCCGTACGGTACGTCGGCGGGGGCGGCCCCGCGGTGCTGGCGCGGCATCCGGAGGTGCTGGTGTCGAGCGGTTCGCCGCATGCCGCGGGGCGGGTGCAGGCGTGGGTGGTCGGGCCGGGGCTCGGTGACGACGCGGGGGCGCGGGCGGCCGTCGCGGAGGTGCTGGCCGCGGACGTCCCCGTGCTCGTGGACGCTGACGGGCTGCGGCTGATGGCGCGGGAGACGGTACGGGCGCGTACCGCCCCGACGCTGCTCACCCCGCACGCGGGGGAGGCCGCCGCGCTGCTCGGCCGCACCCGGGAGGAGGTCGAGGGGGCGCGGCTGGCGGCGGTCCGGGAGCTGGCCGGGCACTTCGGGGCGACGGTGCTCCTGAAGGGCTCGACCACGCTGGTGGCGGCGCCCGGCGGCGGGCCCGTGCGGGTCAACGCCACGGGGACGCCGTGGCTGGCCACCGCCGGGAGCGGTGACGTCCTGTCGGGCCTGGCCGGGTCCCTGCTGGCGGCGGGCCTGCCCGCGCTGGACGCGGCCTCCGCCGCCGCCTACCTCCACGGGCTCGCGGCCCGTCTGGCGGGCGGGCCGCTGGCCGCGATGGACGTGGCGGAGGCGATCCCCGCGGCGTGGCGGTCGGCGACGTCCTGACCCGCGGCTCAGTCGGCGGGGCGCAGGGCGCGCAGGGACCGGGTGAAGGCGGGTGTCGCCGCCGCCAGCGGCGCGAAGAAGGCCGCGTCGCAACGCTCCGCGGCGGCGACCGCGGCGTTCGCGAGGTCCCGGCCCTGCGGTGTGGCGGTCAGGGTGCGGGCGCGGGCGTCGTGCGGGTGCGGGGCCCGGGTCAGGAGGCCGCGGGCTTCCAGCGCGCGCAGGACCTGCGAGGTCATCATGGGGTCGGTCGCCGCGTGGTCGGCGAGCCGCCGCTGCGTGACGGGCGCGGGTGCCTCCGCCGCCTGGAGGTAGGTCAGGGACGCGAGCAGCACGAACTGCACGTGCGTGAGCCCGTACGGCTTGAGCGCGGCACGCTGTGCGGCCTGCCACCGGTTGGTGACCTGCCACAGCAGCAGCCCGGTGCTCTCGTCGGCGGACGCGTGCCCGGTCGCGAGCCCGGCGTGCGGCCCGCCCGTACCGGCCGGGCCCGCGTTCTGGGCGGACGGCGTCATGCCGCCTCCGCGACGGCGCGCAGCCGGTCGAGGTCGGGCTGGAGCGACTGCGCGATGCCCTTGCCCAGCGCGAGGTTCCAGATCCGCGCGAGCGGCCCGCGCATCGTCACGGTGACGTCCACCCGGGTGGTCCCCTCAGTGGTGACGGTGACCAGGTGGCGGAAGGTGAGCCGGGCGCCGAGCAGTTTCGAGACGTCCGTGAACTCCTTACCGGGCACCAGCGCCGCTACGACGAACGGCACCTTCGGCGCGCCCTTGGGCTTGAGTTCGCCCTTGGCGCCCTTGACGAACGGGCCCTTGATCCGCACCCATTCGGTGTCGGTGTTCCACTCGGGCCAGGTCTCCATGTCGGCCCAGCGGGCGAAGAAGGCGTCGGGGGCCGCGGAGGACGTGATCTGTGCGGTAGCCAGCGTGATCATGCAATTAGTATGCGCGCATACTAATATGCCGTCAAGGGCACCGGTGCTCAGCGCCTGACACACTGACCTGGATGAACGACATGACGAACCAGCGCGCTCTGGCCCGTATCGACCTCGCCGCCCTGCGGGCGAACGTCGCCGCGCTGCGGGCGAAGGCCCCCGGTGCGGCCTTCATGGCCGTCGTGAAGGCCGACGCGTACGGTCACGGCATGGTGCCGTGCGCGCGTGCCGCGGTGCAGGCGGGCGCCGGCTGGCTGGGCGTGGCTACCCCCGAGGAGGCGCTCGCGCTGCGCGCCGCGGGCATCGGGCCGGAGCAGGCCCGCGTGCTGTGCTGGCTGTGGACGCCGGGCGGGCCGTGGCGCGCGTGCGTCGAGAACGACATCGACGTGACCGTCAGCGCGCAATGGGCGCTCGCCGAGACGGTGGCGGCGGCGCAGGCCGCGGGCCGCCCCGCGCGGATCCAGCTCAAGATCGACGCCGGGCTCGGCCGCAACGGGGCGCAGCCCGCCGAGTGGCCCGCGCTGACGCTTGC
Source organism: Streptomyces sp. NPDC021224 (assembly GCF_044332905.1). Classification (NCBI taxonomy): domain Bacteria; kingdom Bacillati; phylum Actinomycetota; class Actinomycetes; order Kitasatosporales; family Streptomycetaceae; genus Streptomyces; species Streptomyces sp. NPDC021224. The sequence goes on along the minus strand of NZ_JBIRPW010000008.1, from coordinate 235,310 downwards.
GGCGCGGGCGGCGGAGAAGGCCGGGTTCGTCCAGGTCACGGGCGTGTGGGCGCACTTCAGCTGCGCGGACGAGCCGGGCCACCCCTCGATCGCCCGCGAACTCGCGGTCTTCCGGCGGGCCGTCGAGCAGGCCGCGGACGCCGGGCTGGAGCCCGAGGTGCGGCACATCGCGAACTCGCCGGGCACCCTGACGCTGCCCGAGTCGCACTTCGACCTCGTCCGGCCGGGCGTCGCGATGTACGGCATCTCCCCGGTGCCGCAGGTCGGCGACCCCGCCGACTTCGGGCTGCGGCCGGTCATGACACTGGCGGCGCGGCTGGCGAACGTGAAGTCCGTACCCGGTGGCCACGGTGTGAGCTACGGCCACCACTACGTCACACCCGGCCCGACGACGCTTGCGCTGATCCCCGTGGGGTACGCAGACGGTGTGCCGCGGCACGCGTCCGGCGCCGGGCCGGTCCTGGTCGCCGGGAAGTGGCGGACGGTGGCCGGGCGGGTGGCGATGGACCAGTTCGTGGTGGACCTCGGCGGCGACGCCGCGGCCGCGGGCGACGAGGTGCTGCTGTTCGGCCCCGGCGACCGGGGCGAGCCCACCGCGGAGGACTGGGCGCGCGCGTGCGGCACGATCGCGTACGAGATCGTCACACGCATCGGCCCGCGCGTGCCGCGGGTGTACGACGGGTGTGCCTGAGCCGGTGGGAGACGGCGTGAAGTGGGAGCGGGCCGGGCTGGTCGGCGCGGCCATCGGCGTGGTCGCCGCGGGCGCGGCCGCCGGGGTGGCCATCGAGCGGGTCACCGTCGGGCGCGGCGTCCGCCGCAAGGCGCAGCTGGCGCTGGACGCCGCGGGTCCCTACGGCAGCCTGCGCGGGCAGCCGGGCACCGCCGCCGCCGAGGACGGCACCGAGCTGTACTACGAGACGGACGAGCTGGTCGAGGTCCCGGCCGTGGCCGAGCCCGCGCGGCGCGGCTGGCGCCGCCGCCGCGAGAGCGCGCCCGAACCCGAACCCGCGCCGCTCACCGTGGTCTTCTGCCACGGCTACTGCCTCAACCAGGACTCCTGGCACTTCCAGCGTGCCGTGCTGCGCGGCACCGTCCGGGCCGTCTACTGGGACCAGCGCAGCCACGGCCGCAGCGAACGCGGCCGCGACCAGGCCGCGGGCGGCCCGGTCACCATCGACCAGCTCGGCCGCGACCTCAGGGCGGTGCTCGACGCGGCCGCGCCCGAGGGCCCGGTGGTGCTCGTCGGGCACTCCATGGGCGGCATGACGGTCATGGCCTTCGCCGACCAGTACCCGGAGTACGTGCGCGAGCGCGTCGCGGGCGTCGGCTTCGTCTCGACCTCGTCCGGCAAGCTCGCCGCCGTCACCTTCGGTCTGCCCGCGGTCGGCGCGCGGGCCTTCCGGGCGGTCGCGCCGGGCCTGCTGAAGATCATGGGCAGCCAGGCCGACCTGGTCGAACGCGCCCGGAAGGCGACCGCCGAACTGTTCGCGGGCATCATCAAGCGCTACTCGTTCGGCTCGGACGTCGAACCCGGCGTCGAGCGCTTCGCCGAGCGGCTCATCGAATCCACGCCGATCGACGTCGTCGCCGAGTTCTACCCCGCCTTCACCGAGCACGAGAAGGGCGAGGCGCTCGCCGTGTTCGACGGGCTGCCCGCGCTCGTCCTCGCCGGTGACAAGGACCTGCTCACGCCGAGCGCCCACAGCACCGAGATCGCCGAGCGGCTGCCCGCCGCCGAGGCCGTGATCGTGCCCGGCGCCGGCCACCTGGTGACCTTCGAACGCCCCGACGTCGTCAACCCGGCGCTCGCCCGGCTCATAGCGCACGCCGCCGACTCCGTCCGCGCGCCGGTCGGCGACGGGTTGCGCGAGCTGGCCGCCGCGGGCGATGCACAGCCCGTGTACGGCGGGTGACGTGCGGCGGATCGGGGCCGTACGGCGCGTAGGCTTCCCGTACATGGGCACACCGCACGACGACCGCCACCCGACGGGCACGCAGGACCGCCTCCCCCCGGCGATCCGCGTCACCGTACGCACCCCTGAGCGCATGCGCGACCTGGGCCGGCGGCTCGCCGCCCTGCTCGGGCCCGGCGACCTGGTCCTGCTCAACGGGGAACTGGGCGCGGGCAAGACCACGCTGACCCGCGGGCTCGGCGAAGGCCTCGGCGTCCGCGGCGCCGTCACGTCCCCGACCTTCGTCATCGCCCGCGTCCACCCCTCGCTGACCGGCGGCCCTGCGCTGGTCCACGTCGACGCGTACCGCCTCGGCGGCGGGCTCGACGAGATGGAGGACCTCGACCTCGACGTCTCGCTGCCGGAGTCGGTGGTCGTCGTCGAATGGGGCGAGGGCAAGGTCGAGGAGCTGTCCGAGGCGCGGCTCCAGGTCGTCATCGAACGCACCGTCGGCTCCACGCCCGAGGCGGACGACGACGCGCGCATCGTGACCGTGAGCGGCATCGGCCCCCGCTGGTCCACGGTGGAGCTCGCGCCGCTCGCGGAGTAGCCGCCGTCCGGTGCGGGGCGTGACGGTACGTGGCCGCGCGCGGCCGGGCGCGGGGGCGTACGGGGGCATGTGACGGCGTGCGCCGGGAGGGGCGGACGCGCCGGGCGCGCGCGCGTACGCCGGGGGCGCCCGGGGGTGTGCACCGACAGGCTGTCGGGAAGTTGTTGCATACGGGGCCGGGTCGTGATGTCCTGGTTCCGGTACCCCTTGTTAGGGCTGCCTAACTTCCACGGTTCGGGGAGGTCACGATGCCTGTGCCTGCGGCGCCTGCGTTCAAGGACGTGCTGGCCTCGGCGGAGGCCGCGCGCCTCGTCTCCACACCGCCCCCACCCCCGCCGGCGACCCCGCCGGCTCCCCCCGCGAAGGTCCCCTCCCAGGACGCGGCGTAACTCTTCCGGGTGAGCCCCGGGGGCTGCCACCTACGGCCGTACCGGGATCTTCTGCCGCTGGTGGGCTGGTCGCGCAGTTCTCCCCCAGGCTCCGCCCGGGAGGTGCCCCCACGCGCCCCTAAAAAAGCTCACCCTGCGCGGCAGGAGCTCGCTCACGCCGCGCAGGGCAACACACCAGGGGCGCGGGGAACTGCGCGCGCAACCCACCACCGGGGGACGGTCGCGGCGGCCACCGCAAGGGGCAGCCCGGAGCGTCAGGCCATGACGTTGATCGCAAGACCCATCGTCGCGAACTGCCACATCGCATCCGTGTCCGCCCGCGACGCGCGGATCGCCGAGCTGTGCGCGCCCGCCTTCGGCAGGGAGCCGTCCACCGCGGCGCTGAAGCCGATGTTCGCCACCCCGCGGGTCGCGAAGAGCACCGTGTGCTCGACCTGCTTCCCGTCGCCGCCCGTACCGAGGTCGCGGCGGAAGAACACGTGGTGCAGCCCCTTCGTGGGGGTCACGTCACCCGCGACGACCGCGTACGTGCGCTGCACCTTGTTGCCGTCGTCGACGAGCCACACCCGCTGCTGGCCGACGCTGTAGACGACGCGTTTGCCTATGCCCGAGTGCGGCGGCAGCGGGTACGACTTCGGTGTCGGCTTGACCGTCGCGGACTTCTTCGGCGGCGGGGCCGAGTGCGCGGCCGGTGTCTTGGGGGCGGAGCCCGACGCCTGGGCCGCGAGGACCGCGATGATCGCGATGGCGCCCGCGGTCAGCCCGGTGACCATGGTGCCGGCCTTGACTGCCACGGGGTGTCCTCCACTCGGGTTGCGCTCTCGCTCCCCGTTGACGGTAGCAGCCGCTGCGACCGGCGGAACGTGTCCGCGGGCGCTGCCCGTACCCTGGGGGCGTGCTGCTGCTTGCCTTCGACACCGCCACGCCCGCCGTGACCGCCGCCCTGCACGACGGGGAGCGGGTGCTCGCCGAGTCCACGGTGGTGGACGCGCGCCGGCACGGCGAGTTGCTGGTGCCCGCCGTCGACCGGGTGCTGTCCGCCGCGGAGCGCGGGCTGGACGACGTCACCGGCGTGGTCGTCGGCGTCGGACCGGGCCCGTACACGGGTCTGCGCGTCGGCCTGGTCACCGCCTCCGCGTTCGGCGACGCCCTCGGCGTCCCCGTGCACGGTGTGTGCACGCTCGACGGGCTGGCGTGGGCCGCGGGGGAGGCGGGGCTCGCCGGGCCCTTCACCGTCGCGACGGACGCCCGTCGCAAAGAGGTGTACTGGGCGCGCTACGACGGCCCCACCGCGCGGGTGACCGAGCCCGCCGTGGACCGGGCCGCCGACCTCCCGGCGGACGTCCGCGCGCTGCCCGCGGTCGGCGCGGGCGCCGCGCTCTACCCCGACGCCTTCCCGGACCGCCGCCCCGAGCCCGCGCACCAGTCGGCCGGGGCGCTCGCCGCGCTCGCCGCCCACCGGCTCGCGACCGGCGCGCCCTTCCTGCCGCCGCTGCCGCTCTACCTGCGCCGCCCGGACGCGCAGGTGCCGGCCGGCTACAAGGCGGTCCTGCCGACGTGAGCACGGCCCTCGAAGTGGTCCTGCGGGACATGCGGTGGTGGGACCTGGACCGCGTCATCGGCCTCGAACACGACCTCTTCCCCGACGACGCCTGGTCGCGCGGCATGTTCTGGTCGGAGCTGGCCGACGCCCGGCACCCGGCGGCGACCCGCACGTACCTCGTCGCGGAGTCGCCCGAGGGCCGGCTCGTCGGATACGCGGGGCTCGCCGCGGTCGCCGGCACCGGCGACGTGCAGACCATCGCGGTGGCCCGCGACCACTGGGGCACCGGGCTCGGCGCGCGGCTGCTCGGGGCGCTGCTCCAGGCGGCGACGGACGCGGAGTGCCGCGAGGTGCTGCTGGAGGTGCGGGTCGACAACCCGCGCGCGCAGCGGCTCTACGAGCGGTTCGGCTTTGAACCGATCGGTGTCCGCAAGGGCTACTACCAGCCGGGCAACGTCGACGCGCTCGTCATGCGCCGCGCCGACCCGGCACCCACCCACGACAACGGCTGAACCAACGGCTGAGGAACGAACCCATGGCTGACGAACCCCTCGTACTCGGCATCGAGACCTCGTGCGACGAGACCGGTGTCGGAATCGTGCGCGGGCACACGCTGCTCGCGGACGCCGTCGCCTCCAGCGTCGACGAGCACGCCCGCTACGGCGGCGTCGTCCCCGAGGTCGCCAGCCGCGCCCACCTGGAGGCGATGGTCCCGACGATCCAGCGGGCCCTGAAGCAGGCCGGGATCAGCGCCCGCGACCTCGACGGCATCGCCGTGACCGCCGGACCCGGCCTCGCGGGCGCGCTGCTCGTCGGGGTGTCGGCGGCGAAGGCGTACGCGTACGCGCTCGGCAAACCGCTCTACGGCGTCAACCACCTCGCGTCGCACATCTGCGTCGACCAGCTCGAACACGGCGCGCTGCCCGAGCCGACGATGGCCCTGCTGGTCTCCGGCGGCCACTCCTCGCTGCTGCTCGCCCCCGACATCACCTCCGACGTGCGGCCGCTCGGCTCCACCATCGACGACGCGGCCGGTGAGGCCTTCGACAAGGTCGCCCGCGTCCTCGGCCTCGGCTTCCCCGGCGGCCCGGCGATCGACCGGCACGCCCGTGACGGCGACCCCGCCGCCATCGCCTTCCCCCGCGGCCTCACCGGCGGCCGCGACCCGCTCTACGACTTCTCCTTCTCCGGCCTCAAGACGGCCGTGGCCCGCTGGGTCGAGGCCCGCCGCCGCGACGGCCAGGACGTGCCGGTCGCGGACGTCGCCGCGTCCTTCCAGGAGGCCGTCGTGGACGTCCTGACCCGCAAGGCGATCCGCGCCTGCCGCGACAACGGCGTCGACCACCTGATGATCGGCGGCGGCGTCGCCGCCAACTCGCGGCTGCGCTCCCTGGCCATGGAACGCTGCGAGGCCGCCGGGATCCGGCTGCGCGTCCCGCGCCCCGGCCTGTGCACGGACAACGGTGCGATGGTCGCCGCCCTCGGCGCCGAGATGGTCGCCCGCGGGCGCGCCGCCTCCACCCTCGACCTCCCGGCCGACTCCTCCCTCCCCGTCACGGAGGTCTCCGTCCCCGGCCACACCCACGAGCACGTCCACGAGGTCTCCGCCGAGAACCTCTACGGCTGAGCGATGCCCCTGACCCTGATGTGGGAGGCTGCCGCCGCCCCCGGCTCCGGCCCCGCCCTCCTCGCCTGGGCCCGCGCCGCCGCCCCGCCCGGCCCCCACCTGCGCCGCGAGTTCTTCACCGCCCCCGGCGACCGCGTCCTCGTCCTGACCTGGTGGCCCTCCGCCGAGGACGCGGTGGAACTCCCCTCCCCACCGGAGGAGCTGATCCGCCGCGACGTCCACCGCTGGCGCTTCACCTCAGTGGCGGTGGAGCAGCCCTAACCCGGTGGTGGCGGCGCCGGGCGGTGTGCGAGCCTGCTGCTCCCATCCGCCGACCGGGGGACCTCGGATGACCCGCGACGAAGCGCTCAAGCAGCTCGACGACATAGGCCGCGAGCAGGCGTTCGGCCGGTACACCGGCTCCGACCGGCTCATCCAGGCAGGTCTGGACGCCCTTCTCGCCGACGTCGACGCCCCGTCCCTCGCTCTCCTGGCCGGCCTCCTGAAGCGGGAGGAGCCCGAAGCCCACGCGCTCTTCGACGACGTCCTGGACGAGCTGGGCCTCCGCTTCCACCCGCCCGCCGACCCCGTCGCCGCGCAGTGGGCGCTGGCCACCTGGACCGCCGCCCGCATCGCAGAGGGCTCCCTCGACCCGGCCGCCGGTGCGTACGACATCTGGAGCGTCGCCATGGAACTCGGCTACCCCGAGGAGCTGCAGGAGCTGGTGATCTGCGCGAACAACCTCGACGACTGGAGCGACAGCTGGAACGTCTCCCACGACCACTTCCGCACGGAGGCGGTCGAGGCGGCCCGCCGCTACCTGGCCGGACGGCCCCCGGAGGAGCTGAGGGGATGCTGACCGTCTCACCTGTCCTGGAGACCCCGGAGGTCCGGGACTTCCCCTTCTGGCCGGTGGCCGGCTTCCCGCCGTACACGTTCGCGCCGCTGTCGGGGCGGATGACGGGGCCCGAGGTGGGCAGCGCGCTGGCGATGCTCGCCGACTACAACGCGCGGGCGGGCGACGGCGACTACCCCACGGACGCCGAGGGCCTGATCCGCGGCCTGCTGGAGACGGAGAAGATCCTCGCCCCGGGCGGCCTGCGCCTCCACGACACCGCGACCGGCGTCAGCGTCCTCCCCGGCTGCTGCTGCGGCCTGGAGGACTGGCGCGAATGGCTCGCCGTCCCGGACGGCGCCTCCCCCTGGCTCGGCCACGACCCGTCCCCCCACGTCGAACACGCCCCCGGCCTCGTCCGCGTGTGGCCCGACACCCCCGCGAAGACCGCCCGGCCCCTGCACTTCCCCCCGAGTGCCCTCCCCCCACTCCTCCACGCCGTCCAGCGGGATCTCCGCGGCTTCCTCTCCCTGGCCGTCCGGTGGGCCGTCCACCACGTTCCGTCCCTCGCGGACGGCCTGGCGGCGGCCCTGGACGCGGGTCTGGACGTCGGCGCACCGCCGGCCTCGGGGTGACCGGGCGGCCCGACCGCTGCCGCCGGGTCAGCCGCGTCGCGACCAGTCCGCGTCCAGTCGGTCGGTCAGGTCCGCGGCCGTGAAGGCGGCGAGGAGGTCCTCGCGGCCCTCGGTGAAGTGGGCCCAGCTGTCGTGGTGGACCGGGACGACGCGGCGGGCGGCGAGGATGCGGGTGGCCTCGGCGGCCTGGGCGCTGTCGAGGACGAGCGGGGCGCCGTCGAAGAGGGCGGGGAAGCGGGGGGCGCCCGCGAAGAGGACGGCGGTGTCCACGGGGGCGAAGCGCGCGGCGATCTCCCGGACGGCGTCGAGAGAGGCGTTGTCGCCGCTGACGTAGACCGTCGGCAGGCCCTCCCCGGTGAGGACGAAGCCGACGACCTGGCCGGTGGACGGCTCGACCTGCTCGCGCGGGCCCGGACCGTGGACGGCGGGCACGGCGGTGACGGTGACGGTGCCGCCGCTCGGGCGCTTCAGCTCGACCGTCTCCCAGTCGGCCAGGCCCCTGACCCGCTCCCCGAGGCTTCCGCCGAGGCGTTCGCCGCCGCCGGGGGTGGTCAGGGTGAGGGGGACGTCGGCGAGCAGGGCGCGGCCGGAGTCGTCGAGGTTGTCGGCGTGCTCGTCGTGGGAGAGCAGGACGACGTCGAGGGGGCCGAGGTCGGCGGGGGTTCCGGCGGCGGGGGCGGTCTTCGTCAGGAGCGGGCGGCCGGGCCGTCCGTACTCGCCGGGGCCGTCGAACGTCGGGTCGGTCAGGAAGCGCAGGCCGCCGTACTCGAACGCGGCGGTCGGGCCGCCGAACGTGCGGACCGGGAACTGGTCGGCGGTGGGCTGGGACATGGGTCTCCCTCGTTTCTCACGTGAAAACATCGCGTTTTCCGTGAGAGCAGCCTAGGTTGGCATCACGGAAAAACGCAAGCGCTACCATGAGGCCCATGGACGTCACCCCGGCCACCGGCACCGCGCAGCCCGCGCTGCCCCCCGCCCCCGGCGCCGATCGGTACCGCTCCCTCGACTTCGCCGACACCACCGCGACCCTGCCCGCCGGGCAGAGCCACGACCTGCTCGCGACCCCCGAGTCCGCCACCCGCTGGCTCACCGCGCACGACCTGATCGGCCCGGACGTGCGCGTCTACGAGATCTGCACGCAGCGGATGCGCACGCTGCGCACGCACGTACGCGCCCTGTTCGCCGCCCGCATCGACGGCTCCGCACCGCCCGAGGCGTCCCTGCGCGCGCTGAACACGGCCCTCACCGCCGTCCCCACCGCGCCCCTGCTCGCCTGGAGCGAGGCCGAGGGCCCGCACCGCGTCCAGGAGCACCCCGTCGACGAGGCCGTCAACCACGTGCTGGCCGCCCTCGCCGCCGACGCCGCCGACCTGCTCACCGGCCCCGACGCAGGCATCCTCGCCGCCTGCGGCTCCGCCCCTTGCGACCGCTTCCTGCTGCGCACCCACGGCCGCCGCCACTGGTGCTCCACGCGCTGCGGCGACCGCGCCCGCGCCGCCCGCGCCTACGCCCAGCGCGGGGCCGCCTCCGGCTGACGGCGGGGGAGAATGGGCGGGTGACGCCCGAGGACCTGGAAATACTGCTGGCGCCCAGTGGGCAGGAACTGCTCGCGGGGCTGCGCGGGCACGACCCCGCCGACGACCTCGCCGTCGCCACCCGGCTGCGGCGGACGTACGAGGCCCCGCTCGTCGCCGCCGCCCTCACGCAGACGCGGCTGCGGCAGCGCGGCGCCGCGAAGTTCGGGGCCGACGCCGAGCGCATGTACTTCACGCCGCACGGCCTGGAGCAGTCCACCCGGGCGACGGTCGCCGACCACCGCGCCCGGCGCTTCGCCGCGTCCGGGGCCGGGAGCGTCGCCGACCTGTGCTGCGGGGTGGGCGGTGACGCCATCGCCCTGCTGCGGGCGGGCCTCGCCGTCACCGCGGTCGACCGCGACCCGCTGACCTGCGCGGTCGTCCGGGCGAACGCCGACGCGCTGGGCCTGGGCGAGCGGCTGGAGGTCGTGTGCGGGGACGTCGCGGATGTCGCGGACGTCGGCGCCGGGGCCCGCGACGGGGTCTTCGTCGACCCCGCCCGCCGCACCGCCCGCGGCCGCGTCTTCGACCCCGAGGCGTACTCCCCGCCCCTGTCCTGGGCCCTGGCGGCGGCCGCGAAAGGCTCCCCGGGCGCGGTGAAGGTCGCGCCGGGCATCCCGCACGAGGCCGTACCGGAGGGTGCGGAGGCCGAGTGGATCTCGGACGGCGGCGACGTCAAGGAAGCGGTGCTGTGGTTCGGTGCGGGCGGTGCCGGTGGGCGCCGCGCGACCCTGCTCCCCTCCGGTGCCACCCTCATCGGCCGCGGTCTGCCCGACCCCCCGGTCCGTCCGGTCGCCCGCTACCTCTACGAGCCCGACGGCGCCGTCATCCGCGCCCACCTCGTCGCCGAGGCCGCGCAGGAGCTGGACGCCGCCCTCATCGACCCGACCATCGCCTACGTCACCGCGGACGACCTGCGCCCGACCCCGTACGCCACCGCGTACGAGATCACCGACGTCCTCCCCTTCCACCTCAAGCGCCTCAAGGCCCTCCTGCGCGAACGCGAGGTCGGCATCCTGACGGTGAAGAAGCGCGGCTCTGCCGTCGACCCCGAAGACCTCCGCCGCCGCGTCCGCCCCCAGGGCCCGAACTCCGCGACGGTCTTCCTGACCCGCGTGGCGGGGGCCCCCACGATGCTCCTGGGGCACCCGGCCGCCGGGTGACGGGCTACCGCCGAGCGGGGCTCCGGCTCGGGATGTCACTCCCTGGAATCGAACAAATCCGCTATGTGTCCGCCTTCTGCTACCGTGGGCGGGCACAACAAAAACGGCCCCTTGCGGGGCCGTCAACCCGAGATGCTCGCGCCCTCGGGGGGGTATGGCTGCCACACTATCACGTTCCTCCTCGGCGAGACATGTCACGTCACGCGAGGGAGCGCGCATGGGGAGGACGGCCGTCCTCGTCGACGGTTTCAACCTGTACCACGGCATGAAGAAGCAGCGCGGACGGCGCTATCTGTGGCTGGACCACGTGGCCCTGGCCGGAAAGCTGCGGCCCCGGGACGAGATCGTCGATGTCCGCTACTTCACCGCCGCCGTCCTCGACGACGCCGGCGCCGCTCAGCGGCAGCAGACGTATCTGGACGCTCTGACGACGCAGAACCCGGCTGTCCTGACGGTGGTTCACGGTCGCTACCAGCGCAAGCGCAGGCAGTGCCGCGGTTGCGGGGCGGCCTGGACCACTTACGAGGAGAAGGAGACCGACGTCAACATAGCCGTCGCGCTGACGGAGATCGCGGCGTCGTCGAGCATCGACACCGTGCTGGTCGTCAGCGCGGACAGCGACCTCTGCCCGGCGGTCCGAGCCGCTCGCCGGGTGAACCCGGGCATGACCGTCGTCCCCGCGTTTCCGCCGCACCGGCGTTCGGGAGAGCTGGCGGCGCTGCTTCCCTCCGCCTTCACCATCGGCGAGACGAAGCTGCGGCAGTCCCAACTGCCTCCCGTCGTCATCAGTCCCGTGACAGGGACCAAGTACGTACGCCCCACGTACTGGCAGTAGCCGCCGGTGCCCTGCGGCTCCTCCGCCCCAGCCGGTGCCCACCCCGGAAACGGCGAACGCCCGCCACCCCCCGGGAGGGGGTGGCGGGCGTCGTGGCCCGGTGAGGGGTCAGTGGGAGTGGCCGTGGCTGTGGCCGGCGGCCGCCTCGGGCTCCTCTTCCTTCTTCTCGACGACCAGGGTCTCGGTCGTGAGCAGGAGGGAGGCGATCGACGCGGCGTTCTCCAGGGCGGAGCGGGTGACCTTGACCGGGTCGATGACGCCGGCCTTGACCAGGTCGCCGTACTCGCCGGTGGCGGCGTTGAAGCCGTGGCCCTTGTCGAGCTCGGCGACCTTGGAGGTGATGACGTAGCCCTCCAGGCCGGCGTTCTCGGCGATCCAGCGCAGCGGCTCGACGGCGGCGCGGCGGACGACGGAGACGCCGGTGGCCTCGTCGCCGTCCTTGCCCAGGTTCTCTTCGAGGACCTTGACGGCGTGGACGAGCGCGGAGCCACCGCCGGAGACGATGCCCTCCTCGACGGCCGCGCGGGTCGCGGAGATCGCGTCCTCCAGGCGGTGCTTCTTCTCCTTCAGCTCGACCTCGGTGGCCGCGCCGACGCGGATGACGCACACGCCGCCCGCGAGCTTCGCGAGGCGCTCCTGGAGCTTCTCGCGGTCCCAGTCGGAGTCGGTGGTGGCGATCTCCGCCTTGATCTGGGAGACGCGGCCCTCGATCTCGGACTTGTCGCCGGCACCGTCGACGATGGTGGTCTCGTCCTTGGTGATGGTGGCGCGGCGGGCGGAGCCGAGCAGGTCCAGGCCGGCCTGGTCGAGCTTGAGGCCGACCTCCTCGGCGATGACGGTCGCACCGGTGAGGGTGGCGATGTCGCCGAGCATGGCCTTGCGGCGGTCACCGAAGCCGGGCGCCTTGACCGCGACGGCGTTGAACGTGCCGCGGATCTTGTTGACGACCAGGGTGGACAGGGCCTCGCCCTCGACGTCCTCGGCGATGATCAGCAGCGGCTTGGAGCCACCGGCCTGGATGACCTTCTCCAGCAGCGGCAGCAGGTCCTGGATCGAGGAGATCTTGCCCTGGTGGATGAGGATGTACGGGTCGTCGAGGACGGCCTCCATCCGCTCCTGGTCGGTGACGAAGTACGGCGAGAGGTAGCCCTTGTCGAAGGCCATGCCCTCGGTGAACTCCAGGTCCAGCCCGAAGGTGTTGGACTCCTCGACGGTGATGACACCGTCCTTGCCGACCTTGTCCATCGCCTCGGCGATCAGCTCGCCGACCTGCTTGTCCTGCGCGGACAGCGCGGCGACGGCGGCGATGTCGTCCTTGCCCTCGATCGCACGCGCGGTGGCCAGCAGCTCGTCGGAGACGGCCTTGACCGCGGCGTCGATGCCCTTCTTGAGGGCGGCCGGGGAGGCACCGGCGGCGACGTTGCGCAGGCCCTCGCGGACCAGCGCCTGGGCCAGCACGGTCGCGGTGGTGGTGCCGTCACCCGCGATGTCGTTGGTCTTGGTCGCCACCTCCTTGACGAGCTGGGCGCCCAGGTTCTCGTACGGGTCCTCCAGCTCGACCTCGCGGGCGATCGTCACACCGTCGTTGGTGATGGTCGGCGCGCCGAACTTCTTGTCGATGACGACATTGCGGCCCTTGGGGCCGATGGTCACCTTCACGGTGTCGGCGAGCTTGTTGACGCCGCGCTCCAGGGCGCGACGGGCGTCCTCGTCGAACTTCAGAATCTTGGCCATGCCTGCGAACTACCTCGTCTACTCGTCTAACACGTCGTCACGGACGAAAAGGACGGCGGAACAACCCCGCCCCGGGGACCCGGCCTCAAGGACACGGACACCCGGGGCGGGATCAAGGGCTTGTGCAGCCGGGACTTACTTCTCGACGATCGCGAGAACGTCGCGGGCCGAGAGGACGAGGTACTCCTCGCCGTTGTACTTCACCTCGGTGCCGCCGTACTTGCTGTACAGCACGACGTCGCCGACGGCGACGTCGAGGGGCAGCCGCTGGCCGTCCTCGAAGCGGCCCGGACCCACGGCCAGGACGACGCCCTCCTGGGGCTTCTCCTTGGCGGTGTCCGGGATGACCAGGCCGGAGGCCGTGGTCTGCTCGGCGTCGAGCGGCTGGACCACGATGCGGTCCTCAAGCGGCTTGATGGCAACCTTGGTGCTGGCGGTCGTCACGATCCGACCTCCCCCTTCAAAGGGCTCACGGGAGTGTCTGTCAGGGTCGGCGACCTGGTAGGCCCGTCGTCGCGGGTGCCGGACCTGCCTCGTCGCTGAGTTCTGGCACTCAGGCTCGCTGAGTGCCAGAAGTGAGCGTAGGCCGCTCTTAGCACTCGGTCAAGCGGAGTGCCAGCCGTGTGCGTGGCGGAGGAACGTACGACCGAGGATCGTTCAGCCGCGCTTGGGGTCGTAGCGGCGGCCCGCCGTCGTGGAGGCGGCGGCGAACAGCCGCGACGGGACGTGCCGGGCCAGCGCGACCGCGGCCTTGTAGCGGACGTCCGGGACGCTCACGACGCGGCCGCGGGCCAGGTCGCGCAGCGCGGCGGAGACCACCGCGTCCGCGTCGAGCCAGGCGAACCGCGGCAGCCGGCTCGCGTCCATGCCGGCCCGCTGGTGGAATTCGGTGCGGACGAAGCCCGGACACAGCGCGAGGAAGCGGATGCCGGAGCCGCGCAGGTCGAGGGCGGCGCCCTCGGTGAAGCGGACGACCCACGCCTTGCTCGCCGCGTACGTGCCGCGCGGCATGAACGCGGCGACCGACGACACGTTGATCACGAAGCCGCGCCCGCGCTCGCGCATGCCCTCGGTGGCGGCCGCGGTGAGCCGCAGCACCGCCTCGCAGTGCAGTGTGAGCATGCGCAGCTCGTCGCCGATCGGGGCGTCGGGGAAGCGCCCGCTCTGGCCGAAGCCCGCGTTGTTGACCAGGACGTCCACCGGCGGCAGGACGGGGCTGCGCAGCCGCTCCTCGACCGCAGCGATGCCGGCGTCCCCGGCGAGGTCGGCCTGCAGGATCTCGACGTCGACGCCGTAGCGCCCGCGCAGCTCCTCGGCGCGCTCGCCGAGCCGTACCGCGTCGCGCGCGACGAGCACCAGGCCGTGCCCGTCGGCGGCGAGCCGGCGGGCGAAGGCCGCGCCGATGCCGGCCGTCGCGCCCGTGATGAGGGAAGTCGTCATGCGGGCAGCGTACGGGGCCGCCCCCGCCCTCAGCCCAGGCGTTTGCGGACCGCCGCCAGATCCTCCGGCGGGAGCGCGTCGGCGTCCAGCAGGCGGGGCAGCAGCCCGGGTTCGGTGGTGAGGGCGCGGAAGGCGAGGCTCACCGTCACGGCGTGGTGGGCCGGGCGGTGGACGACCTCCAGCGCGTCGCCCGAGGCCAGCTCGCCCGGCTCGACGACCCGCAGGTACGGGCCGGGCCGCGCGTCCTGCGTGAAGCGCTTCATCCAGCCCTGCTCCCCGAGCCACCCGGCGAACGTCACGCACGGGATGCGCGGGCAGGACACCTCAAGCAGCGGCCCGCCGGGACCGCCGATGCGCCACCGCTCGCCGATCAGCGCCTCGTTGACGTCGTAGCCGGTGGTCGTCAGGTTCTCCCCGAAGGAACCGCTGGGCAGGGCGCGGCCGAACACCGCCGCCCAGCGGTCGAGGTCCTCGCGTGCGAAGCAGTAGACGGCCTGGTGGGTGCCGCCGTGGTGCTTGACGTCGTACACCCGGTCCCCGGCCAGACCGACCGCGCCCGTGCCCTTGGGGCCCGGCGCGGTGACCGCGACCGGCCCGGTGACGGGCTGCTTGTCGATGCCGGTCGCCTCCAGCCCCTTCCAGGGGTTCGGCTGCGGCCGCCCGACGTTGACGCTCAGTACGTGCACGGGGTGTGCCTCCTCCGCCCGAGCGCGGGCGCGGTCGCGGGTGTGTGGGTACGGGTGCGGTGGGTGCCTACGCGGGCGCGGTGATCAGGTACGGGGTCGTCACGCTGAGCGCCGCGAAGCCGAGGCGCTGGAGGATCGGGCGGCTCTGGTCGGACGCGTCGACCTGGAGGTAGCCGTAGCCCGCGGCCTGCGCGAGCCGGGCGCGGTGGGCGACCAGTGCGCGGTAGATGCCCTTGCCGCGCCAGCGTTCGACGGTGCCGCCGCCCCACAGCCCGGCGAAGTCCGTGCCGGGGCAGAACTCCATCCGGGCCGCGCACACCGGCTCGTCGCCGGCCATCGCGACCACGATGCTCACGGTGTCGCCGCGCTCCGCGATCTGGTCGAGCATGCGGGCCCGCAGCCGTTCCGCGCTCGTACCGAAGGCCTGCTCGTGGACGGCCGCGGCCAGGTCCACGCCCGCGGTGTCGGTGACGGGCTCCAGCCGCACGCCCGCGGGCAGCGCGGCGCCCTCCGTGTGCGCGATGACCTCGGCGATGTCGCCGATCATGAGCGTCTCGGGCGGCTCGGGCGTGAAACCGGCCGCGCGCAGGCGCTCACCGAGGTCGGCGGGGCTGTCGTGCGCGTAGGTCTTCCACTCGAACTCCCGGTCCGCCGCCTCGGCGGTGCCCAGCCAGGCGAGCTGGGCGGCGATCGCGGCGTCCGCGGTCGCCTCGTCCAGGTCGGACCAGAGGACCCCGCACCATTCGTGGGGCCCGGCACCGACCTGCCGTACGACCCCGTCGAGGCGGTCGACCCGGGTGGTGGGGCTCTCCGGCGGGGCGTCGCGGCGCATCTGGCGGTCGAAGAGCGCGAGTACGTGGTTGTTGTCCATTGACGGCATTCCACCACCGCCGTCGTGGCAGGCCAACCGCATTTCCGGGCGACCGCCGCCGGCACGGGAGGGCCTCGCGGTCAGCTCGCGCCGGAGGTACGGCCGGTGCGGGAGGTGTGCCTGCGCTTGTCGGTGCGGGCCGCGGCGAAGCGCATCTCAGGGAGCCTGTTTTTTTCGGACGGATGCAGATGAATATGGAGGGATGCGGACGGATCCGGTCAGCCGGCCGCCGCCAGGACGAGGTCGACGTCGGCGGCGGTGTTGTAGAAGTGCGGCGCCAGCCGGACGTTCCCCGCGCGGGCGGCGAAGACGGCGCCCGCGGCGCGCAGCCGCTCCGTCACCGCGGCCGGCACCCCGGGCACGGCCACGATCGCGGACGGCCCCGGCACGGGGGAGTAGCCCAGTGCGGTGAAGCCGTCGCGCAGGCGCTGGGCGAGGGCGGTGTCGTGGGCGTGGACGCGGTCGATGCCCAGCTCCTCGACGAGGGAGAAGGACGCGGCGGCGGCGATGTGCGGCAGGTAGGCCGGGCGGGTGTCGAAGCGGTGCGCGCCCGGCGCGAGTTCGGTGATGGGGCCGTAGATGGCGTTGCGGTCGGCGGCGGCGTACCAGCCGGCGAAGGTCGGCGCGAGGGTGTCCTCGGCGCCGGGGCGGACGGTGAGGAAGGCGGCGCCGTGCGGGGCGCACAGCCACTTGTAGGTGTGGCAGACCACGTAGTCGTCCAGGGACGCGTCCAGCGGCAGCCAGCCCGCGGACTGTGTGGCGTCCACGAGCGTACGGGCGCCGTACGCGGCCGCCGCGGCGCGGATCGCGGGCAGGTCGGCGACCCGGCCGTCCGACGACTGCGCGGAGCTGACGGCGACCAGCGCGGTGCCCGGACGTACGGCCCCGGCCAGCTCCTCCAGCGGGACGAGCCGCAGTGTGATGTCGGGGCGGGCGGCGAAGGGGTGCACGAGGGCGCTGAAATCCCGCTCGTACGCGACGACTTCGGCGCCCGGCGGCAGGGCGGTGGCGATCAGGCCGACGCTGCCCGCGACCGACCCGGCGAGCGCGACCCGGTCGGCGGGCACGTGCGCGAGCCGGGCGAAGGCGGCGCGGGCCGCGGTGACCGCGGCCTCGAAGGTGTCGCTCCCGGTGTGCCCGGCGGCCCACGGGCCGAGGGCGTCGCGCAGGGCGGCGACGGCGCGGGCCGGGGGGATGCCGACGGTCGCGGTGTTGAGGTAGCCGGGGACCAGCGCCGGGTATTCGGCGGCGGCGAGGGGGCTGGTGAGGTCGAGGGGAGCGGTGGTGTCGGAGCTCATGACACCTCAGCCTGGACCGGGCCCGGGGCAAAGTCCATCGCTGATCTCTTGGGCTCACCCCTAAGCAATGCTTATGGTGGACCGATGATGGAGGCACGGCACCTGCGCGTCCTGCGGGCGGTGGCGCGCGGCGGGTCCTTCTCGGCCGCGGCCCGCGCGCTGGGCTGCACCCAGCCCGCGGTCAGCCAGCAGATGAAGGCCCTGGAACAGTCCGCGGGCACCCCGCTGCTGGTGCGCGGCCCGCGCGAGATGCGGCTGACACAGGCGGGCGAGGCGCTCGTCCGGCACGCCGACGGCATCCTCGCCGGGCTCACCGCCGCGGAGGAGGAGATCGCCGCGATCGCCGGGCTGCGCGCCGGGCGGGTGCGGCTGGCGTCCTTCCCGTCGGGCACGGCGACGCTGGTGCCGGGCGCGGTCGCGGAGATGCGGGCCGCGCACCCGGGCACCGAGATCTCGCTCGTGGAGGCCGAACCGCCGCGCTCGGTGGAGCTGCTGCGCGCCGGGGACTGCGACATCGCGCTGGCCTTCCGCTACGCCGACCTGCCGACGCCCGCGGAGGAGTCGTGGGACGACCTGGTGGTGCGCCCGCTGCTGAGCGACCCGCTGGTGTGCGTCGTACCGCCCGGCCACCGGCTCGCGCGGGAGCAGGCGGCGGCGGAGCTGTCGCACCTCGCGGGCGAGCGCTGGATCGCGGGCTGCCCGCGCTGCCGCGGGCATCTGGTCGAGCTGTGCGAGCGCGCGGGCTTCACGCCCCGGATCGACTTCGCAACCGACGACTACCCGGCGGTGGTCGGCCTGGTCGCGGCGGGGCTGGGCGTGACGGTGCTGCCCCGGCTGGCGCTGGAGTCGGTGCGGGCGCGGGGCGTCGTGGCGGTGGGCCTGGGGGAGGGGGTGCGGCGCGAGGTCGTGGCGCTGACGCTGCCCGACCTCGCGCAGGTGCCTGCGGTGGACGTGATGCTGGGGCGGCTGGCGCGCGCGGGGCTGCGGCGGCGGGCCGTGTGACGGGCGGTCGAACGCGGGGAGGAGGGGAGGGGCCGGTCAGTTCTGCGGGACGGGCATCCGGTTGCGGGAGCGGCCCATCATCTCCTCGCGCTCGTCCTCGGTGAGCCCTCCCCACACCCCGTACGGCTCGCGGACGGTGAGGGCGTGCGTCGCGCATTCGGCACGCACCGGGCAGCGGCTGCACACCTCCTTGGCGGCGGCCTCGCGCGCACTGCGGGCGGCACCGCGCTCACCCTCGGGGTGGAAGAACAGCGAGCTGTCGACGCCGCGGCAGGCTGCCACGAGCTGCCAGTCCCAGAGATCGGCGTTAGGGCCGGGTAGGCGGGAGAAGTCTGCCATTGCTCATCCCCTCGACGGGTGCGTGACGGCCAAGACGACCTCGGTGTCTTCGACCGTACATCTACTGTCGTAGTAGATGTAAATATGACTCATCGCCAATCTAACGGCGATTAGCCCATGCATCAGGAAAGAGCGGCCAAAGGGTGCAAAGACGCCGCAAAAGCGGCATCACCGCCCGTTCAGCAGTATTCGACGCCCCGCCCGTCCCGTCTCCTCTGCCGGACGCCCCGCGGAATTTTCCCGGCTCACCCGTTCTGACCTGCGGCGTGGCGGATCCGTAGGCGCATGATCACGTAGAGTGCCGATCGCGACGACCAAACCTCGTAACTCTTTCGGGTGAGGGTCGTTGAGTGTGGCGGAAGTGGTTACTTCGTACAGCCTGGAGGCACAACGTGACGCGGTTCAGCTGCGGGGGGCGGTCATGACTTCCGTCCTCGTCTGCGACGACTCCCCGCTCGCCCGAGAGGCCCTGCGCCGCGCGGTCGCGACCGTACCCGGTGTCGAGCGCGTAACGACCGCGGCCAACGGCGAGGAAGTGCTCCGCCGCTGGGGGGCCGACCGGTCCGACCTGATCCTCATGGACGTCCGGATGCCCGGCCTCGGCGGGGTGGAGACGGTGCGGCGGCTGCTGTCCGCCGACCCCGGCGCCCGGATCATCATGCTCACCGTCGCCGAGGATCTCGACGGGGTCGCGCTCGCGGTCGCCGCCGGCGCCCGCGGCTACCTGCACAAGGACGCCTCGCGCGCCGAACTGCGGGCCACCGTCACGCAGGCGCTCGCCGACCCCACCTGGCGGCTCGCCCCGCGCCGGCTGCGGTCCGCCGAGATGGGCGCCGCGCCGACCCTCACGGCCCGGGAGATCCAGGTCCTGGAGGGTATGAGCCACGGGCGGTCCAACGCCGAGATCGGCCGCGAGCTGTTCCTGTCGGAGGACACCGTCAAGACGCACGCCCGGCGGCTGTTCAAGAAACTGGGCGCCTCCGACCGCGCGCACGCCGTCGCCCTCGGCTTCCGCTGGGGCCTGGTCCGCTGAGGTCGGCCGAGCCCACCGGGTCCGCCGTGCGGGTCACCCGGCGCGCTACGCCGTACGCCGTACGCATTACGCCGTACGGTGAAGCCCCGCACGAGTCCGCGCTTTCCCGGGGGAGGACGCATGCTTGACGTATGGACTTCCTCGGGGATCGGCGGGGGCACCGGATGGCAGAGCGGACAGCGCAGGACGAGGCGGAGCACGCGGCGGACCGGACCGTGCAGATGACGGCCCCGGCCGCCGACCCGGGAGCCGAACCGGCCACCGGTACGGGCGCGGCGGCTCATAACGCTTCGGTGCAGAAGTACCCCCGCGATGCGGCGGAAGCTCCGGCGGCGAGGCACCATGGGTGGATGCGCGACGACGACACTCAGGCCGGCACGGCCATCGGTGCCCTCGTCCGCCGCGCCGCCGCGGGCGACCAGCGGGCGACCCACGAACTGCTCGCGCACGTCCACCCGCTCGCCGAACGCTACTGCCGGACCCGGCTGAGCCGGCTGCCCGGCGACGCCCGGCACTTCGTGGACGACCTCGCCCAGGAGGTCTGCCTCGCGGTGCTGTGCGCGCTGCCGCGCTACCGCGACCTCGGGCGGCCCTTCGAGGCCTTCGTGGTGTCCATCGCCGCCCACAAGGTCGCCGACCTGCAACGCGCCGCGATGCGCCACCCCGGCAGCACCGCAGTACCGTCCGACGAGATGCCGGAGAAGCCCGACGACTCGCTCGGCCCCGAGGAGCGCGCGCTGCTCAACAGCGACGCGGCCTGGGCCCGCGGCCTGCTCGACCGGCTGCCCGGCCACCTGCGCGAACTGGTGCTGCTGCGGGTCGCGGTCGGGCTGAGCGCCGAGGAGACCGGACAGGTGCTGGGCATGTCGCCGGGCGCCGTACGCGTCGCGCAGCACCGCGCGCTGAGCCGGCTGCGGGCCATCGCCGAGGAGTCGGCCGCCGCCCACCCGCCGCGCGCCCGAGGCCTCAGCGCTTGAGCCGCCCGCGGGTGACGGGTCCGTCACCCTGCGCGCGTCCCGGCTGGTGAGCGCCCCGCGCGGGTGACGCCGGGGCGGGTGGTCCGGGGAATACCGGCGAACCCACTACCATTGAACAACTCGCCGGGCAAGACCATTCGAGAAGGTGTCATGACGCTGAACGCCGACGGAGTAGCCGAGAAGTTCGCCGCCCTGGGGCTGACCTACGACGATGTGCTGCTGCTGCCGGGCGCGTCGGACGTACTGCCCAACCAGGTCGACACCTCGTCGCTGATCTCCCGCAATGTCCGGGTGAACATCCCGCTGCTGTCCGCGGCCATGGACAAGGTCACCGAGGCGCGGATGGCCATCGCCATGGCCCGCCAGGGCGGCGTCGGCGTGCTGCACCGCAACCTGTCCATCGAGGACCAGGTCAACCAGGTCGACCTGGTCAAGCGGTCCGAGTCCGGCATGGTCACCGACCCGATCACCGTCCGCCCGGACGCGACGCTCGCCGAGGCCGACGGCCTGTGCGCGAAGTTCCGCATCAGCGGCGTCCCGGTCACCGACGAGGCCGGCAAGCTGCTCGGCATCGTCACCAACCGCGACATGGCCTTCGAGACCGACCGCAGCCGCCAGGTCCGCGAAGTCATGACGCCGATGCCGCTGGTCACCGGCAAGGTCGGCATCTCCGGTGTGGACGCGATGGCGCTGCTGCGCCGCCACAAGATCGAGAAGCTGCCGCTCGTCGACGAGGACGGCCGGCTGCGCGGCCTCATCACCGTCAAGGACTTCGTCAAGGCCGAGCAGTACCCGAACGCCGCGAAGGACTCCGAGGGCCGGCTCGTCGTCGGCGCCGCCGTCGGCGCCGGACCCGAGGCCCTGGACCGCGCGCAGGCGCTGGTCGGCGCGGGCGTGGACTTCCTCGTCGTCGACACCTCGCACGGCCACAACAGCAACGCGCTGAACTGGATGGCCAAGATCAAGTCCGCCGTCGGCATCGACGTCGTCGGCGGCAACGTCGCCACCCGCGACGGCGCCCGCGCGCTCATCGACGCGGGCGTGGACGGCGTCAAGGTCGGTGTCGGCCCCGGCTCCATCTGCACCACCCGCGTCGTCGCCGGCATCGGCGTCCCGCAGGTCACCGCGATCTACGAGGCCGCGGTCGCCTGCCAGGACGCGGGCATCCCCGTCATCGGCGACGGCGGCCTCCAGTACTCCGGCGACATCGGCAAGGCGCTGGCCGCGGGCGCGCAGAGCGTCATGCTCGGCAGCCTGCTCGCGGGCTGCGAGGAGTCCCCCGGCGAGCTGCTCTTCATCAACGGCAAGCAGTTCAAGTCCTACCGCGGCATGGGCTCGCTCGGCGCGATGCAGTCGCGCGGCCAGGGCCGCTCGTACTCCAAGGACCGCTACTTCCAGGGCGAGGTCTCCTCCGACGACAAGCTCGTGCCCGAGGGCGTCGAGGGCCAGGTCGCCTACCGGGGCCCGCTCGCGGCGGTCCTCCACCAGCTCGTCGGCGGCCTGCGGCAGACCATGGGCTACGTCGGCGCGGCGAATGTCGCCGAGATGGCGACGAAGGGCCGGTTCGTCCGCATCACCGCGGCGGGCCTCAAGGAGTCCCACCCCCACGACATCCAGATGACGGTCGAGGCCCCCAACTACCACGGCTGACGCCCCCTGCCGCGCGGGGCCCCGCGCCCCTGACAAACGGGTGCCCGGCGCGGTACGCGCGGACCCCGGGCCGGGGCGCGGCGCCGCACGCGGGGTGCGGGATACTGGGGCCGCAGGCCAAGGAGAGAGGCACAGGACGTGACAGAGATCGAGATCGGGCGGGGCAAGCGCGGCCGCAGGGCGTACAGCTTCGACGACATCGCCGTGGTGCCGAGCCGCCGCACGCGTGACCCCAAAGAAGTCTCGATCGCCTGGCAGATCGACGCCTACCGCTTCGAGCTGCCGTTCCTCGCCGCGCCGATGGATTCCGTCGTGTCGCCGGAGACGGCGATCCGGATCGGCAACCTGGGCGGGCTCGGGGTGCTGAACCTCGAAGGGCTGTGGACGCGCTACGACGACCCGGAGCCGCTGCTCGCGGAGATCGCGGAGCTGGACGACGCGCGGGCGACCGCGCGGCTCCAGGAGATCTACGCGGCGCCGATCCGTGAGGAGCTGATCGGGCAGCGCATCAAGGAGGTCAGGGACGCCGGGGTGGTGACGGCGGCGGCGCTGTCGCCGCAGCGCACCGCGCAGTTCTCGAAGACGGTCGTGGACGCGGGGGTGGATCTGTTCGTGATCCGCGGCACCACCGTGTCGGCGGAGCACGTGAGCGGGTCGCACGAGCCGCTGAACCTGAAGCAGTTCATCTACGAGCTGGACGTCCCGGTCATCGTCGGCGGCTGCGCGACGTACACCGCGGCGCTGCACCTGATGCGGACGGGCGCGGCGGGCGTGCTGGTGGGCTTCGGCGGCGGCGCCGCGCACACCACGCGCAACGTGCTGGGCATCCAGGTGCCGATGGCGACGGCGGTCGCGGACGTGGCGGCGGCCCGCCGGGACTACATGGACGAGTCCGGCGGCCGGTACGTGCACGTCATCGCGGACGGCGGCTTCGGCTCCAGCGGCGATCTGCCGAAGGCCGTGGCATGCGGTGCGGACGCGGTGATGATGGGCTCGCCGCTGGCGCGGGCGACGGACGCGCCGGGCCGCGGCTTCCACTGGGGCATGGAGGCGGTGAACACCGAGCTGCCGCGCGGCAAGCGGATGAACCTGGGCACGGCGGGCACCACCGAGGAGATCCTCCTCGGCCCCTCGCACGCGCCCGACGGCTCGATGAACCTCTTCGGCGCGCTGCGCCGCTCGATGGCCACGACCGGCTACTCGGACCTGAAGGAGTTCCAGCGCGTCGAGGTGACGGTCTCCCCGACCCACCACCGCTGACGCCTGCGGCGCGTACGACGAAGAGGGGCGGCCCCGCGGGGCCGCCCCTCTTCGTCGTAACCGTATGGGTGCGGGTCAGCTCGCGGAGCGGCGGGCGAGGACGAAGCCCTCGATGCCGGCGACGGCGAGGAAGAGGAAGTCCACGAAGTCGAACTCGTGCTTGTAGAACTTCCACAGGTCGCTGGTCTGCGAGAAGAGGATGTGCGTCCACGAGTCGCCGCCGCCACCGCTGGCGACGGACTCCCAGTGCGAGATGCACATGGCGAAGCCCATGAACTGGCCGAGGAAGACGGCGAGGACGCCCAGCACGGCGCTGACGATCGGCAGCGAGGTGTTGCGGCCGCCGACCTTGCCGACGGCGATGCCCACGAGCACACCGACGGCCACGGCGACGTACCAGACCCGCGTGTAGTGGCCGTCGTCCTTGGCCAGCGCGCGCATGATGCCGGCGTACACGAACGCGCCGACGATCATGGCGAGGACACCGACGACGACACCGAGGCCCGGGTTCTTCTGCTGCGGGGCCATGCCGACCGGGGCGGGCGGGGCGTAGGCGCCTGCGTTGAAGCCGCCGGGTGCGGGCTGGCCGGGCTGGCCGCCGGCGTACGGCGACGCGCCGTAGGGCGACTGCGGCTGGCCGGGCTGCGGCTGGCCGTACGGGTTCTGGCCGCCGGGCTGCTGCGGCGGCGGGTAGTTGGCGCTCATGAGGACTTCCCCCGGGGACGGACGTGCTGCGGGTTTTCGTGGCGCGGCGCGCTGTGGGCTTGATGCGCACATGCCCGCGCACGAGTGGTGACAGCGAAATCTAGCAGGGGGAGGTGACAATCGGACAAGACGATTCGTCCGGTCGTTACACGACCCGTACGTATGGCCCGACCTGGACCGTTGTCCGGGAGTGTCCGGAAGCCGGACAGGGGACGCCGGCCGGCCCCCGGGGCGCGGTCGCGGCCGGCTTTCCGGCATCCGTGCAGGTGAGGGTCGTGTGCGGGAAGGTGCGGATCCCGTGCGGGAGTTGACGGGATCTCAGAGCCGGGCGGCGGCGCCCGCGGGGGTCGCGCCCCGGGTGTCGAGCAGCAGTTGGGCCTTGACCGCGAGGCCCTGGAGGTCGTACGTGCGGTGGTGCTGGAGCAGCAGGGTGAGGTCGGCCTCGGCGGCGGCCTCCCACAGCGAGTCGGCGCGCGGCACGGGGCGGTCCATGACGCGCCACTGGGGTACGTAAGGGTCGTGGTAGCAGAGCTGGGCGCCGAGTTCGAGCAGCCGGGTGGCGATCTCGCGGGCGGGCGCGCCCTGCTGGTCGGCGAGGTCCGCCTTGTACGTGACGCCGAGCAGCAGGACGCGGGCGCCGCGCAGCGACTTGCCGTGCTCGTTGAGCAGGGCCGCTGCGCGCTGGACGACGTAGCGCGGCATGCGGCCGTTGACCTCGGCGGCGAGTTCGACCATCCGCAGGGGGTGTCCGGGCAGCCGCGGGTGGGCAGGCGGGGTGAAGTGCGGTGCTGCGTTGGGGTCCAGGGGGTGGGCGGGTCCGCCGACGCCGGGTCCGGGGCGGAAGGCCTGGAAGCCGAAGGGCTTGGTCTCGGCGCAGCGGATGACGTCCCACAGGTCGACGCCGAGGTCGTGGCAGAAGACGGCCATCTCGTTGGCGAAGGCGATGTTGACGTGCCGGTAGTTGGTCTCCAGCAGTTTGACGGTCTCGGCCTCGCGGATGCCGCGGGCGCGCACCACGCGCTCGGTGAGCCGGCCGTAGAAGGCGGCGGCGGCCTCGGTACAGGCCGGGGTGGCGCCGCCGACGACCTTGGGGGTGGTGGCGAAGTGGACGGCGCGGTTGCCCGGGTCGAGGCGGCCGGGGGAGTAGGCGAGGTGGAAGTCGCGGCCGGCCCGCAGGCCGTGCGCTTCGAGCAGCGGGCGCAGGAAGCCGTCGGTGGTTCCGGGGTAGACCGCCGATTCGAGGACGACGGTGGTGTGCGGCCGCAGGTGCGGGGCGAGCGCGCGGGCGGCGGCGGCGACCGCGGACAGGTCCAGCGCGTGGTCCTCGCCGGGCGGGGTGGGCGCGCAGACGACCGCGGTGCGCACCCGGCCGAGCACCTTGGGGTCGCCGGTCGCGCGGAAGCCGCAGGAGAGCATGCGGCGCAGGTCGGCGGCGGCCAGCGAGCCGGGCGGTACGCGGCCCGCGGTGATGTCCGCGACCGCCGCCGGGTCGGGGTCGTAGCCGATGACGCCGATGCCCGCGGCGGTCGCCGCCTGGGCGAGCGACAGCCCGGTGGGGCCGAGTCCGAGCACGGCGAGGTCTGCGGGCATGGGTGTCCTCCCTGGCGACCACCACGAACCACCTCGAATGGCTCACACATGGCGTCAAAGCAGGCTAACCAGACAAATGACTGATATGACCACTCGCCGCGCCGGTCAGGGCGATGACACGCCCCCACCTCAGCCGTACGGGCTGCCCTGGCAGCGCCCGGCGCGTCCGGTCACTATCGAGGGGACGGGTCCGCCCGCCG
This sequence comes from Streptomyces sp. NPDC021224, assembly GCF_044332905.1. NCBI lineage: Bacteria > Bacillati > Actinomycetota > Actinomycetes > Kitasatosporales > Streptomycetaceae > Streptomyces > Streptomyces sp. NPDC021224. Next base: position 209,443 of record NZ_JBIRPW010000008.1, on the reverse strand, counting down.
TCCCGCCCGGACCCCGGGACGACCCGGGGGTCCCGTACGACCGCACGACCCGCTCAGCCCGACGACCGCCGGAAGGCACGGAGGCACGGATGCGTACCACGACACTCGGACCCGACCAGCGGGCCGCGGCCATCGCCCGGATGGCGGAGCAGGAGCTCGACATCCTGGTGGTGGGCGGCGGCGTCGTCGGCGCCGGGACCGCGCTGGACGCCGTGACCCGCGGCCTGTCGACCGGCCTGGTCGAGGCCCGCGACTGGGCCGCGGGCACCTCCAGCCGCTCCAGCAAGCTCATCCACGGCGGGCTGCGCTACCTGGAGATGCTGGACTTCGCGCTGGTCCGCGAGGCCCTCAAGGAGCGCGGGCTGCTGCTGGAACGCCTCGCCCCGCACCTGGTCCGCCCGGTGCCCTTCCTCTACCCGCTCCAGCACAAGGGCTGGGAGCGGCTCTACGCGGGCACCGGCGTGGCCCTCTACGACACCATGTCGGTCTCCTCCGGCCACGGCCGCGGACTGCCCATGCACCGCCACCTCACCCGCCGGCACGCGCTGAGGGTCGCCCCCGCGCTGCGCAAGGACGCGCTGGTCGGCGCGCTCCAGTACTACGACGCCCAGGTGGACGACGCGCGCTTCGTGGCGACCCTGGCGCGTACCGCCGCCTCCTACGGCGCGCACGTGGCCAACGGGGTGCGGGTGACCGGCTTCCTGCGGGAGGGCGAGCGTGTCGTCGGCGCCCGCGTGCACGACGGCGAGGCGGGCGGCGAGTACGAGATCCGCGCCCGGCAGGTCGTCAACGCGACCGGGGTGTGGACGGACGACACACAGGCGCTGATCGGCGAGCGCGGGCAGTTCCACGTGCGGGCGTCCAAGGGCATCCACCTGGTGGTGCCCAAGGACCGGATCCACTCGACCACCGGGCTGATCCTGCGCACCGAGAAGTCCGTGCTGTTCGTCATCCCGTGGGAGCGGCACTGGATCGTCGGCACCACCGACACCGACTGGGACCTCGACAAGGCCCACCCGGCGGCCTCCAGCGCCGACATCGACTACCTGCTGGACCACGTCAACTCCGTACTGGCCACCCCGCTCACCCGCGACGACGTCCAGGGCGTCTACGCGGGCCTGCGGCCCCTGCTGGCGGGCGAGTCCGACGCGACCAGCAAGCTGTCGCGCGAGCACACCGTCGCGCACCCGGTGCCCGGCCTGGTGGTGGTCGCGGGCGGCAAGTACACGACGTACCGGGTCATGGCCAAGGACGCGGTGGACGAGGCGGTGCACGGCCTGGACCACCGGGTCGCGCCCTGCTGCACCGAGGAGATCCCGCTCGCCGGGGCCGAGGGCTACCAGGCGCAGTGGAACGCCCGCGCCAGGACGGCGGCACGTACCGGGGTGCACGTCGCACGCGTCGAGCACCTGCTGGGCCGTTACGGCGGGCTGACCGAGGAGCTGCTGGAGCTGATCGCCGCCGACCCGTCGCTGGCCGCCCCGCTCGGCGGCGCCGACGACTACCTGCGCGCCGAGGTCGTCTACGCGGCCTCGGCCGAGGGCGCACGGCACCTGGACGACGTGCTGGCCCGCAGGACGCGTATCTCGATCGAGACCTTCGACCGCGGCACCCGCTGCGCGCGCGAGGCCGCCGAGCTGATGGCACCCGTCCTGGGCTGGGACGCCGCGCAGATCGACAAGGAAGTGACGTACTACGAGAAGCGCGTCGAGGCCGAGCGAGAATCCCAGCGCCAGCCCGACGACTTGACCGCGGATGCCGCGCGGCTGGGGGCGCCGGATATCGTGCCACTCTAGACGCGGGACGTCTGGGCGCGGCAAATCCGCGCAAAACGGGGGACGGTGGAGGGGCGCGAGATGGTGGGACCGGCGGACCAGGGGCGGTTGGTCGCGGGCCGCTACCGGCTGCTCGAACGCATCGGCCGCGGCGGGATGGGCACGGTCTGGCGGGCGCAGGACGAGCTGCTCGACCGTCAGGTCGCCGTCAAGAAGCTGCACCCGCCGCAGCCGGACATGGACGACGACGAGCTGGCCACGCTCTTCGAGCGCACCCGGCGGGAGGCCCGCGCCGCCGCCCGCATCAGCCACCCCAACGTCATCGTCGTGCACGACGTCGTGGACGACGCGGGGCTGCCGTCGATCGTCATGGAGTACGTCCCCTCCATGACGCTCGGCGACCTGGTCAAGGAGCACGGCGCGCTGGCCCCCGGCGACGCCGCCCGGATCGGCCGCGGCATGGTCGCCGCGCTCATCGCCGCCCACCGCGCCGGAGTGCTGCACCGCGACGTCAAGCCCGGCAACGTGCTGCTCGGCCACCCCGCCGGCGGCCCGCCCCGCGCCGACACCGATACGGGTACCGGGACCGGCACCGGGCGGGTGCCGCTGGGCAGCCGTATCGTGCTCACCGATTTCGGCATCGCCCAGTCCTCCGGCACCTCCACCCTGACCCGCACCGGCGAGATCATCGGCTCCATCGACTTCCTGTCGCCCGAGCGGCTGCGCGGCGCCCCGCCCGGCCCCGAGGCCGACCTGTGGGCGCTGGGCGCCACGCTCTACCAGGCCGTCGACGGCCGCTCGCCCTTCCGCCGCCCCACCGCGATCGAGACCGCCTACGCCATCGCCGAGGAGACGATCGAACCGCCGCCCGGCGCGGGCGCGCTCACCGAGGTGATCGCCGGACTGCTGGCCAAGGAGCCCACCGAGCGGCTGTCCGCCGAGCAGGCCGAGCGGATGCTGCGGATACCCGCGGCCGAACCCGACACCGCGTTCGTCGAGCGCACCGGCCTGACCCGGCCCGTGCCGCCGCCCCCGGCCGGGCCGGTACGGCAGGTCACGATGACCGCGCCGCCCGGGACGGGCCCGCACACCGGGCCGGGGCAGCCCGCGTACACCGGCAGCGTGCCGCCGCCGCGCGAGCCGCAGCTGGGGTCGCAGCACCACGGTCCGCCGTCCGGCGACCGGCGGCGCCGCCCCTGGCCCTGGGTCGCCGCCGCCGTCGCGGTCGCCGTGGTGGCCGCGGCTGTCGCGGTCGCCGTCGACCGGGCCCACAGCTCCGACGCCGCGAGCCCCGACCCGTCCCCGACCGCCACCGGCACGGCCGCCCCCACGAGCGGCACCCCGACGCAGGACCCGACGACGGCGCCGCCGCCCACCACCGGGGCCCCGACCTACGAGCCGCCGCCCGTCCCCGACGGCTACCACCTGGCCGAGCAGGCCAACCGCGGCTACCGGGTCCCGGTGCCCGACGGCTGGCACAAGAAGGTCTACGACGGCGGCGACCAGGTCAGCTACATAGACCCCACCGACACCGTGGCCCTCAAGATCAGCGCGCTGGACTTCGCCGGCCTCGACCCGTACCAGCACTGGATCGACCTGGAGCCGCAGACGCAGGGGCAGGTCAAGGACTACCACCGCGAGCGGATGGAGCGGACGAAGACCGCGGACGGCCAGGAGGCCGCGCTGTGGCAGTTCACCTTCCAGGGCACCACCAAGCCCTTCCGCGCCCTCGACCTCGGTTTCGGCAAGCCGGGCGGCCGGGAGTACGCGGTGTACCTGTCGGCGCCCAAGGCGCAGTGGTCGGACTACAAGCCGGTGTTCGACAACGCCGTCGCCGGATTCCGGGAGACCGGCTGACACCGGCCGGCCGGTTCGCACCGCCGTTCGCCGAACCACCGGGGCCCTTCCTGCGTATTGGCCTGTGAGTGCCCGCTTCGGGGATGATGGGGATTCACCCGTACGACCACAGAGGGAAGCCATGAGCGAGGTCGAAGGTACCGACGGACGTCTGCTCGCCGACCGGTACCGGCTCGACGGCGTGCTCGGCAAGGGCGGCATGGGCACGGTCTGGCGCGCGACCGACGAGACCCTGGGCCGTACCGTCGCCGTCAAGGAACTGCGCTTCCCCGGAAACGTCGACGAGGAGGAGAAGCGCCGCCTCGTCACCCGCACCCTGCGCGAGGCCAAGGCGACCGCGCGGATACGCGGCACCGGCGCGATCACCGTCTACGACGTCGTCAAGGAGGACGACCGGCCGTGGATCGTGATGGAGCTGATCGAGGGCCGCTCGCTGTCCGACCGGATCCGCGACGACGGCCCGCTCACCCCGCGCCGCGCCGCCGAGGTCGGCCTCGTCGTGCTGGACGTGCTGTCCGCCGCGCACCGCGAGGGCATCCTGCACCGCGACGTCAAACCCTCCAACGTCCTCATCGCCGACGACACCCGCGTCGTGCTCAGCGACTTCGGCATCGCCCAGATCGACGGCGACCCGTCCGTCACCTCCACCGGCATGCTCGTCGGCGCCCCCTCCTACATCTCGCCCGAACGCGCCCGCGGCCAGAAGCCCGGCCCGCCCGCCGACCTGTGGTCGCTCGGCGCGCTGCTCTTCGCCGCCGTCGAGGGCCGCCCGCCGTACGACAAGGGGTCGGCCATCGCGACCCTCACCGCGGTGATGACCGAGCCGGTCGGCCCGATGCCCAACGCCGGACCGCTCGCCCGCGTCATCTCCGGGCTGCTCACCAAGGACCCCGACAAGCGCCTCGACGAGCACGCGGCCCGCACCCTGCTCCGGGAGGTCGTCGACGCGCCGGAGCCGCCCGCGGACGCCCCGCGCATATCCAGCGGCGAGACCCGCACCAGCGTGCTCCCGCCCGTGCCGGAGCAGGCACCCGCGTCCCCCGCCCCGGCCGGCGAGCCCGCCGCGGCCTCCGCCGCCGTGCCCGACCTCGACCGGGCCCGCGAGGCGCTCGCCGCGGTGCGCCGCGCCGCCGCGAAGCCCAAGCCGAAGGCCGCCGCCGCCCACCCGGCGGGCGCGCCCGGCGCACCCGCCGACGCCGCGCCGCGCCCGGCGCGCGCCCCGCTCACCGACGTCGTACCGCGCCGCACGCTCTTCGTCGTGGTCGTCGCCGTCCTCGCGGTGATCGCCGCGATCATCGGCGTCCTGGTCGCCAACTCCGGTGGCGGCAGCGGTGACAAGAAGGGCGACGGCACGAAGCCGGGCACCACGAGCAGTACGGCCGGCACCGCCGGCAAGGACACCGCGCAGACCTCCGCCCCCACCACGCAGCCCGGCGACGGCGACGGCCAGGGCGACGACCACGGCGGCAACAAGGGCAAGGGCAAGGGCAAAGGTGGCGACGACGCCGAGGACGGCGACGCGGCGGCGGCCCCCGGCGCCGCCCCCCAGGGCTTCCAGCTCGTCACCGCCAACGGCGGCGCTGCCGTCGCCCTCCCCGACGGCTGGAAGCGCCTGCCGGACCGGGCCGGCTACCGCACGGGCACGTACTACAGCGGGCCGAACGGCGCGCGCCTGATGGTCGACTACACCAACTCGCCCAAGCCCAGCGCGCTCGCGGAGTGGCAGAAGAGCGCCGCCCACAACACCATCACCGGCTACCAGCAGATCGCCGTGAAGAGCGTCCCGTATCGCACGTACGACGCGGCGGACTGGGAGTACAAGCGCACCTCCGAGGGTAAGCAAGTGCACGTCCTGAACCGCGGCATGGTGACGGACAAGCACCACGGCTACGCGCTGCTCTTCACCACCCCCGTGGACGACTGGAACAGCCCGGAGAACCGGCAGATGCGCGAGGTCGCCTTCGCCACCTTCAAACCGGCCGGATGAGTGCGAGGCAGCACGTATGGTAAGGGTGCACGAACCGTCCGCAGCCGGATGAGAACCGGACGCGACCGGTTCGGTACGCGGAAGGACCGCAGTCGACCGGGCCAGGGAGGGGGCGCCGTGGACGAATACGCAGGGCGGGTGCTCGCCGACCGCTACCGGCTGCCCCGGCCGCCCGCCGACGAGTTCGAACTCGTCGAGACCCGCGCCTTCGACACCTACAGCGGCCAGGAGGTCCTGGTCCGCCAGGTGCTGCTGCCCGAGGTCGTCGGCGACGACGACGAGTACGGCGGCTACGACAGCCACGACGGCTTCGGCGACGGCCATGGCTTCGGCGACGGGCCCGGCGCGCTCGGCGAGAGCGCCCGGCGCGCCCTGGACGCCGCCCGCGCCGCCGCCGCGATCCCCGACCACCCCCGCCTGGTGCAGGTCTTCGACATCTTCGTCGAGGGCGGCAGCCTCTGGATCGCGAGCGAACTGGTGTCCGGACGGCCGCTCGCCGCGTTACTCGCCGAACGCCCCATCGACGCCTACCGCGCCGCCGAGATCGCCTCCGACGTCCTCACCGCACTGCGCGCGCTGCACGCCGACGGCTGGACGCACCGCAACGTCACCGCCAGCACCGTGCTGGTGTGCGACGACGGCCGCGCCATGCTCGGCGGCCTCGCCGCGGGCGCCGCCCAGGAAGCGCTGTGCGGCTACGACCCGCTGCCCGAGGGCGACTCCGAACCCGTCCCCGCCATGACCGGCCCCGCCGAGGAAGGCTCCGACGAGCCCGCCGGCCCGCCCGACGGTGCCGCGCCCGACGCCGCCGCCTGGCACGGGCCGCGCTCCGCGCTGGAAGCCGAACGGGCCAGGCAGAACCGCATCACCGTCGTCGGCGCCGTCACCGAACGCTGGGCCCCCGAACAGGCCCACCCCGTCCACGAGAAATGGCAGCTCTCGCCGCCCGTCGGCCCGCCCGCCGACCTCTGGGCGCTCGGCGCGCTCCTCTTCCGCTCCGTCCAGGGCCACCCGCCCTACCCCGAGGAGAACGCGGCCGAACTCGTCCAGATGGTCTGCTCCGAACCGCCCGCCTTCGCCGAGGAGTGCGGGGCGCTGCGCCCGCTCGTCGAATCACTGCTGCGCCCCGACCCCGAGGAACGCCCCGAGGCCGAGGAACTGGGCGGCTGGCTGCGCTCCCTCATCCGCTCCGCCCCCGAACCCGACCTCGGCGAGCACACCGTCTTCGTCGAGGCCGACCCCGCGAAACTGCCCGTCAAACGCCGCAAGGGCGAACTCGTACGGCGCCGCCGCCGCGAATCCGCCGACCCCGGCGGGCTCCAGCACCGCAGGCACGCCCGCGGCAAGCAGGCCAGGGCGGCACGGCCCGCGCGCCCGGCCCGCCCCCCACGCGCGCCCCGCGAACGCGCCCCCCGCGCGGAGCAGGAGCACTTCCTGCACGAGCAGGTGGTCTCCTCCCGCGGCCCCGCCCAGGACGGCGGCGCCGCGCCGCGCCGCCTCGGCCTGCGGCTGCTCGTCGTGCTGCTCGCGCTGCTCGTCGTCGCCGCGGTCGCGGTGGTCCTGCTCATGCCGCACCGCGACACGTCCTCCGACGGCTCCAACGGCGACCGCACGGTGCCCGCGCAGATGCCGGGGTCCCACTCCGGCGGCTCCGGCGGCACGCACGCGGCGCCCTCCTCGGCCCCCGCCGCCCCCTCGCACTCCGCGCCCGCCACCAAGGCGCCCACCAGCGCGGCCCCGCCGCCCTCCGCGCCCCCCGACCTCGGCCCCGACTTCGCCCTGCGCACCGACCCCGCGGGCTTCACCGTCGCCGTCCACACGGGGTGGCAGCGCGCGGGCAAGAACGGCAAGGACCAGGTCCGCTACACCGGCAGCGACCTCACGATGACCGTCGTCCCCGGCCGCGACAAGGCCACCGGCGACGCGCAGGACCCGCTGGCCTACCAGCTCGTCGAACCCGAACTCGCGGACTTCCGCGCGTCTTCCTGGTCCTCGGCGTCGGGCCTCCAGACCGTGACCGTCCACGGCCACACCGCGGCGGAGGGGGAGTACACGTGGCGCGACGCGAACCAGCAGTCCGTGTACGCGCGGAATCTGGCGATCCAGATCGGCGGGCGGTATCACGTCGTGCTCGTGTACGGGCCGGACGTGCAGCGGGCCGCTGTGCAGCGGGCTTTCGACAAGGTGGTCGAGACGTACACCGCGGGCTAGCGGGCCGCCGGGTGCTCTTGCTTTGAGGGTGGGGCGCTTCGTTCTGCGTGGTGCGGTGCGCCGCGCGACCTTCCCCCGGTGGGGGGCTGGGCGCGCCGTTCTCCCCCAGGCTCCGCCTGGGAGGTGCCCCCACGCGCCCCTTTCGCGGCGCGCCGCGGGGTGGGTCGGGGGCCGCCACGGGGCACCTCCTCGGAATGCGCGTTCGGCCTCTTACCTGGTTGGTGAGCCACCGACAGCGCATTCCTGCGGGGGCACCCCGCACCGTCCCCCTCCCGGCGTTTCGTCGGCGGCTGCCTGCCGGTGGGGGCGGATGCGGTTCGCCCCGACGGCGAATGCGCCCCACAGGGAGACCGCAACTTTTGCGCGGGCACCTCCCGCGGCGGGAAGCCGGTCGCTCGGGGGGCGGGACCCGATAGGGTCCGGGGGTCGGGGACGGGGAGCGCCCGGAGGCGGTATGGGGACGGACCGGGTTGTCGCGGAGAGGTATCGGCTGGGCGCGCGCCTGGGCCGCGGCGGCATGGGCACCGTCTGGGCCGCGACGGACGAACTGCTGCACCGCACCGTCGCCGTCAAGGAACTGCACCTTGCCGACGGCGAGCAGCGCGCGCTGCGCGAGGCGCGGGGCCTCGCGCGGATCCGGCATCCGAACGTGGTCGTCGTGTACGACGTCGTGGAGCAGGACGGCCGGCCGTGGATCGTGATGGAGCTGGTGGACGGCCGCTCGCTCGCGGAGGTGCTGCGCGAGGACGGCCCGCTCCCGCCGCGCGAGGCCGCGCGGGTGGGCGCGGCGGTCGCGGGCGCGCTGCTCGCGGCCCATGAGCACGGCATCCAGCACCGTGACGTGAAGCCAGCGAACGTGCTGCTCGACCGTACGACCGGCCGCGTCGTGCTCACGGACTTCGGTATCGCGCGGGTGCCGGGCAGCGACACGGTCAGTGAGACGGGCGCCTTCGTGGGCTCGCCCGAGTACACCGCGCCGGAGCGGATGGATCCGAACCAGGCTGCCGGGCCGGAGTCGGACCTGTGGTCGCTGGGGGCGCTGCTGTGCGCGGCGGTGGAGGGGCATTCGCCGTTCCGGGGCGAGTCGGTGGCGGAGATCGTGCACGCCGTGGCGTTCGCGGACATCCGACCGCCGGAGGCGGTGGGTCCGCTGCTGCCGGTCGTGCGGGGGCTGCTGGAGCGGGATCCGGCGCGCCGGATGGCGGCGGCGGACGTGCGGACGGTGCTGGTCGCGTACGCGGAGGCGGGCATCGAGCCGCCGACGCCGCCCACCGTGCCGCGGGCCGTGCCGGAGCCGGGGCCGGGGCCGGGGCGTGGGCGGAAGGGGCGGCGGCGCCGGTTGCTGGCGGGGCTCGCCGCTGCGGTGCTGATCGCGGTGGTGGCGGGCGGGACCGCCGCTGTTGTCGTGCTCAGGGGCAGGGACGGGGGTGGCGCCGCCCCGTCCCCGGCGGTCACCACGCAGGCGCCCGCCACGACGACCGCGGCCCCGCGCCCGACGCCCACCGCGTCCCCGCTCCCGGCGGGCTTCCGTACGGTCGCCGACCCGCACGGCTGGTCGGTCGCCCTGCCGGACGGGTGGGACCGGCAGGAGGTTCCGCCGCGGGTGTACTACTGGTCGGCGGATCACGCCTTCCGGTTCGGGGAGCGGATACAGCCGCCGGGCAAGGGCACGGCGTACGACGTGATGCACGGTCAGGACGTGCAGGCGCGCGGGGCGAAGGGCCCGTACCGGGGCTACCGGGACGGGGTAGTGACGCGGACCGCGCAGCAGGGGGCGGACGCGGCGCTGTGGGAGTTCACCTACGACGGTTTCGGTGACGGGAAGGGCGCGCGGCGCACCTTCGACCTGTGCTGGGTGCAGGGCGGGCGGATGTACGACGTGTGGCTGTCCGGGCCGCTGGACCGGACCGAGGAGACCAGGGCCCTGTTCGACACCGCCCGGCGGACGTTCACACCGTGACGGGGGCGCCGCGGCGCAGCGCGGCGATGCCCTCGTCGAGCGCGGCCTCCAGGTGCGCGGTGCTGCCGGTGGACATGAGGATGAGCACACCGCCCTGGATCGCGGCGAGCAGCGCGGCGGCGACGCGTTCCGGGTCGATGTCGGGTGCGGTGCGGCCGGCCGCCCGCATGTGGGCGACGCCTTCGGCGAGCGCGGACTGCCAGTGCTGCATCAGCTCGGCGACGACGGCCCGGGTCGCGGGCGTGGAGCGGCCCGCCTGGGAGACGGCGATGCTCAGCGGGCAGTCCTGGCCCTGCGCCCGGTAGTGGCCGACGACCTTCTCCCGCCAGGCCCGCCACGCCTCCCAGGAGGTGAGCGTGCCCAGTTCCGGCTGCTGGTCGGCGAGGACGCGGTCGGCCTCGTGCCGTGCGACGGCGAGGAACAGCTCCTCCTTGCCACCGGGGAAGTAGTGGAAGAGCTGGCTCTTGCTGGTGGAGGTGGCGGCGAGCACGTCGTCCAGCGTCACCGAGAAGACGCCCTGGCGGCGGATCTCGGCGGCGGCGCCCTCCAGGATGCGGTCGCGGGTGGCCGCACCCCTGCTGGTGAGCGTCATGGGTCTCCTCTACGGGATGAGCAGCAGCTTGCCGGTGGTGCGGCGCGACTCCAGGTCGGTGTGCGCGGTCGCGGCCTCGGTGAGCGGGTAGCGCCCGCCGACGCGTACCCCGATCTTGCCCTGCGCGAGCATCGCGAAGACCTCCGCGCTGCGCCGCCGCAGCGCCTCGGGGGTGCGGACGTGGTGCTGCACCATGGGGTAGCTGAACAGGATGCTGTTGGGCAGGTCCGTCACGGAGAAGGACGGGACGCCCATGAAGGGCCCGTAGTAGGCGTGTGTGCCGTGCGGGCGCAGGGCGAGCTGGGAGGAGCGGAAGGTCGCGGTGCCGCCGCCGTCGTAGACGACGTCCGCGCCCTCGCCGCCGGTCAGCTCCCGGATCCGGTCCTCGAAGCCGCCGCCGGACCACACCAGGACGTGGTCGGCGCCGGCCTCCTTCGCGACGGGGACCTTGTCCTCGCGGGAGACCAGGCCGATGACGGTGCCGCCGCGGGCCTTGATCATCTGGGTGAGCATGAGGCCGACGCCGCCGGCCGCGGCGTGCACGACGGCGGTGTCGCCGGGGCGTACGGCGTAGGTCTCGGTCGTGAAGTGGTTGGCGGTCAGGCCCTGCATCATGACGGCGGCGGCGGTCCCGTCGTCGATGCCGTCGGGCACCCGGACGAGGGACGTGACGGGGATCGCGGCGCGTTCGGCGTAGCTGCCGGGGTGGTAGAACCAGGCGACCCGGTCGCCGACCGCGAGGCCCTCGGGCCCGTCGGCCTCGGCGGCGCCCTCGCCGAGCGCGACGACGGTGCCCGCGCCCTCGACGCCGAGGCCGAAGGGCGGGGTCCAGCCGGGGCCGCCGATCTGCCGGGCGCCGACGTCCATGTAGTTCACGCCCGCCACGGCCACCTCGACCAGGGCCTGGCCGGGGCCGGGGGCGGGCTCGGGGATGTCGGCGACGTCCATGACCTCGGGGCCGCCGTGCTGCTCGACGCGGATCGCGCGCATGGGCTGTTTCCTTTCCGGAGGGGCCCGGGGGAGGTCCGGGGGCCCGCTTGAGGGGACGTCTTCGACGGTAGGAAGTGAAAAATGGACCGGCAAGTCCAGTTCTGTCGGGAGCACCCGGCGGGCGGCGAAGCTGCCGCCAAAGGTGTTACCGCCGGTAGAAAGTGGCTACTCATGGGTAGCCACACCGGGCCCCGCGTCGTAATCTCACCGGCATGACGGATTCGCCGCAGCCGACCCCCAGTCGCGACGACGCCCCCGCGGCCGCCACCGCCACCGCCGACGCCCCCGCGGCCCCCGAGGGCGGCAACCCGGCGCTGCCCGGCGGTGCCCGCGGCCCCGCCGACGTCGTCACGCCCGACCTCGTCGCCCGGCTCACCCGCGGCCTGCCCGGCACCGGCCGCACCACCAGCCACACCCCGCTCACCGGCGCCGAGCTGGCCTCCCTCCCCGAGGCCACGCCCGACGACGTCGCCGAGGCCTTCCGCCGGGCGCGCGCGGCCCAGCCGCAGTGGGCGGCCCTCCCGGCGAAGCGCCGGGCCGCGGTCCTGCTGCGCTTCCACGACCTCGTCCTCGCCCGGCAGGCCGAGGTGCTCGACCTCATCCAGGTCGAGACCGGCAAGGCCCGGCTGCACGCCCACGAGGAGGTGCAGGTCGTCGCGATGGCGGCCCGGCACTACGGGCTCAAGGCGCCGTCCTACCTCGCCGCCCGGCGCCACCAGGGCGCGATCCCGGCCCTGACCCGCACGGTGGAGCTGCGCCAGCCGCGCGGGGTCGTCGGGCAGATCTCGCCCTGGAACTACCCGCTGGAGCTGTCCGTCGGCGACGCGCTGCCCGCCCTCGTCGCGGGCAACGCGCTGGTCACCAAGCCCGACACCGAGACCGCGCTGACCGCCCTGTGGGCGCGCGAGCAGCTGATCGAGGCGGGGCTGCCGGAGGGCGTGTGGCAGATCGTGATCGGTGAGGGCCCGGTCGTCGGGCCCGCCGTCGTCGACCACGCCGACTACGTGTCCTTCACCGGCTCCACCCGCACCGGCCGCGAGGTCGCCCAGCGCGCCGCCGCCCGGCTGGTCGGCGCGAGCCTCGAACTCGGCGGCAAGAACGCCCTGCTGGTGCTGCGCGACGCCGACCTCGACAAGGCCGCCGAGGGCGCGGTGCGCGCGTGCTTCGCCTCCGCGGGCCAGCTGTGCATCTCCATCGAGCGGCTGTTCGTGGACGCCTCGGTCGCCGACGCCTTCCTGGAGCGGTTCGCCGCCCGGACCCGGGCGCTCAAGCTCGGCACCGCGCTCGCCTACGGCGCGGGCATGGGCTCGCTCGTCGGCCCGGCCCAGCTCGACGTCGTCACCCGGCACGTGGAGGAGGCGAAGGACAAGGGCGCCCGGGTGCTCGCCGGTGGCCGGGCCCGCCCGGACGTCGGCCCGTACGTCTACGAGCCGACGATCCTGGACGGCGTGGAGCCGCCGATGGCCGTCTGCACCGAGGAGACCTTCGGCCCGGTCGTCTCCGTCTACCGCTTCCGGGACGAGGACGAGGCCGTCGAACGCGCCAACGCCACGCCCTACGGCCTCAACGCGAGCGTGTGGACCAAGGACGTGCGGCGCGGCGCCCGGATCGCCGCGCGGCTGCGCTCCGGCACGGTCAACGTCAACGAGGCGTACGCCGCCGCGTACGGCAGCGTGCGCGCCCCGATGGGCGGCATGAAGGACTCCGGGCTGGGCCGCCGGCACGGCTCGGAGGGCATCCTCAAGTACACCGAGGCGCAGACCGTCGCCACTCAGCGGCTGCTGCCGCTCGGTCCCTCCCTCGGCATGGACGACGAGAAGTACGCGGCTTTCCTGAGCCGTTCGCTGCGGCTGATGAAGACGCTCCGGATGCGCTGAGGAGGCGCTTGTGACAGCGGAAGGCGAACCCCGCGGCTCTCGCGGGGCGGAGGACGGCTTCGACTACGACGTCCTCGTGATCGGCTCCGGTTTCGGCGGTTCGGTCGCCGCGCTGCGGCTGACCGAGAAGGGCTACACCGTCGGCGTGCTGGAGGCCGGCCGCCGCTTCGCCCGCGGTGAGCTGCCCAGGAACTCCTGGGACCTGCGCAACTACCTGTGGGCGCCCGCGCTCGGCCTCTACGGCATCCAGCGCATCCACGTCCTCGGCAACGTCCTGGTCCTCGCCGGTGCGGGCGTCGGCGGCGGCTCGCTCAACTACGCCAACACCCTCTACGTACCGCCCGCCGCCTTCTTCCAGGACCGCCAGTGGGGCCACATCACCGACTGGCAGCGGGAGTTGACGCCGTACTACGACCAGGCCAAGCGCATGCTCGGGGTGCGGCTCAACCCGACCACCACACCCTCCGACGAGCATCTGAAGGCCGCGGCCCAGGAGATGGGCGTCGGCGACACCTTCCACCTCGCCCCGGTCGGTGTCTTCTTCGGTGACGGCGGCGACTCCGACGGCGCCGTCAAGGCCGCCCCCGGCGAGGAGGTGCCCGACCCGTACTTCGGCGGCGCGGGGCCCTCCCGGCGGGCCTGCACCGAGTGCGGGGAGTGCATGACCGGCTGCCGGCACGGCGCGAAGAACACCCTCAACGAGAACTACCTGCACCTGGCCGAACGGGCCGGTGCCACCGTCCACCCCATGACCACCGTCGTGGACCTCACCGAGGACGCCGGCGGAGGCTACCGGGTCACGACCGTGCCCACCGACCGCCGCCGCAAGGGCGCCCGCACCACCCTGCGCGCCCGCCAGGTCGTCGTCGCCGCGGGCACGTACGGGACGCAGACGCTGCTGCACACCATGCGCGACAGCGGCCGGCTGCCCGCCCTGTCGCCCCGGCTCGGCGAGCTGACCCGCACCAACTCCGAGGCCCTGGTGGGCGCCCAGACCTCGCCGCGCCGCTACCGGAAGAAGAACCCGGGCCGCGCCCCGGACTTCACCCGCGGGGTGGCGATCACCTCGTCCGTGCACCCCAACGACCACACCCACATCGAGCCGGTCCGCTACGGCCGCGGCTCCAACTCCATGGGCTCGTTCTCGATCCTGGCCGCGCCGTACCGCGGAAGGCTGCCGCGCTGGGCGGAGTTCGCCGGTGCCTACCTGCGGCACCCGCTGCTCGCGGTGCTGTCGCTGTCCAACCGGCGCTGGTCGGAGCGCACCATCATCGGCCTGGTCATGCAGACCAGCGACAACTCCCTGGCCACGTACCGCAAGAAGCGCGGCCCCGGCAAGGGCCTGCTGACCGCCCGGCAGGGCCACGGCGAGCCCAACCCCGTGCACATCCCCGAGGGCGCGCGGGCCGCGCAGCTCATCGCCGAGCAGATCAACGGCTTCGCGGGCAGCAACATCGGCGAGGCCGTCAACCGCCCGATGACCGCGCACTTCCTCGGCGGCTGCCCGATCGGCGAGGACGCCGAGCACGGCGTCATCGACCCCTACCACCGGCTCTACGGGCACCCGGGCATCCATGTCGTGGACGGCGCCGCGGTGTCGGCGAACCTCGGTGTCAACCCGTCGCTCACCATCACCGCCCAGGCCGAACGCGCCATGTCGCTGTGGCCCAACAAGGGCGAGCAGGACCCGCGTCCGGCCCAGGGTGAGCCCTACCGCGAGATCCCGGCCGTGCCGCCGGCCGAACCGGCGGTGCCCGAGAGCGCGTTCGGCGCGCTGCGGCTGCCGCTGCTGCCCGTCCCCGCGGTGCCGCCGGCCCGCGGACAGGCAGCGGGAGCCACGGCTCCGGGGGACGAGGGGGCTCCCGGAGCCGCCGCACAGGACGCGGAGGACTCCTCTTCCCGGTGAAAGAGCACCGAACGCGCCTGTACGCACGGTAATGTGTGCGTTACGGTGCTCTCGGTGCAATTGCGGCAGCGGGTGCCGTGAGAGGTGCCGCAGAGCGGCCGGGCCCGGGCGTCCCCGGAGCCGACCGCCTCTTGGAGTCGTGACCGGGCTGCTGTCCCCTGCCGTCCGGTCACTGGCTGCCGCTGCGAGGTCCCACGGCGGCGCATCGCTGCGCCGCCTCATCGCACCGGCCCACACCCCGCCCAGCTGCGTCTGGGCGGTGTCCACTTCCACGCGTGGTGTTGGCGACCGCCCCTGGCTGGCACGGACACCACCTCCAACGAAGGCACCGCGGGGCGGTCACGTGCCGTTCGGGTGATGCCCCCCGAAAGGGTCGCGCCCGCGCGCCGCGTTGTCCCGCCACGCCCGGACGCGACCCACCGTGCCCGGCCGTGTCACACCGTGCCGCGGCACAGCTCCAGCAGCGTCATCGCGACCGAGGTGCCCGGCCGCCCGAGCGCGTCCCCGTACGTGCGCAGGATCTCCATCTCGCGGGCCAGGTGCACGCGCCGCCCGCCGGCCCCCATCCGTGCCTGCTGGACGGCCCGCGACGCCGCCACGCGCTCCTCGACCAGGGCGATGATGCGGGTGTCCAGGTCGTCGATCCGCGCCCGGTTCGCCGCGATCACCTCGTCGGGGGTGGGCGCGTCCTGCTGCTGCGGTGCCGGTGTCGTCATGTCTGCTCCTCGGTCCGGTCGGTGGTGGACCTCCGGGAGCCGCGGTGCCGTCCCGCCCGGGAAACGGCAGACGCCCCGGGCGGTGAGCCCGGGGCGCCTGGAAGTCGCGGTGTCAGCGGCACACGCGACGCGACCATGGCAGCCGGCCGGGCCGGTTGCCATAGGTAAACGCGAAGGTGTGCGCGGTCATGGGGTTGAGTGTAGCGGCGGTAGAATCGGAGATCGACCCCCCTTCGCAGACCGCCGGAAGGCAGCACGTGGCACCAGCGACCCCCGCGAACACCGAGACGCCCAGGACCGACGAACTGACGCCCGAGAACGACACGGTCCTCGTCGTCGACTTCGGGGCGCAGTACGCCCAGCTCATCGCCCGACGGGTGCGCGAGGCCAGGGTCTACAGCGAGATCGTCCCCTCGACCATGCCGGTCGAGGAGATGCTGGCCAAGCGCCCCAAGGCCGTCATACTCTCCGGCGGCCCCTCGTCCGTCTACGAGCCGGGCGCGCCGACGCTGGACCCGGCGCTGTTCGAGGCCGGTGTCCCCGTCTTCGGCATGTGCTACGGCTTCCAGATCATGGCCACCACGCTGGGCGGCACGGTCGACAACACCGGCGCGCGCGAGTACGGCCGTACCGCGCTGAGCGTGTCGCGGCCCGGCTCCACGCTCTTCGAGGGCACCCCGGCCGAGCAGTCGGTGTGGATGTCGCACGGCGACGCGTGCTCGGCCGCGCCCGAGGGCTTCACCGTCACCGCGTCCACCGACCTGGTGCCGGTCGCCGCGTTCGAGAACGACGAGAAGCGGCTCTACGGCGTCCAGTACCACCCCGAGGTGCTGCACAGTACGCACGGCCAGCAGATCCTGGAGCACTTCCTCTACCGCGGCGCGGGCCTGGCCCCGACGTGGACGGCGGAGAACGTCGTCGAGGAGCAGGTCGCCGCGATCCGCGCGCAGGTCGGCAGCAGCCGGGCGATCTGCGGGCTGTCCGGCGGGGTGGACTCCGCGGTCGCCGCGGCCCTCGTCCAGCGCGCCATCGGCAGCCAGCTGACCTGCGTCTACGTCGACCACGGCCTGATGCGCAAGGGCGAGACGGAGCAGGTCGAGAAGGACTTCGTCGCCGCGACCGGCGTGCAGCTGAAGGTCGTCGACGCCTCCGAGCGCTTCCTGAACGCGCTGGCCGGGGTGTCCGACCCGGAGCAGAAGCGCAAGATCATCGGGCGGGAGTTCATCCGGGTCTTCGAGCAGGCGCAGGCCGAGATCGTCGCCGAGGCGCCCGGTGACCACCCGGTGGAGTTCCTGGTGCAGGGCACCCTCTACCCCGACATCGTCGAGTCCGGCGGCGGCACCGGCACCGCGAACATCAAGTCGCACCACAACGTCGGCGGCCTCCCCGAAGATCTGGAGTTCCGGCTCGTCGAGCCGCTGCGCCAGCTGTTCAAGGACGAGGTCCGGATGGTCGGCCAGGAGCTGGGCCTGCCCGAGGAGATCGTGCAGCGCCAGCCGTTCCCCGGCCCCGGCCTGGGCATCCGCATCGTCGGCGAGGTCACCCGCGAGCGGCTGGAGCTGCTGCGCGAGGCCGACGCGATCGCCCGCGAGGAGCTGACGGCGGCCGGGCTGGACCGGGAGATCTGGCAGTGCCCGGTCGTGCTGCTCGCCGACGTCCGCTCGGTCGGCGTCCAGGGCGACGGCCGCACCTACGGCCACCCGGTCGTGCTGCGCCCCGTCTCGTCCGAGGACGCGATGACCGCCGACTGGTCGCGCCTGCCCTACGACGTCCTGGCCCGGATCTCCACCCGCATCACCAACGAGGTCCGCGACGTCAACCGGGTCGTCCTCGACATCACCAGCAAGCCCCCGGGCACCATCGAGTGGGAGTGATCTCCCGCACACACCGGAAGATCCCGGCGGCCGCACGGCCGCCGGGATCTTTTTTGCGCCCGCGGTGAGACACAGCTCGCTGGTGTACGTATGACTGTCCGACACCGGCAGGGCGGAGGGGACGCTTCCGCGACGGCGACCGGCGGCGGGAGAGGCGGAGGACGATGCGCGAGACGGTCGAGAAGTGGCGGGCGGTCGCCGGGCGGTACGCACTGCTGCCGCTGCGGGTGTTCCTCGGGGTGACGTTCGTCTACGCCGGGCTGGACAAGCTGACCAGCGACAGCTTCTTCACCGACAGCGCCAACGGCTCGCTGCTGCAGATCCTGCACGCCTCGCACGACACCGCCGCGATCCCCGGCCTGGTGGACCTCGCGCTCAAGGCGCCGCACGGCTTCGGCTACGCGATCGCGCTGGGGGAGATCGCCGTCGGGCTCGGGACGCTCGCCGGGCTCTTCGGGCGCCTCGCCGCCGCGGGCGGGGCGCTGATCTCGCTGAGCCTGTGGCTCACCGTGAGCTGGCCCACCACGCCGTACTACTACGGCAACGACCTCGCCTACCTGATGGCCTGGCTGCCGCTGGTGCTCGCCGGGACGCCGCTGCTGTCGGCCGACCGGCTGCTCGCCGTACGCCGGGAGCGCGCGGCCGGTGCGCCGGACGCCCCCGACGTCACCCGCGCGCCCGGCGCGAGCGCGCCCGTACGGACCGCACCGCCTGCGTGAGCACCCCCGTGACGGCGGCCAGCACCAGGCCGCCGCCCGCCAGCCAGGAGGCCGTGCGCCACCCCAGGTGCCACACGCCGCCCGCGTCCAGCAGGAAGAACACCGCCAGGGTGCACAGCACCAGGCCCATCACCAGGGCCGCGGGTTCGAACCGGTGCCTGTTCACCTGACCACCTTCAGCTGGCCCACGCCCACCTCGACGTGGAGATCGACCGTTCCGTGCGCGGGGACGCCCGCCGCCGGGCGCAGCGTCACCGTGCCGTGCTTGTCCGACTGGATACGCACCCCGTCGTTGACCTTGTCCGGCAGCACCAGCTCGGCCAGACCCAGGTCGTAGTCGAGCACCACCGTCGCGTCCTTCGGCAGCCGCACCTCCGCCAGGCCCGCGCCCACCTTGACGTGCGAGCCGACCGTCGTGCCCGCGGGCAGCTCCAGGACCGACAGGTCCAGCAGCCCGCGGCCGGTGCCGCGCTCGTACAGCGTCCGCACCTGGCCCGCGTCCGCCGGGCGCCACGTCGTGGTGCCGACACCGGGGCCGCCCGCCGTGGGCAGCGCCGTCACACCGACCAGCGCGCCCAGCGTCAGGACGGCGAAGAAGGCCGTGCCGCCGCGGGCCCGCCCCGCGAACGACGCCACCACGAAGGCCGCGCCCAGTACGGCCAGCGCCGACGCCAGCCCGATCTCCGCGCTGACCGCCGCGGGTTGGTAGGGCCAGGACACCCCCGTGCCGACGCCGAGCGCCGTCACCGTCAGCAGCAGCACGGCGAGCGCGAACGGCCACGAGCGCTCCTGCCCCTGCCGCACCGCCTTCTTCCGGTCCCGCCACGCCTGCCGGTCCTCGTCGCCGTACGGCCCGTCGTCCGGGCCCCACAGATACCGCGGCAGCTCCTTCGTCAGCGGGTCCCGCCACCACGAGGGCCGCCCCGGCTCCGGCGGCGGCGCCACCGCGGGCGGCGCGTCCACCACCGCCGCCGCGGCCGCCGGGGAGACCGGAGGCGCGGGGGACTGGCGGCGCTGCGACCAGTACACGGCGCCCGCGGTCGCGAAGAGCAGCACGAGCGAGAAGGCCTGGTTGGTGGCGTTGCCGAGCATCGAGGCGTACAGGCCGCAGCCGACGAGCGTCATGAGCACGGCGGTGAGCGGCGCCCCCTCGATGCGTCCCGACATCAGCCGGTGCGCCTCGCTCTGCTCCTCGTCCTCCTGCGGGATGACGAGCCAGCCCATCCCGTACACGATCAGGCCTATGCCGCCGGTGAGGGCGAGCACGGCGAGCACGATGCGGAAGATCACCGGATCGAGCCCGAAGTACCGCCCTGCCCCGTCGCACACGCCCGCGACGACGCGCCGCTCCCGGCCGCGGGTGATCCGCGGGCGGGCGGGGCGGTCGGCCCGCTCACCGCTGTCGGTGCGGGTGCCGGTGCCGGTGCCGGGGGGCGCCTCCTCCGGCGCCGGGGCACGGGTGGCGCCCGCCTCCGTGCGGGCGGCGGGGGGCTCGTCGGTCGGCTCGTCCGTCATAGCCACCATGGTGGCCGTTCGCGGCACGCCCCGGCACCCGGTCCGACCCTGGTAGGACCCTGATCCGACCCTGGGGCCCTCCCCGGGGCCGCCCCCGGCGGGCGGCGGCGACCCTTGGGGGGTCAACCCTGATGCCCGGCGGGGGCCGGACGTGTGACGATCGGGGGTATGTCAGCGAGCAGCGCCCCGGCCGGGGCGCACACCCGACCCCCGGGCGGCGCCGCGCGCAGCGCGGGCTCCGCCGGCGGCGAGCGCGGCGCGCCCGGCGTGTCCGGCGCGCCCGCGGGCAAGGGCGCGCGCGGCGCGGGCGGAGGCCCCACGGGCGCGTCCTTCCTCAACCCGCCCGACCCCGCCGCCGGTCCGCGCCGCCTCTACCGCAGTTCCGAGGGCCGCTGGGTCGGCGGCGTCGCACGCGGCCTGGCCGGGCACCTCGCGCTGCCGGTGCTGTGGGTGCGGGTGCTCTTCCTGACGCTCACCTCCTTCAACGGCATCGGCGTGCTGCTCTACGCCGTCTTCTGGTTCTTCGTCCCGCTCGGTGTCGGCGGCGTCGCGGAGGCCAAGGAGCCGCGCGACGCCCGTTCCTGGCTGGCCGGGCGCCGCCCCGACAAGGGCCAGGTCATCGCGCTCGTCGCGCTCGCCGTCGGCACGGTCGTCCTCATCGACAACCTCAACCTGGGCGTCGCCAACCGGGCGGTGTGGCCGCTGCTGGTCATCGGGCTGGGCGCCGCTCTGGTGTGGCGGCAGGCGGACAACGCGCGCAAGGCCCGCTGGGTCGAGATGAGCCAGGGCAAGCGGTTCTGGCCGCTGGTGCGGGCCGCGGGCGGCATCGCCCTGGTCGTCGCGGGTGTCACGGGCTTCATCGTGGTGCGCGGCTCCGGCAGCCACCTCGGCGCGATCCTCCAGGCCGCGCTCGCCGTCCTGGTCGGCGTCGCGCTCATCGCGGGCCCCTACCTGGTGCGGATGACGCAGGACCTGTCGGCGGAGCGGCTGGCCCGCATCCGCGCCCAGGAGCGGGCCGAGGTCGCCGCGCACGTCCATGACTCGGTGCTGCACACGCTGACGCTGATCCAGCGCAACGCCGACGATCCGCGCGAGGTCTCCCGGCTGGCCCGCGCCCAGGAACGCGAGCTGCGCGCGTGGCTCTACCGCCCCGAGGGCACCGGCCGCGACGACGAGCCGACGACGCTCGCAGACGCGGTGCGCGCGGCCGCCGCCGAGGTCGAGGACGCGCACGGGGTGCCCGTCGAGGTGGTGTGCGTCGGCGACTGCCCGCTCGACGACCGCCTCGTCGCGACGATGCAGGCCGCGCGGGAGGCCATGGTCAACGCGGCCAAGTACGGTGGCGGCGGGGCGGTGCAGGTCTACGCCGAGGTCGAGGACGGCAAGGTCTTCGTGTCGGTGCGCGACCACGGGCCGGGCTTCGACATCGACGCCGTGCCGGAGGACCGGATGGGCGTCAGGGAATCGATCATCGGCCGGATGCGGCGCAACGGCGGCGAGGCGCGGCTGCGCCCCGCGCCGGGCGGCGGCACGGAAGTCGAACTGGAGATGGAGAGGGCCACGACATGACGGACACCGAAGGCGGCGGGCGCCGCCACGTACGGGTGGTGCTGGTGGACGACCACCGGATGTTCCGCACCGGCGTGCAGGCGGAGATCGGCGCGACGGACGAGACGGGCGTGGAGGTCGTCGGCGAGGCGGCCGACGTCGACCAGGCGGTCACCGTCGTCACCGCGACCCGCCCGGAGGTCGTCCTGCTCGACGTCCACCTGCCCGGCGGCGGCGGCGTCGAGGTGCTGCGCCGCTGCGCGACCCTCGCCGCGGACCCCGAGCAGCCCGTGCGCTTCCTCGCCCTGTCCGTGTCCGACGCGGCCGAGGACGTCATCGGCGTCATCCGCGGCGGCGCGCGCGGCTACGTCACCAAGACCATCACCGGCCCCGACCTGATCGACTCCATCTTCCGGGTCCGCGACGGCGACGCCGTCTTCTCCCCCCGTCTGGCCGGCTTCGTCCTCGACGCCTTCGCCTCCACCGACGCCCCGCCCGTCGACGAGGACCTCGACCGCCTCACCCAGCGCGAACGCGAGGTCCTCCGCCTCATCGCCCGCGGCTACGCGTACAAGGAGATCGCCAAGCAGCTCTTCATCTCGGTGAAGACCGTCGAATCCCACGTCTCCGCGGTCCTCCGCAAACTCCAGCTCTCCAACCGCCACGAACTCACCCGCTGGGCGACCGCCCGCCGGCTGGTGTGAGGACCGTCGCCCCGGCTCCGTCTGCGCGAGCGCGAAGGCGTCACCGGCCTCGGTGCGGGCGGCCGTCTCCCCGGCAGGCGGCCGTCCTTACAGGCCCGAGCCGCCCGTCGCGTCGATGACGCGGCCGGTGACCCAGCGGGCGTCGTCGGAGGCGAGGAAGGCGACGACGTCCGCGACGTCCTCGGGGCGGCCGACGCGGCCGAGCGCCGACAGGGCCGCGGCCTCCGCCTCGGCCTCCGGATTGCCGCGCAGCCAGGACGCGTTGATGTCGGTGTCGATGATGCCGGGCGCGACGGAGTTGGCGGTGATGCCGCGCGGGCCCAGTTCCTTGGCGAGGTTGAGGGTGAAGACGTCGAGGGCGCCCTTCGTGGCCGCGTAGGCGACGATGCGCGGCAGGGCGATCCGGGAGGCGCCGCTGGAGACGTTGACGATGCGGCCGCCGTCGCGCAGCCGCGCCAGGCCTTCCTTGACGATGAAGAAGGGCGCGCGGACGTTCACCGCGTAGACCTTGTCGAAGGTCTCCTCGTCGATGCCGGCCAGCTCGCTGTCGTAGCCGACCCCCGCGTTGTTGACGATGATGTCGACCCTGCCGCCGTCCCCGTACGCGCGCGTCTCCTCGTCGAAGGCCGCCCACAGCCGGGCCGCGTCGCCGTGCGTGCCCAGTTCTGCGTGCAGGGCGAACGCCCGGCCGCCGTCCTTCGTGATGCGCGCGACCACCTCGCGCGCCGCCGAGTCGTCGCGGGCGTAGCCGACCGCGACGGTGGCGCCGTCCCGGCCGAGCCGCTCCGCGATGGCCCGGCCGATCCCCCTGCTGCCGCCTGTGACCAGCGCGGTCTTCCCTGCGAGCTTGCCTTCGACTGCCGTGGTGGCCATGGCTGTCCGACCCCTTCCAAGGTGTGCGACATGACAGGAGCGATTTGTTGAGCGATTACTCAACAAATCGACGACGCTGACGCTAGCACGCTTTTTGAGCGAACGCTCTAGAATGGGTGGCGTGAGCGAGACGACACCCCCCAGACGCGGCCGCCCCCGCGGCTTCGACCGCGACGAGGCGCTCGCCACCGCGACCCGGCTGTTCTGGGAACGCGGCTACGAGGCCACCTCCATCGGCGACCTGACGGAGGCCATGGGCATCCGGCCGGGCAGCCTCTACGCCGCCTTCGGCGACAAGAAGTCGCTCTTCCACGAGGTCGTCCGGGTGTACGGGGACACCCCCACCGGCGCCTTCCTCGGCCGCGCCCTCGCCGAGGAGCCCACGGCCCGCGACGCCGTCGCCCGTATGCTGCGCGAGGCCGCGGCCAACTACGCCTGCACGAGCCACCCCGCGGGCTGCCTGACGATCAGCGCCGCCACCAACGTCAGCCCGCAGGACGCCGAGGTGCAGACCTTCCTGTGCGGGCTGCGCACCGCCAACATCGACGCCTTCGAGGCCCGGCTGCGTACCGCCGAGCAGGCCGGTGAGCTGCCCGCGGGGACCGACGCCCGGTCGCTCGCCGCCTACTTCGCCGCCGTCCTCCAGGGCATGTCGCAGCGCGCCCGGGACGGCGCCACCGCGCAGGAGCTGGCCGCGACCGCCGAACTGGCCCTCGCCGCCTGGCCGGAGGCCGCCGCGGGGAAGGCGGGTGCGGCGGGCGGGAGTTGAGACCGCGGTCGCGGAATCAATGTCCTGGACATCTCCCGGCGAAATTTGGCACGGTGGGCGCGGTCGGCCGCGTTCCGAGCGCGTCGGTGGGGCTGCCGCACCCTTGCGTCATTCCCTTGCGCCGTTCGGAGGCCCCACCGTGCCCGCTCCCCGTCTCACCCCCGAGGCTGCCGCGTACTACGCCGCACAGAGCCCGACGTCCGACCCCGGCGCGTACGCCGGACTCCTCGCGGACCTGCCGCGCGACCCCGGCGGCCTCGCCCGGGTCGTACGGGGGCTGATGATCCACCGGGTCGAGGGCGGCCAGTGGGACATCCCGATCGCCGACGACCGGATGCGCGACGACGCCGAGACGCGCTACATCGACGACATCCTCGGGCTCGTCGCCGCCCGTGACCCCGGGCCGCTCACCGCCCGCCGCGCGTGGTCGGACCGCTTCGTCGGCATCTGCCGGGACTTCACGCTGCTGCACGTCGCCCTGCTGCGCCACTTCGGCATACCGGCGCGGCTGCGCTCCGGCTTCGCCACGTACTTCTCCGACAAGGGCTTCCACTGGGACCACGTCGCCACCGAGTACTGGGACGCCGAACGCGGCTGGCTGCTCGCCGACGCGCAGATCGCCGACCCCGAGCACTACGCGTACGGCTTCGACCCGATCGACGTCCCGCGCGACCGGTTCATCGTCGCGGGCCAGGCCTGGCAGGCGATCCGCGCGGGCGACGCCGACCCGATGCGCTTCGGCCTCGACCTGGAGGACACCCCGTTGCTCGGCGAGCGCTTCGTCGCGGGCAACATCCGCTACGACCTCTCGGCGCTCAACAAGGTCGAGACGCTGCTGTGGGACGTCTGGGGCGCGGGCTCGGAGTCCAGCACCGACGTCGGTGCGGACGGCGGGCTGTCGGACGAGCTGTACGCGCTCTACGACCACGCCGCCGCCGTGACGGCCGGCCCCGACCCGGACTTCGCGGCCGTCCGCGCCCTCTTCGTCACGGAGGACCGCCTCCGTACCCCGCGGACCGTGCGCTCCCTCGCCCCGCTGCGCGGACCCGCCACGGTCACCCTGCGCTGAAGGCCGGCGGATTTCGCCGCAGCGTCCCCTTCTCTGCTCAGACCGGTGGTCGCGGTGCTCGCCGCGGCGGAGACCGCCTCGCAGCGGGCCGCGCAGAGCGGCAAGCGGGTCGAGGTCACAAACCGCAGACCCTCAACGGCTACGCGTACGGCGCGGACAACCCCGTCACCTTCGCCGACCCCACCGGCGACGGCCTGGCCTGCGGCTTCGGCGACGAGCCGGCCTGCCCGCACACCCCCAGCAAGGGCAAGGGCGACGGCGGCGACCACCGCACCCAGAAGGAGAAGGAGCAGGACGCCCGGCACCACTCGGGCGCGAGCCACACCGCCACCTCCGCCTCGTACCACACCAAGAGCGGCAACAGCGGCGGCAACTCCGTCGACAGCAAGACGCAGGACTGGCTGAGCAAGGACCTCGGGTACACCGGCGGCGGCAACCTGGACGACAAGACGTTCAGGAACTGGATGGACACCGCGGGCGGCAAGTACTCGGCGCAGATCCAGCAGTTCGGCAAGTGCCTGGACGGCGGCAGCTCGGCGGCGCAGTGCAAGGACGCCGTCAAGATGCCGCACAAGAACGACGTCGCGGACAAGCTCAACTCGGCGGCCAACGTGGCCATCGCGGGAGCCGCCGCGGGGCTGCTCTTCTGCTCGGTCGTCGGCCCCGAGGGCGGCGCGGTGTGCGGTGGGGCGGCCATCGCCGTCTACACCGGGATCCAGATCGTGGCCAACGGCTACCAGGCGTACTACAACTGCCGCAACGGGTTCGGCACCGCGTGCGTGAAGTCCTCCGTGCAGGCGCTGCTCATCTTCACCGGCATCGGATTCGCCCCCGAACTGGCGGCGTCACCCGTCGGGAAGGTGGCGAACAAGATGGGGACCTCGGTCGCCGGCGGCATCGTCAAGGGGGTCGGCGGTGTCGCGAAGGGATTCAAGAGACTCGGTGGTCTCTTCGGATGAGCAGGACAATGACACCGACGACAACGGAGAAGACCGAGCAGACCGAGAAGACCGAGCAGACCGGGCACGGGACGAGAACGGAGGAGGGGGACCGATGACGGTTTCCGCTGCGGAACGCCCGCAAAGGCAACCGGGCTTCCTGGTGCCGCTGGTGGCGCACACCCGGTGGATCACCGCCGGGTGCGTGGCCGGCACCGCGGCGGGCCTCGCCGTGGCACTGCCGGTCGGCAGCCGCGACCAGGACTGGGACGCCTTCAACCTGACGGGGCAACTCGTCGTGCTGGGGCTCTACCTGGTGATCATGCCGTTCGCGCAGTTCCGCGCGGGGGCGCGGCGCCGCACGGCCGAGGGCTACGCGGCGGCCGTCCCCGCCGAAGGGCTGCCGGACGGGCGGCAGGACCGGGGAGGGCGTGACGCCGTCCGGCGGCGGCTCGCCCTGGACGCCGTGGCGGTGGGCCTGGGCAGCGCGCTGTTCGCGCTGTTCGGCGTCTGGCGGCTGCACGTGCCGTTCCTGGTACTGCTGCTGCCGCTGCTCTTCGCGGTGTTCGCGGTGCAGACCCGCGCCGCCCGGGGATGGGAGCGCGAGCACGGCGTCGTCCTGTGGCGGCCGGCGCTCGGCCGGGCAAGATCCCGCGGAACGGCCGCGGGGCTGTACGTGACACCCGTGGACACGCCCTAGCACGCGGACCCCTGCCGGCCCGGTCGCGACGCGACCGGGCCGGCAGTCCCGTGTCCCGCCGTGTCAGCTCGGCCGCACCGCGCCCGCGAAGGGCATCTCGCTGATCGGCGCTATCCGCACCGTCGAACCGGGATGCGGGGCGTGGATCATCCGGCCGCCGCCGATGTAGATCCCGACATGGCTCACACCCGAGTAGAAGAAGACCAGGTCGCCGGGCTGGAGCTGGTCGCGGGAGATCCGCTGCCCCGCGTTGATCTGGGTGTAGGTGGTGCGCGGCAGGGACACGCCCGCCGCCTTGTACGCCGCCTGCGTCAGGCCCGAGCAGTCGTACGCGCGCGGGCCCGTGGCGCCCCACACGTACGGCAGGCCGAGCGCGCGGTACGCGAACGCCACGGCCCGGGCGGCGCGCGCCGAGGGCGCCGCGACGGAGGGGAGCGGCGCGGTGGCGGCGCCGTGCGGGCCGGGGGAGGCGGGGGCGGCCTGCGCCGGGGGGTCCTCGTCCGCCGCGAGGGCCGCGCGCTGGGCGGCGGTCAACCGGTCGAGCAGCGCTTGTGCGGCGGCGAGCTTGCCGGTGACGGTGCGGCGGTGCGCGGCGACGGCGGCCTGCGCGCCGCGCAGCGCGGCGAGCTTGTCGGCGGCCTGCGCGCGGGTGCCGGCGATGTCGCGCTGCTGGGCGGCGAGCTGCCGCAGCGTCACGGACTGCCGGGTGCCGGCCTGGGCGAGGAAGGCGGCGCGTTCCAGGTAGCTGCCGGGCGTGGAGCTGAGCGCGAGCTGCAGCAGCGGGTCGAGGCCGCCGGTGCGGTACTGGGCGGCGGCGAGGCTGCCGAGCGCGTCCCGGGTGGTGTTCAGCGCCGCGGTCTTGCGGGCCAGCTCGTCCTGGAGGGCGGTGACCTGGGTGTCCGCCCGGTCGGCCTGCTCCTTGGCGCCGTCGTACTCCTGCGTGGCCTGCTCCGCCTGCTGATAGAGCGTCGCGACCTGGGCGCGCACCTGGTCGGGGGTGAGCGTGGGCTCGGCGTGGGCGGTCTCGCCGAGCAGGGACACGGAGGCGGCCGAGGCGAGGGCCAGGGTGACGCCGACCCGCTTGGTGGTCGCGGCGGGGCCGCCGGCTAAAGGGGGGCGTTTGCGGTGCGCGGCGGGGCCGGTGGGACTGCCGGCGGGACTGTGTGAGGCCATCGCGGCCGTCACTCCTTCCAGGGAACGGCCCGGCGGCGCCTGCACGGGGGAGCAGGACGCCGCCGGGCCTTCGGCGGGGGTGGCCGATGCCGTCCACGAGCCGGGACGGCAGTGGGGTGTCGGCCACCTGAGGAGCGACGCTAGACCCGCCGGGGGCGGAAAAGGGGCGCGCTGACCGGGACTGACCTCATCCGGTCGGCTCTGCCCGCTTCCGACCGCTGTTCGACGGGTGACCCGCCCGCATATGCCCGCAGCCTGACCGGATCCCCCGGAACCGGTTCCGTACGACCGACGTACGGTACGGGGCAGGGGGCGCGGTCAGGCTGCGGAGGCGGGCGGCGCGGTGCCGGGGGGTCAGGCGACCCGGCGCGCGGTCGAGAAGGGCATCCAGCTCATCGGGGCGACCTCGACGACCGCGCCGGTGTGCGGGGCGTGCACGATCTGGCCGTTGCCGAGGTAGATGCCGACATGCGAGTTGCCGGAGTAGAAGAAGACCAGGTCGCCCGGCTGGAGGTCGGCCTTGGAGACGGGCACCCCGTAGTGGATCTGGTCCTGCGTGGTGCGCCCGATCGTCACGCCCGCCGCGCGGAAGGCGGCCTGGGTGAGCCCGGAGCAGTCGTACGAGCCGGGGCCGGTCGCGCCGCGCACGTACGGCTTGCCGCGCTGCGCGAGCGCGAACTGGATGGCGGCGGCGGCCCGGCCGCTCGCGGGGCCGGAGTAGGTGTAGTCCGTCTTGGACGACGAGCCCTTGTGGATGTTGGCGACCTGGGTGCGCTGCTGGGCGGTGAGGCTGTTGAGCAGCTTCTGCGCCGCGGCGAGCTTGTCCTCCATGGTCTTCTTCTGCGTCGCGAGCTGCTGCTGCGCGGTGGTGAGCTGCGCGAGGCTCGCGGTGGCCTGCGACCGCTGGATGGAGGCCTGCTCCTGCTGCGTCCGGAAGTTCTTCAGCGCCGCGGTCTGGCTCGCCGACAGCTGGCTGAGCGTGTGCGACTGGTCCAGGAAGCCCGCCGGGTCGCTGGACAGGAGCAGCTGGACGGTCGGGTCGATGCCGCCGTCGCGGTACTGCGCGCTCGCGAACTGGCCCAGCAGCCGCCGGGTGGCGTTCATCTGCTCGGTCTTCTCGGCGACCTCGGCCAGTAGCGTGTTGGTCTTGGTGCGCTGCGCCTTGGTGTTCTCCACCGCCTGGTTGTAGGCCTCCGTCGCCACCTCGGCCTGCTCGTTGAGGGTGTCGATCTGCTTCTTGACCTCGGCGATCGACGGCTTCGGCTTGGCGGGCGCGGCGCTGGCGCTCTCGCTGAGCAGGGTGACCGAGGCAAGGGCCGCGGCGGTGACCCCGACCGCCGCGCGGGGGGCGGTGAGGGCCAGCAGGCTCTGACGCGGCTTGCGGTGCGACGCCACGAAGGCGACTCCTTCCGTGAACCGCCGACCGGGTTAGCTGACGGGTTCGGGCCGGGAAGGCTGGCCCTACGGTGCGGTGCCGTGCGGCACCGTGTCCGATTCACCCCAAGTGTGCTTGGTGGGTCCCCGGTTCCGGCCTGGGGCCGGATTGAGCGGAGGCGATGCGCTGCCGGTGCCGTCACCGGCGGAGAACGCATCACCTAGCGGGTTACGGTAGTCAAACTCCCCCGAGTCTGGGAAGTTTGGATCGGAACGTGACCGAAATCGCTTTGTGATCTTACGGTTGGTGACCGCTCGCTCCCGTGTCAGTAGGGGCGGACCACCCCGTAGATGGGCATTTCGGTGATCGGCGCGATTTTCACGACCGTGCCCGTGTGCGGCGCGTGGATCATGTTGCCGCCGCCGATGTAGATGCCGACGTGGCTGTGGTCGCTGTAGAAGAAGACCAGGTCGCCGGGCTCCATGTCGGACTGCGACACCCGGGTGCCGACGGTGACCTGCTCACCGGTGGTGCGCGGCAGCGTCACCCCCGCCGCCTTGTACGCCGCCTGCGTCAGGCCCGAGCAGTCCCACGAACTGGGCCCGGTCGCGCCCCACACGTACGGCTCGCCGATCTGGTCGCGCGCGAAGGCGATGGCCTTGTCGGCGATCGAGGAGTTCGCGGCGGAGGACGTGGTGGTCGTGGAACCGGCCTGCTGGGCCTGCTTGGCCGCGGCCGCCTTCTTCGCCTCCTCCGCCTTCGCGATGGCGGCGGCCTTCTTCGCGGCCTCCTCCGCCTGCTTCTTCTCCAGTTCCGCCAGCCGCGCCTTCTCCTGCGCGGTCAGGCTGTTGAGGAGCTTCTGCGCCGCGCCCAGCTTCTTCGCCACGTCCGCCTTGGCGGCCTTGAGCTGCGCCTGCTTCGCGGTGAGCGTCTGGAGCGCCTGCGCGGCCTGGATGCGCTTCTGTGTCGCGTCGGCCTGCTGCACCCGGAAGTTCTCGACGGCGGCCTTCTGCCGCTTGCCGAACAGGTCGGTCAGATGCCGCTGGTCGAGCAGATCCTGCGGGCTGGCCGCCAGCAGGTAGGTGGCGGTCGAGTCGTCGCCGCCGCTGCGGTACTGGGCGGAGGCGTAGATGCCCAGCTGGCGGCGGGACTCGTTCAGCGTCTGCGTCTTCTGGGCGGCCTGCGCCAGCAGCGTGTTGACCTTCGTGTTCTGCTGGCTGGTGGCTTCCTTGATGCCGTTGTAGCTCTCGGTGGCCACCTCCGCGTCGTGCTGGAGGGTGTCCACCTTCGCCTTGACCTCGGCGATCGACGGCTGCGGGGAAGGAGCCCCGGGAGCGGCGGCCGCCGCCTCCGCGAAGATGGTCATGGTGGCCAGCGCGGCGGTCGTCAGCCCCACGGCCGTGCGCGGCCCCGGGGTGCTGAGTATCGCGGTGCGGGACTTGCGGTGTGTCGCCATGCCCGACGGACTCCTTTCGGACGCTGCCTGGTGCGGCACCGTAACCAAGTGGCGCAGCCAGGGGAAGGCCGGTGTCCGGTTGGCCCCGATACCTTTTCGTAATCAATTCCGATTCTCACGGTGTGTGATTCGCGAGCTACGGGGAAAGGGGGCCGAACCGGACCGCGCTGTCGCTGCCACCGCCTAGACTCGGGAGGCGATGAGCAGCCTCTTTGACGACGACTTCCTCGCCGGCCTCCAGTCCGGTCTGCACGTGGCCCCCGAGCCCGCCGACCCGGACGCCCCGCCGCCCCCGGAGGACCACGAGTTCGGCGGCGGCGCCCCGGGCGGTGAGCGCGACGCGTACTACCGCAACGGCGCCCCGCGCCCCGCGACCGATCCCGCGCAGCTCCTGGAGGGGCTCAACGAGCAGCAGCGCGCCGCCGTCGAGCACTCCGGCGGGCCGCTGCTCATCGTCGCCGGCGCCGGCTCCGGCAAGACCCGGGTGCTCACCCACCGCATCGCCCACCTGCTCGCCGCCCGGGACGTCCACCCCGGCTCCGTCCTCGCGATCACCTTCACCAACAAGGCCGCGGGCGAGATGAAGGAGCGCGTCGAGGAGCTGGTGGGCCCGCGCGCCAAGGCGATGTGGGTGTCGACCTTCCACAGCGCGTGCGTGCGGATCCTGCGCCGCGAGTCCAAGGTGCTCGGCTTCACGTCGTCCTTCTCCATCTACGACGCCGCCGACTCCAAGCGGCTGATGGCCCTGGTCTGCCGCGACCTGGACCTCGATCCGAAGCAGTTCCCGCCGAAGTCCTTCAGCGCGAAGATCTCGGGCCTCAAGAACGAGCTGGTCGACGAGGAGACCTTCGCCGGGCAGGCGGAGAACAGCTTCGAGAAGAAGCTCGCCGAGGCGTACGCGCTCTACCAGGCGCGGCTGCGCGAGGCCAACGCGCTCGACTTCGACGACATCATCATGACCACGGTCAACCTGCTCCAGGCCTTCCCGGACGTCGCCGAGCACTACCGGCGGCGCTTCCGGCACGTCCTCGTCGACGAGTACCAGGACACCAACCACGCGCAGTACACCCTGGTCCGCGAGCTGGTCGGGACCGGCGAGGAGGCGGGGGAGCTGTGCGTCGTCGGTGACGCGGACCAGTCGATCTACGCCTTCCGCGGCGCCACCATCCGC
The DNA here is from genome assembly GCF_044332905.1 of Streptomyces sp. NPDC021224. NCBI lineage: Bacteria > Bacillati > Actinomycetota > Actinomycetes > Kitasatosporales > Streptomycetaceae > Streptomyces > Streptomyces sp. NPDC021224. Next base: position 177,688 of record NZ_JBIRPW010000008.1, on the reverse strand, counting down.
AACATCCTCCAGTTCGAGGAGGACTACCCGCAGGCCCGCACGATCCTGCTGGAGCAGAACTACCGCTCCACCCAGACGATCCTGTCCGCCGCCAACGCCGTCATCGAGCGCAACGCCGGCCGCCGCGCAAAGAACCTGTGGACGCAGGCCGGCGACGGCCCCGTCATCACCGGCTACACCGCTGACCAGGAGCACGACGAGGCCCAGTTCGTCGCCGACGAGATAGACCGCCTCACCGACGCCGGTGACGCCCGCCCCGGCGACGTCGCCGTCTTCTACCGCACCAACGCGCAGTCCCGGGTCTTCGAAGAGGTCTTCATCCGCGTCGGCCTGCCCTACAAGGTCGTCGGCGGCGTGCGCTTCTACGAGCGGCGCGAGGTCCGGGACGTCCTCGCGTACCTACGCGTCCTCGCCAACCCCGAGGACGGCGTCCCGCTGCGGCGGATCCTCAACGTGCCCAAGCGCGGCATCGGCGAGCGCGCCGAGGCGATGATCGAGGCGCTCGCGGCCCGCGAGAAGATCTCCTTCGCCGCCGCGCTGCGCCGGGTCGACGAGGCGTACGGCATGGCCGCGCGCTCCGCCAACGCCGTCAAGCGCTTCACCACGCTGATGGACGAGCTGCGCACCGTCGCCGAGTCCGGGGCGGGCCCCGCCGTCGTCCTGGAGGCCGTGCTGGAGCGCACGGGCTACCTGGCCGAGCTCCAGGCCTCCACCGACCCGCAGGACGAGACCCGGGTGGAGAACCTCCAGGAGCTGGCCGCGGTGGCGCTGGAGTTCGAGCAGGAGCGCGGCGAGGAGCAGCCCGGCTCGCTGGCGGAGTTCCTGGAGCGCGTCGCCCTCGTCGCCGACTCCGACCAGATCCCGGACGACGACGAGTCCGGCGGCGTCATCACCCTCATGACCCTGCACACCGCCAAGGGTCTGGAATTCCCGGTCGTCTTCCTCACCGGCATGGAGGACGGCGTCTTCCCGCACATGCGGGCGCTGGGCCAGGTCAAGGAGCTGGAGGAGGAGCGGCGGCTCGCGTACGTCGGCATCACGCGCGCCCGTGAGCGGCTCTACCTGACCCGGTCGATGATGCGCAGTGCCTGGGGCCAGCCCGCGTACAACCCGCCCTCGCGCTTCCTGGAGGAGATCCCGGACACCCTCGTCCAGTGGCGGCGCACCGGCTCCGACGCGAAGGGCCCCGGCGGCGGGGGCGGCACCCCGGCATCCAAGGCGGCCGCGTCCCTGTCCTCCACCCTCGGCGCGGGTACGGGCGCGGGGCGGCGCGGCGCGGGCGGCTTCGCGACACGGCGCGGGGCGGGCGACCGCCCGGTCATCTCGCTCTCGGTCGGTGACCGCGTCACGCACGACAAGTTCGGGCTCGGCACGGTCATCGAGGTGACCGGCCAGCCGGGCGACGAGAAGGCGACGATCGACTTCGGCGACGAGCGGCCCAAGAAGCTGCTGCTGCGGTTCGCGCCGGTGGAGAAGCTGTAGGCGTAGGGCGCCGCGGGCCCGGGGCAGCCGCCTCGGGCCCGGCGGGTCAGCGCGGGTCGAGGCCGTGCTTGAGGAGCCAGGCCAGCGGGTCGATGGGGGAGCCGCCGTTCGGGCGGACCTCCAGGTGCAGATGCGGGCCCGTGGTGTTGCCGGTGTTGCCGGAGTAGGCGATCACCGTGCCCGCCTTCACCTTGCCGCTGCGGATCTTCGTGCTGCTCAGATGGCAGTACCAGGTCTCGGTGCCGTCCGGCGCGGTGACGATGGCCATGTTGCCGTAGGAGCTGTTCCACTGCGTACGGACCGTGCCGTCGGTCACCGCCATCACCGGGGTGCCGACCATGACGGGGAAGTCGATGCCGGTGTGCACCGACATCCAGTTCACGCCCGCCTGCCCGAAGTACGCGCTGAGCCCGTGCTGCTTGACCGGCAGCACGAACTTCGGCCGCAGCGCCTCCTTGCGGGCCGCCTCGGCGTCCGCCGCCTTCTTCGCCGCGGCCTGCCGGTCCTTGAGGTCGATGCGCTCCTGGGTGCGGCTGGCGCGGTCGGCGAAGTCGTTGGCGTCCGCGCTCACCCCGGCGAGCTGCCGGTCGAGCTGCGTGGTGGGCGCCTTGCCGCTGCTCGCGTCGGCCTTCGCCGAGCCGCTGTCCTGGGCCACGCCCACGCCGGTCACGGCCGCGGCGCCGACCGCCGCCACGCCCATGACGGCGACCGACGGCACCGCGACGGTGAGCAGCGCGGAGCGCCGCGCGGGCTTGCGGCGGCGGCTGCGGGCGGCGGGCATCTCGGGGTCGGGGCCGTCGGCGGCGAAGTCGTGCCGCTCGTCGGTGCGGGAGGCGGCGGCGGTGTCGAGATCCAGGCCGAGGTCGAGATCGAGGCCGAGGTCCGCTGCGGGGTCGGGCTCGGGCGCGTCCTGAGGCTGATGCTGCGGCTGCTGCTGGGCTTCGTGCGCGGGGGGCTCGCCGTAGCCGTAGTGCTGCGGGGCGTACGGGTCGTAGCCGCTTCCCGCGTACGGGTCGTGGGCCTGCTGCTGGGGCGGGAACTGCTCGAAGATCCCGGTGTCGCCGCTCGCGTCGTAGCCGTAGCCGTACGCGGGGTAGCCGCCGGAGTCCCACTCCTGCGACGGGTAGCCGGGCTGGGCCTGCTGCTGGGGCTGGGCCTGGGCCTGCGGCTGGGACTCGTACGACGCGAACTGGCCGGCGTCGAAGGTGCCCGTGTCGTAGTACGTCGTCCCGGAGGGGTACGCGTACGGGTCGTAGCTCTGCTGCTGGGCGGCCGGGTCGTAGCCGTACCCGTAGCCCGTGCCGTAGCTCACGTCCTGGGCCGGTGACGGGTCGTAGCCGTAGCCAGCGGGCTGCTGTGGGACGTAGCCGTACGTGCCGGTCGCGGTGTCCTCCGCGAAGGCGGTGCCGACAGCCTGGTAGGCACCCGTGGAATAGGCGTCGTACGCGTAGGCGTCGTAGTCGGGGGTGTGACCCGACAGGTGACGTTCGTTCACCGCCAGCTTCTCTTTCGCCTCGGCAGCAGGAGAATTAGCGGTGACTGTAGCTGCCGGTAGGGGACGGGGACAATCTCTGCCCGGAACGTGACGTCCGCCTTGCCCGGTGTTCGGTCGATATTCGACCGTTATGTGTCCGTTATGCGGCGTCGATCGCCGGGCGCAGCGGACCGGCGCCCAGCAGCGCCCTGCGGATCTCCGCCACCACCGTGCCGTGCACCGGCAGGGCCAGATGGCCCACGCCGCTGACCTTGACATTTTCCGCCGGCAGATCCGGATGGACCAGTTGGGCCGCCTCCGCGGGGATCATCAGCTGGTCCAGATCGCTCCAGAAAGCCACGAACCGCGTCCGGCACCCGGGTGACGGCGCGGCCAGCTCCCGCAGCACCTCCGAGCCCGGCCGCATCTGCCGGACGATCGGGTGCGGCGCGAGCACCGGCACCGCGCGGGTGCCGGTGTGCGGGGTCCCCAGGGTGACCAGCGTGCGGACCCGGTGGTCACCGCCGAGCCGCTGGACGTAGTAGCGGGCGATCAGGCCGCCGAGGCTGTGCCCCACGACGTCCACCCGGCGGCGGTGGCTCTGCGCGCACACCTCCTCCACATGGCGGCCCAGCATCTCGGCCGCGGTGCGGATGTCGCCGATGAGCGGCGAGTAGTTCAGCGCCTGGACCTGCGGCCAGCCGTTCTCGTGCAGCGAGCGGCGCAGGACGGAGAACGCGGAGCGGTTGTCGACGAAGCCGTGCAGGAGGAGGACGGGCGGGCGCCCGCGGGCCGCCGCCCCGCCGGATCGCCGCCCGTGCGTGCCCGCGGGATCGCCCTCCCGGACGGGCGGGGGGCCGTGCCGGTGGCCCTGGCCGCCTCCGCGTTCGCGCTCGCGGCCGTTTTCGGTCTCGGTCTCGTGCTCGTGCTCGTGCTCGGGGAGGATGCCGGTGGGGTAGAGCACCAGGTGGCGGGCCAGCACCGCGAGGTCGGCCGCGGTGGCCCTGGCCAGGCCCACGCTGTGCCACAGGCGGCTCACCGACGGGCCGGGGGAATCGGGGCTGCCGGGCGTGTCGGGGCTGTTCGGGCGGTCAGAGCGGTCCGTGCCGTCGGGGCCGGCCATGGCCCACCTCCCGTCGCGGCCCGAATCCGCACCGACCCGGGCGCGCACCGGAGAAACCGCCGCTCGGGCGGGGCGTCCGCGGTGTGCCCGCGGGCGCTGCCGCGGATGCCGCACCGCCGCGCTCTGCGGCTGTGAGCGCGGCAATGCGGCGTCCTGACAGCGGCTCCTCAGAACCAGACGAGTCGGCGTACCGCTCGGGCGTGTCCCGTGCCCGGGGGCGGCCCCACCGGCCCGACCTTGCGGGGAATGTGTCCCACTGTGTGATTTCCCCCTCGGTGCCGTCCGTAAAACTGACGCCCGGCGGAGGGTGGAGATAACGTTCGTTCACACGGTTCGCGCACAGTGCGGTCCACGGGCGGCCGGAAGGGTCGGCACGGGGGCCGCGTACGCATGGAGGCAGAGATGGGTGTGTCCGGTCCGATCCGCGTGGTGGTCGCCAAGCCGGGGCTCGACGGCCATGACCGCGGGGCCAAGGTCATCGCCCGCGCCCTCCGGGACGCCGGTATGGAGGTCATCTACACGGGCCTGCACCAGACACCCGAGCAGGTCGTCGACACCGCCATCCAGGAGGACGCCGACGCGATCGGCCTGTCCATCCTCTCCGGCGCCCACATGACGCTCTTCGCGAAGGTCGTGGAACTCCTCAAGGAGCGCGACGCCGCCGACATCACCGTCTTCGGCGGCGGCATCATCCCCGAGGCCGACATCGCCCCGCTCAAGGCGCTCGGCGTCGCCGCGATCTTCACCCCCGGAACGCCCACCGGTGACGTCGTCCAGTGGGTCACCGCGAACGTCGCGACGACCGCGGCGTAGGCGCCGCGCGGCGGGGTGGCCGTCGCTCGCGCCGGCGGGCGAGCGGCCGTCTCGGCAAAAAAAGAACGGCAAGGACGTCACGCTCTCCTTGCCACTCTTAACTTATAGCGCACAGGGGGGCTTGCGGCAAGGCCCGTTCGATACCGCACAATGACCGGCCCGAGGTGCTCTGGGCTGCGGAAACGCGCATTCCCGGTCGGCGCCGCGGTCGGAAACACACCCTCTTCGAACGGGCCATGGTGATGACTGACGTGACGGACTCCCCCCGTACCGCCCACCCCACCGCCGACGTGATCGTGATCGGTGCCGGGCCCACCGGCCTCATGCTCGCCGGTGAACTGCGGCTGCACGGCGTGGACGTGCTCGTCCTGGAGAAGACGCCCCAACCGGTCGACCAGCCCCGCGGGCAGGGCCTGCACACCCGCAGCGTCGAGATCATGGACCAGCGCGGCCTGCTCGACCGCTTCCTCGCCATCAGCGAGAAATTCCAGGTCGGCGGCTTCTTCGGCGGCATCCACAAGGACTGGCCCGCGACCCTCGACACCGCACACCCCTACGGCCTCGCCGTCTCGCAGCCCGCCACCGAGCGGCTGCTGCGCGAGCACGCGGAGCGGCTCGGCGCCCGGATCCGCTTCGGCAGCGAGGTCGCCGCCGTCGACCAGGACGCGGACGGCGTCACCGTCGGGCTCGCGGACGGCACCCGGCTGCGGTCGCGGTACGCCGTCGGTTGCGACGGCGGGCGCAGCGCCGTCCGCAAGGCCGTCGGCATCGGCTTCCCCGGCGAGCCCGCCACCGTCGAGACACTGCTCGGCCACATGACGCTCACGGAGGAGCCGGAGACGATCGCCGCGGTCGTGGCCGAGGTGCGCAAGACCCAACTGCGCTTCGGGGCGCACCCCCTCGGGGACGGCATCTACCGCATCATCGTGCCCGCCGAGGCCGTCTCGGAAGACCGGGCCGCTCCCACCCTCGACGAATTCCGCACCCGGCTGCGCGCCTACGCCGGAACGGACTTCGGGGCACACACCCCGACCTTCCTCTCCCGCTTCACCGACGCCACCCGACAGGCCGAGCACTACCGGGTCGGCCGCGTGTTCCTTGCGGGCGACGCCGCGCACATCCACCCGCCGACCGGCGGACAGGGCCTCAACATCGGCGTCCAGGACGCGTTCAACCTCGGCTGGAAACTCGCCGCGCAGCTCGCGGGCCGGGCCCCCGAGGAATTGCTCGACACGTACGAGGCCGAACGGCACCCGGTGGGCGCGGCCGTCCTCGACAACACCCGCGCCCAGATCATGCTCCTCGGCACCGAACCGGGCGCGGTCGCCCTGCGGGCGCTGCTGTCACGGCTCATGGACTTCGAGGACGTCAACGCGTACATGACGGGCGTCGCCACGGGGGTGGGGGTACGGTACGACCTCGGCGGCGAGGACGACGGATCCGGCCTGCTCGGCCGGAGGCTGCGGGACATCCCGCTCCCCGGGGGCGCCCGCCTGTACGAGCGGATGCGGTCGGGACGCGGAATCCTGCTCGACTCCACGGACGCGCTGGACGCCACGGGCTGGTCCGACCGCGTCGACGTTCTCCCGGCGGGGGCCGCGGACCTTCCCGCACCGGCGGTGCTTTTGCGTCCCGACGGGCATGTGGCGTGGGCGGGGGCCACTCCGTCGGGGCTGGCAGGGGCGCTGGGGCGGTGGTTCGGTGCGGGTTTGGGGTGAGGCGGGGGCGCTTCGGGGTGGGTGGTTCGGTTTGTCGTGCGACCTTCTGCCGGTGGGTGGTTGCTCGCGCCGTTCTCCCCCAGAGCTTCGCCTGGGAGGTGCCCCCACGCGCCCCTTACGCGGCGCCGCCGCCGGTGGGGCGGGGGCCGCCACGGGGCACCTCCTCGGAATGCGCGTTCGCCCTCTTACCTGGTTGGTGAGGCACTCCCAGCGCATTCCTGCGGGGGCACCCCGCACCGTCCCCCTCCGGCCGGACTAGCGGCTGCCTGCCGGTGGGGGGTCTCGTTCTTGAGGGGCTGCGTGGGGCCCCAGGCGCGAACGCCACCGCAAGTGGCAGCTTCTGGCGAAGGACGGGTGTGGCCCCGGCGGGGTCAGGAGTTGGGCGGGCGGAGTTCGGTGAGCATGGTGGCCCGGAGGCGGAGGGTGCCGGCGAGGCGTTGGAAGGCCTCGGACCAGTACGCGGAGGCGCCGGGCGCGCTGTTGGCCGTGTCCTCGCCGGCTGCGGCGAGGAGGGCGACCTGCTCGGCCCCCGCAGGGTCGAGGCAGCGTTCGGCGAGTCCCATGACGCCGCTGAAGCTCCAGGGGTAGCTGCCCGCGTCCCGCGCGATGTCGAGCGCGTCGACGACCGCCCGTCCGAGGGGCGGCGCCCAGGGAACGGCGCAGACCCCGAGCATCTGGAAGGCCTCGGAGAGGCCGTGTGCGGCGACGAATGCCGCGACCCAGTCGGCGCGTTCGCCCGCGGGGAGGATGGAGAGGAGTTTGGCGGGGTCGCCGATGGCGACGACGGGTGCGGTGGGTGCGGGCGGGGGGCCGAGGAGGGCGCGGGCCCAGGGCGCGTCGCGTTGGCGGACGGCGGCCCGGCACCATGCGGCGTGCAGGTCGGGCTGCCAGTCGTCCAGGACGGGGAGGGCGATGATCTGCTCGGGGGTGCGGCCGCCGAAGCGTGCGGGCCACATGGCGAGGGGTGCGGCGTCCACGAGTTGGCCGAGCCACCAGGCACGTTCGCCGCGGCCGTTCGGGGGGCGGGGGGCGACTCCGTCGCGTTCCATGGCGGCGTCGCATTCGTAGGGGGCTTCCACGACGATGCCGTCGGGGCCGAGGGAGACGCAGGTGCGGGCGCGTACGGCCATGCGTGCGGCGAGCGCGGATCCGGGGAGGGCGGAGAGCAGTTCGGCCGCGGTCGCCCGGACGTTGCGGCTGCGGTCGGAGAGGGCCTGTTCGAGGAAGGTCTCGTCCGCGGCGGACAGGCCCGTGCGCAGGGAGTCGAGGAACATGAGCCGGTCCTCGGCGCGTTCGCTCTTCCAGGTCGCGGCGAGCAGGGCGAGCCCGGTGTCGGGGGTGCTCATCCGCAGACGGGTGAGCAGGGCGACGCGTTCGGCGAAGAGCCCTTCCTCCCAGAGCCGGGCGGCTTCCTCCTGGTCCTGGTCAGGCGTGGCGCCGGGGGTGCCGGGTTCGGGGACCGCTGCCGCGCCGGCCCGCAGGGCGTAGGCCCAGTCGGGGTTGAGCCGGGCGAGCCACCGTCCGCGCCGACCGGCGAAGGCGAGGGCGTCGGCGCGCAGGTCGGTACGGGCACGGGCCACGTCCAGCAGCGCGGGGAGCAGTTCGGGGGGTACGGCGTAGCCCTCGTGGCGGGCGGCCGCGAGCCATTGGGGGAGCAGCTCGGCCAGGTTCGGGGCGGCGCCGCGCCGGTTGCCGCCGCCGGAGCCGGAGCCGGAGCGGTCGGCGAGGAGGGCGGCGAGCCGTCGGCGGGCGGCGGGCGGCAGTTCGGGCCGCCGGTCGGGGGCGGCGGGTCTCGGCCGTGGTCCGGCGGTGCCGGGCAGCAGCCCGGCGCGTCGCCGGACGACGCCGGTCGCCGCGGCGTCCAGCAGGCTCGACGCGGCGTCGGCGGCGTCGCCTATGACTCCGGCCGGGCGGCGCCGCTCGGTGCCGAGCAGTGCGATGCCGACGAGGTCGTCCCACCTCATGTCCATGAGGCCTCCCTCCGTGAGCCGGCCGCGGGCCTGGCTCCTCGCCTTGCGTGGTCGTCTGACGGGCCGTCCTCTTACACGGGCAGCGGGACGGGTGATTCCGGTGGCCAGGCGGCCAGCGGGTGGAGGCCGGCCGGGGTGGCCTCGGCGAAGAGGGTGACGGGGTGGCCGCCGGATATGGCGGCCAGCCGCCACAGCGGGGTGGGGCTCGTGAGCGGGGCGGCGGCGTCGGACGCCGCGTCGGCGACCTGCCAGTGGTCCTGGCCGGGAAGCGGCACGACGTCGGCGAGGACGACGGGGAAGGCGTCCAGCCAGGGGTCGTCCGCGAGCGCGGTGCCGTACGCGTCGAGGGCGGCGGCCACCGAGGTGCCCGGCGGGGTGCCGTCGGGGGCGGTCGTCGCGAACACCTCGCCGAGCACCGCGCGCAGCGGGACCGCGGCCGGGTGGTAGGCCAGCTCCGCGTCGAGGACCGAGCCGACGGGCAGCGTCAGTTCGGGGGCGCGGCCCGCGGCGCCGAAGGAGAGGAGCAGGGCGAAGCGGCCCGACGCGGCGTCATGGAGCCAGACCCGGCGGGTGGTCAGCCGTTCGTCCGGCGTGTCGTACTGCGCGAGGACCAGCCACTGCCCGCGGATCCGCGGCCCCGCGAGGACCTCTGCGGAATCGACGGTGAAGCCGACGCGCGTCCGTACCGTCTCGGCCAGCGGCCCGGGGAGGCGCTCGCGGCCGAGATACCCGCGGGCCAGCAGGTGCAGCAGGCCCGTCTCCTCCAGCATGCGCGACGGCCAGTCCCCGCCCGCCGCGGCGGCCGCACCCAGCGTGCGGACCCGGGAGGCGAGCCCGGGGGCCTGCGCGTCGACCATGCGGGCCGCCATCTCGTCCCACTGCTGGTAGCCCGTGCGCTCCGCGCCCGCGAGGCCGCCGCGCAGCAGGTCGGTGAGCCGCTGCTCCAGCTCGGCGGCGCCGCCCTCGACCCGCACCGCCCGCCGCTCGGCCCGCTTGCGGGCGGCGTCGGCCGCGGACGGGCCCGGCGCGGGCTCCTCCTCCGCCGAGGCGGTGGAGGCGGTCGCCTCCGCCTTCTTACGGCGGGCCGTCAGCCACTGCTCGGCCCATTCCGGCGCGACCGCCCCCGCGGCGACCGCCCCTTCGTCACCGGCCCACAGTAAAAGCAGCCCCAGCGCGTGCTTGCACGGGAACTTCCGGCTCGGGCACGAGCACGCGTACGCGGGCCCGCGCAGATCGACGGCCGTCTGGTACGGACGGCTGCCGCTGCCCGCGCACAGGCCCCACACCGCGTCGTGCGACGCGCCCGTGCCCGACCACGGCGCGCGCGTCGCGAGCCGCGCGCCCGCGGTGCGTGACGCCGTGTCAGGCGCGAGTGCGAGCACCTGGTCGGCCGTCCACCGAGCTTCCGTTTCGTCCATGCCCACCACGCTAGGGGCACCCACTGACAATCGCTGTGACCTGCGCGGATAGCGCGCTGTGACGGATTGTCAGTGGGGGGGTGCACAGTGGGATCAGCACGGACCGAGGGGGTCCGTTCGAACGAGTGGGGGAGAGCCATGACCGCTTCGACGAGCGTCGCGGCCGGCACCGAGGAGGCCCTGCGGCCGCACGCCGAGGAGACCTTCGCGGCCGAACTGGCCGCGCTCGCCGCCGCCGACGACCGCCCGCGCCCGGCCCGCTGGCAGCTCTCGCCCTGGGCGGTGGCCACCTACCTGCTCGGCGGGACACTCCCGGACGGCACGGTCGTGACCCCTAAATACGTCGGCCCGCGCCGCATCGTCGAGGTCGCCGTGACGACGCTCGCCACCGACCGGGCGCTGCTGCTGCTCGGTGTGCCGGGCACGGCGAAGACCTGGGTGTCGGAGCATCTGGCGGCGGCGATCAGCGGCGATTCCACCCTGCTGGTGCAGGGCACGGCCGGCACCCCCGAGGAGGCCATCCGCTACGGATGGAACTACGCCCAGCTGCTCACGCACGGCCCGAGCCGGCAGGCGCTCGTGCACAGCCCCGTGATGCGGGCGATGGCGGAGGGCCGCATCGCGCGCGTGGAGGAGCTGACGCGCATCCCGGCCGATGTGCAGGACACGCTCATCACGATCCTGTCCGAGAAGACGCTGCCGATCCCCGAACTGGGGACGGAGCAGCAGGCCGTCCGCGGCTTCAACCTCGTCGCGACGGCCAACGACCGCGACCGCGGGGTCAACGAGCTGTCGAGCGCGCTGCGCCGCCGCTTCAACACGGTGGTGCTGCCGCTGCCCGCGAGCGCGGAGGACGAGGTGGAGATCGTCGCCCGCCGCGTCGCCCAGATAGGACGCGGCCTCGACCTCCCCGCCGCGCCACGCGGCGCCGACGAGATCCGCCGTGTCGTCACCGTCTTCCGCGAGCTGCGCTCCGGCGTCACGGAGGACGGGCGCACCAAGATCAAGTCCCCGTCGGGCACGCTCTCCACGGCCGAGGCGATCTCCGTCGTGACGAGCGGCCTCGCCCTGGCGGCCCACTTCGGGGACGGCGTGCTGCGCGCCCCCGACGTCGCCGCGGGCATCCTCGGCGCCGTGGTCCGCGACCCGGCGGCGGACCGTCTCGTCTGGCAGGAGTATCTGGAGACGGTCGTGCGCGAGCGCGACGGCTGGAAGGACTTCTACCGCGCCTGCCGTGAGGTGTCGTCATGAGGCCGCCCCGCCGCCCGGCGGCCCTGCGCACCGGTGGGTCGCCGTGGTGCCCGGCGGCCGCTCCCGGCCCACGGCCGGACACGGGGGAAGCCGCGGGCGCGCAGGAGGCCGGGGCGTCCGGGACACGGCGGCGACCGGCGGCCGAAGCGCCGCCCACGGACCGGGCGGTGTCGGGAAGCGGGGTGTTCGGGAGGGGGCGCGGCATGAGCGGTACGACAGGATCCGAGGTACGGCGGGCGGCCGGGCAGCCGGAGGGGACGGCAGCGCCCGGCGTGTCCGGGCCGGACTCCCCGTCCCCCGGGCCGGGCGAGGAAGAGCGCGCGGCTGCGACCGGTGCGCCCGCGCCGCGCGGGAAGGCCCGGGACGTGCTGGCCGCGACCGTGGTGGCGCAGGGCACGGGGGACGCGGTGCTGCTCGGGGTGCGGCACCACGGGCCCGGGTCGGCGCGGGCGGTGCTCGCCGCACTGGAGGCCTACCGCCCGCAGGCGGTGCTGATCGAGGGCCCGCCGGAGGCCGACGCGCTGGTGGGGCTGGCCGCGGATCCCGCGATGCGGCCGCCGGTCGCGCTGCTCTCGCACGTGGTCGACGACCCCGCGCGGGCGGCCTTCTGGCCCTTCGCCGAGTTCTCGCCCGAGTGGGTCGCCCTGCGCTGGGCCGCGGCCGCGGGCGCGGAGGTCCACTTCGTCGACCTCCCCGCCGCCGTCAGCCTGGCCCTGCGCCCCTCCCCGGAAGACCTGGCCCTCGCCGACGCCCCGGACGACGCGGATGAGGAGGCCCCGACCGGTCGCGGGACGCCGCCCGCCGCCGGGCCCGGTCCGGGGGACGCCCCTGCCCCCGGGGCCGCGCCCGAAGCGACCGGGCCCGAGCCGGGGCCCGGCGGGGGTGCGGGGGAGGCGGACGTGCGGATCGATCCGCTGGCGGTGCTCGCGGAGACGGCCGGGTACGACGATCCGGAGCGCTGGTGGGAGGACGCGGTCGAGCACCGCGGCGACGGCACCGGCGGAGGTGCCGACGGGCAGGCCGATCCGCTCGCCCCGTTCGCCGCGCTCGGCGAGGCGATGGCCGCGATCCGCGCGGTGCACGGCGACGGCGGCCACCCCCACGACCCCGTGCGCGAGGCCCACATGCGGCTGCGGCTGCGCGAGGCCCGCCGGGCGCACGCGCGGACGGCCGTGGTGTGCGGGGCCTGGCACGTGCCCGCGCTCGCCGCGCGGACGGCGGTCGCCGCGGACCGGCAGCTGCTCAAGGGCCTGCCGAAGGTCCGGGTGGAGACGACGTGGGTGCCCTGGACGCACCGCAGGCTCGCCCGCGCGAGCGGGTACGGCGCGGGCATCGACTCGCCGGGCTGGTACCGGCACCTGTTCACCTCACCCGACCGGCCGGTCACCCGCTGGATGACGAAGGTCGCCGGGCTGCTCCGGGGCGAGGACATCCCGGTGTCGTCCGCGCACGTCATCGAGGCGGTGCGGCTGGCCGAGACGCTCGCGGCGCTGCGCGGCAGACCGCTCGCCGGGCTCGGCGAGGCGACGGACGCGGTGCGCGCGGTGATGTGCGACGGCTCCGACGTGCCGCTCGCCCTCATCCGCGACCGGCTGGTGGTCGGGGACGCGCTCGGCGAGGTGCCGCCGGACGCGCCCGCGGTGCCGCTCGCCCGGGATCTGGCCCGGCAGCAGCGCACACTGCGCCTCAAGCCGGAGGCGCTGGAGCGCCACCTGGACCTGGATCTGCGCAAGGACACCGACGCCGCCCGCAGCAGGCTGCTGCACCGGCTGGCGCTGCTCGGCGTCGGTTGGGGCGAACCCGCCGGCGGCCGGGGGAGCACCGGCACCTTCCGGGAGGAATGGCGGCTGCGCTGGGAACCCGAACTGGCGGTGCGGGTCGCGGAGGCCGGAATCTGGGGGACGACGGTGGCGTCCGCCGCGGCGGCGAAGGCGGCCGACGCGGCAGCGCACGCCACGACACTCGCCGAGGTCACGGCGCTGGCCGAGACATGCCTGCTCGCCGGTCTCGCGGACGCGCTGCCCGTGGTGATGCGGGTGCTGGCGGATCGCGCGGCGCTCGACACCGATGTGGCGCACCTGGCGGCGGCGCTCCCCGCGCTGGTGCGGGCGGTCCGCTACGGGGACGTGCGGGGGACGGACGCGGCGGCGCTCGGCGAGGTCGCCGCGGGCCTGGCGCTGCGGATCTGCGTCGGACTGCCGCCCGCCTGCGCGGGGCTGGACGCCGACGGGGCGGCGGCCATGCGCGAACATCTCGACGGGGTCCACCGCGCGGTCGCGCTGCTGCCCGACCCCGCACTGCGGGACCGCTGGGCGGCGGCCCTGCGCGGGCTCGCCGAACGCGCCGACCGGCCCGGCGGGGCGCCCGGCGGCATACCCGGACTGTTGCGCGGAGCCGCGGCCCGGCTGCTGCTGGACGACGGGCGGCTGACACCCGAGCAGGCCGCCCGGCTGATGGGGCTGACACTCTCCCCGGGCACCGCCCCCGCGGACGCGGCGGGCTGGATCGAGGGCTTCCTCGCGGGCGGCGGGATGCTGCTCGTGCACGACGAGCGCCTGCTCGCGCTGCTGGACGCATGGATATGCGCGGTGCCGCCCGCGGCCTTCCCCGATGTGCTGCCGCTGCTGCGGCGGACGTTCGCGGAGTTCGAGCCGGGGGTGCGCCGCACGGTCGGCGAGCTGGTGCGCCGCGGCCCGGCGACCGCCCGCCGTCCCGCCCCCGGCTCCGCGGAACCCGGCCTGCCCGGATTCGCCCCGGCCCTCGACCCGTCCCGCGCCGCCGCCGCGGCCCACACCGTCCGTCTGCTGCTCGGCACGACCACGACCACCGACCTGGGAACCCACCCGACCGGGGGAGCCTGACAATGACGAATCCCCACCCCACCGAACCCCCCGTCCCGCCCGTGCCGCCCACCTCCTCGGCGCCCGCCGCTGGCGCGGGCCCCACGCGCAGGCCGGCGGAGCCCCCTGCCGTGCCGCCTGCCCTTGCGGCGTCCGCCACCGGCGCGGCAGCGGCACCTGCCCGGAACAGCCGGACCCCGCTCGCGTCCGCAGGCGAGCCTGCGGCCCCCGCCCCCTCCGGCGGCACCGCGCCCGGCGCGGGAGCCGTCCCGATCCCGCTCCCGCCCGCCCCCGGCGGCAGCACTCCCACCTTCGGCGGGAGCTTCTCCGTCGGTGCCCCCAGCGCCCACCCCACCGGCGCGGCAGCCGAGCCCCCCGCCCCCGGCGGAAGCTCCTCCCACGGGAGCGCCCCCGGTAGCCGCGTGACCGGCAGCAGCAGCTCAGTACCCGTCCTCGCCGGAGGCGAGGAGCGGATGCGGCGGTGGCGGATGGTGCTCGGTGGGGGGGACGGGGGGGAGGGGACGGGGTATGCGCTCGCGGGGCGGGACGCGGCGATGGACCGGGCGCTCGGGTCGCTCTACGGGGGGAACGGGGCGGGGCTCGGGGGGTCGGCGCCGCAGGTCGCGCGCTGGCTCGGGGACATCCGCCGGTATTTCCCCACCTCCGTGGTGCAGGTGATGCAGCGGGACGCGATCGGCCGGCTCGGCCTGTCCGCGCTGCTGCTGGAGCCGGAGATGCTGGAGGCGGTGGAGGCGGACGTGCATCTGGTCGGCACGCTGCTGTCGCTCAGCAAGGCGATGCCCGAGACGACGAAGGAGACCGCGCGGGCCGTGGTCCGCAAGGTCGTCGAGGATCTGGAGGCCCGCCTCGCCACCCGCACCCGGGCGACGCTGACCGGCGCGCTCGACCGTTCGGCCCGGGTCGGCCGGCCGCGCCACCGCGACATCGACTGGGACCGTACGATCCGCGCCAATCTGCGGCACTACCTGCCGGAGCACGGCACGGTCGTGCCGGAGCGGCTGATCGGCTACGGGCGGGCGGACCGCTCGGTGAAGAAGGACGTCGTGCTGTGCATCGACCAGTCCGGGTCGATGGCGGCCTCGGTCGTCTACGCCTCCGTCTTCGGCGCGGTCCTGGCGTCGATGCGTGCGATCGCGACGCGCCTGGTGGTGTTCGACACGGCGGTGGTCGATCTCACCGACCAGCTCGCCGACCCGGTGGACGTGCTGTTCGGCACGCAGCTCGGCGGCGGTACGGACATCAACCGGGCGCTGGCGTACTGCGCTTCCCGCATCACCCGTCCGGCTGACACCGTGGTGGTGCTGATCAGTGACCTGTACGAGGGCGGTATCCGGGACGAGATGCTGAAGCGGGTCGCGGCGATGAAGGCGTCCGGCGTGCAGTTCGTGGCGCTGCTCGCGCTGTCGGACGAGGGTGCGCCGGCGTACGACCGGGAGCACGCGGCGGCACTGGCAGCACTGGGCGCGCCCGCGTTCGCCTGCACGCCCGACCACTTCCCGGACGTCATGGCGGCGGCCATCGAGAAGCGCCCGATCCCGATGCCCGAGGCCTGAGGCCGTACGGGGCCCGGAAAGGCCCCGTACGGGGCCCTCCGGCGGTGGCCCGAACGGGCGGGTTGTGACCGTTCTCACCGCTCACGGCCATGCCCGGATTTCGGCAGCGCCGCCGCGCGGCGATAACCTGCAAGACGGACATGCCGCGTACTCGGACACCGCGTGCGCTTATCTGGTGACAGCTGGTGGTGCAGTCGCCCTGCCCGTGCGGCACGCCCAGCCGGCAGGCGGCGCTGTACGTGTTCACGACGGCAGCCTCCCGCCGACGCGTACACCATCCGGGCTTAACTCCAGCCGATTCCAGGGAAAAGGGAGACGGACGCGCGTGGACCTGTTCGAGTACCAGGCGAGGGATCTCTTCGCCAAGCACGGGGTACCGGTGCTGGCCGGTGAAGTTATCGACACGCCTGAGGCGGCGCGCGAGATCACCGAGCGGCTCGGCGGCAAGTCGGTCGTCAAGGCGCAGGTCAAGGTCGGTGGCCGTGGCAAGGCCGGCGGCGTGAAGCTGGCCGCGACCCCGGACGAGGCCGTCGCCCGCGCGACGGACATCCTCGGCATGGACATCAAGGGCCACACGGTCCACAAGGTGATGATCGCCGAGACGGCCCCGGAGATCGTCGAGGAGTACTACGTCTCCTTCCTCCTGGACCGCGCGAACCGCACCTTCCTCTCCATCGCGTCCGTCGAGGGCGGCATGGAGATCGAGGAGGTCGCGGCGAACCGCCCCGAGGCCGTCGCGAAGACCCCGATCGACGCGATCGACGGTGTCGACAAGGCGAAGGCCCAGGAGATCGTGGCCGCCGCGAAGTTCCCGGCCGAGGTCGCCGACCAGGTCGCGGACGTGCTGGTGAGCCTGTGGGAGGTCTTCATCAAGGAGGACGCCCTCCTGGTCGAGGTCAACCCGCTGGCCAAGGTCGCCTCCGGCCAGGTCCTCGCGCTGGACGGCAAGGTGTCGCTGGACGACAACGCGGAGTTCCGCCACCCGGACTTCGAGGAGCTCCACGACAAGGCCGCCGCCAACCCGCTGGAGGCCGCCGCCAAGGCCAAGGGCCTGAACTACGTCAAGCTTGACGGCCAGGTCGGCATCATCGGCAACGGCGCGGGCCTCGTCATGAGCACCCTCGATGTCGTCGCGTACGCCGGTGAGGCGCACGGCGGCGTGAAGCCCGCCAACTTCCTGGACATCGGCGGCGGCGCCTCCGCCCAGGTCATGGCCAACGGCCTGGAGATCATCCTCGGCGACCCGGACGTCCGTTCCGTCTTCGTCAACGTCTTCGGTGGCATCACCGCGTGCGACGAGGTCGCCAACGGCATCGTCCAGGCGCTGAAGCTGCTGGAGGACCGCGGCGAGCAGGTCACCAAGCCGCTCGTCGTCCGTCTCGACGGCAACAACGCCGAGCTGGGCCGGAAGATCCTCACCGACGCCGCGCACCCGCTGGTGCAGCGCGTCGACACCATGGACGGCGCGGCCGACAAGGCCGCCGAGCTGGCCGCCGCGAAGTAAGCAGAGGACGAGGACACACACCACCATGGCTATCTGGCTCACCAAGGACAGCAAGGTCATCGTCCAGGGCATGACCGGCGCGACCGGCGTCAAGCACACCAAGCTGATGCTGGGCGACGGCACCAACGTCGTGGGCGGCGTCAACCCGCGCAAGGCCGGGCAGAAGGTCGACTTCGACGGCACCGAGGTACCGGTGTTCGGTTCGGTCAAGGAGGCCGTCGAGGCCACCGGCGCGAACGTCACGGTCATCTTCGTGCCGGAGAAGTTCACCAAGGACGCCGTCGTCGAGGCGATCGACGCCGAGATCCCGCTCGCCGTCGTCATCACCGAGGGCATCGCGGTGCACGACTCCGCCGCCTTCTGGGCGTACGCCGGCAAGAAGGGCAACAAGACCCGCATCATCGGCCCGAACTGCCCCGGCATCATCACCCCGGGCCAGTCGAACGTCGGCATCATCCCGGGCGACATCACCAAGCCGGGCCGTATCGGCCTGGTCTCGAAGTCCGGCACGCTGACGTACCAGATGATGTACGAGCTGCGCGACATCGGCTTCTCGACCGCGGTCGGCATCGGCGGTGACCCGATCATCGGCACCACGCACATCGACGCGCTCGCCGCGTTCGAGGCCGACCCCGACACCGACCTGATCGTCATGATCGGTGAGATCGGCGGCGACGCCGAGGAGCGGGCCGCGGCCTTCATCGAGAAGAACGTGACGAAGCCGGTCGTCGGCTACGTCGCGGGCTTCACCGCGCCCGAGGGCAAGACCATGGGCCACGCCGGCGCCATCGTCTCCGGCTCCTCCGGCACCGCGCAGGCCAAGAAGGAGGCCCTGGAGGCCGCGGGCGTCAAGGTCGGCAAGACGCCGTCCGAGACCGCGCGGCTCGCCCGGGAGATCCTGGTCGGCTGACCCACCGCCGCACACCGGACGGCCCGCTCCCCGCAACCGGGGGGCGGGCCGTCCGTCGTCGCGGGGGGTCTCAGGGCGCGGTCCGCGCCGCCTGTCCGTGCGGCGGCACGGGGTCGTGGTGGTGCGAGGCGCCCGGACGGCTCGGTCCGACGATCATGCCGACGGTCGTGACCAGCAGCACCGTCCCGGCCGCGGCGAAGGACGCGAGGGTGCGGCGCCGCGTCCCGCGCTCGCTCGCCTCCCGTACGCCCGCGGCCCGCGCGGGCACCTCGGGGGCGCCGTCCGGCGCGGGCGGCGGTTCGGGTACGGCCGCGAGCAGACCGCCCAGGTGCTCGGCCGCGTCACCCCCGTCGTACGCGTCCGGCGCCGCCGCGGCCAGCTCGCGGCGGGCCCCGATGATGCGGGACGCGGCGGCCGCCGGGCTCGACTCGACCTCGGCCGCGGTGCGCAGCAGGCTCATCCCGAGCCCGTCGTGCAGCAGCAGCGCCCGCCGTCGCTCCGGGTGCAGCCCCACCAGCGCGCGCCACAGGCCGTCCTCCGGCGCGGGTACGGGCGGGCGCCTGCGCACCCGTTTCCAGTGCCGTTGCCAGGGTGCGAGCGCGTAGGTGTGCGCGGTGGCCCGCAGCCAGCCCGCCGGGTCGCTGTCCCGCGCGACCTCCGGCCACCGCTGCCAGGCCTGGTCGAACGCCCGCCGCACCGCCTCGGCGGCCAGCTCCGCGTCGCCCGTGAGGACGACGACCTGCCGTCGCAGCGGCCCCGCGCAGCGCAGGTAGAGCGCGTCGAACGCGGCCTCGGGGTCGAGCGTGTCCGCCGGGTCGAGCAGCGCGTCACCCGGGTCCGCCGCCGCCGTACGGGTCGGCGCCTCGGGCGCGACCTCGGCCGGGGCCGCGTCCGCGTCCAGCCGCAGGATCTCGGCGGTCACCGCGGGGTGAACGGTGACCGTCCGCAGCGGAAGGGCCGTCGCAGAAGCGGCGGGGGAGGGAGGGGCCGGCGCGGAAGGGGACGCGGCGGCGACGGACGCGGGAGCGGTACGGGCGGTCCGGGCGGCGGCGGCCCGGGGCCGGGACGTGTGGGGGCGCTTGCGCCTGCTCACGAGGTACGCCTGCTCACGGGAACGACCTCTCATCTCATCCGACTCGTCATATGCATCAGACAATCCGAAAAAAGCACGTATACGCCGCATCATGGGCGACACGACGACCAACCGCCTGCTGCACGGGCGAAACGGGTGTTGTTGGCACCATGGGACGCCGTGACCCATATGACGCAACCGGCGGCCCGCCCCGGCTCCGGAGCAGCGGCCGAGCCCGACCCCGACCTTCCCCGCCCCCTCCCCGCGCTGCGCGCGTCCGCCCTCGCCGCGGGGACGGCCGCGGCGGGGCTCGCGCTGCTCGGCCTCGCGGCGGTCGTGCTGCTGCTCTGGGTCGTCTCGCCCTTCCCCGACAGCGGACTCGGCGGGGCCCTGCACATCGCCGCCGACCTCTGGCTGCTGGCGCACGGCGCCGACCTGGTGCGCGACACCACCCTCTCCGGGACCCCGGCGCCCGTGGGCGTCACGCCGCTGCTGCTCACCGTGCTGCCGGTGTGGCTGCTGTACCGCGGGACGGCGTCGGCGGTCGCCAACGGCACGCGCGCCTGCGCGGGCTGGGTGCTCGGCGGCTACCTCGCCGTCGCCGTGCCCGTCACCGTGTACGCCACCGCCGGGTCGCTGCACGTCGGCGTGCTGTCCGCGCTGCTGCACGTGCCGCTGCTCGCGGGTGCCGCGACCGCGGCCGGGGCGTGGGCGGGCAGCGGCCGTCCCCTGCTGTCGGCCCGGACGTGGGGCGGCGACGTCGCGCTCGCGCTGCGGGCCGGCGGTATCGGCGCGGGCGTCCTGGTGGGCGGCGGGGCCGTCGTCGGCGGACTCGCCCTCGGGTGGCACTCCGGGGCGGCAGGCCGGACGTTCGGGCAGCTCAGCGCGCCCTTCGCGGGCCAGGCTGCGGTGTTCCTGCTGTGCGCGCTGCTGGTGCCGAACCTCGCGGTGTGGTCGGCGGCGTACGCGCTCGGGCCCGGCTTCTCGGTCGGCGCGGGCAGCACCGTCGCGCCCGCCGGGACCTCCGGCTACCCGCTTCTGCCGCGTTTCCCGCTGCTTGCCGCGCTGCCGGGCCAGGGCGGGCCGACCCCGGCGGGTTGGGCGACCCTCGCGGTGCCGGTCCTCGCCGCCGCGGCGCTGGGCTGGGTCTGCGTACGCGCCCGGCTGCGGCCCGGCCGCACCGCCCTGGTCACCGTGGGCGCCGCGGTGACGTGCGGGCTCACGCTCGGGATCCTCGCGGCCGCCGCGGGCGGGCCCCTGGGCGTCGGCACGCTCGCGCACGTCGGCCCGGTGTGGTGGCTCACCGCCGCCGCGGCCGCCGCCTGGCCGCTGGCCCTGGTGCTGCCGCCCGCCGCGGCCGTGTCCTGGCTGCGTACCCGCACCCCGCGCGCCAGGGCGGTGCCCCAACCGCCGCCGCAGCCGCCGCAGGTCCCGCAGCCGCCCGTACGCCCGCGCCCGCTCCAGCCGTTCCGGCCCCCGGCGCCGCCACAGCCACCACAGCCGGCGCAGCCGCCGAAGCCCCCGGTGCCGCCCGTGTCGCCGGACCCGCTCACGACGTCGAAGCCGCCGGTGCCGTCGAAGCCTCCGGTGCCGCCGAAGCCGCCCGTGTCGGCAGGACCGCCGTCGTCGTCGCCACCGGATCCGCTCACGACGTCGAAGCCTCCGGTGCCGTCCGAGCCGCCGAAACCGCCCGCTCCGCCCGAGGCGGCGGACGGGAGCTGAGGACGAGAGGGAAGGAGAACTACGGGCGCATCGACGGCAGGTCGCGCAGCGGCTTCGGGAGGAGCTTCTGGCAGGCGTGCGCGGCCGGAGTGGTGAGGGCGTCCTGGCGGCAGGTGTAGTAGTCGCGGTAGGCGAGGTGGAAGGCGTACGTGCCGGCCACGATGACGAGGGCGAGCCCGCTCGCGACGATGCCCGTCCAGGCCGCCGTGACGAACGAGCGCTGTGCGTCCGGGCCCGGCGCGGGCGGCGCGGGGCGCGCCGACTGCGTGGCGTCGGCCAGCGCGGAGGCGGCCGCGGCGCGGGCCTGGGCGCGCTCCTCGTCCGGCATACGCAGCGCGCTGATGCCCCAGTAGAGCGCGAGCGCGCCGAGCAGCAGGCCGACCGGCGTCCAGCCGAGCAGGGCGAAGAGCAGGCCGCAGCTGCCGAAGAAGAGGGCGTAGCGGGAGCGGCGGTGGGCCGGGTCGGTGGGGTCGAAGCGGGGGCCGGTGCCCTGCGGGCCGGTCGGGCCCTGCATGGGGTCGGGCCGCCGCCCGTACGGGTCGGGCCGTCCGCCCTGCGGCTGGCGGCTGCTCCACTGGCTGCCCCACGCCTGGGGTGCGCCGCGCGGCGGGGTGGGCGGGGTGGAGCCGGAGCCGTCGGGGGAGCCCTGCCCCGACCCGGAGTCCGGTCCACCGGAGCCGTCCGAACCGTCCGAGCTGCCCGAACCGCCCGAGCCGCTCGAACCCGAGGGCTGCCGCGGCTGCCAGGGCCGGTCCGGTGTGCCCTCGGGGGGCGGTGCGAACGGGTTGTCCTGGTCCTGGTCGCCCTCGGGCGTGCGCAGCGCGAGACGAATACGGCCGCTGCTCATGATGTGATGCGCCATCCCCTGGGCTCGACTCCTCGTGCGGGCATTGCGGTCTGGTGAAATCCTCCGGCCTGTGCGGCCGTATGTACGTCATACGTGACACAGGTGTCGGATACATCACGTTCACTCTCGCGCAGGGCGCGCGAAGTCCGTGTTCCCGGCAGACGCTACCCTCCGCGGGCTCCCCCGTCCCGCGGGGGCCGTCCGGAGTGCCGGTATCGTTGCTGACGGTCGGGGGTCTCGTAGGGTTCCCCGGAATCCGGCCAATCCCTGACTCGTACGATCATCCTAAGGCTGACGGGTGCCTGCCCGGCGGCCGCGAGAGAGAGCCTCCCGCCAGTGGCCGCCCGTACTCCCGCCTCGTCCGACGCGCCGTTCGTCGTCCCGCCCGCCGCAGACTCCGCCGGATCCACCGCGCGCGTGGTCGTGCTGGTCTCCGGCTCCGGCACCAACCTCCAGGCGCTGCTGGACGCCGTCGCGGCCGACCCCGGGTACGGGGCCAGGATCGCCGCCGTCGGCGCCGACCGCGACGGGATCGCCGGTCTGGAACGCGCCGAGCGCGCCGGGATCCCGACCTTCGTCGTACGCGTCAAGGACCACCCCGACCGTGCCGCGTGGGACGCCGCCCTCACCGCGGCGACCGCGGCCCACTCCCCGGACCTGGTCGTCTCCGCCGGTTTCATGAAGATCGTCGGCAAGGACTTCCTCGCCGCCTTCGGCGGCCGGTTCGTCAACACCCATCCCGCGCTCCTGCCGAGCTTCCCCGGGGCCCACGGCGTACGCGACGCGCTCGCGTACGGCGCCAAGGTCACCGGGTGCACCGTCCACTTCGTCGACGACGGCGTCGACACCGGCCCGGTCATCGCCCAGGGCGTGGTCGAGGTCAGCGAGGACGACACGGAGGAAGCGCTCCACGAGCGCATCAAGGACGTCGAGCGGCGGCTGCTCGTCGACGTCGTAGGGCGGCTGTCGCGCGACGGCTACCGCATCGAAGGACGAAAGGTACGGATCCCGGCATGAGCGCCGACACCACCGAAGGCCAGGACAAGCGCCCGCTGCGCCGCGCGCTGATCAGCGTCTACGACAAGACCGGCCTGGAGGAGCTGGCCCGCGGGCTGCACGAGGCGGGTGTGGAGCTGGTCTCCACCGGCTCGACGGCCGGCCGGATCGCCGCCGCCGGGGTGCCCGTCACGCCCGTCGAGGAGCTGACCGGCTTCCCCGAGTGCCTGGACGGCCGGGTCAAGACGCTGCACCCGCGCGTGCACGCCGGCATCCTCGCCGACCTGCGGCTCGACGACCACCGGCGGCAGCTGGAGGAGCTGGACGTCAAGCCGTTCGACCTGGTCGTCGTCAACCTCTACCCCTTCCGCGAGACCGTCGCCTCCGGCGCGTCCGACGACGAGTGCGTGGAGCAGATCGACATCGGCGGCCCCTCGATGGTGCGCGCCGCCGCCAAGAACCACCCCTCCGTCGCCGTCGTCACCAGCCCCGAGCGGTACGCCGACGTGCTGGCCGCCGTGCGCACCGGCGGCTTCGACCTGGCGGCCCGCAAGCAGCTCGCCGCCGAGGCCTTCCGGCACACCGCCGCCTACGACGTGGCTGTGGCCTCCTGGTTCGCCGAGGGCTACGCGGCCGACGGCTCCGGCGACTTCCCGGCCTTCGCCGGTGAGGTCTTCACCCGCCGCCAGACCCTGCGCTACGGCGAGAACCCGCACCAGGCCGCCGCCCTGTACGTCAGCGCCGACGCCCCCGCGAGCGGCCTGGCCGGCGCGGAGCAGCTGCACGGCAAGGAGATGTCCTACAACAACTACGTGGACACCGAGGCCGCCCGGCGCGCCGCCCACGACCACGACGAGCCGTGCGTGGCGATCATCAAGCACGCCAACCCGTGCGGCATCGCGGTCGGCGCGGACGTCGCCGAGGCGCACCGCAAGGCGCACGCGTGCGACCCGCTGTCCGCGTACGGCGGCGTCATCGCCGTCAACCGCCCGGTGTCGGTCGCCATGGCCGAGCAGGTCGCGGAGATCTTCACCGAGGTCATCGTCGCCCCCGGCTACGAGGACGGCGCGGTCGAGGTGCTCGCCCGCAAGAAGAACATCCGGGTGCTCAAGGTCGAGGGCGCCCCGGCCGCGGTCACCGAGCGGCGCCCGGTCGAGGGCGGCGTCCTGATCCAGGCCAAGGACCGCTTCCAGGCCGAAGGTGACGACCCTGCCACCTGGCGGCTGGTCAGCGGCGAGCCGCTGGCCCCGGCCGAGCTGGCCGACCTGGCGTTCGCGTGGCGCGCCTCGCGCGCGGTGAAGTCCAACGCGATCCTGCTGGGCAAGGACGGCGCCACGGTCGGCGTCGGCATGGGCCAGGTCAACCGGGTCGACTCGGCCAAGCTCGCGGTCGCCCGCGCGGGCGCCGAGCGCGCGACCGGCTCGTACGCCGCGTCCGACGCCTTCTTCCCCTTCCCCGACGGCTTCGAGGTGCTCGCGGAGGCGGGCGTCAAGGCCGTCGCCCAGCCCGGCGGCTCGGTCCGCGACGACGCGGTGATCGAGGCCGCGCAGAAGGCCGGCGTCACGATGTACCTGACGGGCACGCGGCACTTCTTCCACTGAGTGAGCACGCGCTGAGCGAGCACGCGAACGGCCGCGGCCGTACCCCCTTCCCGGGCGGGTACGGCCGCGGCCGTCGTGCGTGCCGATTCGGTACCGATGCAGCAGAAGCGGTGTATCGGAAACGGCGTATCAGAACTGGTCTTTGACGACCACCGTGCCGACCATCTTGTCGGCCCACGTCTGGTTCTTGGAGTCCCACAGCGGCCACAGGTAGCCCAGGCCGCACGGGATGCCGTCCAGGATGTGCAGCAGGCGGCGGCCGAAGGCGCGGCCGAAACCGGTCGCCGAACCGTCGCGCTCGCGCAGCAGCCGGATGCCGACGATCTTCCGGCCCGGCGTCTGGCCCGTCTTCCCCTCGCGGTAGCTGAGGAAGATCGTGGCCGCCAGCAGCAGGATGCCGCCGACGACCATGAGCGTCACGTTCGTGCTGGTCGCGTCCGGCACGTTGTGGCAGTTCTTCTGCGAGATGCCGTGGTCTGCGCACTTGTTGTAGGCCTGCTGCACCTTGACGGCGTGCGGGATGTAACCGGCCAGGTAGACGCCCGCGGGCACCAGGTTCACGATCAGGAAGTCCAGCAGCAGCGACCCGAGCCGCGCGCCCCAGCTCGCGAGCGGCGGCATCCCCGGCGGCACCCCGCCCGGCTGCGCGTAGCCGTACGGCTGCTGGTAGCCGTAACCGGCCGGCTGCCCGTACGGGACCTGCGGCGGGACACCGGGCGGCATCTGTCCGTACGGCTGCGACTGCGGCTGCTGGGGCTGGCCGCCGTACGGGTACGGGGGGCCGGGAGGCTGGCTCACGTGCGGTTTCCTTCGCGGGACGGGGACGGGCGGCAGCGAACCGCCACATACTCCGACCAGGTGACATCGCCGCGCAAGGGCTGTCCCCGTACGGGAACCGCACGGATTTGCTGACCGGCACCCCCGATCGACGACAATGGGGGCCATGAGCGCCCAGATTCTCGATGGCAAGGCCACCGCAGCCGCGATCAAGTCCGAACTGACCGAGCGTGTCCAGGCGCTCAAGGCCCGCGGTGTCGCCCCCGGGCTCGGCACTCTGCTGGTCGGCGACGACCCCGGCAGCAAGTGGTACGTCGCCGGCAAGCACCGCGACTGCGCGCAGGTCGGCATCGGCTCCATCCAGCGCGAGCTGCCCGCCACCGCCACCCAGGAGGACATCGAGGCGGTCGTCCGCGAGCTCAACGAGGACCCCGCCTGCACCGGCTACATCGTGCAGCTCCCGCTGCCCAAGGGCATCGACACCAACCGCGTCCTGGAACTCATGGACCCCGCCAAGGACGCGGACGGGCTGCACCCCACCAACCTCGGCCGGCTCGTCCTCGGCGTGCCCGCACCGCTGCCCTGCACCCCCAACGGCATCGTCGAACTGCTCCGCCGGCACGGCGTCACGATCAACGGCGCGCACGTCGTCGTCGTCGGCCGCGGCATCACCGTCGGGCGCTCCATCGGCCTGCTCCTCACCCGCAAGTCCGAGAACGCGACCGTGACGCTGTGCCACACCGGCACGCGTGACCTGTCCGCGCAACTGCGGCAGGCCGACATCGTCGTCGCCGCGGCGGGCGTGCCGCACATCGTCAAGCCCGAGGACGTCAAGCCCGGCGCCGCCGTGCTCGACGTCGGCGTCAGCCGCGACGAGGCCGGCAAGATCGTCGGCGACGTCCACCCCGCCGTCGCCGAGACCGCCGGCTGGCTCTCCCCCAACCCCGGCGGCGTCGGCCCCATGACCCGGGCGCTGCTCCTGCAGAACGTCGTCGAGGCGGCCGAACGGCAGGCGGCGGGCCGTGTCGGCTGAGCTCGGCCCCGGAGGCCGCCCCGCCGTCACGACCTCCACCGCGCGCCCCGAGGGCGGCGGGCGCGCCGCCCCGGGCGACGCGCCCGCGCCCGCACGGCAGTGGCCCATCCTCCTCGTCGTCGCCGGCACGGTCGCCGGCCTCGTCACCACCGCGTCCGGCGCGTTCCGCGCGGGCGCGATCACGGTGGGGGTGGCGCTGCTGCTCGGGGGGGTGCTCCGGTGGACCCTGCAGTCGGTCGGCATGCTCGCCGTCCGCAGCAGGTTCACTGACGTGATCACGTACGCGATCCTGGGCCTCGTGATCATCCTGCTGGCCCTCATGGCCCAGCCGGACCCGATCCTCCGGATCCCGTTCCTGGAGGACATCATCCACTTCTCGGTTCGGTAGGGGTTTCGCTCCGGGCTGCCTGGTGCGGTGTGCCGCGCGACCGTCTGCCGGTGGTGGGCTGGTCGCGCAGTTCCCCGCGCCCCTTTCGCCCCGGGGTGCGCCTTGCGGTGCTCCGCGCGCCCTTCTGCCGGTGGGTGGTTGCGCGCGCAGTTCTCCCAGGTGCCCCCACGCGCCCCTGAAAACGCTCACCCTGCGCGGTACGGGCTCGCTTCTGCCGCGCAGGGCAACAAACCAGGGGCGCGTGGGGGCACCTCCCGGGCGAAGCCTGGGGGAGAACTGCGCGACCAGCCCCCACCGGCGGAAGGTCGCGGAAAGCACCCCCGGGGCAGCCCGGGGCGTCGCCGGGGGTGGGCATTAGCACACACGGGCTCCCCGTGTGGGGGGTTGAGCGGAAAGAACATCCGTGCGGCACGGGTGTTCTATCGTTGCCCTCGGTATCCGTCGGGACACGAAGGGTGCGGGGCCATGGGTCAATGGGAGCCGCTCACGGACCATGCCCCCGTGGACATGCGGCGGCTCGCGACGCAACTGCGGCGCATGAAGGACCGCAGCGGCCTCACCGTGCCCGCGCTCGCCGCGCGCACCGCGGAGTCCGCGGAGGCGTGGGCCTCGTACCTCGCGGCGCGCCGCGTACCGCCGCTGGCCGCCGTGGAGGTGCTGGCGCAGGCGAGCGGCGCGGACTACGAGCGGGCCGGCGCGCTGTGGCGGCTCGCGGACAAGGCGGCGAACGGCACGGGCGAGCGCGGCCGCGGCAAGCCCGTACCGGATCCGGACCCGCTGGATCCGCTGAGCGCCGAGGAGGGCCTGCCGCCCGGCCGCAGGCGGGCCGTCGTGCTGGGGGCGGCCGGTGTGTGCGCGGTGGCCGCGCTCCTCACGGTCGTCCTCCTCGCGAGTACGGGCAGCGGCAGCGCCCCCGGCCCCGGCGCCGCCCCGACGGCGACGGCCACGACGGCGCCCGCGACCCGTACCCCCGCGGCCTCCCCGCCGCACACCCAGCCGCAGGCCTCGGCGCGGCCGCCCGCCGGTACGACGGCGCCGCCCGCGCCGGACAGTTCGCCGCAGACGTCCGCCCCGCCGCCCGCCGCGCCGCCCGCCCCGGTGGACCCGCCCCCCTCCGCGCCCGCGACCTCGACGACGACCGCGGCGCCGAGCCCCTCGGACGGGCCGCCGACCGCGACGCCGAGCCCGACGTCCACCGGCCTTTGCCTGGGCCTCATCGTGCTCGGGGTCTGCATAGGGTGAGGCAGGTCACCCCGCGGTGGCCGAAACAGCACGTCGGCGGCATGCCGGGGCGGGGCCGGGTCGGCTCGGCGACAGCCCCGCGATAGCCTGACGGGTGGCTCTCCCGACGACGGGGAGATCCGCGATCTGGGCCGCCGCCCAGCCATTGCCGAGCGGCCGCGCACAGGCCGCACCCCCGACCCCAGCAGCACGCGCGGCGAACGCGCACAGGCCAGGAGAAGGCAATGACTCGCACTCCCGTCAACGTCACCGTCACCGGAGCGGCCGGCCAGATCGGCTACGCGCTCCTCTTCCGCATCGCCTCGGGCCACCTGCTCGGCGCGGACGTGCCGGTGAAGCTCCGGCTGCTGGAGATCCCGCAGGGGCTCAAGGCCGCCGAGGGCACGGCCATGGAGCTGGACGACGCGGCCTTCCCGCTGCTGCGCGGCATCGACATCACCGACGACCCGAACGTCGCCTTCGACGGCGCCAACGTCGCCCTGCTCGTGGGCGCCCGCCCGCGCACCAAGGGCATGGAGCGCGGTGACCTGCTCTCCGCCAACGGCGGCATCTTCAAGCCGCAGGGCAAGGCCATCAACGACCACGCCGCCGACGACATCAAGGTCCTGGTCGTCGGCAACCCGGCGAACACGAACGCGCTGATCGCGCAGTCCGCCGCCCCCGACGTCCCGGCCGAGCGCTTCACCGCGATGACGCGGCTGGACCACAACCGGGCGATCGCGCAGCTCGCGAAGAAGACGGGTGCGGCCGTCGCCGACATCAAGCGCGTCACGATCTGGGGCAACCACTCCGCGACGCAGTACCCGGACATCTTCCACGCGGAGGTCGCGGGCAAGAACGCGGCGGAGGTCGTCAACGACGAGCAGTGGCTCGCGGACACGTTCATCCCCACGGTGGCGAAGCGCGGCGCGGCGATCATCGAGGCGCGCGGCGCGTCCTCCGCGGCGTCGGCCGCGTCCGCGGCGCTGGACCACGTCCACACGTGGGTCAACGGCACGGCGGAGGGCGACTGGACGTCCATGGGCATCGTCTCCGACGGCTCCTACGGCGTGCCCGCCGGCCTCATCTCGTCCTTCCCCGTGACGACGAAGAACGGCACGTTCGAGATCGTCCAGGGCCTGGAGATCAACGAGTTCTCGCGTCCGCGGATCGACGCGTCCGTCAAGGAGCTGGAGGAGGAGCGCGCCGCCGTGCGCGAACTCGGCCTCATCTGAGCCCGGCCTTTCCTCGCCGCGACGCCCCGGGCTGCCCCTTGCCCGGGGCGTCGCGCTCTTCCCGCCGGCGGGGGCTGTGCGCGCAACCACCCACCGGCGGACAGTCGCGCGGATCACCTCACGTCCCGCCCCGGAGCGCCTCACACAGCAAGCTCAGCGCGTGCGTGAACGCGTGGTCGGGTGGGGTGCCGTAGCCCACGACGAGGGCGGGCGGGTGGGTGGGGGGAGCCCCGAAGGCCGGGAGGCCCGGCACGGACAGGCCCAGCCGGTGGGCGCGGGCCACCACCGCCTCGACCGGGCCCGCGTCGGCGGGCAGCTCCAGCACGGCGTGCAGCCCCGCGGCGATGCCGGACACGCGTACGCCCGGCGCGCAGCCGCCGAGCACCTCCACGACCCGGTCCCGCCGCGCGCGGTAGCGCGTCCGCATCCGGCGCACATGCCGGTCGTACGCCCCGGAGCGCAGGAACTCCGCCAGCGTCAGCTGGTCGAGCACCGCGGACTGGTGGTCGGCGATCCGCTTCTCGCGGACGACCGCGTCGAGCAGGTGCGGCGGCACCGCGAGCCAGGCGAGCCGCAGCGCGGGGGCGAGGCTCTTGCTGGCGGTTCCGGCGTAGACGACGTGGTCGGGCGCGAGTGCCTGGAGTGCGGCGACGGGCTGCCGGTCGTAGCGGAACTCCCCGTCGTAGTCGTCCTCCAGGACGATTCCGCCGGTGGAGCGGGCCCAGGCGACGACCGCGGTGCGCCGCGCGGGCGAGAGGCTGACCCCGAGCGGGAACTGGTGCGCGGGGGTGAGCAGCACCGCGGCGACGTCGTCGGCCAGTTCCTCGACGCGGGCCCCGTCCGCGTCGACGGGCAGCGGGCGCGGGTCGAGGCCGGAGGCGCGCAGCACGGTGGGCACGTCGGGCAGCCCGACGCTCTCGTACGCGGCCCGGCGGGCGCCCCGCGCGTGCAGGACGCGGGCGAGCAGGCCCACGCCCTGGGTGTAGCCGGTGCAGATCACCAGGTGTTCGGGGTCGGTGCGCACCCCGCGGACGCGGGCGAGGTAGTCGGCGAGGGCGGTGCGCAGTTCGGGGCGGCCGCGCGGGTCGGTGTAGCCGAAGGCCTCGTTGGGGGCGGCGGTCAGCGCGCGGCGGGCGGCGCGCAGCCAGCCGGTGCGGGGGAAGGACCCGAGGTCGGGGGAGCCGGGCCACAGGACGTACGGCAGCCCGGAGTGGTGCGGGGCGAGTTCGGCGGGGCCGCTGCGGGGGCCTTCGGGGGTGCGCCGTCCGGTGCGGTGCGCGGGGACGGCGGGCCGCGGGGCCACCGTGGTGCCCGAGCCCTGCCGGGCGGTGAGCCAGCCCTCGGCGACGAGCTGCCCGTACGCGTCGGCGACGGTGTTGCGGGCGAGGGCGAGGTCGCGGGCCAGGACCCGGCTGGAGGGCAGGCGGGTGCCGGGGGCGAGCCGCCCGTCGCGTACGGCCGCGCGCAGCGCCTCCTCCAGCCCGGCCCGGGTGCGCTGGCCCGCGAGGTCCAGCAGGAGGTCGTAGTCGCCGCCGCCGCGCGTCGGCGTTCCGGGACCGGATGGATTGGCCCATTCGTTCATGCCCCTAGTGGACCATGGGGCGGTGCCACTTGGCGGATACGGTGAGGTCATGACCACGAACGAAGCAGCCGAGCCGACCGTCCCCGCCCCCGTCCGCCGCATCAACCTCATGGACCGCGCCCCGGACTTCTACGAGGCCATGTTCGCCCTCGACAAGGCCGCCGCCCGCGGCCTGGACCCGGTCGTGCGCGAGCTGGTCCGGGTCCGGGTCTCGCAGCTCAACGGCTGCGCCTTCTGCGTCGACAAGCACAGCCACGCGGCGCTCGCCGAGGGCATGACGCAGCAGAAGCTCATCGGGGTCACCGTGTGGCGCGAGACCCCCTTCTTCACCGCCCGCGAGCGGGCCGCGCTGGCGCTGGCGGAGGCGGTGACGGAGCTGGGCCCGCACGGTGTCGCGGACGACGTCTACGACGAGGCGGCGAAGCTCTTCGACGAGGACGAGATGCCGCGGCTCGTCGCGATGTGCGTGACGATGAACGCGTGGAACCGCATCGGCGTGACGTGCCGGCTCTCGCCGGCGGCCCACCGGTAGGGACGTCAGACCGCGGCCGGTTCCCCGAAGCGGGTCAGGGCCAGGGCGCCGAGGACGGCGAGGGCGAAGCCGGTGACGGCGACGGGGGTCCAGCCGGGGCGGGTGTGGTCGTCGAGGGCCAGGACGCCGACGAGCGCGGGGGCGACCGTCTCGCCGACGACCATCGCGGCGGTCGCGGTCGTCACCGAGCCCTGGCCGAGGGCCGAGGTCAGCAGCAGGAAGGCGGCGCCGCCGCCGAGCAGCAGGGCGTAGAGGGCCGGGCCGGTCACCCCGTCGATCAGGCGGACGGCCACCTCGACGACACCGAAGCCGAGCCCCGCCCCCAGGCCCAGGACGGCCGCGCGGGCCCTTACGGGGAGGCGCCCGCCGGCCGCGCCGATGAGCAGGACGCCCCCGGCGGCGACGAGCGTCCCCCAGCGCAGCGCGGTGCTGCCGTGTGCGCTCCCCTCGGCGCCGGAGGCGAGCCCCAGCAGGGCCAGGCCCCCGCAGACGACGCCCACCGCGGTCCACTCGGCGCGGCGCAGCGTCGTCCCGAGCAGCCGCCCGGCGGTGACCGCGGTGACGGCCAGGCTCGCGGCGAGCGCGGCTCCCACGGCGTAGATGGGCAGCCGCCGCAGGGCGATCAGCTCCATGCCGAACCCGGCGGCGTCCAGGGCGAGTCCGGCGAGGTAGACGCGCTGGGCCAGGGCGCGGGCGAGCAGCCGGGTGTCGACGCCCGAGCCGCTGCCGGGTTCGGCGGCCCGCGCGCCCTTCGCCTGGAGCACGGAGGCCACACCGAAGCACAAGGCCGCGCACAGCGCCGCCACCATCCCGAGAGTCACCCGGGCACCCTACGCGCTACGCGAGCAGCTCCTCCGCCCAGTGCTTGCCCGCGGCGGCGGGGGCGGGCGGGCAGGCGAAGAGGCCGGAGCCGACGTGCTGGATGTACTCGTTGAGGGCGTCGTGCCCGCCGAGCTTGGTCTGCAGCGGCACGAACTGCTTGCGCGGGTCCTTCTGGTAGGCGATGAAGAACAGGCCCGCGTCCAGTTCGCCGGTGGCGGGCACGATGCCGTCGGTGAAGGAGTAGCCGCGGCGCAGGATGCGCAGGCCCGCGTTGTTCTCGTGGGCGGCGAGCCGGATGTGCGCGCCCGCGGGGATGACGGGCTCGCCCGCCTTCTTCGCCGCGAAGTCCGGCTGGTCGGACTCCTTCGTGCCGGTCAGCGGCGCACCGGTGTACTTCGCGCGGCCGAAGACGGCCTCCTGGTCGGACAGGAAGTCGCGGTCCCACGCCTCGATGCGCATCCGGATGCGGCGCGCGACGAGGTAGCTGCCGCCGCGCATCCACGGCTGGTCGGTCTCGGAGCCGACCCACACGTGCCCGTCCATCAGGCTCTTGTCGTCACCGGCGATGTTGCGGGTGCCGTCCTTGAAGCCCATGAGGTTGCGCGGGGTCTCCTTGCCGCCGCCGTTGCCGGTGGCGTTGCCGAAGCCGAGCTGCGACCAGCGCATGACGACGGTGCCGCGGCCGATCCGGGCCAGGTTGCGGATGACGTGGAAGGCCACGATCGGGTCGTCGGCGCAGGCCTGGATGGCGAGGTCGCCGCCCGAGCGTTCGGCGTCCAGGTTCTCCGGGGGGAGCTTGGGCAGGTCGGCGAGCGCGGCGGGGCGGTGACCGGCGAGGCCGAAGCGCTCGTCGAAGAGCGAGGGGCCCAGGCCCAGGGTGATGGTCAGGTTGGCGGGGGAGAGCCCGTAGGCCTCGCCGGTGTCGGCGGGCGGCGCGGCCGGGTTGTCGTTGTCGCCGGGCACCGTTTTTCCCTGCGTCATGGCGGCGGCCGCGGCCGTCCACTGCTGCAGCAGGGCGCGCAGGGCGGCGCGGTTCTCCTCGACGGAGCCGCTGACGGTCAGGTCGTAGGTCGCGAAGGCCAGCCGGTCCTGGGCGGGGGTGGCGATGCCCGCCTGGTGGGTGCCGTAGAAGGGCACGGTGGTGCTCGCGGCCTTGTCCGGGGAGGACTTCCCGTCGTCGCTGCATCCGGCGAGCGCCGCTCCGGCGGAGCCCGCCAGGGCCGCGCCGCCGAGAGTGGCGAGCAGGCCCCGGCGGGTGGTGCCCGGCGTGCTCATCAGCCGTTCACCTTCCCGGCGACCTGGGAGAGCGGCTCGGCGAGGGCGTCGACCTTCTGGGTGAGTTCGCGGCGCTTGTCGTCGCCGACGGTGGAGTAGTCGACGTAGGCGCTGCCCTGCTTGTAGGGCTTGAGGGCGTCGAGCACGGCGGTGAACTGCGTGCTGACGTTGCCGGACAAGGTCGCGTCGATCTTGTCCAGCGCGGGCTTGAGCAGGTCGAACGCCTTCTGCGCGCCGACGACGTTGGCCTCGAAGTCCGACAGGTCGGTGTGGCTGTAGCGGTCCTCCTCGCCGGTGACCTTGCTGGCGGCGACCTCGTCGAGCAGCCCGGTGGCGCCGTTGGCGAGCTGGGCGGGCTGGTAGGTGGTGGTGGCCACGAGGGTCTTGAGCTTGGCGACGTCCGCGTCGAGCTTGTCGGCGACGGGCTTCATGCCGGTCAGCGACTTGTCCTGCCAGAGCGCCTTCTCCAGCCGGTGGAAGCCGGTCCACTTGGTGGCGTCGGTGACGTCGTCCTCGCGCGCGTCGAGGTCCGGGTCGAGGTCGCCGAAGCTCTCCGCGACGGGCTCGACCTCCTCGTAGTAGTAGCGGGCCTGGGCGAAGGAGGCCTCGGCCTTCGCGATGTCCCCGGCGCGCACCGCGTCGGTGAAGGTCTTGGTGGCGGGCAGCAGCTTGTCGACCTCGGCTGTCACGTAGGCCTGGTAGCCGGTGGTGGCCTGCGTCAGCAGCGCCTTGACGGCCGGGTCCTGGGAGGGCGCGGCGGCCGAGCCGGTCACCGTGAAGGCGCTCTTCTCGGTCTTCGCGTTGGGGCAGTACATCTCGTACGTGCCGCCCTTGAGGGTCAGCGAGAAGCTGCCGGACAGGCCCGGGGTGAGGTTCTCCTTCTCGCCCATGATGGTGTCGCCGCTGAGCAGCTCGGCCTCGGTGACCTTGTTGGCGCTGACGTTCTTGACCTGGAAGGTCACCGGGCCCGCGGGCACGGAGGCGGGGGAGGGCTTGCAGCCGTCGTCGGTGAGGTTGACGGTGACCTTCGGGGAGCCCTTGGGCGCGCTGTCGTCCTTGCTCTTCGCACACCCGGTGGCGACCAGGCCGGCGATGGCCAGCAGGCCGGTGGCCCGCAGCACGCGGGGGGTGGTGGTGGACATGGACATGGGCGGGCGCTCCTAGGGCGTGTCAGCGAAGAGAGGGAGATACGGGATACGGGTACGGGCGGTACGGGTGGTGC
The DNA here is from genome assembly GCF_044332905.1 of Streptomyces sp. NPDC021224. Lineage (NCBI taxonomy): Bacteria > Bacillati > Actinomycetota > Actinomycetes > Kitasatosporales > Streptomycetaceae > Streptomyces > Streptomyces sp. NPDC021224. The sequence continues at coordinate 143,286 of NZ_JBIRPW010000008.1, read as the reverse complement.
GGGTCAGCTGCCGGACGCGGCGGCGGGCTTGGGGGCCGGGCGCTTGCCGCCGCGCGGCCAGCCGACGAACGCGAGCATCGGCAGGGCGTAGACCACCCACACCGTGACCTCGGCGGTGGTCGGCTGCGGCTGCACCCCGAGCACACCGGTGAACAGCGAGGACAGCACGGTGCCGGGCCGGACCAGCCAGCTCAGGTCGAGCGCCTGGGACTGGCCGGCGTCGATCCAGCCCGCCTCGTGCGCGGTGTGCGCGACCGTCATCACGAGCCCCGCCGCGACGAGCACCAGCACCAGGCCGGTGATCTTGAAGAAGCGGCCCATGTTGAACTTCACGCCGCCGCGGTAGATGCCGTAGCCGATGACGACCGCGATGGCGATGCCGATGAAGGCGCCCGTGGTGCCGGTGCCGACGCTGGTGCTGTTCTGGATGACCGAGACCAGGAAGACCGCGGTCTCGAAGCCCTCGCGCAGCACCGCGAGGAAGGCCATCACGACCAGCGCGCGGGCCGAGCCCTGGGCCAGCGCGCTCGCCGCCTGGCCCTCCAGGTCGCGCTTCATGCCGCGGGCGTGCTTGTTCATCCACAGGATCATGCCGGTGACCATGACGACGGCGAGCGCGCCGATGACGGTCTCCATCGCCTCCTGCTGCTGCTGCGGCAGCTCGCGGGAGAGCGTGACGAGGCCGATGCCGATGCCGAGGCAGACCACGACCGCGACGGACACGCCGATCCAGACCTGGCGCAGCGCGTCGCGGCGGCCGTTGCGCCCCAGGAAGGCGGCGATGATGCCCACGATGAGGGACGCCTCGATGCCTTCACGCAAACCGATGACGAGGGTGGGGATCACCTGAGGGTCCTTCCGGGACAAGGCGGTGGTGCTGGGGTGAGGGTACCCTAACCGGAGGATTATAAGGTGAGCCTGACCTAATATCACCGTGTACGGCCGTTGTACTCCCGCTGGACGGCCGGTGGCGCGGCCGCGCCGCAGGTGGCTACCGCAGGGCGAGCGAGGCCCGCAGCCGGTCCAGCGACCAGTCCAGGTCGTCCTTGGAGATGACCAGCGGCGGGGCCAGCCGGATCGTCTCGGTGTGGGTGTCCTTGACCAGCACCCCGCGCGTCAGCAGATCCTCCGACACCGCCCGGCCCGTACCGCGCTCCGGCGGGATGTCCAGACCCGCCCACAGCCCCCGGCCGCGCACCTGCGTCAGCAGACCCGCGCCCAGCAGCCCGGCCAGCTCGGCGTGCAGGTGGTCGCCCAGCTCGGCGGCCCGCGCCTGGTACTCGCCGCCGCGCAGCATCGCGACGACCTCCAGGCCGACGGCGCAGGCCAGCGGGTTGCCGCCGAAGGTCGAGCCGTGCTCGCCCGGCCGGAAGACGCCCAGCACCTCGCGCGAGGACACCACCGCCGAGACCGGCACCACGCCGCCGCCGAGCGCCTTGCCCAGCACGTACATGTCCGGCACCACGCCCTCGTGCTCGCACGCGAAGGTGCGCCCGGTGCGGCCGAGGCCCGACTGGATCTCGTCGGCGACGAACAGCACCCCGCGCTCGGCGGTGATCCGCCGCACCCCGGCGAGGTAGCCCGGCGGCGGCACGAGCACGCCCGCCTCGCCCTGGATCGGCTCCAGCAGCACCGCCACCGTGTCGTCGTCGACCGCCGCCTCCAGCGCGGCCAGGTCGCCGTAGGGCACGACCTCGAAGCCGGGGGTGTACGGGCCGAAGTCCGCGCGGGCCTCGGGGTCGGTGGAGAAGCTGATGATCGTGGTGGTGCGGCCGTGGAAGTTGCCGTCCGCGACGACGATCTTCGCCCGCCCGTCCGGTACGCCCTTGACCCGGTAGCCCCACTTGCGGGCGGTCTTCACCGCGGTCTCCACCGCCTCCGCGCCCGTGTTCATGGGCAGCACCATCTCCATGCCGCACAGCTCGGCCAGCTCGGCGCAGAAACGGGCGAAGCGGTCGTGGTGGAAGGCCCGCGAGGTCAGCGTGACCCGCTCCAGCTGCGCCTTCGCGGCCGCGATCAGCCGGGGGTGGGCGTGCCCGAAGTTCAGCGCCGAGTAGCCGGCGAGCATGTCCACGTAACGGCGGCCCTCGACGTCGGTGACCCAGGCGCCCTCCGCCTCGGTGATCACCACGGGCAGCGGGTGGTAGTTGTGCGCGCTGTACGTCTCGGCCTCGGCGATCTGCCGCTCGGTGGCCGTCCGCGCCTCGGGACCGGGGATGCTGCTGCTCCGCTGTGTCACTTCGCGTACTCCGTTCGTCGTGCGTCGGGAGCCAGGCGGCGGGCGCACGGCCCGGTCGGGCCGCGGCGCGGGCCTGGAGCGGGGGCGGGGTGGTGCCCCCAGTGCATTTGTCTGGTGTTTCTATCGTCGCTCACCGGGGCTCGCGCGAAACCTTCCCGCGCTCGCGCTCTCGCGCCGCAGATGCGCCCGCCGTGATCGGGGGTATGGGTCCGTGGCCCGACCTGAGAGAATGGTGGACATGGCCTCTCGTCCCCGCGCCCTCTCGGGCATCCAGCCCACTGCCGGTTCCTTCCACCTGGGCAATTACCTCGGTGCGATCCGGCAGTACGTGGCGCTCCAGGAGTCCCACGACGCCTTCTACATGGTCGTGGACCTGCACGCGATCACGGTGCCGCAGGATCCCGCGGAGCTGCGCGCGAACACCCGGCTGGCCGCCGCGCAGCTGCTGGCGGCGGGGCTCGACCCGGACCGCTGCACGCTCTTCGTGCAGAGCCATGTGCCCGAGCACGCGCAGCTCGGCTGGGTCATGAACTGCATCACGGGATTCGGTGAGGCCTCCCGCATGACGCAGTTCAAGGACAAGTCCGCGCGGCACGGCGCCGACCGCGCCACCGTCGGTCTGTTCACGTACCCGATCCTCCAGGTCGCCGACATCCTGCTGTACCAGGCGGACGCGGTGCCGGTCGGCGAGGACCAGCGCCAGCACATCGAGCTGACCCGCGACCTGGCCGAGCGCTTCAACGGCCGCTTCGGGCAGACCTTCACGATCCCGGCGCCGCACATCGTCCGGGAGACGGCGAAGATCTACGACCTCCAGGACCCGAGCGCCAAGATGAGCAAGTCGGCGGCCACCCCGAAGGGCCTGGTCAACCTGCTCGACGACCCGAAGGTCTCGGCGAAGAAGTTCCGCAGCGCCGTCACCGACACCGACACGGTCATCCGGTACGACGAAAAGGAAAAGCCGGGCGTCAGCAATCTGCTCACCATTCACTCCGCCCTCACCGGTACCGGAATTCCGGAACTGGAACGACAGTACGAGGGCAAGGGCTACGGTGCGCTCAAGACCGACCTCGCGGAGATCTTCGTGGAGTGGGTCACGCCGTTCCACGAGCGCACGAAGGAGTATCTGGGAGACCCCGAGTCCCTGGACTCGGTCCTCGCCAAGGGCGCCGAGAAGGCCCGGAGCGTGGCGGCGGAGACGCTGGCCGCGGCCTACGACCGGATCGGTTTCGTGCCCGCCAAGCACTGACCGCGGCGCGAGGCCGGCGCCGGGGCCCGTGCCCGGAGGGCGCGGTCGCGGGTCGGGGCCGTTCGGGGTACACCGGGTGTGACGGGTCCGGCGGGGAAACCGGACCCGGCGGGGGAACGGGGCTTTCGGGGAAAGGCACGCGCCCGCGCGCTCGCGGGCAGGGCACCGACCTGGGGGAAAAGGGGTGAACGCATGGAGACCACCACGACGATCGGCGTGTCCCTCGCGGTCCCGGAGCCGTACGGGCGGCTGCTCCAGGAGCGGCGGGCCGGATTCGGTGACCCGGCCGCGTACGCCATCCCCACCCATGTGACGCTGCTGCCGCCCACCGAGGTCGGCCGCGACGAGCTGCCGCCCTTCCGCCGCCACCTCGCGAAGGTCGCCGCCGAGGGCCGCCCCTTCGTGATGCGGCTGCACGGCACGGACACCTTCCGCCCGCTGTCCCCGGTGGTGTACGTCCGCCTCGCCGAGGGCGCCGCCGACTGCGCGGACCTCCAGGAGCGGCTGCGCTCCGGCCCCGTCGAACGGGAGCTGCAGTTCCCCTACCACCCGCACGTCACCGTCGCCCACGCCATCGCCGAGCCCGCCCTCGACCGCGCCCAGCGCGAGCTGGCCGACTTCGCCGCCGCCTGGACCGCGACCGGCTTCGCCCTCTACGAGCAGGGCGGTGACGGCGTGTGGCGGAAGATGCGCGAATACCCTTTCGGCGCTGAGCCCCCGTCCCCCTCCGTCCCCCACCAGGGCGCGGTCCACTCGGCGGCGAGCCCGTTCTGACGCGGGCGCTCCGGCCGCGCGGGTCGACGACCGGCTCCCGGCGCAGGGAGGAGCCGGCGCGCGACTTCGAGGACTGACGCGCCCGTCGCGGTCCCGGCGTCCTTGACACCTCCACCGGTGGATGCCAATTTGTATCGATCCAATGTAGCGATACAAATCTGGGAGTACACCGTGCCCGGCACCTCAGCGGCCACCGCCGCCACCGCCGTGATCAACCTCGATCTCGAAGGCCCCCGTATCAGCCGCCACCTGTACGGGCACTTCGCCGAGCACCTGGGGCGCTGCATCTACGGCGGCTTCTGGGTCGGCGAGGACTCGGACGTCCCCCACGAGGGCGGGATCCGGCTCGACGTCGTCGAGGCGCTGCGGGCGCTGCACATCCCCAACCTGCGCTGGCCGGGGGGCTGCTTCGCCGACGAGTACCACTGGAAGGACGGCGTCGGGCCGCGCGAACGGCGGCCGCGCATGGTCAACACCCACTGGGGCAACGTCGAGGAGAACAACCACTTCGGCACGCACGAGTTCATGGCCCTGTGCGAGCTGCTGGACGCCGAGCCGTACATCAACGGCAACGTCGGCAGCGGCACCGTGCAGGAGATGAGCGAGTGGGTGGAGTACCTGACGCGGGACGGCGACAGCCCCATGGTGCGGATGCGCAAGGCCAACGGGCGCGACGAGCCGTGGAAGGTCCCCTTCTGGGGCATCGGCAACGAGACCTGGGGCTGCGGCGGCAACATGCGCGCCGAATACTCCGCCGACCTCGCCCGGCAGTACGCCACCTACTGCCGCGACCACGGCGACAACACCCTCTACCGCGTCGCGTCCGGCGCCAACGGCGACGACTTCAAGTGGACCGAGACGCTCATGCAGCAGATCAGCTGCTTCGGCTGCGAGGCCACCCCGCGCACCTTCTTCCAGGGCGTCTCCGTCCACCACTACACCCTGGCCGGGCCGTGGGAGGCGAAGGGCAGCGCGACCGCCTTCGACACAGCCGACTACTACCGCACGATGGCCTCGGCCCGCCGCATCGACCGCGTCCTCGCCGGCCACAGCGCGGTCATGGACGTCTACGACCCGGGCCGCGCGGTCGGCCTGGTCCTCGACGAGTGGGGCACGTGGTGGGACGTGGAGCCCGGCACCAACCCCGGCTTCCTGTTCCAGCAGAACACGATGCGCGACGCCCTGGTCGCCGCCACCCACTTCGACGTCTTCCACCGGCACGCCGCCCGCCTGTTCATGGCGAACATCGCACAGACCGTCAACGTCCTCCAGGCGATGCTGCTGACGGACGGCGACACGCTCGTGCGCACCCCGACCTACCATGTCTTCGAGATGAACAAGGGACACCACGACGCCGCCTCGCTCGCCGTCCACCTGCGCACGACCGCGGGCAACGCCCGCCGCACGGTGGGGGACACCGAGCTGGACACGCTGTCCGCGTCCGCGAGCGTCAAGGACGGCACGCTGCTGGTCTCGCTCAGCAACCTGGACGCCGAGGAGAGCGCCGAGATCACCCTCGACCTGCGCGGCGGCGGCGTCGGCACGCCGACCGCCCGGCTGCTGACGGCGGACCGGGTGCAGGCGCACAACAGCCCCGCGGCGCCGGACGCGGTGGCGCCGCGCACCTTCGACGCCGTCGCGGTGACCGGGCGCGGGCTCGTCCTCACACTGCCCCCGCACTCCTTCGTCACGCTCAGCGCACCGCTGGCGGCCTGACGCGATGGCGACGATCCAGGACGTCGCGAAGGCGGCCGGAGTCTCACCGATGACGGTCTCCAACGTCATCAACGGCCACCCCCACGTCCGCCCCGCGACCGCCGCGAAGGTCCGCGACGCGATGGCCGCGCTCGGCTACCGGGTCAACGTCGCCGCCCGCAACCTGCGCAAGGGCCGCACCGGCACGATCGGCCTGGCCGTCCCGGAGATCAGCCGCCCCTACTACGGGCGGCTGGCCGCCGCCGTCATCACCGCCGCCGCGCGGCACGGGCTGCGGGTCGGCATCGAGCAGACCGGCGCGCTGCGGGAGAACGAGGTCGCGGCCCTGGAGCTGTCCCGCACCCGGCTCTACGACGGGCTGATCCTCAGCGCGGTCGGCATGGGCGCGGCCGACGCGGAGTGGCTGAAGGTCGACCACCCGGTGGTGCTGCTCGGCGAGCGGGTCTTCGGCGGGCCCGTCGATCACGTGGCCATGCCCAACGCGGAGGCCGCGCGCGCCGCGACCGCCCACCTGGCCGCGCGGGGCTGCCGCCGTATCGCCGTCGTGTGCGGGCCGGTCGGCCCCGGGCCGGGGGTGTCCGCGCTGCGGCTGGCCGGTTACCGGCAGGCCCTCGCGGACGCGGGCCTGCCCGCCGACCCGGCCCTGGTGCGCACCGCGCCCGAGCTGACGATGGCGGCGGGCGCGGCCTGCGCACGGGAGCTGGCCGACTCGGCGGCGGGCGCGGACGGGGTCTTCTGCGTGACGGACACCGTCGCGATGGGAGTGCTGCGCGGGTTCGCCGACCGCGGGGTGCGGGTGCCGGAGGACGTCAAGGTCGTCGGCTTCGACGACATCGACGAGGCGGCCTTCCTCGTCCCGTCCCTGACGACGGTGGACCCGGACCACGACGCGATGGCCCGCACCACCGTGGAACTGCTGGTCCGCCGACTGGAGGCGGACGGGGCCGGGGCACCGCCGCGGGAGGTCGTGGGGCCGTTCTCGCTGGTCGTCAGGGAGTCCACCGGGGGGTGACACGGCGGTGCCCCGCCGGGATCGCCGGCGGGGCACCCTTCACGTCAGGGGCGTTCAGCGGTGGCTGTGGCCCCACGACTCGGTGTCCACGACGTGCCCGCGGGCGTCGCGCAGGGTCGCGCGGTCGCCGCCGCGCTCCCACAGCGAGCGGTTGCCGCCCTGGTAGAGGTCGCGGGAGGTGTCGCGCCCGCGGCCGCTGTGGACCCGCACCGACTCGTGCGCGCGCAGCGTGACACGGCCGAAGCGGTAGACGTGGTGGTCGGAGTCGGTGAGCGTCCAGCGGTCGAGGCTGACGGCGCGGCGGCCCTCGTTGGTGACCGTGATCCACTCGTCGTTCAGCCCGCGGGCCGAGCGGGCGTCACGCGTGTGGTGGACGCTGCCGAGGGCGACCTGGGCGCCCATCTGCTGGTGCCGTCCGTGCCGGTCGGGCGCGGCGGACGCCGGGAGTGCGACGGCGGTGACGAGCGCGCCGGCCGCGAGCACGGTCGCGGCCAGGCGGGATGCGATACGGGACACGGGGTCCCCTTTCGTGTTGGTGCCGTTCTTCGTGGCCCGGCGCGGGATGGCCGTGCCGGATGAGCACACGGTCGCCCCGGCACCCCGACGGCGGCATGCAGGGCGGCACCGTGTTACCGATTCCGGACAATTCCGTAATCGTCGGCTGCGTGGCACATGAAACCACCGGTTCGGTGTGTCGTTCGTACGCTCCGCGTAAGCCCGGGTACGGCGGGCGTGCGGCGCCCGGCGGCAGAGGTCCGCCACCCCGCGGGCCACCCCGAACGCCCGCCCGGACGGCGGCCCCGCCGGGCCCGGCGCACGTAACGCCTCAGCGGCGGTGGGAGACGGCCAGCTCGGTGAGATAACGCTTCGTCACCCGGCCCCCGTACCGCCCGTCGATGAGCGTGCCCAGGCAGCCCAGCAGGCCGTCGCGGGCGGGGCCGGGGAGGGCGCGGTGACCGGAGTAGGTCAGCAGCAGGTCCAGGTACTCGGCCGTGGTGTACGTCAGATCGCGCTCGTAGCGGCGGAAGAGCGTCGGCCCGAAGCGGCGGCTCCGGGCGACCTCCACGGCGTGGTCCGAGCCGTCCACGTCGGCCGCCGCGGGCGGGCGCAGGCCCGGCTCGGTGGCCGGGTCGAACCGCTCGTAGCACGCCTGCGCCTCGGCGAAGAAGTCCTCCGTGCCGCCCCGCACGTGCTGCGTGCGGACGACGGCGAGCGCCCCGCCCGGCCGCAGCGCGTCCGCGGCCTTGGCGACCCGCACCGCCGGGTCGATCCAGTGGAAGGCCGTCGCGGCGAGCACCGTGTCGTACGGCTGCGCGGGCAGCTCCCACGCCTCGAACACCGCCGTCACGACCTCGGTGTCCGCGCCCAGCCTGCGCCGGGCCACCGCCGCCATCCGCGGCCCCGCCTCCACCGCCGTCACCCGGCACCCGCGCGCCGCCAGCGGCACGGTCGCCTGCCCCGTCCCGCACCCCACCTCCAGCACCCGGCTGCCGGGCACCGCCCCGGCCAGCCGCGCGAGGTCCCCGTACAGGCGCTCCGGATAGCCGGGGCGGGCCCGGTCGTAGCGTTCGGCGTCCTCGTCGAAGGTCCGGGCGAGCCGGACCCGCCGGTCCTCGGCGGGCCGGTCGTCGCGCACCACTTACGGCGTCCAGCGCAGCGTCATGTCGGGGAGGTTCTCCATGTTGCGCTCCCCGTCGTTCGTGTCCAGCACCGTGAAACCGTGCCGCGCGTAGAAGGCCCGCGCCTCGGTGTTCTGCTGGAAGACGTGCAGGGACAGGCCGTCGGGGCTGTGCTGCCGGACGACGTCCAGCAGCAGCGTCCCGACGCCCTGGCGGCGCGCCTCGGGACGCAGGTAGAGCGCGTCGAGCAGATCCCCTTCGAGGGCCGCGTACCCCACGACCTCCCCGCCGGGGTGCTCCGCGACCCACACCCGGCAGTCCCTGAGCACGATCTCCCGGATCCACCGGGCCACTTCGTCGTGCGTCCGCTTCTGCGGGGGCAGATAGGGCATCGCGGCGGCCCGCGAGTCCATGTGCACCCGTGCGATGACGTCGGCGTCCTCGGCCGCCGCCGTCCGGATCCTGACCCTGCTGCTCGCCTCGCGCGTGTCCCCCACGCGCGCGACGCTACTCTTGCCGCCCTGTGCGGCTCCACCGGATTTCCGCCGGGTGCCGCCTGCTGGTGCCGCGCGGCCGTGCGCCCCGGGGTGCCACCGGGGGGGGGGGCTTTGCGCGGCCTTCTCGCCGCTGTGGCTTGTCGCGCAGTTCTCCCCCAGGCTTCGCCCGGGAGGTGCCCCCACGCGCCCCTTAGAAACGCTCACCCAGCGCGCCTGAAAGACGCTCACGCCGTGCCCCTGAAAAGCGCTCACTCCGCGCGCCTGAAAGACGCTCACCCCGTCCGCGGGGGCCGGCGGTGTTCGTCAGAGGTCGGCTGCGTGGAGGTAGACCGGGAGGTCGGAGCGGGAGATGGCGGTGCGTTCGAAGGGGAGGCCGATCTTCTCGGCCACCCGCTGGGAGGGGAGGTTCTCCGGGCGGATGATCGCGACGAGTCGCTTCGCGTCGAGCACGTCCCGCGCGAAGTCCCGGCAGGCGGCAGCCGCTTCCGTGGCGTAGCCGTGGCCCTGGAGGGCGGCGCGGACGTGGTAGCCGACCTCGATCTCGGTGACGTCCTCGATGAGTTGCGGGGTGAGCCCGCAGTCGCCGACGAACTCGCCGGTGTCACGCAGGGTGACGATCCACAGTCCGTGTCCCGCCTCGCGGTACAGGCGGCGGTTCCACGCGATCCAGTCGGCCGCCTCCTCCCGCGACTTGGGCCGCGGGTAGTACCGCATGACGTCGGGGTCCCCGAGCAGCGCCGCCATGGCGTCGAGGTCGTTCTCGGTCATCTGGCGGAAGGCGAGCCGCGCGGTGGGCAGCGGCACCAGGTCCTGGGACAGCAAGAAGGCCTCCTTCCGGCGGATGAGCAGCGACACTACACGCTCCGTGAACGCCGAACCGTTTTGCCCGGCGCGTCGGGGTGTGCCTAGTGTCCTGCTCATGACCGCCACGTACCCCGGGCCCGTGATCCTCACCGGCCGCACCGTCCGGCTCGAACCGCTCACGCCCGCCCACCTGCCCGACCTGTTCGCGGCGGGCGGCGGTGACGAGGAGCTGTGGCGCTGGCAGGGCGGTCCCGCCCCGCGCACCGAGGAGGAGTTGGCGCAGCGCCTGCGGATCGTCCTGGAGGGGCCGTACGTGCCTTTCGCCGTCGTGCACGTGCCGTCGGGCCGGGCGGTCGGCTGGACGACGTACATGGACGTGGACGTCCCCAACGAGCGCCTGGAGATCGGCTGGACGTGGTACGGCCGCGCGTACTGGCGCAGCTCCGTCAACACCGAGGCCAAGCTCCTGCTGCTGACGCACGCCTTCGAGGAACTCGGCATGGGCCGCGTCCAGCTCAAGACCGACCACCTCAACCTCCGCTCCCAGGCGGCCATCGCGCGGCTGGGCGCGCAGCGCGAGGGCGTCCTGCGCCGCCACCGCCGCCGCCCGGACGGCACCTGGCGCGACACCGTCTACTTCTCGATCCTGGCGGACGAGTGGCCGGCCGCGAAGGCCGCCCTCACCTCCCGGCTGGCGGCGCACGCGGGCTGACCTCAGGCCGCGGCCACCGCGATGTCCAGGACGTAGGAGCGCTGCCCGGCCAGGTAGACGTGGCCCGCGCGGTAGGCGATGCCCTCCGGGAAGTAGCAGGGGAAGCCGCGCGCGGGCACGTCCCCGTGGACGTCGCAGGTGTCGGAGACGGCCGACGCGGTGCTGGACGCGACGATGTCGATCCGGCCGTCGTGGACGTGGACGACGTAGTCGCCGTGCCCTTGGCGCCGGAAGGCGAGCGCGTAGACGCCGCCGGACCCGTCGGACGCGAGGGACGCCGGTTCCAGGTCGGACGTCGGCACGTCCGTGCCCGCGGGCCGGTCCGGGACGGCGAGCCGGTGCGGCGGCTGCCCGCCGCCGGGCACGACGACGACGTCCGCGAGCGAGACCGTGCTGCCGTAGGGGACCAGGAAGGCGGTGCCGTCGGGCCCGGCGGCCGACATCTGCCCCTCGAAGGCGGGCAGGTGATCGGCCGCGGGCTTTACGGCGGCCTGCCGGTAGCGCCGCGTCAGCCGCCCGCCGCTGAGCGCCCACACGGCGGTGCCGTCCGCGACGACGACCGTGCCGTCCTGCTGCACCGCCAGCGGTGTCACCTCGCGGGTGAAGCGGAAGCCCGCCGCGGCCGCGCTCCCCGGCACCGGCGCGGTGAGGGAGCGGAAGGTGCCCGCGGTGCCCGCCAGCACCGTGATCCGGCCGTCGTCCGGGGCGACGGCCACCAGCTGGCCGTCCTCACCCGCGAGCACGCTGCCGTCGGCGCGGAGGACCAGCCCGCTCATCCCGCGGTCCTGGTGCCACGGGCGGCCCGCCTGCTGCCCCGAGGCATCGGTCCACAGGCCGTCCTTCCCGAGCCGGACCAGCCGCTCGCCGGTGTCGACGTAGACCGTGCCGTCCGCGGCCACGGCCACACCGCGCGTGGCGCCGGAGTCCTCCGGGCCGATGTCCCCGTCGGCGGAGGTGCGCGCGAGCACGCGCGCCTGCCCGGCCTTCGGCGGTCCCGCGGGTCCGGAGTGCCCGCCGCACGCGGTCAGGGCGAGCAGCCCGGCCGCGGCCGCGGCGGCGCACCGCCCGCGCAGCGCCGTCCGGTGTGTCATGTGCGGTCCCCCTCCGCCGTCCCCCCGGCCCCTCGCGGATCAGCGTGCCACGGCGGGCCCGCACGCCCCTCGGCCCCCGGGAAGACGTGACGTCCCCGTGATCCCGCCGGGCGGGGCGGCGGTCACCGCTGCCGCAGCCCGAGTTCCGGCGTCTGCTCCTGGCCGGTCCGGGCCGCGGGCAGCGGCTCGTCCGCGCTCGGGCGCTGCTCGCGGCGCAGCGCGCGCAGGCCGCGGATGCCGAGCACGCCGATCGCGGTGCCGAGGACGGTGGAGACCACGGCCAGGGTGAGGTGGATCCAGAAGTAGGCCGTCGGCGACGAGTGGTCGCCGTCGTGGAAGGCCAGGCCGCTGGTGTCCTTCCACAAATTCTTGACAAAGGTGGTCCAGACGATCCAGGACCAGACCCCGAAGGCGGCGAGGAACCAGGAGACCGGGCGACTGAGCTTCATACGTCCCAGTATGTGCCGCCCGCCCCACGTGGTGTGCGGCGGGGGAGGGGGCAGTCCGGGACCTGAGGGGCGCGCGGACATCTTCGCCCTGTACGTTCGGGCGGGTGCTGACGTCTCTCACCGCACCTGACCGCCCCGCGAGGCCGCGCCCCGCCCGGCGCCGCCGAGCTGCGGGGGCCCTCGCGAGCCTCGCCGCCGCCCTGCTGCTGGGCGGCACCGTCTGCGCGGGGACGGCCGGTGCCGCGCCCGCCCGCGCGCCCAAGGTCCCGCAGCCGCCGGCGCAGATGTCGACGACCGGCGGCGACCGGCTGGGGGTGCCCGGCACACAGGTGGACCTGTCGGGCGGCGCCCCGGCGCTGCCCGCGAAGCTGACCGCCCGCTCGTGGCTGGTCGCGGACGCCGAGACCGGCGACATCCTCGCGGAGCACAACGCGCACTGGCAGCTGGCCCCGGCCAGCACCCTGAAGATGCTCTTCGCGGACACGGTGCTGCCGAAGTTCCCGCAGACGCAGACGCATGTCGTCGCCGCGAGCGACCTCAAGGGCATGGGCGAGGGCAGCAGCCTGGTCGGCATACAGGAGAACCACCCGTACACGGTCAAGGACCTGTGGCTCGGGGTCTTCCTGCGCTCGGGCAACGACGCCGTGCACGTGCTCGCCGCGATGAACGGCGGCGTGCCCAAGACGGTGGCCGACATGAACGCCATGGCCAAGGAGCTGCAGGCGGGCGACACCAACGTCGTCACGCCGGACGGCTACGACGAGCCGGGCCAGCACAGCAGCGCGTACGACCTCACGCTCTTCGCCCGCCACGGCCTGCTGAACGCGGACTTCCGCGCCTACTGCTCGACCGTCGTCGCGCAGTTCCCCGGCGACTTCACGAAGGACAAGAAGACCGGCAAGAAGGTCCGCGGGTCCTTCCAGATCCAGAACACCGACCGCCTGCTCAGCGGCGACTACGACCTGCAGCGCTACCCGGGCATCGCCGGTGTGAAGAACGGCAACACCACGAACGCGGGCGCCACCTACACCGGTGTCGCCCAGCGCGACGGGCGGACGCTGCTGGTCACGGTCATGAACCCGGCGCCCGGTCACAACAACGTCTACCGCGAGGCCGCCTCGCTGCTGGACTGGGGCTTCAAGGCGGGCACCACCGCCAAGCCGGTCGGCACGCTGGTGCCGCCGCTGAGCCAGGTCAGGGCGTCGCAGGAGGCCTCGGCGAGCGCGGCCGCGAAGGCGCCGGGCAAGCACGTGGACGCCTCGGCGAGCGCGACCTCGTCCTCCGGCGGCGGCGTCTGGACGGCCGCGGGGATAGCGCTCGGCACGGTCGTGGTGCTCGGTGCCGTCGTGGCCGTCATCCGCCGCCGGCGCCCGCTGCCGGGCGAGGCGGCCGGGTCCGGCATCGGATCCGGCACCGGCTCGGGCGAGCCGCGCGGCTCCGGCGGCGGGCGGCGCCGCGGTCACCGCAGACGCTGAGCCCCGCGCCGCGGGGGAGGACCGTCAGCCCAGCTCGCGCGTCATGAAGGTGCTGTACGGGTCGGGCCGGTAGTCGCCGAAGGGCGGGCATTCGGTGAAGCCGAACTTGGCGTAGAGGCGGCGGGCGGGCAGGAACGGCTCGTCGCTGCCCGTCTCCAGGCTCAGCCGGGTGAAGCCCCGCGCGGCGGCCTCGTCGAGGATGTGCGTGAGCAGCAGCGAAGCGATGCCGCCGCGCTGCCGGGCGGGCCGGGTGCGCATCGACTTCAGCTCGGCGTGCCGCGCGTCGAGCGCCTTGAGGGCGCCGCAGCCGACGACGGGCCCGGTGCCGTCGTCGCCCTCCCGTACCGACCAGAAGGTGACGCCGGGCGCGCGCAGGGCGTCGAGGTCAAGGGCGTGGGTGCTCTCGGGCGGCGAGAGCGAGCGCATGTGCGCCAGGTGCTCGTGGAGGAAGTCGGCTATCTCGGGGCCCGAGAGGTCGTCGGTCGCGATGTGCATGCGGTACGGGTCTTTTCTCTGCTGGCGCGTGGTGCGGGCGGACCGCCCCGGGTGGCGGGCGGTTGCCTGAATTCTCCCCTCCGTTTGTTACGGGCGGATCTCGTGCCCCTCCCGCGGGGGCGGCTGCGGCTTCCAGCGGGTCGCCCCGCCGCCCTCCTCGGGCAGCGCCGGGTGCGGGCCCAGCGGGTCGGGCGGGTAGCGCGGGGTGGCGGTCCAGGCGGCGCAGAACAGCAGCAGCTTGGCCATGAAGTTGAACCACAGCAGCAGCGCGATGGGTGTGCCGAAGGCCCCGTAGATGTTGCGCCCGGCGACGCGCTGGAGGTAGCCGCTGAGGGCGACCTTGAGGATCTCCAGACCGGCCGCCCCGATCGTCGCGGCCACCACCACGGCCTGCCGGGGCGGGTCCACGCCGGGGGTGAAGGTGAGCAGGTAGACCAGGATGAGGAAGTCGGCGACCACCGCCAGCAGATAGCCGACGACGGTCAGCGCGATGCGCCCGGCGCCGTGCTCCGACAGTCCGATGTGGTCGGCGGACCAGTTGACCGCGGCCGTCGCGAAGCCGGACGCGCCGAGCGAGACGAGCACGGCGACGCCGAGCCCCACCAGGATCACCCCGTCGGTGAGCTTGGCCTTCACCGGGTTCGGGTGCACGTCGTCCTTGCGCCACACCGCGCGCAGGCAGTCCCGCAGCGAGCTGACCCAGCCGATACCGGTGAAGAGCAGCGCGCCGGACGCGATGAGGCCGACCGTGCCGGCGTTGGCGACGAGGCCGTGGATGTCGATCTGGTCGGCGATGCCGGGGATCTGGTCGACGAGCTTGTTCTCCAGCCGGCTCAGCTGGCCCTGCGACAGCAGGGCCGCGCCCACCGCGGCCGCGACGGTGATGAGCGGGAAGAGCGCCAGGAAGCTCGTGAAGGTCATCGCGGCCGCCAGCCGCGTCCAGTGCACGTCCTGGAGGTGGTCGAAGGCCCGGTAGGCGTGGGTCCGCATCGCACGTTCCACGCGCGGCTTGATACGGCGGTCGTACCACGGCCCGAGCCGCGGACCGATCCACGGGATACGGGTCAGCCAGTCCATGTGGGTCGGCTACCCTCGTCGGCCCGCCGCACGCCGCGACTGCGCCGGGTGGCGGAACGGAAGACCAGCGTGCGGGTGCCCCAGAAGCGCAGCGCGGTCGCCAGCACCATGCCGACGACCCCGCCTGACACGACGTCGGCCCGCGCGCTGGTGAGGCCCAGCACGTAGTGCGACACGGCCAGGCACAGCAGTTGCACGCCCGCGCCCGCCGCGTTGACGGCGAAGAAGACCCCGTAGCGGCGCACCCGCGGTGTCGCCGCGACCCGGCGCCGGTAGGTGCCCAGGGCGTTGCCGTTGTACGCCACCCCGCATCCGGCGAGAAAGGACAGCGCCTTGGCGGAGAGCGGCCCGAGCCCGGCGTGCCCGCGCAGCCAGATGAAAAGGGCGAGGTCCGCGGCATAGGCGGCGCCCCCGGCCAGGGCGAACCCGGCGACCTCCGGGAGCACGGCGCGTATGCGCGCCGGAAGCAGCGCCGCGATTCTCCCGGCCGGGCGGGGCGGGCGGCGGCGGGAGTCGCGCGGCGGTATGTGCCGTGGCCGGAACTCGGCGGCGGTGCGCCGCAGACCCGGCAGCGTACGGGGCAGCGCCCGGGGGAGACCGCGCCGGAAGCCCCGCAGCGCGCGGTGCGCCCGCCGCGTGGCGATACGCGGCGTACGGCGCGGGGTGCGCCGGGCCGGTGCGCCGCGCCCGCTCACCTGTTGACCGCGGCGAGCACGTACAGCGCCCCCCATGCCAGTCCGATCACCACCAGGGCGCGGTCGCGCAGCAGCACGTCCTCGGGCGCCCCGGCCGAACCGGCGTCGGCGAAGACGGCGTAGCGCAGCACCGAGAGGATGAACGGCACCATGGACAGCTGGCGCCAGGGCAGCAGCCCCGAGGGGCGCGCCCCCGTCTCCATCGCCCACAGGCAGTAGGCCAGCACCGCGACGCCTGCCGCGAGCTGCCACACGAAGCGCAGATAACCCGTGGTGTACGCGCCGAGCAGCGCGCGGGAGGCCGTCACGTCGCCGTCCCGGCCCGACATCAGCACCAGCTCCGAATACCGCTTGGCCGCGACGACGAAGAGGGCGCAGAAGCCGGAGGTGATCAGGAACCAGCGCGACAGCCCGATGCCGAGGGCGATGCCGCCGGCCATGGCGCGCATCAGGAATCCGGTGGTGACGACCACCAGGTCGACGACGAGGATGTGCTTGAGCCGCACGCAGTACGCCAGCTGCATCAGCACATAGCCCGCGAGCAGACCGGCGGTGTCGACGTTGCAGGTGAGGGCCGCGGTCACGGGCGCGGCCACGGCGAGCGCGCCGCCCGCGGCATAGGCGACGCCGACCGGCACCTGCCCGCACGCCACCGGGCGGCGGCGCTTGACCGGATGGGCCCGGTCGGCCTCGGCGTCCCGGGCGTCGTTGATCAGATAGACGGCGGACGCGCACGCGGTGAACAGCACCAGGACGATGCCGAGCTGGACGCACTCGCCCGCGCTCAGCAGCCGCCCGGCGGCGAAGGGCGCGGCCAGCACCAGTCCGTTCTTGACCCACTGCCGGGGCCGGGCGGTCCGCACCAGCCCCGCGGGCACCCCGCCCGGCACCCGCCCCACCCCGAGCCCGGCGACCCCGGCGCCCCCCGCGGTCTCCTCGACCAGTACGGCGGACGGCTCACCCACGCCCCCCACCCCCTCGCCCGCGGGCCGCGTCACGCAGGGCCTCCGGGACGCGCAGGCCGCCCCCGGCGACCCATGCCCGGCCCGCCGTCGCCGCGGCCGCCCCCAGCAGTGCGCCGCCCGCGACGTCGCTCGGGTAGTGCACCCCGGCGACCAGCCGGGAGACGCATATGGCGGCGGCGAGCGCGGGCACGGTGGCCGTACCGGGCAGCAGCGTCCCGAAGGCGACGGCGGCGGCGGCCGAACTCGCGGCGTGCGAGCTGGGGAAGGAGTGCCGTCCGGCGGTCCGCACCAGCGGCGCCTCGCCGACCAGCGGGCGGGGGCGCCGTACGACGCGCTTGACGCCCATGCTCGCGAGGTGCGCCCCGGCCACCACGCCGGTGGCCCGCGCCCAGGCGGCGCGCCGCTCCGGGTCGGCGACCGCGCCCGCCGCCCCCGCGGCGAGCCAGAGGGCGCCGTGCTCCCCGGCGAGCCCGAGGACCCGTACGGCGGCGGCGACCCGCGGGTCCCGCCCGCCGGTCCGCAGCGCCACCAGCGCCCGCCGGTCGGCCCGCGCGACCCGCCGCACCGCCCGTCGCACGCGTCCGGCGGGGGCGTCCCGCCCCGCGGACCAGACGAGCGCGAGCTGCGGCCGCCCGGTGGCCGGCGGGACGGCGTCCGGTTCGTCGGGGCGGGCGGTCGGTGCGGCGGTGCCCGGCTCGGGCTGCCGGGTGGCCGGGGCGGCCGCGCCCTCCTGGGGCCCGGTCGTCGGCGGGAGCGCGCCCGTTCCCGGTTCGGGGTCCGGGGCGGGGCCGGATATCGAGGTGGTGCCGCGGGGTGCGGCGGAGTCGGATGGGCGCATCGGCGGTCTCTCCCTCCGCAGGGGGTGGGCCGGTGGTGTCGACTTCCGGCCCGGTCCCGCAGGAGGTCCGCGGGGCCGTCCGCGCGCGGCGGGCGTGCGGGGCCCGGCGTGCGCGCCGTCCGCCCGCGGCGGGCGACTCGTCGCCGCGCGGTGCGTCCAGCCCCGAGTGATTACCGTGCGGGCCCGCCGCTCACGCCGGACCGCTCGCCCTTTACGGTGAGAGACCTGTGCATAACCCCCTTTTGGTATCTTCCGGGCGATACCGTCATGGATATGCCCGTACCCTTCGCCGCCGACGCCGTCCCCGTGACCGGGTGGGGCCGCACCGCGCCCACCTCCGCGCAGGTGCTGCGCCCCGGGTCGTACGAGGAGGCGGTGCGTGCCGTGCGCGAGTGCGGCGGGCGCGGCGCGATCGCCCGCGGGCTCGGCCGGGCGTACGGCGACGCGGCGCAGAACGCGGGCGGCGCGGTCCTGGACATGACGGGCCTGGACCGTATCCACGAGATCGACGCGGTCGGCGGCCTGGTCACGTGCGACGCGGGCGTGTCGCTGCACCGCCTGATGCAGGTGCTGCTGCCGCTGGGCTGGTTCGTGCCGGTCACCCCCGGCACGCGGTACGTGACGGTCGGCGGCGCGATCGGCGCGGACATCCACGGCAAGAACCACCATCTGTCCGGCTCCTTCACCCGCCACGTCCGCGCGCTGGAACTGCTCACCGGGGACGGCGAGACCCGGGTCGTCACGCCCGACGACGAGCCCGACCTGTTCTGGGCGACCGCGGGCGGCATGGGCCTGACGGGGGTGATCCTCGCCGCCACGATCGAGCTGCTGCCGGTCGGGACGGCGTTCATGACCGTCGACACCGAACGCGCCGCCGACCTCGACGACCTGATGGCGCGGTTGGCCGCGGACGACCACCGCTACCGCTACTCCGTCGCCTGGATCGACCTGCTCGCCCGCGGCGCGCGCACCGGCCGCGCCGTCCTGACCCGCGGCGACCACGCCCCGCCCGAGGCGCTGCCGCCCCGGCTGCGCGCCGACCCGCTGGCCTTCCGCCCCGCCACCCGGCTGCCCGCCGCCCCGCGCTTCACCCCCGGCGGGCTGCTCGGCCGCCGCAGCGTCGGCCTGTTCAACGCGTTCTGGTACCGCAGGGCGCCGCGTGAGCAGCGCGGCCGGATCCAGAAGCTCTCCGCCTTCTTCCACCCGCTGGACGGCCTGCCGGAGTGGAACCGGGTGTACGGGCCCGGCGGCTTCGTCCAGTACCAGTTCGTCGTGGGGTACGGCGAGGAGGAGGCGCTGCGCCGGATCGTGCGGCGGATCGCCTCGCGCCGCTGCCCGTCCTTCCTCGCCGTCCTCAAACGCTTCGGCGAGGCCGACCCGGGGTGGCTGTCCTTCCCCGTGCCCGGCTGGACGCTGGCCCTGGACATCCCGGCCGACCTGCCGGGCCTGCCCGCCTTCCTCGACGAGCTGGACGACGAGGTCGCCGCGGCCGGCGGCCGGGTCTACCTCGCCAAGGACGCCCGGCTGCGCCCCGACGTCCTGGCCCGCATGTATCCGCGGCTCGACGACTTCCGTGAGCTGCGGGCCCGCGTCGACCCGCGCCGCGCCATCACCTCCGACCTCGCCCGCCGGCTGGGCGTATGAGGCCGGGACCCACCGTCTTGAGCATCCACCGCTCCCAGGGAGAAGCCATGAAGGACGCCTTCGGTGCCCCGCAGTCGCTGCTGGTGCTGGGCGGCACGTCGGAGATCGGCCTGGCCACCGCGCGCCGGCTGATCGCCCGCCGTACCCGCACGGTCTTCCTCGCCGGGCGCCCGTCCGAGCAACTGGAGGCGGCGGCGCAGTCGCTGCGCGCGCTCGGCGCGGACGTCACGACGGTGGAGTTCGAGGCGCTCGACCCGGCCTCGCACGAGATCACCCTCGGCAAGGTCTTCGCCGAGGGCGACATCGACATGGTGCTGCTCGCCTTCGGTGTGCTCGGCGACCAGGCGCGCGACGAGCAGGAGCCGCTCGCGGCCGTCCATGTCGCGCAGGTCAACTACACCGGCGCGATCTCCGCCGCGCTGGTGAGCGCCGCCGCGCTCCAGGCGCAGGGCCACGGCTCGCTCGTCGTGCTCTCCTCCGTCGCGGGTGAGCGCGCCCGCCGCGTCAACTTCATCTACGGCAGCAGCAAGGCGGGCCTGGACGCCTTCTGCCAGGGCCTGGCCGACGCCATGCACGGCTCGGGCGTGCACGTGATGGCCGTCCGGCCCGGCTACGTCCACACCCGGATGACCGCGGGTCTGCCGCCCGCCCCGCTCGCCACCACTCCGGAGGCGGTGGCCGCCGCGATCGAGACGGGTCTGCGCCGCCGCAGCACGACGATCTGGGTCCCGGGCGCGCTGCGCGCGGTCATGACGGCCGTCCGCCACCTGCCGCGCCCGCTCTTCCGGCGGCTGCCCGTCTGAGAACGCCTCCCTTCTTTCCGGGATTGCCGGTATTTCGCACCGTCGGGAACCGGCCAGGGAATGGCGTGAATTTGCCGTGCCGACGGACCGTCAGCACCGCGAGGATGATGGCTGTTTGTGTTCCGGCCTTTCCGTGATTTCGGTGCGGCCGGGCCTCGGCGTATTCGCTGTTCCGGAAATCGCCGGGCGCCGCTCGGCCGGTGGTATCGTGCTCGCCGTCGTGCGCACCGAGTTGTGGATGGGAAGCACGCGCTCAAAGGTTCACGTATCAGCGCTTACCAGGTTGGGCCTCCACTGTGCAGTCGCGGTCATGATTCGGCGCCCGTTATTCCCGTGCCCGCCGGCACGTTCTCCGAACGGCCGGCCGCGCAATCCCGGCGCCCACCGCGGATTCGCCCCCGACGGCGTGAACAGCTCCCATCGGCCCTCTCGGCCCGACCGGCGCGGCCGGTCCGCGCGGAATTCCCGGGCGGCCACGACCTGCCCGTTCACCTGACCACGCCGTACAAGGACCTCCCATGATCGAGCCCCTGGTGACCACAGCCACGCTGCTGGGCGGCGGTTTCGCCGCCTCGGCGGCCGGCCTCGTCGCACAGACGCGTGCCAAAAGGGCGGCCAACGCCCGCGCCGGACAGCTGGAGGAGCGCCTGCGGGCCTCCGAGCAGGCCGTCACCGTCAAGACCGGCGAGCTGGAGGAACGCGCCCGCGCCGCCGAGCAGGCCGCGGGCGTGCGGGCCGGGGAGCTGGAGGTGCGGCTGCGCGAGGCCGAGCGGCACGCGGCCGCGCTCTCCGCGGAGATCGAGCACCTGGCCAAGGTCAGGATGCCGGCGCTGGTCGACATCCGGGCCCGCGGCCACCGCGGCGTCACCGTTCCCGGGCTGCTCGACGACGCGCTCACCGGCATGCCCGTCGACGGCCACCACCGCACCGTCCTCGACCTGTGCTCCGAGGCGATAGGCCTGACCCGTGAGTCCATAGGCCTCGCGGCGCGCTCCTCGGTGCGCGACCTCGTCGACGAGGCGCAGACGTACCTCGTGCGCTGCCAGATGGCGGTCATC
Source organism: Streptomyces sp. NPDC021224 (assembly GCF_044332905.1). Taxonomy (NCBI): domain Bacteria; kingdom Bacillati; phylum Actinomycetota; class Actinomycetes; order Kitasatosporales; family Streptomycetaceae; genus Streptomyces; species Streptomyces sp. NPDC021224. The sequence continues at coordinate 122,074 of NZ_JBIRPW010000008.1, read as the reverse complement.
GACGAGATGAACAAGGTCCCCGAGGCGACCGCCTTCCAGCAGGGGCTGATGAACATCGACCACCCGCTCACCCGTTCCGTGCACACCCTCCAGCGGCTGCGCATCCTCGCCGGCTCCTGGCCCGGACTCCAGCGCGCCGACTGCACGTTCGCCGAGATCGTGGAGTCCGCCCGCGGCCGGATCGACCCCTACCAGCGCGTCCACTACACCCACGAGCCGATCAGCGGCGGGGTGTGGGTGGAGGGCCGGGTCGTCGAGCCGATCACCATCGCGCTCACCGAGCTGCTGTCCAACGCCACCTCCTACTCCGACGGCAAGGTCCTCGTCGAGGTGCAGCAGACGCAGACCGGCTGGGTCGTCGTCGTCGACGACAGCGGCCTGAACATGAGCCCGCAGCAGCGCGGCGAGGCCGAACGGCTGCTGGCGCAGCAGACCGTGCTGGACGTCACGACCGTCCCCGACACCCTGAGCCTCGGCTTCCCGGTGATCGGCCGCCTCATGGCCGCGTACGGCTTCCGGGTGGACGTCAGCTCCACCTCCCCGTACGGCGGTGTCCGCGCCGTGCTGAACGTGCCGCGCGAACTCCTCGGCAGCGGGCCGACGGAGGAGGAGCAGCAGGCCGAGCGGCGCGAGGCCCGCGCCGCGATGGGCGTGCCGGTGCTCGACGACGCCCCGGCGGCCGTGAGCCGTACCGAGACCGGCGTCGGCCTGCCGCAGCGCCGCCGGCGCCGCCCCCGGGCCGCGGATCCCGCCGCGGGACGCGTCGCCGAACCGGCCCCGCACCAGGACCCCGAGGCGTTCAGCGAGGGCTTCGCCGGTCTGGCGGCGGCCATCCGCGACGGCGAGGACCAGCACACCGAAGGAGAGCGCAGCGATGACTGAGCAGCAGCCCACCGCCGACACCCACGACATGAGCTGGGTGCTGGAGCACCTGCGGAAGGAGAAGGGCGTCCTGCACGCGGTGCTCTTCTCCGCCGACGGTCTGGTCCTCGCGGCCACCTCGGACATCGAGCGCCCCGTCGCCGAGCGGACCGCCGCCAACGCGTGCGCCGCCTTCGCGCTGGGCCGCAGCATCGCCGAGTTCGCCGAGATCGAGGGCACCTCGCCGCACCGCATCATCATCGACCTGCCCGACCACTGCATCCTGGTCTTCAGCGCCGGTCACGGCACCGCCCTCGCGGTCGCCGTCGACGCGGAGATGACCAGCCCCGAGGTGGCCGTGGCCTCCGCCGCGACGATCAAGGCGATCAACGGGCTGCGCGACGCCCTGTCGGCCCGCGAGCGCAGGCGGGCCGCGGCCGCACCGGGGGCGGCCACGTCATGACCCCACGAGGCCGCCGCCGCACCGGGATGGTGCGGCCGTACACACCGGCGGAGGGGCACGCGGCGCCCACCCGCCGGAGCCTGGACCTGGCGACGATCCTGATCGCCGACCGCGATATGCCGCTGCGCGGCCTCGGTCCGCACGCCTACCGGGTGATGGAGCACTGCCTGCCGGGCGCGCTGTCGGTCGCCGAGGTCAGTGCCGATCTCCAGCTGCCCGGGGCGGTCACCAAGGTGATCGCCGCGCATCTGGTCGACAGCGGCCACCTCATCGCACGCAACCCGGCGCCCGCGGCTCAGAAGCACGACAGGGCGCTGCTGGAGAGGATGCTCAATGCACTCCAAGAGCTCTGACGGTCACTACCTCGACGCCGGAGTGACGCCGGTCAAGCTCGTCGTGATGGGGCCCTTCGCCGTCGGCAAGACGACCTTCGTCGGCGCGGTCTCGGAGATCGAGCCGGCCTCGACGGAGGAGAAGCTGACGCAGGCGGGCGAGCTGATCGACGACCTGCGCGGCCTGGAGGACAAGGACACCACGACCGTCGCCCACGACTTCGGCCGTCTGACCCTCACCGACGACATCGTGCTCTACCTGTTCGGCACCCCTGGCCAGCCGCGGTTCGCCTCGATGATCGAGGACCTGATGTACGGGGCGCTCGGCGGTGTCGTGCTGGTCGACACCCGGCGTGTCGCCGATTCCTGGGACGCCATGGAGCGCCTGGAGGAGGCCGGGGTCTCCTACGTCCTGGCCGTCAACGAGTTCCCGAACGCGCCGCGTTACACCGAGGCCGAGCTGCGCACCGCCCTCGACCTGGACCCCTGGACGCCGCTGGTGACGTGCGACGTCCGCGAGCGCGAGTCGGCCAAGTCCGTGCTCATCGCGCTCGTCTCCCACCTGCTGTCCCGTTCCAGTCTGGAGCCCGCCTCATGACCAGCGCCCCCGAACTGCCGCTGTCGTCGCGGGGGTGCCCGGTGCTGCACGGCGAGTCGTTCGCCACGCGCTCCGCCGAGGTCTACGAGCAGCTGCGCGCGCAGGGCGCGGGCGGCTGGGCGGAGATCGCCCCCGGGGTGCACGCGCTCGTCCTCACCGGCCGTCGCGCGGCCGTCGACATGCTCAACGACCCGGCGGTGTACGCCAAGGACTCCCGGCTGTGGGCCGACCTCAACGCCGGGAAGGTCCCGCAGGACAGCCCCGTCCTGCCGCTCATGGCGTGGCGGGCCTCGGTGCTGTACGCCGACGCCGAGGAGCACACCCGGCTGCGCCGGGCGCTGGACGACTGCATCGCCCGGATCAGCCCGCACCGGCTGCGCGAGGTCACCCGGCGCAGCGCGCTGACCCTGGTCGCACGGGTCGCGGAGCGGGGCGAGGCCGACATGATGGCCGACTTCGCCGACACCCTGCCGCTCATGGTCTTCGCCGACCTGCTGGGCTGCACCTCCGAGATGGCCACCCGGATGGTGCGCCTCGCCCAGAAGATGATCAGCGCGGGCCCGGAGGCCGCCCAGGGCGCGATCGACTACGCCGGTCTGCTCTACGAGCTGATCCAGCTGCGCCGCCGGCAGCCCGGCGACGACCTCACGTCCTGGCTGCTCGGCCACGACGCCGGGCTCAGCGACGAGGAGACCCTCAACCAGCTCTACACGACGGTCGGCGCTGGCGTCATCCCCACCGCCGCGTGGATCGGCTGGGCGCTGCACCTGCTGCTGGGCGACGACTCCTACGCCGGCACGCTGGCCGCCGGGACGGTGACGGTGCGCCGCGCGCTGGAGAAGGCGCTGTGGGTGCGCAGCCCGATGGCGAACTTCTCCGTCCACTTCGCCCGCAAGGACACCACCCTGCACGGGATCACGGTGCCCGGCGGCGTACCGGTTCTCGTCAGCCACGCCGCCGCGAACACCGACCCGTCGCTGCCCGCCGACCTCGGCTACGAGAACCGCTCCCACCTGGCGTGGTCCGCCGGACCCCACCGCTGCCCGGCCATCAGCCAGGCCACCGTGATCGCCCAGACCGGTATCGAGACGGCACTCGACCAGCTGTGGGACATGCAACTCGCCGTCAAGGACGAGGAGATCGCCCTGCGCCACGGCCCCTTCCACCAGTGCCCGGTCGCGATGCCCGTGACGTTCCGCCCGAAGTCCGCAGCAGTCATCCAGACCGCCGCAACCGATGGAGGTACAGCGTGACCACCAGCAGCACCGGTACCGACGTGACGCTCGACGCGAGCGGCGGGGCCCGCCTCTACGCGCAGGCCGACGAACTGCGCGCGGCCGGACCCGCCGTCCGGGTGGCGCTCCCCGAGGGCGTGACGGCCTGGTCCGTCACCCGCGGCGACGTCATACGCAGGCTGCTCAGCGGTGAGCAGCTCTCCAAGGACGCCCGCAGGAGCTGGCCCGGCTATGTGCCGGGCGCCATCCCGTGGCTGTTCTCCTGGGTGGACGTCAAGAGCATGTTCACCTCCGACGACCCCGACCACCAGCGGCTCAAGCAGCTCATCAGCCGCGCCTTCACCCCGCGCCGGATCGAGGCGATGCGGCCGGTGCTCCAGCGCATCGTCACCGACCTGCTGGATGGCCTGGAGGAGCGCGAGCGCCGGGCTCCCGGCTCCCTGTACGACCTGCGCGCGGACTTCGCCTACCAGGTGCCGACCCGGCTGATCTGCGACCTGTTCGGTGTGCCCGACGACCAGCGGCCCGCGATGCTGGACGTCATCGACCGGGTCCTGACGATGACCGGGGTCACCCAGGAGGAGGGCGCGGCCATCAACCGGGACATGGGCGCCGCCATGTACCGCCTGGTGGAGACCAAACGGCACGCGCCGGGCGACGACATGACGAGTCTGCTGCTGGACGCCCACGAGGAGGACGGCGACCGGCTCGACGAGAACGAGCTGATCTCGACGCTCATCCTGATGATCGGCGCGGGCAGCGAGACCGCGGTGGCGATGATCAGCCATGCGATACGGATGATGATCGCCCACCCCGAGCAGCTCGCCGCCGCGCGGCGCGAGCCCGCGCGCTGGCTCGACGTCGTCGAGGAGACCCTGCGGCTGCACCCGCCGATCATGCACATGCCCCTGCGGTACGCGACCGCCGACATCGACCTCGGCGAGGGCGTCGTCATCCGCACCGGCGAGGCCGTCATCATCGGCTTCGGCGCGCACGGCCGCGACCCGGGCGTGCACGCGTCCCCGCAGGACTTCGACATCGACCGCGAGGACAAGAGCCACCTCACCTTCGGCTACGGCATGCACTACTGCATGGGCGCGCCGCTGGCCAAGCTGGAGGGCGAGGTCGCCCTCCCCGCCTTCTTCGCGCGCTTCCCGTCCGCCTCGGTCGAGGCGGACCCCGCCGAGCTGGTGCCGCAGCCGTCGTTCATCGGCAACGACATGGCGCGCGTCCCGATCCGGCTCGGCGCTCCCGCCGCCGCGGCGAGCTGACCCTCGCGCCGGGCCCTCCCGAGTCCTCGGGCGGGCCCGGTGTGACATTCCCTGACGTGACATCAATCTCATTTCCTGCCACGGCGATTACCCATGGGAACCGTGCGGGCGCGTGACGCGTGCGGGACGCGTCGAAAACAGCGGAAGACGAACCCGGAGTTTCGCCCTTCCGGATATCGGACGCCCGGTGACGGAATTCTTCACGGAACCTTGACAACCGGGGCGGAAACCGAACGCTTTCGGCCTGCGTGTATAGTGACGCGTCGTCGCTGACGACTCGTACGAACGGATCGGGTACGCGGGCCTGTTGGCCCCTCCCGAATCCCGCACTCGCATTTCCGCAACCGGGGGGCATTGCCTTGCGCGTCCGTATCACCACCACCCTCACCGTCGCCGCCGCGGTCATAGCCGGCAGCGCGCTTCTCACCGCGTGCAACGACGACTCGGGCGACTCCTCGTCCGACACGTCCTCCAGCCCGTCGGCGACCGCCCCGGCCACGACCGCCGCGCCCACCACGGACGCCCCCGCCCCGACCGACTCCGCCACCGACGCGGGCGGCGGCACCGCGGCCCAGGGCAAGCCGGTCACCGTCGGCAAATCCTTCACGGACGACGTGATGGGCGACAAGGGCACGGTCATCAGCTACATCTCCGGCTTCCAGCCCTCGGCCGCGTCGAAGGGCAATTTCTCCGCGCTGGAGGACGAATACGTCGTCCTGGTCAACGTGAAGGTCACCGCGAGTTCGAAGTATTACGACACCCTCGGCGCCGATTCGTTCTACCTGACGAACCAGACGAACGGCATCGACCAGGCGAGCACCACAATCCTCGACGACGACATCAAGGCCGCGGGTTACACCCCGCTGGAGGACGCGGAAACGGGCAAGACGACGACCGGCTGGATCGTCTTCACCCCGAAGAAGACCGAGACCGCCCTCGTGCTGCGCTACAAGCGCCTCGCGGCGAACGCGTCCGACGGCACGAAGATCACGGCGAAGAACTTCGACATCCCGATGAAGTAGCCCCGTACGCACTGCGGCCCCGCCCCCGGATCTTTCCCGGGCGGCGGGGCCTCTGCCCTGTGCGGCGGCCCGGTTCAGACGCCCCCGAAGCCGCCCTGCCGGTTCGGCCGGTGACCGGCCCCACCGCCGCGCGCGGGCGAGCAGAGACCCGCCAGAAGACGGGCTCGTCGTCGTCGGACGTCCGGACGACCGGTCAGGGGCTGTCGATCAGGACGATCTCGATGGCCAGCGCGCCGAGGGCTTCCTTCTCCGGCCCGTAGATGGACCGGATGTTCACGAGCTGCTGGTCGCGGCTGGCATCAGGGTTGACGTTGGCGGGCCCTTCTCCGTCGAGCAGGGCTTCGAAGCCCGGGTATTCGGTGACGCGCAGCACGCGGACGTCACAGGATTCGGTGGTGCCCTTGACGCGGAAGCGGATGGTCTCGCCTGCGGTGAGGTCCGACAGGTGCGGGTACTTCACCCGCACCTCGATGGTTTTGGCGCCTGCGGCCACGAGTTCGGGGACGAACTCGCGGGTGCGCTCGGTGTCGGGGGTGCGGTCGAGGACCCAGGGGCTCAGCGGACGAGGACCGCGCCGAAGCCGCAGTAGTCGTCGGGGTCGAGCGCGGTGCAGAGCACGGGCGAGCCCCCGGCGCGGAAGGGGGCGAGGTGGGTGGGGAGGTCCCAGGCGTCCGCCGGGCCGAGGGAGACGTCGGGGGTGAGGGTGAGGCCGTTGCCGTGCGGGCCCGGGTCGTAGCTCCAGCGGCCGGTCGCGTCGACCGTGCCGTCCGGGCGCGGGGCGGCTGTGGGGAGGGCGTCGTGCGGGACGCACGTGGCCCGGAAGCGGCCGTCCGCGCCGAGGTGGAGACGGCCGCCGGAAGCGGTGTGCCAGTCGCCCGCGAGAGACGTGGCGGTCGCGGACCCGTCCTCGTACACCTGTGAGTCGTCCCACGCGCGGACACCCCACGTGCCGCACGCGATCAGGACCGCGACGCCCATCGGGACGGCGAGGACGCGCAGCGCGCGGGGCAGGGACCTGCGGGTCGCCGCGTAGCCGACGAGCCCCGCGAGCTGGACCGGCCAGAAGAGGGCGAGCACCAGCGCCGCGTTCGCGGTGGCCATCCGCAGCACCGTGCGGGCGGGGCGGCGGAAGGCGAGCACCAGCGCGGTGACGGCCGCGGCGACGGCCCACCACACGGTCACGAGGAAGTAGGCCATCCAGCCCTCCTGGCCGGGCAGGTCACTGGACCGGTGCAGTGTGCCCTGGACGGCGAACTGCGCGCACAGCAGCCCGCCGAGCCCGGCGGGTATCGCGAGGAGGACGACCGCGCCGCCGGACGGGCGTCTTCGCGGGGGAGGAGTGTCGGGCATCGCCGGGGCCTTTCGGGCGGGGCGGCGGGGCCCGACGGGGGGTCAGGTACGCCGCTCGGGGGTGGGGCGGGTGACGGCTGTGCGGCCGATCGTGGGGAGGACGAAGTCCTGGATGAGGGACTTGGCGTCGCGGACCATCGGGCGGAAGACGCGGTAGCGGGACAGGGCGATCAGGCGGGCCACGAAGGGGGTGGAGCGGCGGACGAACTCGCGGGTGCGCTCGGTGTCGGGAGTTCGGTCGAAGACCCAGTAGAGGACGACGACCATCAGGTGCAGCCACAGCAGGTCGGGCAGCAGGTCGGCGAGTTCGGGGTCGAGCTTGGGGGCCAGATCGGAGCCGGTGAGGACGTCGCGGAAGAGGTCGACCGCGGTCGCCCGCGCCGGGTGGGACTCGTTGGAGAAGGGGCTGAGCGAGCTGTCCGGGTCCGCCGCCGTGCGGAAGAACTGGGCGGCGAACTCGTGGTAGTCCGCGGCGCAGTCGAGCCAGGACTCCAGCGCGATCCGCAGCCGTACGTCGAACTCCCGCACCCCGGCCATGCGGACGGCGGCGTCCGCGGCGTGCTCGTACGTCATCCGGTCGTAGAAGCCCTGGATCAGGAACTCCTTCGACTCGAAGTAGTAGTACGCGTTCCCGACCGAGACGCCCGCCTCCTGGGCGATGGCCCGCATGGTGGTCTTCTCGTAGCCGCGCTCCCGGAAGAGCCGCATCGCGGTCTCCAGGATCAGCGCCCGGGTCTGCTCGCTCTTGCCGGTCTTGGGCCGCGCCCGGCCGCCGGGCAGCTCCTCCGCGGGCCCGGGGGGAGCCGAGGGGGCGGGAGGGTGCCCCTCGGGGCTGTGCTTGTGGTCCATCGGGGTGAGCCTAGCCCGGCGGTGGGCATCCTTCCGCGCAGCCGGGCGCGTCGCCGGACCCCGCGAAGGGGCCCGCGCCGCTGACCGTCCAGCCGCCGTTGCCGTCGTAGACCCAGGCCGTACGGCTCTCGGCGGGGCGACGGCCGGCGAGCGGGGCGCCGCGCGGTGCGGTCGCAGGGCGTTCCCGGGCGGGTGCTGTGTGGGAGGCGGGGCCGGCGTGCTCGCCCCAGGTGGCTTCGCGGTATTTCGCCGCGCTCAGCACCGCCGCCCGCGCCAGCCTGCGGCCCGCCGGGGTGCTCATCCGGTGGGCGAGGGCACGGTGGTCGGCCAGCGCCCACAGCACGACGACCCACGCGTTCTGGCCGGTGTACACCTGGCCCGCGTCGCCGACGACGGTGATCTCGCGGCGGGTGGCCTCGTCGTGGTCCAGCTCCGGGAAGAGGCGGCGGGCCTGCTCGGAGCCGACGGGGACGAGCCGGACGGGGACGAGCTGGCGCCGGCCGGCGATCCAGCCGGCGACGAAGCGGCACAGGCGGCACGCCGGGTCGGTCAGCACGGTGAGGCCGCGCAGGGGGGCCGGTGCCCCGCCCCGGCCCGTGCCTGCCGCGCCCCCCTCCGGCGCGGCAGGCACGGTCCCGGGCCCCGAAGGCGCGGGCACCTCAGGCCCCCGCGGGCTTCGTCGCGGTGTAGCCGTCGGGGGCGACGGGCGGGTACTGCTCGCGCTCCATGAGCCCGCGGCGGCGGATCTTGTTGAGGACGTAGACGTTGCCGAGGTGCATCACGCCGAGCACCAGCAGGACGACGCCGAGCTTGACCGACAGCTCCTCGAAGATCTGCCGGGCGTCGTCGACGGTGTCCGCCGACTTCAGGTAGAGGGCGACGAAGCCCAGGTTGACGAGGTAGAAGCCGACGACCAGCAGATGGTTGACGGCGTCGGCGAGCTGCTCGTTGCCGTGCAGCACGTCGGCGAGGAAGACGCGCCCGTTCGTGCTCAGTGTCCTGGCCACCCAGACGGTCAGCGCGACGCTGACCACCAGGTAGACCGCGTACGCGACCACGGTCAGGTCCATGACGATCCCACCCCTCAGACGTTCCTTGAACGTGTTCAAAATCTTGTGCCGATGACGCTAGACCTGTTTTTGAACGCGTTCAAGCTCGCGGCGGCCCTCGTTCCTGTGACCCCCGCCACGCAGCACGAAGCCCGGCCCGGCTCCGAGGTTCGGAGCCGGGCCGGGCTGGGGAGAGCCGGGAGGGAAGGGCGTCAGTCCGAGGAGGACGCGAGCGCGAGGTCCGGCTCCTGGCCGGGCCGGGCCGCCGGGTCCGGCGAGGCCTCGTCCGCGGGCTCGACGGCCATGTGCGGCAGCCGCTTGTCCAGCCACGCGGGCAGCCACCAGTTGGCCTTGCCGAACAGGTGCATCAGCGCGGGCACCAGCACCGAGCGCAGGATGAACGCGTCCAGCGCGACCGCGCCCGCGAGCCCGACGCCGAACATGCCGAGCACGCGCACCCCGCTGAGCGCGAAGGCGCCGAAGACGCACACCATGATGACGGCCGCGGAGGTGATCACCCGGCTGGTCTCCGCGAGCCCCACGCGTACCGCACGCGCGCTGTCGCGGGTGTGGACCCACTCCTCGTGCATACGGCTGACCAGGAAGACCTGGTAGTCCATCGACAGGCCGAAGAGCAGCGCCAGCATGATCACCGGCAGGAAGGCGTCGATCGGGCCCTGCCGGGTCGCGCCCAGCAGACTGCCGCCCCACGCCCACTGGAAGGTCGCGACCAGCACGCCGAAGGACGCGGCCGCCGCGACCATGTTCATCACCGCCGCGGTGAGCGGGACGACGATGCTGCGGAAGGCGAGCAGCAGCAGCACGAAGCCCAGGGCGATGATCACCCCGATGAAGATCGGCATCTTGCTGCCGAGGACGCTGGCGAAGTCCTTGAAGATCGCGGTCGGACCGCCGACGTACGCCTTCATCGTGTTGCCGCGCTCGGCGGCCGGCACGACGTCGTCGCGCAGGTGGTTGATGAGGGTGTCGGTCGCCTTGTCCTGCGGCGAGGTCGTCGGGACGGCCTGGACGAGCGCCACCGTGCTGTCCGGCTGCATCGGCAGGGCGGCCGCGTAGGCGATGCCCTTGGTGTGGCCGAGGGTCGTGACGAGGTTGTCCAGCGCCTGCTTGTCGTGCGCCCCGCCGGGCACCTCGGCGAGGATCGTCAGCGGGCCGTTGAAGCCGGGGCCGAAGCCGTCGGCCAGCAGGTCGTAGGCCTTGCGGGTGGTCGTCGACGTCGGGTTGTTGCCCTGGTCGGACGAGCCGAGCCGGAGCGACAGCGTCGGGATCGCCAGCGTCGCCATGACCACGATCGCGGCGGCCGCGAGCGAGCGGGGGTGCCGCTGCACGAAGGACGACCAGCGCGCGGACGCGCCCACCGACTCGCCGGTGCGCACACCCTCGGCGGCGAAGCGCCGACGCTGCCTGCGGCTGAGCACCTTCATGCCGAACACGCCGAGCAGCGCGGGCAGCAGGGTGATGGCGCCGAGCACCGAGACGACCACGGTCATCGCCGAGGAGATCGCCACCGCGTACAGGAAGCTCAGGCCCACGGTGAACATGCCCAGCAGCGCGATGCACACCGTGCCGCCCGCGAAGAGCACCGCGCGCCCGGAGGTGTTGATCGCCTTGACCGCGGCCTCCTCCGGTGTGAGGCCGCTCAGGATGCCTTTTCGGTGCCGGGTGACGATGAAGAGGGCGTAGTCGATGCCGACACCGAGACCCACCAGCATCGCGAGCTGGCCGGAGAAGTCCGGCACGTTCTCGACGTGCGTGAGCAGGGTGATCATCGACGACGCGATACCGATCGCCAGCAGCGCCGTGATGATCGGCGTCAGCATGCCCAGCAGCGAGCCGAACGCCAGGAAGAGCACGACGGCCGCGGCCGCGATGCCCACGAACTCGCTCAGCCCCGGCGGCGGCTGCTCGATCTGGCCGACCGCGTCACCGCCGACCTCCACCTTCAGCCCGTCCGCGCGCGCCGAGTGCGCGGTGTCGACCAGGGCGTGCACCTGGTCGGCGGTCAGCGTCTGCCCGAGGACGTCGTACGTCACGCGGGCGTAGGCCGTCTTCCCGTCCTTGCTGATCTGCGTCGCGCCGGCCGGGTCGTACGGGCTGACGATCTGGCCGACGTCCTTCTGGTGCCGGACCTTGTCCAGCATCGGCAGGATCTTCGCCTTGACCGCCGCGTCCTTCACCGAGCCCGAGTCGGTGTGCCACACCACGGTGTCGCTCTCGCCGGACTGGCTGTGCACGGCCTTGTCCAGCAGGTCGAGCACCTTGCTCGACTCGGTGTGCGGGAGCGAGAAGTCGTTCGAGTAGGCGTCACCTGCGATCCTGCTCGCGGTGCCGACGCCGAGCAGCGCCGCCACCCACAGCAGGATCACCACCCACTTGTGCCGGAAGCACCATCGCGCCAGAGCGGCCACGATCCATCCCCCATCATCTTCGTCTGCGTCATCTGCGTCGTCTTCGTCTGTGCTGCGGCCCGGTACGCGGCCTCGTGCGGTCGCGCACGGTCGCGCACGGTCGTGCCGTGATCACTCGCCCCCCACCAGAGTCAGCCGTGACAAGCGCGCCCACCAAGCCGAACGGCCTTCTCTCAAGGAACTCCAAAGTTCGCGCCCCCCGGAGGACACCCGGTGTGCGGATACTTGACGCATGGAGACAGCTGTCGGTACGGCTCCCACCGTGCTCGTCGTCGAGGACGAGCCGGGCATCGCGGACATCCTGCGCATCACGCTGACGTACAACGGCTTCACCGTGCACTGCGCGGCCACCCGCCGGGAAGCCCTGGCCGCGGTCCGCGCCCACCGGCCCGACCTCGTGCTCCTCGACGTGATGCTGCCCGACGGCAACGGCTGGGAGCTGTGCCGCGCGCTGCGCGCCGAACACCCGGCGGGGCGGGACGGCGAGGGCGACGACCTCGCCGTCATCTTCGTCACCGCGCGGGACGCCCCGCGCGACGTCGTCGCCGGGCTCGCGCTGGGCGGCGACGACTACATCACCAAGCCGTTCGGCGTGGACGAGGTCGTCGCGCGCGTGCACGCGGTGCTGCGCCGTACCCGCCGCACCACGGGCGTCGCGGACCGGGTGCTGCGGCACGGCGACCTGGAGATGGACGAGGCGACGTACTCGGTCCGCCGCTCCGGCCAGCCCGTCGAGCTGACGCCCACCGAGTACAACCTGCTGCGGCACCTGCTGCGCAACTCCGGGCGGATCGTCTCCAAGGAACAACTGCTCCAGCACGTCTGGCAGTACGACACGGTGGTGCCCTCCACCGTCGTCGAGACGTACATCTCCTACCTGCGGCGCAAGCTCGACCGGCTGGGCCCGCCGCTGATAGAGACCCGGCGCGGGGTCGGCTACGGCCTGCGGGCGGTCGAGGGCACATGACGGGCCCGCGAGCGGGGACGGGGACGGGCACGGGGGCGGCGGGGACCGGACGGGTGTGAGCACATGAGCAAGCGGCTGCTGCCGTGGGCCTACGCGTGGTTCGCGGCGGAGTCGAGCCGCCGCAAGCGCGACGCGGCGGGACGCCGGGGCGGAGTGCTGTGCGGCAGCGGGCGGCTGCTGCCCGGACCGAAGACGCTGCGCGCCCGGCTCACCCTCGCCAACGTCGCCTTCGTCGCGCTCGGGCTGCTCGCGACCGCCGCCTTCAGCGTCATGGCCACCGACATGGTGCTGGGCAGCGAGATAGACCACACCCTCAGCGACTCGCAGCGCTCGCTGCGCAGCACCCCGGTCACCGCCAACGGGCTCCAGCAGCTGTGCACGCTGGCGACGATCCTGCAGACCGGTCACGACGGGGACGACGGCGGGGGCGGCCTGCCCTTCGCCAAGGCCTTCAAGCAGGACCTCTTCGTCGTCCTCGACCCCGACGGCCGCAACTCCACGGTGTGCGAGAACGGCATGGGCACCGACAACCGCGTGCGCGCCGACGTCACCGCCGCCCTGCCCGACCCCGCCGACCTCGCCCGCAGCGGACGGGCCGTCAACGTACGGGCGGCCGGGACGGACTACCGGGTCGTCGTCACCCGGCTCGGCGACGGCAGCATGGTCGTGCAGGGCATGCGCTACAGCGGGGTCGAACGCGCCATCCACAAGCTGCTGGGCTGGGAGTTCGTCGCCGGGTTCGTACTGCTCGCGCTGCTCGCGGTCGGCTCGCTGACCTCGGCGCGGCGGCGGCTGAGCCCGCTGGAGGCCATGGTCGAGACCGCCTCCGCCATCGCCGAGGGGGACCTGTCCCGGCGGATCGCCACCGGGCGGTACGGCTCCAGCGAGGTGCAGCAGCTCAGCACCGCCCTCAACGCGATGCTCCAGCAGATCGAGACCGCCGTGACCGAGAGCGAACGCGCCACCGCCCAGCTCCGGCACTTCCTCGCCGACGCCTCGCACGAACTGCGCACCCCGCTCGCCTCCGTGCAGGGCTACCTGGAGCTGTACGAGAAGGGCATGCTCGACGCCGACGACAAGGAACGGGCGCTGCGCCGGGTCTCCGCCGAGGCCGCCCGGATGAGCCGCCTCGTCGACGAACTCCTCGCGCTCGCCCGCCTGGAGGAGCGGCCCGGACTGGACTTCCACCCGGTCGACCTGTGCGCGCTGGTCCGCGACGCCGCCGCCGACCTGGCCGCGCAGCAGCCCGGCCGCCCGGTCACGCTGCTGCTCCCGGAGCAGGGGGGAGCGGGCAGCGGATGCTCGGTGTGGGCGCTCGGCGACGAGACGGGGCTGCGGCAGGTCGTCGGCAACCTGCTGAGCAACGTGCGGGTGCACACACCGCCGGACGCGCCGGTCGTCATCGAGGTGCGCGGCAGCGTGCGCGGGGTGCGGCTGCGGGTGAGCGACGCCGGGCCGGGCCTGGACGCGCGGGACGCCGAACGCGCCTTCGACCGCTTCTTCCGGGCCGACCCGGAGCGCGCCCCCGACACGGGCGGGGCGGGGCTCGGCATGGCGATAGTGCACGCCGTCGTCCAGGCCCACCACGGCACGGTGCGGCTCGACACGGCGAAGGGCGCGGGCCTCACCGTCCGGGTGAGCCTGCCGGGAGCGCCGCCGCCGCCCGGTCTCACGGCGCCCGAGGCGGTGGGGTCGAGCCCGGCGGGGCGCTGAGCGCTCACCCGGCTCGCCGGACACGCCGGATTCCCCGCAGCCCCCGACGGCGTCACGGCTGCCCGGGAGATCTTCGCCGGGCGGGGCGCGGCCGGGATGTGACGGCGGCCGCGCCGCGCGGATCCGTACAGGTGTGTGACGCGGGTTCAGGGGCAGGCGGCCGACATGGGCATCATCGGATGGATCGTACTGGGACTGCTCGCGGGCGCCATCGCCAAGATCATCCTGCCGGGCCGCGACCCGGGCGGGCTCATCGGGACCACCCTGATCGGGATCGTCGGCGCCTTCCTCGGCGGCTGGCTGTCCGCGAAGCTGTGGGACAGGCCCGTACCGCACCACTTCTTCGACGGCAGGACGTGGGTGGCCGCGATCGGCGGCTCGCTGGTCCTCCTCATCGCCTACCGCATCATCTTCGGCGACTCGCGCGCCCGCCGCTGAGGTCCCGCGCCCGCCGGCGGCCGTGCCCGAGGACAGGCGGGCACGGCCGCCGGTGTCCCGGGCAGGGGCGCGTACGGCCCGGGTGAGTACCGGTGCGGCCGGGGGCGGCGGCATCGACAGCCGGGGGACGGCGTCGCTAGGCTGGATGTCATGACCCTGCTGGTGAGCCGCCGCCATGTGGACCACGGCCGCGCCACCACCACCGGGTGTCGCCGCGTCAGCTGACGCGGCCTTCTCTCGTTCCGACACCTCGTCCGTACGAGGGCCGCTGCTTCCTTCCCGCTTCCGGCCGGGCGGCCCCGTACACCCCTTCTCCGCACCCTCGTACGACCGCGGGCGGCCGCCGGGCATCCGACCCCTGCCGCAAAGGACCCCGCCCATGCGTCCGCACGCCCCGCGCCGCCGTCTGCTCACGGCGCTGGCGACCGCCGCCGTCGCCGCGCTCACCGCCACCGCGACGGCCTCCGCCACGACCCCCGGCTTCGGCCCGCTGCCCCCGCAGAACCCGGCCACCGCGCCCAACGGCACCGCCACCATGCACGGTGACAGCGCGTCGAGCGACACCACCCCCTACGCCGGACCCGGCACCGGCTCCGTCGCCTGGACCCGTACGGCGCTGGCGTCGGCCTGCCCCACCGTCGTCATCGGCGCGGACGGCTACCCCGTGACGCTGTGCACCACGATCTTCGGGCAGACCCCGACCGTCCACCTGCTCGACCCGGCGACGGGCGACGACTTCGCCTCCCTCGGCCTGGCGAAGGGCAGCCTCTTCGGCGGCGTCTATGCCTACCTCGACCAGTCGGACGCGCTCGTCGTCGTGGACGGCAACGACAACCTGCTGCGCATCGGCCACCACCGGCAGGGCGGCTCCTGGGCACTGACGGTCGACGGGTCCACCTCGCTGACCGGGGCGCTGCCCGCCGACGACGCCATCGTGGGGCTCAGCCCCGGCTGGGACGGCCGCGTGTGGTTCGCGAGCGCGGGCGGCGTCATCGGCACCGCCGACACCACGACCGGCGCCGTGCACACCCTCAGCACGGGGGAGGGCATCGGCAACAGCATCTCCACCGTGCCCGGCCTCACCGCCGTCGCCACCGACCACGCGCTCTACCTGCTGAGCGAGACCGCCGACGGCACGCCCGTGATCGACTGGCGCGCCCCCTACGACCGCGGCCCCGGCCGCAAACCCGGCCAGCTCACCTGGGGCACCGGCGCCACCCCCAGCTTCTTCGGCCCCGGCGACGGCACCGAGTACGTCACCCTCACCGACAACGCCGCCCCGCACGAGAACCTGCTGGTCTACCGGGTCGCCGACGGCCCCGACCCGGTGTGCAGCACACCCGTCCTCACGCAGTACGCCCAGAGCGGTACCGAGGACGCGGTCATCGCCAGCGGCCGCAGCGTCTTCGTCACCAACACCTTCGGCTACGCCTACCCGGCCCTCCCGGACGGCGCCCCGCCCAGCGTCCCGTCCTCGGCGGGCTTCGACGGCGGGCTGAGCCGGATCGACGTGGACGCCGACGGCAACGGCTGCCACGTGGTGTGGAACAGCACCGCCAAGTCGGCGGCGCTGCCCCGGCTCTCGCTCGGCGACGGCCTGCTCTACACCGTCACCGTCAGCGGCCCCACGGACGTCGTCGGTTCCAACACCTTCGCGACCTACTCCTACGCGGCCCTCGACCCGGCGACCGGCAAGGCCGTGAAGACCTCCGCCATCGGACTCGGCCTGCTCTACAACCCGCTCCAGATGACCGGCACGACCGCCCCCGACGGCACCCTCTACCAGGGCACCGAGACCGGCGTCCTGCGCATCACCCGCCGCTGACCGGCGCTCCCTCCGCCGCAGGTGGCGGCAGCTGGCGGGTGATCGTCGGATCGGTGATCGACGCGTCGTCCGCCAGCAGGAACGCCTTGGACAGCACCACCGCGAGCATCCCGCCGTCCTCCTCGAACGGCAGGAAGACCCGCCCGGCCGCGCCCTGCTGCCGGGCGGGCACGATGCACAGATACGCGTCGTGCGGCTCGACCAGCACATTCCCCGAGCCCAGATGGATGCGGTACGACGCCCGGTCGCCGCGCACCCGCAGGAAGCGCCCGGCCAGCTCCACCCGGTCGGCGATCCTGGTCCGCGGCAGCAGCCGGGCCAGCGCCTCCTTGCGCACCTCGGCGGACTGCGGCAGCTCCCCGAACGCCGCCGCGTCCCAGCGCGCCGCGAGCCGCCCCTCCACCGCGTCCCGCCACTGCGGATCACCCGCGATCGACGCCACCCCGACGAAGAGGTCCACGTCGCGCAGCGTCTCGCTCAGCACCAGCGGCGGCACCTCCGCCAGCGCCACCGGCACCCAGGACCTGCCGGCCGCCGCCTGCCGCTCGAACCGCACCCGGTTGGTGGAGCACACCTCCGCCAGGCCCGACTCCGGCCGGACCTCCTCGACCAGCTGGTAGTCGAAGCGGGCCCGCCACCCCACCGGGCCCGCCGCGGGGATCTCCCGCACCGCCTCGCCCTCCGCCCCTCCGTCCCAGTGGCCCAGGTGCTTCGAGGACCAGCCGCGCGCCGACATCAGCGAGCGCGCCTGCCCGAGACGCAGCACGTGCGCCGCGAAGCGGTTGGAGTAGCCGCCGGTCGCCTCCTCCGCGGGAGTGAGCGGGTAGATCTCCCGGAAGACCTGCTTGAACGGCTGCCGCAGCTGCCGCTCCGTCACCTCCGTCCGCCACGCCGCGACCTCGGCGACCTCTGCGCGCAGCGGATGCCACAGCCGCACCCGGTCCGTGCCGCCCACCGGGACCGCCGTGCCGTCCGCCCCGGCCAGCACCCACCCCGCCCCGGCCCGCTCCGGCAGCCCCGCCCGCCAGCCGTGCTCCCCCTCAGCCCTGTCGTCCGCCCTGTCGTCCGCCCTGTCGTCCGCCCTGTCGTCCGCGGCCGGGCGGACCTCCCACAGCAGGGCCTTCGCCTGCGCACCGACCATCGGATGGTCGGCGTAGCAGCGCTGCCAGTCCGCGCCGCTCCAGCTCACCCCGGCCGCCAGCAGCTCCTCCAGCCGGACCCGCTCGGCCGCCAGCAGCTTGCGCAGCCCCCTCAGCTCCTCCCGCAGCCGCGCCACCTCACCGGCCGCCTCCCGCTTCGCCGACGCGGGCGGCGCCGCGACCCGCCGGCCCGCCGCCGTCACGAAGGTCAGCGACGCCCGCCCCGACGTGTCCGCCGCCAGCACCGCCGTCGTGCCGTCCGGCAGCGCCACCTCCCGGCGGTGCTCCCCGTCCAGCCCCGCCGTCGGCACCGCCCGCTCCCGCAACTGCGACGGCGCCAGGCCCGAGCGGGCGGCCATCTCCCGCTGGGCGCGCTCCGCCTTCTTCAGCACGCCCTGATGGGCCACCGCCCGCCGCAGCGAGCCCAGTTCGCCGACCGCGACCGCCCCCAGGCCGCCGTCGAAGCCGCCGAGCACCACGACCGCGGTGTTCGCCACCTGCTCGCCCCGCGACTGGCCGCCCTTGCCGCCGGTCCCCGTCCCGGCGTTCCGCGCGCACTCCGCGATCAGCCGCACCGCCTCCTCTCCTCCCGCGCCCGCGTCCGCCGCCGCCAGATCCGCCAGCACCCACAGCAGGCCCCGCACCAGGAAGGTGTTGGCCCGGCCGGTCAGCCCCTTCATCCGGCCGACCTCCCCGTAGGTCCAGCGCATGACCGCACGGCCCTCCGGCAGTTCCGCGAAGCCGGCCACCAGCGCCCGCACCGCCTCCGCCCCGCGCGGCGCCGCCCCGACCAGCTCCGCCGCCTGCGCCCGCCACCGCGCCCCGGCCCTGACCTGCTCCAGCGTCACGCAGTGCGCCAGCAGCTCCGGAACCCCGGCCGACGCCAGCACCCCCGCGTGCTCGGCCCGCATCCGCGGTCCGTACGCGTCGTCGTCGTCCAGCACCGTCCAGTGCAGGCCCGAGCCGTCCGGCAGCAGCAGCGCGTCCAACCGGCGGCCCAGCCGGGAGCGTTCCCCCTGCGTGGCGTCGACCAGCGGCAGCCAGCGCGCGACCTGCGTGACGTCGGCCCGCAGCGCGAGCTGCTCGTCCGGACCGAGCACCTCCGCCGCCGCCACCGGCAGCGCGAGCATGCCGTAGCTGCGCGTCCACACCCGGGGCAGCCGCCCGATGACCCGCCCGGCCAGCTCCTCCGCCTGCTCCGCCGTCCACCGCAGCGGCATCGCCGCCAGCGCCCGCACCGCGTGCTCGCCCGGCCCCTGGCGGGTGGCCACGCACAGCTCCTCGTGCAGATGCAGCGCCGCCCTGCGCTGCTCGGGCTCGGGAAGGCCCGATACCAGCCGCCCCACCTCCGTGTCGTCGAACGACCGCCCGTGCACTCCCTCCTTCTCGTCCCGCCCCAATGCCGCGTTCAGCCGCGTCGCCAGCAAGATCGCCATCGCCCACCCCTGCGCCTGGCGCCCCGGGCGGGGCGCCGTCCTCCGATGGCCAGCAGACTAGGCACCCCCACCGACACCCCGCCCCGCGCGCCGGCACCGTCAGCCCGGCCCGCGCACCCGCACCCCGCGCAGCCGCACCCGCGCACCCGCACCCGCACGGTCAGGCCCCCCTGCGCGCCCGGCCCGCGCAGCCGCACCCGCGCACCCGCACCCGCACGGTTAGGTCACCCTGCGCGCCCGGCCCGCGCAGCCGCACCCCGCACGCTCGCACCCGGTCCGCCCCGCGGGCGGGCGACGCACCCGCCGCGTCCCCTCGGGCGGGCCCGCGCCCTACGCCGCCCCGAACCACCGCCCTCCCGCCGCGCGCAGCTCCGCCAGCTCCTCCGGGTCGGGCTCCGTCGCCGAACTCACCCACGCCACATAGGAATCCGGACGGATCAGCGCCGCCGTGAAGGGGGCCGCCCCCGGTGTCCGGACGGACACCCGCACCACGTCCACCCCCGCAGCCCCGCGCGCGGACCAGCCCTCCGCCACTTCCGCGGCCGCTGCCCCCTCCGTCAGGTCCAGCAGCAACGGGCGTCCGCTCCGCGCCAGTTCGGCCAGCCGCACCGGCCCCTCCGCCGTCTCCAGCGGCACATCGGGCGCGAAGCCGCCCAGCAGCGGATGCCCGTCCGCCGCCGGGCCCGCCGTACCGCCGCCCATGGCGTAGCGCAGGTCGGAACCGGCTATCAGCGCGGCCACCCGCGCCACCGCCCGCTCGTCCCGCAGCAGTTCGCCGATCACCTGGCGCAGCGCGTCCACGTCACTGCCGGGCATGTGCAGGGCGTGCTGGGCCTGCGCGGAGAGCAGGGTGCGGCGGGCGGCGGCGCCGCGTTCGGTGTCGTAGCTCTCCAGCAGGCCCTCGGGCGCGGTACCGGCGAGGGCAGCCGCGAGCTTCCACCCGAGGTTGACGGCGTCCTGGAGCCCGGCGTTCAGGCCCGGTCCGCCGCCCGAGGCGTAGACATGGGCCGCGTCGCCCACCAGGAAGAGCCGCCCCGTGCGCATCCGTTCGGCCACCCGCGTGTTGCCGCCCTTGAGCCGCCGCAGCACGTGCGGGCCCGCACCCTCGGGCGCCGCCCAGGGGACCTCCACGCCGAGCACCCGGGCCGTGCTCGCCCGCATCTCCTCCAGGCTCATCGGCTCGTCCCCCTCCACCGGCTCCCACTCGATCGTGGCCACCAGCGGCGGCCGGCCGGGCAGCGGCGCCCAGGTGAAGGCGCCCCGCTCGGTGCGCAGCGGCAGGAACGGCGGCACCGTCCCGGCACCCGGCACGTGCAGCCCCGCGGCGTCGGCCCATCCCGCGGGCACCGACACATGCGCGTGGCGGGCCACCGAGTGGTCGTAAGTCACCCCGGGGAAGCCGATCCCGGCGAGCTTGCGGGCCGGACTGTGCGCACCGTCGGCCCCGACGGCGTAGCGCGCCCGCACCTCGTACGCCCCTTCCGGGCCCGACACCTTCAGCTCGACCCCGTCCTCCCGCAGGGCCAGGCCCACCACTTCGTGGCCGGCGCGTATCTCGGCGCCCAGCTCACGCGCCCGTTCCTCCAGCACCTGGGCGATCCGCTGCTGCGGCACCGCCACGGTGTAGACGGGGCTCTCCTCGAGCAGGCTCAGATCCAGCGGCATCCCGGAGAACATGAAGCCCGTGCTGTTGGGCCGCGGCGCCCCCGGCTCACCGGTCAGCGGCTCGCACAGCCCGCGCCGGTCCAGCGCCTGGACGACCTGGCCCACCAGGCCGTTCGCCTTCGGCTCGCGCCCCGGTTCCGCGAGCTTCTCCAGCACCAGCGACCGCACGCCCAGCAGCCCCAGCTCGGCGGCCAGCATGAGCCCGGTCGGGCCGCCGCCCACGATCACGACGTCCTCGGCGGCCACGTGCCCCGTGTCCGTTCCGTCCGTTCCGCTCGTTCCACCCGCAATGTTCCCGCTCATCAGGACGCACTCCTCCCAACTCTCCACGCACGGTTGTTTTTCGACACGTCACAGCTGAGGTGTGGCGTGACGCGGTCCGCGGCCTCGCGCCGCGGGTGTCAGCTCTCCGCGGGGGCGGGTCCCGGCGAGGACAGGCCCTTGCGCAGGTGTTCCAGCGCCTCGTCTATCAACGGGGCCAGCGGGACCGGGGGATCGGCCCGCAGCCAGTGGGACAGCGTCGCGCCCATCGCGGCGCCGACCGCGGAGGCGACCAGCTTCGGGTAGAGGTCGGCCACCGCGTCCGTACCCGTCCGCGCCGCTATCGCCTCGGCGAGCACACCCTGCGCCTCCTGGTCGGCGCGCATCACCTCGGCCTGCACCGCGGGCTCCGTCAGCACCTCCCAGATCGCCTCGCGGTGCTGCCGGCGAGGGGTGCGTCGCTGGTGCGCCGCGCTGTCCTCGGGGGCGAACTCGAACCGCAGCGCCGTCCCTATCGCCTCGAACAGCGGCTCCACCGCGGGCCGTTCGCCGACCGCCCGGGCGACCCGGGCCATCCGGTCCAGATGCGTGGCCGCGACCGCTTCCGCCTTGCCCGAGAAGTAGTTGCGGAACGTGCGCTCCGAGACGTTCACCGCCGCGGCGATGTCCTCGACCCGCACATTCGACCAACCGCGCTGGACCGCGAGCGCGATCGTGGCCTCGCTGAGCGCCCGCCGGGTCTGCTGCTTCTTCCGCTCACGCAGCCCCGCCGCCTGCTCGCCCACCCGCTCGCCCGCGGGCCCCTCCGTCTGTCCGTCCACCCGGACCGCCCCCTCGTTCTCCGTTCTCCGTCCTCCCTGTGACCCTCAAGCTAGCATTCTTTCCGAATCGGAAAACATGCCCTGTGGAAAACTTTTCTCATCCGGCAAGATTTTCCGACCATCGGGCCGCAACGGCGTGCCCGAGCCCGAGCCCGTGGCCCGCCCCGGCCCCGCACCGCCCGCGCCCCCGCCGCTGTCAGTGGTCACCCCTACGCTCTCGGTCATGGGAATGGTGACCTTCGTCGACGAGACGACATCAGGGGAGACCCGTGACTCCTGGGGGCTGGAGTTCGCGGAGGAGCGCGTCAGCGCCCGCGAGGTGATCAGGCGTCGGGTCTTCCAGGAGGTGGCGGAGTACAACGCGCGGCAGTCCGGCCTCTTCCGGGGCCTGGTCCAGCCGACCGACACCGAGCGCACCCTCAACGGCTACCGGCTGCGCACCCCGCGCCGCCTGGACGCCGAGGGGCAGTTCGCGCTGGCCGTCGAGGCCTTCGGGCGCAACGGATTCCTGCTGCTCGTCGGCGATCGCCAGATAGAAGACCTGGACGAGGAGGTCGATCTGTCCTCCGGGGCCGCCGAGGTGGTCTTCCTCAAGCTCGTGCCGCTGGTGGGTGGCTGATGGCCGTCATGGGGGAGCACGTGGTGGCGGTGCGCGCGCTCGCGACGGCCGCCGGGGCGGACGGGGTGGACGGGGTGGATCTGGAGCGGCTGGCCGACCGGCTGCGCTGGGCCTTCCACGGACCCGATGTGCCGGACACCGGCGCGGGCAGCAAGATGCTGGCCAGCCTGGACGCGCTGTCGCGCGACCAGCGCCGCGCGCTCGTAGGGCGGTTGACGGACGGCTACCGCGACCGCCCGCCGGCCGACGACGAGTCGCGCAGCGGGCTGCTCCTGCTGATCGTCCTCGCCGCGCGCGGCACGGGCCTGGACCCGCTCACCGAGGACCGCGCGGCCCGCCTCGCGGCGTACGACACCCTCAGCCTCACGTGGCGCGGCCACCGCCCCGACCTGCTCGCGCGGGCCGAAAGAGAGGCGGGCCGCGCCGTACCGGCGGGAGTCGTCGCCGTCATGCGCCGCAGCGTCGCCTCCGGCTACGCGCACCCGGACTACGTGCCCCTGCTCAAGCAGCTCCCCGATCCGCCGGTCAACCCCGGCGAGGCCTGGGCGGACGACGCACTCGCCACCGCCACGCTGCTCGGCGAGCCCTGGACGGCGCTGTTGCGGCACGCCGCCACCGCGACCGCCGCACGCCCCACCGCCCGCTGGGAGAAGGAGGCCCGCGCGCTGATCGAGCGGATCGGCGCGGACGCGCTGCGGGACAAGGCGGCGGCGTGGCTCGGTCTCGTCGGGCGGCCGCGCACCGTGCCGTACCGCGACGAGATCGACTACGGTCCCGACACCAACGCGCTGATCGACCCCTACAACGCCAACGCCCTGCGCGGCCTCGCCTGGACGCTCGCGCTCCTCCCGCCGCACCCGGCGATCCCGCGCGCGCTCGGCTTCCTCGTCGACGTGTGCGTGCGCAAGGTCCCCGGGCACGGGCCGCGCAATCCCAAGCTCGCCAACGCCGGGGTGACGGCGCTGGCCCGCTGCGAGGGCGAGGCGGCCCTCGGCGAACTGGCCCGGCTCGCCGCCCGGGTCACCTTCCGGAGCACGCTCAAGCAGATCGACCGCGCCCTGGAGGCGCGGGCCGAGGCGCTGGGTCTGAGCCGGGAGGAGGTCGAGGAGCTGGCGGTGCCGGCCTACGGGCTCACCGAGGTCGGGCTGCTCCGGCACGCGCACGGCGAGCTGGCCGTACGCGCCGGAAAGGCCGTCCTGACGTGGCGCAACGCGGCCGGAAAGCAGGTCAAGGGCGTTCCGGCGGCGGTGCGGCGCGACCACCCGGAGGAGGTCGCCGCGCTCAAGGCTGCCGCCAAGGACGTCGAGCGCATGCTCGGCGCCCAGTCCGAGCGGCTGGACCGGCAGTTCCTGGCCCGCCGCCGGTGGGCGTACGCGGAGTGGCGCGAGCGCCTCCTCGACCATCCGCTGGTCGGCACGCTCGCCCGCCGCCTGCTGTGGACGGTCGACGGCCGGGCCTGCGGCTTCGCGGACGGCGAGCTGCGCACCCTCGCCGGGGCGCCCCTCCCGCGCGAGGGGGGCACCGTCGAGTTGTGGCATCCGGTGGGCCGGGAGGTCGCCGAGGTCATGGCCTGGCGGGAGTGGCTGGAGCGGCACGGGATCACCCAGCCGTTCAAGCAGGCCCACCGCGAGGTGTACCTGCTCACCGACGCCGAGCGCCGCACCGCCACGTACTCCAACCGCTTCGCCGCGCATGTGCTGCGCCAGCACCAGTTCCAGTCGCTGGCCGCCGCCCGGGGCTGGAGCAGCAAGCTGCGGCTGGCGGTGGACGACAGCTACCCGCCCGCCGAGCGTGAGCTGCCCGAGTGGGGGCTGCGCGCGGAATTCTGGGTCCAGGGCGGCGACGCGCACGACCTCACCGACTCCGGGAGCTTCCTGCACCTGGCCACCGACCAGGTCCGCTTCTACCCTGCCGGTGCGCCGCGCAACTACGCCCACTCGTGGGGCGACGAGTACGGGCCGCTGCGCGGCGCCGAGCACGTCCCGCCGCTGCCGCTGGCGGAGGTCCCGCCCCTCGTGCTCAGCGAGGTGCTGCGGGACGTCGACCTCTTCGTCGGCGTCGCCAGCGTCGGCAACGATCCGACCTGGCAGGACGGCGGGCCGGAAGGCCGGTACCGCGACTACTGGCACCGCTACGGCTTCGGTGAGCTGACCGTCTCCGCGCAGGGCCGCGGTGACGTCCTCGCCCGCCTCCTCCCGCGGCTCGCGATAGCCGACCGGTGCGCGGTCGAGGGCCGCTTCCTGCATGTGCGCGGCGACCGGCACACGTACCGGATCCACCTCGGCTCGGGCAACATCCTCATCGCCCCGCAGGACCGCTACCTGTGCATCGTCCCCGGCGGGAGCAGGGCCGCCGACCCCGGCTACCTGCCCTTCGACGGCGATCGCACGCTCAGCCTCATCCTCAGCAAGGCCCTGCTGCTGGCCCGCGACACCGAGATCACCGACCCGACGATCCTCGGCCAGCTCTGACCCGGCCCACCCCGGAGCAGCTCCCGAGCCGGGACGGACGGGAAAGGGACCGGCGCGCCCGCCCGTAAAGTCCTGATCATGCTCTTATCGTGGTAAAAAACCGCTCTGTCGTGAGGTCGCGTCACGACCGTGCCGCCCGGCGGCCGGCAAGCACGCGGCGGACAGCACGCAGCAGACAGCTCGCGGCAGGCGGCCCGCAGCAGGCAGCAGACAGAAAGGCCGCGATGAAGCACGGACTCCGCCTTGCCGCAGCGGGAGCCCTCGCGCTCGCGCTGAGCACGGCCGCCACCGCCGGTGCGGCGGCCGGGGCACCCGCCCCGCGCGTCGTACCGGCGCCCGGCGCGGACAGCAGCGTCGTCACCGTCAGGACCGGCGGCGACCGGGCCGCGACCGACACCCCCGCCCCGCTGGCGGGCGTCCGCCTCGCCCTCTACGCGAGCGCGGACGCCACCGACCCGCTCACCGACCCCTGGGCGCAGTGCACCTCCGACGCGGACGGCGACTGCAGCTTCGTCGTCCCCGACACGGCCACCGGCGGGGCGAACAACGGCCGCGTCCTGACCGTGGGCCAGGTCGCCGCGCCCGCCGGCTGGTACACCAACCCCGTGCTGCGCACCGGCCCGGGCAGCGGTTCCGGCTCGGTCGCCTCCCCCTACCGCTTCCAGACCCCCGCGCTGGAGGGCGGCGGCACCTACCGCTCGACCCGGGAGTTCATGTACAGCTCCAGCAACGCGCTGCCCACCCGCTCCGGCGGGGTGTGGCAGTCGTCCCGCGACAACCCGCCGCTGCCCGACTCCTGCGGACTCGACGTCGCCGTGGTGCTCGACCTGTCGGCGTCCGTCGGCAGCCAGCTGCCCGCGCTCAAGGCGGCCACCGACGCCTTCACCGACGCGCTCACCGGCACCCCCTCCCGGCTGGCCCTCTTCTCCTTCGACCAGGAGTCGCCCGCCACCAGCGTCGGCGCCAACCACCCCGGGCTGCAGTCGGTGTCGACGGCCGCCGGGGCCGCTGCCTTCAAGAGCCTGTACGCGGACTGGACCCTGGGCCGCGGCACCAACTGGGACCGCGCGCTGTGGGCCGTCGCCCAGGCACCCGAGCACTACGACGCCACCGTCGTCCTCACCGACGGCAACCCCACCCGCTTCGGCAGCCTGCACGGCGACGGCGCCAACACCCACTTCGTCGACGTCGAGAACGGCATCTTCTCCGCCAACGCGGTGAAGGCGGAGAACACCCGGGTCATCGCCCTGGGCGTCGGCAGCGGCGTGGCCGGCGTCTCCGGGCTCAACCTGCGGGCCATCTCCGGCCCGACGGAGTTCGACGGCGGCAACACCACCGCGGCCGACTACTTCCAGACCGCCGACTACGGCCAGGCGGCTCAGCAACTGCGCGCCCTGGCCCTGGACAACTGCACCGGCAGCCTCACCGTCGTCAAGCAGATCGCGCCCGAGGGCACGACCGGCGAGGACGTCACCGGCTCGGTCCCGGCGGGCGCGGGCTGGACGTTCGACGCGTCCACGACGACCTCCGGCGTCACCGGCCTGCCCGACCGGCAGACGACCATCGCCGACGGCACCGGTTCGGTCACCTTCACCCCCGGCTTCGGCACCAACCCGTCCGCCGACATCACCGTCGGCGAGGTCCAGCAGTCCGGATACGACCTGGTCAC
Organism: Streptomyces sp. NPDC021224; assembly: GCF_044332905.1. NCBI lineage: Bacteria > Bacillati > Actinomycetota > Actinomycetes > Kitasatosporales > Streptomycetaceae > Streptomyces > Streptomyces sp. NPDC021224. The sequence goes on along the minus strand of NZ_JBIRPW010000008.1, from coordinate 95,591 downwards.
CCAGGGCGGGCAGAACGCCATCTGCACCGACCTCGACACCGGCCAGGTCCTCCCGGTGTCCAACACCGCCACCGGCCCCGGCTTCACCGTCACCGCACCCCGCGAGGACGCCGTGAGCTGCACCGTCTTCAACCGCCCCGCGAACGACGACGGCGACGGCGACCATGACCACGATCACGACCACTGCCCGGACGACGGCCACCACCCCGGCTACGACCACGACCCGGCCGGCTACGCGCGCGAGCCGTAAGCGGCGCCGCCGAACCGGACCGCACGACACCCCGGCCCCCGGGCGCGCAGCGCGCCCGGGGGCCGGGGAGGGAACAGCGGTGACGGAAGGGGTCAGTACCGCCGGGTGATCAGCGCGCGCTTGACCTCCGCGATGGCCTTCGTCACCTCGATGCCGCGCGGGCACGCGTCGGTGCAGTTGAAGGTGGTGCGGCAGCGCCAGACGCCGTCCTTGTCGTTCAGGATCTCCAGCCGCTGCTCACCGCCCTCGTCACGCGAGTCGAAGATGAAGCGGTGCGCGTTGACGATGGCGGCCGGGCCGAAGTACTGGCCGTCGTTCCAGAAGACCGGGCAGGACGACGTGCACGCGGCGCACAGGATGCACTTGGTGGTGTCGTCGAAGCGCGCGCGGTCCTCGGCGGACTGCAGCCGCTCCCGGGTGGGCTCGTTGCCCTTGGTCACCAGGAAGGGCATGACGTCCCGGTAGGCCTGGAAGAACGGATCCATGTCGACCACGAGGTCCTTGAGCACGGTCATGCCCTTGATGGGCTCGATCGTGATGGGCTTCTCGGGGTTGATGTCCTTGATCAGGGTCTTGCAGGCGAGCCGGTTGCGCCCGTTGATCCGCATGGCGTCGGAGCCGCACACGCCGTGCGCGCACGAGCGGCGGAAGGTCAGGGTGCCGTCGATCTCCCACTTGACCTTGTGCAGCGCGTCCAGGACGCGCTCCTTGGGGTCGATCGGGATCTGGTAGTCGACCCACTCGGCGTCCGCCGACACCTCGGGGTTGAAGCGGCGCACCCGCAGGGTGACCGTGACCAGGTGGGACGCGCCGGCCTCGGCGGCGTCCAGGGCCGCGGAGTGCCCGCCGTCGAGCGTCGGGGTGCTCGGGGTGCTCATCAGTACTTACGCTCCATCGGCTGGTAGCGGGTCTGCACGACCGGCTTGTAGTCCAGGCGGATCGTCTCGGCACCGGTGGCCGAGTCGAACTCGCGGTAGGCCATCGTGTGCCGCATGAAGTTGACGTCGTCGCGGTTGGGGAAGTCCTCGCGGTAGTGGCCGCCGCGGGATTCCTTGCGGGCGAGCGCGGACACGGCCATGACCTCGGCCAGGTCCAGCAGGTTGCCCAGCTCGACGGCCTCCAGCAGGTCGGTGTTGAAGCGCCGGCCCTTGTCCTGGACGGAGACGTTGCGGTAGCGCTCGCGCAGCTCGCCGATCTTCTCGACCGCGGTCTTGATGGTCTGCTCGGTGCGGAAGACCATCACGTTGGCGTCCATGCACTCCTGCAGCTCGCGCCGCAGGTCGGCGACCCGCTCGGTGCCGGTGGACTCGCGCAGGTGCTCGATCAGCTCCACGACCTTCTCGGCCGGGTTGTCGGGCAGCGGCACGTAGTCGTTGGCGTGCGCGTACTCCGCGGCGGCGATGCCGGAGCGGCGGCCGAAGACGTTGATGTCCAGCAGCGAGTTGGTGCCCAGCCGGTTCGCGCCGTGCACGGACACGCACGCCACCTCGCCGGCCGCGTACAGGCCCGGCACCACGGTGGTGTTGTCGGACAGCACCTCGCCCTGCACGTTGGTGGGGATGCCGCCCATGGCGTAGTGCGCGGTGGGCTGGATCGGGATCGGGTCGGTGTACGGCTCGATGCCCAGGTACGTGCGCGCGAACTCGGTGATGTCGGGCAGCTTGGCGTCCAGCTGCTCCGGCGGCAGGTGCGTGAGGTCGAGGTAGACGTGGTCGCCCTCGGGGCCGCAGCCGCGGCCCTCGCGGATCTCGGTGTAGATCGCGCGGGAGACGACGTCGCGCGAGGCGAGGTCCTTCATGACGGGCGCGTACTTCTCCATGAAGCGCTCGCCGTCCTTGTTGCGCAGGATGCCGCCCTCGCCGCGGGCGCCCTCGGTGAGCAGGATGCCCATGCGCCAGATGCCCGTCGGGTGGAACTGGAAGAACTCCATGTCCTCCAGCGGCAGCCCGCGCCGGAAGACGGCGGCCTGGCCGTCACCGGTGAGGGTGTGCGCGTTGGAGGTCACCTTGAAGAACTTGCCGGTGCCGCCGGAGGCGTAGATGACGGCCTTCGCCTGGAAGACGTGGATCTCGCCGGTCGCCAGCTCGTACGCCACCACGCCGGCCGACCGCTTGACGCCGTCGACCTCGGTGAGGAGCTGGTCCAGGACGTAGAACTCGTTGAAGAACTCCACACCCTCCTTGACGCAGTTCTGGTACAGCGTCTGGAGGATCATGTGACCGGTGCGGTCGGCGGCGTAGCACGCCCGGCGGACCGCGGCCTCGCCGTGGTTGCGGGTGTGGCCGCCGAAGCGCCGCTGGTCGATCCGGCCCTCGGGCGTCCGGTTGAACGGCAGGCCCATCTTCTCCAGGTCGAGGACCGCGTCGATGGCCTCCTTCGCCAGGATCTCGGCGGCGTCCTGGTCGACCAGGTAGTCGCCGCCCTTGATCGTGTCGAAGGTGTGCCACTCCCAGTTGTCCTCCTCGACGTTCGCGAGGGCCGCGGCCATGCCGCCCTGGGCGGCGCCGGTGTGGGAGCGCGTGGGGTAAAGCTTGGTCAGGACGGCGGTGCGGGAGCGCTTGGTGGCCTCGATGGCGGCGCGCATACCGGCGCCGCCCGCGCCGACGATGACGGTGTCGTACTTGTGGATCTGCATTGGGGTCGCTTTCCCTGTCCCAGCCCTGGCTCAGCGGATGTTCGGGTCGAAGGTGAAGATCACCAGCGAGCCGAGCGCGATGGTGAAGACCACCGCGGTGTACAGCAGCGTCTTGAGCCAGACACGGGTGTTGGCCTGCTCGGCGTAGTCGTTGATGACGGTCCGCAGACCGTTGCCGCCGTGCAGCATGGCCAGCCACAGCATGGCCAGGTCCCAGAACTGCCAGAACGGCGAGGACCAGCGGCCGGCGACGAAGGCGAAGCCGACCTTCTGCACACCGCCGTCGAGCACCAGCTGGATCAGCAGGTGGCCGAGGACCAGCACGACGAGCACCACGCCGGACAGCCGCATGAACAGCCAGCCGTACAGCTCGAAGTTGGTGCGGGTGGCGCGCGGGGTGCGCTGGGTGCGGGCCCGCGGCGGCTCGATGACCGGGGCGGGGTTCGCGGGGCTGTACGGGGCGACGCTGGAACCGGTCAGTTCGACGGCGTCGGAGATGTCAGCGGACATGGCTCAGTTCCCCCACAGGACTCGTGCGGCGTGGCCGAGGACGGGGTAGATCGCGCCGAGCATCAGCAGGATCCACACGCCGACGACCGTCCACAGCATCTGCTTCTGGTAGCGCGGGCCCTGGGTCCAGTAGTCGACCGCGATGATCCGCAGACCGTTCAGCGCGTGGAAGAGGATCGCGGCGACCAGGCCGTACTCCAGCAGGCTGACGATCGGGGTCTTGTAGGTCGAGACGACCTTGTCGTAGTCCTCGGGGGAGACGCGCACGAGTGCGGTGTCGAGGACGTGGACGAACAGGAAGAAGAAGATGAGGACACCGGTGACTCGGTGAGCCACCCAGGACCACATGCCTTCCCGGCCGCGGTACAGCGTTCCTGCCGGCACGGAAAAAACCCTCCGGGAGCGGGGCGAGGGGGTGCCGGCCTGTGTGTCGGTCACGCCCGGCCGGGTACGGTCCACCGGCCCCGGCCATCGTAGCGACGTGATCCGGCCTCGGTACGGCGGGGTGGGCCAGGTGTGAGCGATCCCGCACGGTCGGGTGAACGTGACGGCTCGAACGCGCGCAGCAGCCGTGCCCGGCACAGGCCGCGCAGCTGCTCCGCGGTGACCACGGACTCCTCGTCCGTGTCGTGTCCCAGGCGCATCCGCAGGCTGGCGAGGGTCTGGTCGAGCGCGGCGGCCGGGTCGGCGGCGGCCCGCTCGTCGAGGGCGAGGATGAAGGAGTGGCCGAATTTCGCCTCGTAGTGGGCGTGCGCGGCGCGCAGCGCGGTGTGCACGCTCAGGCCGCCCCGGTCGGCCAGCGCGGCGGGCCGTTCGGCGGCCAGTGCCTCGGCGAGATCGCCCGAGGTCAGGTCGTACGCGGCTTCCTCCGCGGCCGCGAGCAGCGCCTCGACGGTCGGGTACGGGCGGTGGGCCGCGAGCCGCCGGGCCCACCGGGTGCTGCCGCAGCACGCCAGCAGCGCGGCCTGCGCGGCGGCGACCGGCGCCCCGTTGAAACGGGACAGCGGCGACGCCGACGGCACAGCCGACACCGGCGGTGCGGCGGCAGGCGGGGAGAGCGGGGCCGGCACGGACGGCGTGACGGCCTCGGAGGCGGGGTCGCTGGACAGCAGCGGGGCTCCAGGAGAGTGAACGGAACGGGCCCTACGGCGGAAGACCACTCTAGGCGGGGCCGCTTCGAACGCGGCGGGCGGACATACGAACTTCACCCGTACGGGCCCCTCGTGTCGTCCCCCGTTGACGCCCGCGTCGCCCTCCCCGGGCCCCCGCTCCGGGGGCCGTCCCCGTCAGTCCCACCAGAACGACCACAGCCGTTCGCCGCGCAGCGCCTCCGCGTACTCGGCGAAGGGGAAGCCGCCGTCGTTCAGATTGGTCGCCCCCGTCAGGACGTGCTCCAGCGCCACATGGGCGGCGTGCCGCGACGCGAGCGGCGGCGAGGCCACCGAGACGAAGAGCGAGGCGCCCTCGAAGCCGATGACGCGCGCCCCGAACCGGTCCTCCCACGTCCGCAGCAGCGCGGACAGCTCCAGCGCGGGCGCGTCGGCCTCCCAGCCCACCGCGGCGGGGATGTCGGCGCTGCGGTCCACCCGGACGAGCGCGACATATGCCACGAAGCGGGTGGTGAAGTAGTGCAGCATCTGCCCGACCGCGACCCGCGCCACCGCGTCCGGCGACGGCCCCGGGTGCGGCTCGGACGCCGCCGCGAGCCCCGGCCAGGCGCCGAACGGCACCCGCAGTCCCGCGCTCTGCCCCGCGTCCGTCGTCGGGTCGGGCCCGGACCTGCCGCGCGCGGGCCAGAGCACCGGCCGCGCCGCGCGGCTCAGTTCGTACGACTGCCAGGAGTCGCGCAGCGACTCGGCGACGTCTACGGTGGCGACCTCCTCGGGCCCGTGCCCGTTGCCGTGCCCGCAGGGCCACGCCATCAGCACCGGGTACCAGCCGGTGCGGCGGTGCTGGCGGTGGCAGGACGTCCACAACCGGCCGGGCGCGACGACGGGTTCGTGGCTCATCCACAGCCCGGGGGCGGAACCGGCCACGATCCGGCCCGGGGGGAGGCCGTCGGGGAGGCGGTCCACATGCATGACGGCGGGCTCCTCCGTGGCGCGCGCCCGGGTGCGGGGTGCGCACCCGGGCGGGTGGTACGAGTGACGACGGCCGGGGGCCGCCTCCCCCCACAGGAGCGTCCCCGGCCGCCGACTTGTACGGCGTATCCCAGACCAAAAGTGTCACAGGCCCTTATGAGGCAGGATTGGCCGTGTGTTCGAGGGGGTGGGGCCGGACGTGGAACTGCCGGAGTCTCTGGAGGCCGCTGTCAGTGCGGCGCAGCAGGGCGACGAGGGGGCGTTCCGTACCGTCTACCGCGCTGTGCAGCCGCAGTTGCTCAACTACGTGCGCAGCCTGGTCGGTCCGGGCGAGGCCGAGGACGTCGCGTCCGAGGCGTGGCTCCAGATAGCCCGTGACCTGCCCAACTACCGCGGCGGCAGCGGGTCGATACGCGGCTGGGCGGCGCGGATCGCCCGCAACCGCGCGCTGGACCACATCCGCGCGCGGGCCCGTCGGCCGGTCGCCGGCGGCGGGGTGGACGACCTGGTGCAGATGCCGGACCGGTCGGACACGGCCGGCGAGGCGCTGGACGCGGTCGCGACCGACCGGGCGCTCGCGGCGATAGCGGCGCTGCCGCGGGAGCAGGCGGAAGCGGTGCTGCTGCGGGTGGTGATGGGACTCGATTCAACCAGTGCGGCAAGAGTGCTCGGGAAACGGGCCGGATCGGTGAGAATGGCGACTCACCGCGGGCTGCGGCGGCTCGCCGAGATCCTGGACTACACCGACGAGGGGGGCGGGGAGGGCTACCGGGACGGCGAGGGGGACGAGGACGGCGGGAGCGACGGCGAGGAGGGCCGGCGTGGCGTCCCCGGGCAGCGGCCGGCGGACCGGCAGAACGCGGATGTGACGTTTTCCGCGTCCAAGGCGCTGTGAGGGAGTGGGATGAGCGACAACACGCGACGTGACACCGCATCCACCGACCTGCCCCACCCGGCCCGTCACCCCTACCGGGCCCGGCGGTACGAGCACCGCCCGGCGGTCTACCCCGTGCCGCGCCCCGAGCGCCGCGGCACGGCCGTCCGCGGCCAGACCTGGCCCGACGCCCGCACCGCCGAGACACTGCTCGACGGCGGCAGCACCACCGCGCCGACCGGTGTGCCCGCCGACCGCCTGGTGCGGCTGCTCAGCGCCGCCCGCGAGGTGGGCCCCGTGCTCGACCCGGCCCGTGAGGCCGCCGCGCTCGCCGCCTTCCGCAGCGCGGTCGCCGGGCGGGCCGCGACCGGGGAGGCGCCGCGGCCGGGGCGGCTGGCCGCGCTGCGTGCCGCGTTCGCGGTGCGCAGGCCGCGGGTGATGGCGGCCGCGGTCGTCTCGGCGCTCGCGCTCGGCGGGGTCGTGGTCGGCATGGCCGCGGCCGCCCGCTCGCTGGCCCCCGGCGGCGCGGGCACCAGCCCGCTGGAGACCCGCCCGCCCGCGGCCGTCTCACCCGACGGCGGACGGCTGGGCCCGTGGACCGCGGGCCCCACCACGCGCTTCCCGGCGCCGCGCGCCACCGGCACCCCGCAGCGTGAGCACGACACCGGCCGTACCGTCCGCGGCTGCCGCGGCGCCCCCGCCCCCTGCCGCACCGACGCCGGCACGGGCGACGGCTCCCGTACGGGCGGCCACGGCCGGGGCACCCACCGGGGGAGCGGCCAGGGCAACGGACAAGGCAACGAGCAGGGCAACGACAACGACCAGGGGAACGACCGGGACGGCGGGGGCGGGTACTCCCGCGGGGACGGCTGGAACTCCTGGGGCGAACGCGTCGACGCGCCGCAGTCACCCGAGACGTACGGTGCGCCGGACCACGGCCAGGACCCCTCCGCGGCGTACCCCGCCGGGGGCGCCGGGGGCGCCGGGGGACAGGCCACCGCGGACCGGCCCGACCAGGGCGACCGCGCCGGGCGCCCGCCCGGCAGCGCGGGCTCCCGCACCACCCGTCCCGGACACCGCTCCCCGTCCCGCCCGCCGGGCAGGTGACACTTCTGACGGCCCGTGCGCTGTAGGGAGTAAGGCCGACTGGTCATCGGCCCCGATGACCCCGGTTCTCCCCGTACCGGGGTCGGACACGGAGCGCGGCCGGGCGCATTCCCCCTGCCCGGCCGCGCTCCTCCGCCTGCTCGCGGGTCACCAGTAGACGACGACCTTGTCGCCCACCTTGACCTCGTCGAAGAGCTTGGAGATCGCCGCCTTGTCGCGGACGTTCACACAGCCGTGGGAGGCGCCCGCGTAGCCGCGCGCCGCGAAGTCCGAGGAGTAGTGCACGGCCTGGCCGCCGCTGAAGAACATCGCGAACGGCATCGACGTGTGGTAGATCGTCGAGACGTGGTCGCGGCTCTTGGAGTTCACGTGGAAGAGGCCCTCGCGGGTCGGCGTGTACTGCGACCCGAAGCGGACGTCCATGGTGGCCTGCACCTTGCCGTCGACGACCCACGACAGCGTGCGGGTGGTCTTGCTGATGCACAGCGCGCGGCCGGTCATGCAGCGCGCGTCCAGCTTCTGCTCGGGCTTGGCCGGGGCCGGCGGGTACAGCTCCTTGTGCGTCGGGGTGTGCGTCAGCGATGTGAGCTTGGACCATGTGGTCTCGGTGACGCTGGTGCCGCTGCCGGACAGGCCGTGCCGCTCCTGGAAGTCGCTCACCGCGTGCTCGGTGACGGTGCCGTAGAAGCCCGTGGGGTTGCGGGAGAAGAAGTGCAGCTGGCCCAGCCGGGCCTGCAGCTCGCGGACCTTCGCGCTGGTCTGGCCCGACGCCATCAGGGCGGCGGGCTGCGCGGGGGCCTTCGTGGCGGGGGTCTGCGAGGGCTTCGGCGCCGTGGTCGTGGGCGCCGCCGTCGTGGTGGGCGGTGTCGTCGGCGCGGCCTCGGACGTGGCGGGCGCGGCGGTGGTCGCCGGGTCGGACACCGATGCCGTCGCGGACGCCGACGGCTTGCCGTCCGCGCCGCTGCCGTCCGGACCGCACGCGCTGAGCAGCGCGGCGGCGAGCGCCGCTCCGGCCGCCGCCGTCATCGGCACCGACATCCGCCGTCGTCTGCCGCTGCTGCCTCTGCCTATACCTGTCGACATCGCTGGTTATCCCCTTGATCAGCCGTTGTGCCCGCATAGACACGTATCCGGCGCGCACGGTTCCACCGCTCCGGGCCGCGGACTCCGTACTGTGAGGAAGGTCCCAGCTCGCGGCGCTGCGCCCCGTGCGGGCCCGCCACTACAGTCCGTGTCGGTAACTTCGCCGGTTCGCGCCGGTCCGCAAACATCCACCCCACCCCTATTCGTTCATCCCGGTTGTTTCAGCCCTTGAGTACAGCGGAGGCGTGCAGCATGACGCGCGAGTCGGAGAGCGGCCTGCCGATCGAACCCGTCTACGGCCCGGAGGCGCTGGCCGACTGGGACCCGGCCGAGCGGCTGGGGCAGCCCGGCGGCTACCCGTACACCCGCGGGGTCTACCCCTCGATGTACACCGGACGGCCCTGGACGATGCGGCAGTACGCGGGCTTCGGCACCGCGTCGGAGTCCAACGCGCGCTACAAGCAGCTCATCGCCAACGGCACCATGGGCCTGTCCGTCGCCTTCGACCTGCCCACCCAGATGGGCCACGACTCCGACGCGCCGCTCGCGCACGGCGAGGTCGGCAAGGTCGGCGTCGCGATCGACTCGATCGACGACATGCGGGTGCTCTTCGACGGCATCCCGCTGGACAAGGTGTCCACGTCGATGACCATCAACGCGCCCGCGGCCCTCCTGCTGCTGCTCTACCAGCTCGTCGGCGAGGAGCAGGGGGTCCCGGCCGACAAGCTCACCGGCACGATCCAGAACGACGTGCTCAAGGAGTACATCGCGCGCGGGACGTACATCTTCCCGCCCAAGCCGTCGCTGCGGCTCATCGCGGACATCTTCGCGTACTGCAAGGCCGAGATCCCGAAGTGGAACACCATCTCGATCTCCGGCTACCACATGGCCGAGGCCGGGGCCTCGCCCGCGCAGGAGATCGCCTTCACGCTCGCCGACGGCATCGAGTACGTGCGCACCGCGATCGCCGCCGGGATGGACGTGGACGACTTCGCGCCGCGGCTGTCCTTCTTCTTCGTCTCGCGCACCACGATCCTGGAGGAGGTCGCGAAATTCCGCGCCGCCCGGCGGATCTGGGCCCGCGTGATGCGCGAGGAGTTCGGCGCGAAGAACCCCAAGTCGCTGATGCTGCGCTTCCACACCCAGACCGCGGGCGTCCAGCTCACCGCGCAGCAGCCCGAGGTCAACCTGGTGCGCGTCGCCGTCCAGGGCCTGGCCGCGGTGCTCGGCGGCACGCAGTCGCTGCACACCAACTCCTTCGACGAGGCCATCGCGCTGCCCACCGACAAGTCCGCGCGGCTGGCCCTGCGCACCCAGCAGGTGCTCGCGTACGAGACGGACGTCACCGCGACCGTCGACCCCTTCGCGGGCTCCTACGTCGTCGAGAAGCTCACCGACGACGTCGAGGCCGCCGCCCTCGACCTCATGGCCCGCGTCGAGGACCTCGGCGGCGCGGTCGCCGCGATCGAGCACGGCTTCCAGAAGTCCGAGATCGAGCGCAACGCGTACCGCATCGCCCTGGAGACGGACGCGGGCGAGCGCGTCGTCGTCGGCGTCAACCGCTTCAAGCTCGACGAGGAGGAGCCGTACGAGCCGCTGCGCGTCGATCCGGCGATCGAGGCACGCCAGGCCGCGCGGCTCACCGCCCTCCGCGCCGAACGCGACTCCGCCGCGGTGGACGCGGCGCTGGCCGCGCTCCAGAAGGCGGCGGGCGGCACGGAGAACGTCCTCTACCCCATGCGGGACGCGCTGCGCGCCCGCGCGACCGTGGGCGAGGTGTGCGACGCGCTCCGCGCGGTGTGGGGCACGTACGTGCCGTCGGACACCTTCTAGGCGTTAGGAGCGTGCCCTCTTGCGCAAGGCGCGTGCCCGGCGCGCCACGCGGCGGACGACGCGGTTGCGCGGGACGAACGAGAGCTTGGCCGGGACGCCTCCCGGCAGGCCCAGCGAGGTCAGGCGGCGGCGCTTGAAGTAGGGCCACGTCCGCTTCGTGAGGTTCGCGGCGAGCCATTGCGCCACCTCGTCCCGCAGGTGCGGGTACGCCGCGGACTGCATGCAGAAGCCGACCGCGCGGATCAGCGGGGTGAGGTCGGCGGCGACGGACTCCGGGGTGGGCGGGGTCCAGGACCGTACGGCCGCCGGGGCGGCGAGGTCGGGCAGCAGGGCATGGACGATCGTGACGGGCACCCGGTTGCTGTTCTGGTACGGCGAGAGCCGTTCGAGCAGCAGGTCCGTGCCGGTGCGGGCGACGGGGATGCCGTAGAGGGCGGACGCGGTGAGCAGCGCGGTGGAGAAGCAGCCGACGACGAGCGCGGGGCGGGCCTTCTGGTAGACGACCTCGGCCAGTACGGGCGTGTCGAGCACCGTCAGCCGGCAGCCGAGCCGTTCGGCCTCGGCGGCCAGCGGCTCGGTCCAGCTCGCGGGCGCGGTGGGGTGCGGCTTGAAGACGATGTCCTGGTGGCCGAGCGCGGCGGCGCCGCGCACCATCGCCAGGTGCAGTTCCTCCTCCTCGCGCACGCTGAGGATGCCGAGCGCGGACAGGTACTGGCCGAGCAGCAGCGCGGCGCCCTGCGGGAGGCCGGTGAGGGCGTCGTCGTCGGCGGAGGCCTCGGCGACCTCCTGGAGGACCTTGGTGAATTCGGCACCGGGCACGATCCGCGGCTCGACGCCGAACTCGCTGAGCAGCAGCGGCCGCAGGCCGGGCACGAGGTCGAGGTGCAGCAGCCGGTCGATGCGGGTGTCGACGAGCAGGCCGAGCTTGTTGCGCGTCGGGCCGTACGACATGAGGCCGTCGGCGTAGACGGTGATGGGCGCGCCGGTGAAGACCTGGGCGAAGGCCAGCGACGGCGGGACCTGGATGGACTCGACGACCAGCTCGACGTCGTCGTCCCCGAGGTCCCACAGCGCCCGCACGTACCGCTCCCACATGGGGATCTCGTTGACGCGCGGGGTCCAGCCGCCCGGGTGCAGCGGGCTGACGAAGGCGTTCCAGGAGACCAGCCGGTCGAAGCGGGAGCGCAGCGCGGCGAAGCCGGGCGCCTCGTCGAGGGCGGGCTGTGTCTCGGGCACGGAGGCGTTGTTGCTGACCACGAGGATGCGGCGGTCGGCGGGCGGGAGGGTGCCGGCGTCGATCGCGGCGGCGAGCGTCGCGGCCCCGTAGAGGGTGGACGCCATGAGCAGCTGGGTGGTGGCCATCACGCGGCCGCCGTTCCGTTGCCGGTGCTGCCGGATCCGCCGCCGGAGCGCCACCGCAACCGGCGGATTTTCGTGCTGCGTTCGATATCCATCGCGTCCAGGACCGCGTTGAGCGTATCGGCGGGGAGCCGGCCGAGAGCAGCGGCGCTCACCGACTTCAGACGGCGTGCGACGGCGGGCTCGAAGCGGTCTGTCTGTTCCAGGTGGAAAATGATGAGGGCGCAGAACTGCCGGATCGCTTTCGGCAGGTAGCGCTCGCCTTCGGGGTCCTTCGCGAGCATGTCGAAGACGAGTTCGCAGGAGCGGACGAAATCGAGTTGGCGCTCGTCGCCGATGCGGGTGAGCGACGTGGTCACATCACGCCGGTAATGCATCCCGAGCAGGCTCGCGACGCCCACGGACCCGGCATTGAGGTGCATCCGCCACGCCCACAGCCGGTCCTCGGCGGTGCGCAGCTCCTCGGGCATGCGCAGCAGGCCGTTGTCCACGGTGCGCCGGTGGTAGGCGCCGAAGGGCAGGTTGGGGTAGTCCACGAGCGAGGGCCGCTCGGCCGGCAGGATGCAGTCGCGCGGCGCGAGCACCGCGCCGCGGCGGCCGTGCGGGGCCCGGACGACCTCCCGGTTGGCGCCCGTGCACTTGACGTGGTCGGTGCGCAGGAAGTCGACGTCCAGCCGCTCCATGGCGTGCACGAGCTGGTCCAGATAGCCGGGCGCCATCCAGTCGTCGCCGTCCATGAAGGTCAGGTACGTGCCTTCGGAGGCCTCGATCCCGGCGTTGCGCAGGGCGGAGACACCGCCGTGGTCGCGTCGCAGGACGCGTGCGCCGGGCAGGGTCCGCGCCCCTTCTTCGAGCAGCTGCGGCGTCTGGTCCGAGGACCCGTCGTCCATCAGCAGGAACTCGTAATCCGGACGGTTGTTCGCACGCAGACTCTTGAGTGCGTCGGGCACGAATTGCTGCACGTTGTAGAACGTCACGATGACGGAGAGCTTGACCACCCGATGAATCCTATGGTCTTGCCGCGCGGGGTACTTGGCGACCGGGGAACGTTTGGGTAAACGGAAAATGTCCAACCGGTGATGCCGCTGATCGGAAGCCCTCCGTGCAAAGTAGCGGCATTCTGTTTACCTCCCGTTGTCCTTTGATTCGTCAATTCCACCCGCCCGCTTCCTACTGTCGGCGCTGTGCCAACACGTACGTCAGGCCCGCTGCGGGTCACTGTGATCGCCGATTCGGACACCCGGTGGAAATGGGGCGCGCTCGTGGCGCGCCGGATCGACCCGGACGCCCGGCTCGACGCGCGCCTGCTGCGTGGCCGCGCCACCCCCACGCCCCGCCAGCTCGCCGAACTCGGCATCCCCGCCGACACGATGGTCGAGCGCACCGCCGCGGAGATCCTCGCCGAGACCAGCGCCGACACCTGCGACGTCGTCGTCGTCTCCTGCGTCGGCGGCACCTGCCAGGCGCTGCTGCACGGCTTCAACCACGCCTGGGCGGGCCGCTCCCGGCGCCCCGTCGTCGTGACCGGATACGTCGGCGTCGTCTACGAGAAGCTCGCCGACGGCCTGCTGCTGCGGGCCGGCGCCGACGTCGTCCTGGCCAACAGCGCCGACGACGCCCGCCGTTTCCGCGACGTCTACGCGGGCGTCGGCCACCGCACCGGCAGCATCGTCGAGACCGCGCTGCCCTTCCTCGGCGGCGACCGCTACAAACCCGACGGGACGCGGCCCTTCACCGTCACCTTCGCCGTCCAGCCGTCCGTGCCCGACAGCCGCAAGGACCGGCTGCACCTGCTGCGCCGCGCCGTCGCCCACGCCCGGCTGCACCCGCGCCGCGACGTGCTCGTCAAGCTGCGCAGCAAACCCGGCGAACACACCACCCACATCGAGGAGCAGCCCTACCAGAAGCTGGTGGCCGACCTCGATCCGCCGGACAACCTGCGCCTGGTCTACGGCAACATGGCCGAGGTCCTGGACCGCACCGACCTGCTCGTGACGGTCAGTTCGACCGCCGCGCTCGAATCGCTGCACCGCGGCATACCCACGGCGGTGCTCACCGACCTCGGCATCCGCGAGTCCCTCGGCAACCACCACTTCCTCGGCTCCGGCTGCTACGCCTCGTGGGACGAGCTGGACGACGGGCACCTGCCGCGGGCGTCCGCGGAATGGACGTCCACGCACGGGGTCGACGGCGCCGCGCCGTACGCGGCCCTGCGCGGCCGGGTCGCCGCCCTCCTGGAGGAGGAGTCCCTCCCCCCGCTGGAGCCGTACTACACGCTGCGCACCGCGCCGGGTTACCTTCCCGGCGTCCTCGCCCGGCACGGCCTGGACCCCACCGGCGAGCCCGTCGCGGGCTTCGCCCCGCGCGAGGCGGGGCCCGTGCGGGCGGCGGTGCGCGAGTTCGTCCGCAACTCCGCGCGCACTGCCTACCGGCAGGGGGTTCAGCGGGTAGCCCCCGCCATCCGCCGCTGGGGGCAGCTGTGACCTCACTACTGCGTAGGGCGGTGGGGCGCGCCCCGGGGCCGCGGCTGCGCCGCCGGGCGAGCGTTTTTCAGGGGCGCGAGGAACTGCGCGAGCAACCCACCACCGGCCGGTGGTCCGGGAACGACAGCGACTGCCCCTTCGGGCCGGTGACTACCCGCGCCACCGTCGTGGCTGAGCGCGCAGTTCCCCGCGCCCCTGAAAACGCTCGCCCGGCGGCGTCGAGGCGCCCTGAAAACGCTCGCCCGGCGGCGTCGAGGCGCCCTCGAAACGCTCGCCCGGCGGGGGCGGGATGCCCCGAGAACGCAAGCCCGTGCGGCACGCACACCCTCACGACAGGAGTCACCTCATGAGCACCGAGCGGAGCGTTCTCGCCGTCATCCCCGCGCGCGGCGGCTCGAAGGGGGTGCCCGGGAAGAACCTCGCTCCGGTCGGCGGCGTGCCCCTCATCGCCCGGGCGGTCGAGGCGTGCCGCCGGGCCCGCCGGGTCACCGGCGTGGTCGTGTCGACCGACGACCCCTCGATCGCCGAGGCCGCCCGTACCGCCGGTGCCGACGTCGTGCTGCGCCCGCCCGCGATCGCCGGGGACACCGCGACGAGCGAGGCCGCGGTGCTGCACGCGATGGACGCGTACGAGGCGATGACCTCCGCGGAGCCGGGCAGCACCGAGGTGGTGCTGCTCGTGCAGTGCACCAGCCCGTTCGTCACGGCGGAGGAGATCGACGGCGTCGTGGCCGCGGTCACCGAGGGCGGCGCCGACACCGCGCACACCGTCGCGCCCTTCCACGGCTTCATCTGGCGCGAGGGCGCGGACGAGGGCGCCTCCGCGTACGGCGTGAACCACGACAAGGCCACCCGTCCCCGCCGCCAGGACCGCCCGCAGGACCTGCTGGAGACGGGGACGGCGTACGCGATGCGCGCGGCCGGCTTCCGCGCCGCGGGCCACCGTTTCTTCGGGCGTACCGCGCTGGTGCGCACCGACCCCGCGAAGGTGCTGGAGATCGACGAGCCCGCCGATCTCGCGCGCGCCCGCGCCCTGGCCCCGCTGCTCGATCCGACGGCGGCCATCCCGACCTGCGACGACGTCGACGCGGTCGTACTGGACTTCGACGGCACCCAGACCGACGACCGGGTGCTGATCGATGCGGACGGACATGAGGCCGTCACCGTGCACCGCGGTGACGGGCTCGGGATCGCGGCCCTGCGCCGCGCGGGACTCCCCGTGCTCATCCTGTCCACCGAGACCAACCCGGTCGTCGCCGCACGGGCGCGCAAGCTCAACGTGCCCGTCCTGCACGGCATCGACCGCAAGGACCTCGCGCTCAAGCAGTGGTGCGAGGAGAACGGCATCGCGCCCGAGCGGGTGCTCTACGCCGGCAACGACGTCAACGACCTGCCGTGCTTCGGCCTGGTCGGCTGGCCGGTGGCCGTCGCGGGAGCGCACGACGTCGTACGGGCCGCCGCCCGTGCGATCACCACGGCCGAGGGCGGCCACGGCGCGATCCGCGAGATCGCCGCATGGCTCCTCGGTCCCACTCTGGCCCGCTGACCCGGCCACCACACCCCTGATCCAGTCCCGAAACCCCCTAAGGAACCACCCGTGAACTCTCCTCTCGCTTCCCTCCCGGCCAACCTCCGCAAGGTCGGCTCGCGCCACATCGGCAACGGCCAGCCCGTGTACATCACCGGCGAGATCGGCATCAACCACAACGGCGACCTGGAGAACGCGTTCGCGCTGATCGACGCGGCCGTGGCCGCGGGCTGCGACGCCGTCAAGTTCCAGAAGCGGACGCCGGAGATCTGCACCCCGCGCGACCAGTGGGACATCGAGCGCGACACCCCCTGGGGCCGGATGACGTACATCGACTACCGCCACCGCGTGGAGTTCGACGAGGCCGGTTACCGGGCGATCGACGAGTACTGCCGCAAGCGCGGCATCGACTGGTTCGCGTCCCCGTGGGACGTCGAGTCGGTCGCCTTCCTGGAGCAGTACGACGTGCCCGCGCACAAGGTCGCGTCCGCGTGCCTGACCGACGACGACCTGCTGCGCGCGCTGCGCGCGACCGGCCGCACGGTGATCCTGTCCACCGGCATGTCCACGCCCCGCCAGATCCGGCACGCGGTGGAGGTGCTCGGCAGCGACAACATCGTGCTCTGCCACGCCACCTCGACCTACCCGGCCAAGCACGAGGAGCTCAACCTGCGGATGATCAACACCCTGCAGACCGAGTACCCGAACGTGCCCGTCGGCTACAGCGGCCACGAGGTCGGCCTGCAGACCACGCTGGCCGCGGTCGCGCTCGGCGCCGTCTTCGTCGAGCGGCACATCACCCTGGACCGCGCCATGTGGGGCTCCGACCAGGCCGCGTCCGTCGAGTCGCAGGGCCTGGAGCGGCTCGTCCGCGACATCCGCATCATCGAGACCTCGCTCGGCGACGGCGTCAAGAAGGTCTACGACGGCGAGCTGGGCCCGATGAAGAAGCTGCGCCGCATCGCCGGTGTCGTCGCCCAGGCGGAGGCGGCCGAGGAGGCCGGGGCCGACGCCACCGCGTCCGTCTGACGCGCGGCCGAGCGCCCACGACAGAGCACCCAGAGCACCGAGCGAGCACCGAGGACACGAGGACTTCGAGGACATGGACGAGTCGAGGACGACCGCCACCCCCGCCTCCGCCGGCCGCGCCCCCGCGCCCCATCCGGGCCACGGGACGGTCGCACTGGTCGAGTCACCCGTGCAGCTGCTCAACGTCCTGGAGTGGGCGCACATACAGCCCGGCATCCCCGCCGCCCGGGAGGGCGACGGCGGCGGCACGGAATCCGGTACGGCGGTACGCGGGCGCGTGCCCGTCACCGTCGTCGTGCTCTCGCCCGCCGACCCCACCAGCCGCGGGCAGCTGCGGCGGATGGCGGAACTCGCCCGCGACGAGGGCCTGGCCGTGCGCTGGTTCGAGGCCCGCGGCAACCGCGGCGGGCTGCTGCGCACGGCAATCGCGCTCGCGCCCACGCTGCTGCGGGTACGGCGGCTCGTCATCGGCGACCCCTTCTCGCGGCTCGTGCAGGTGCTGCTGCCGCTGTGCCGGGCGAAGGAACTGACCGTCGTCGACGACGGCACCGCCACGATGGAGTTCACCGCCATCCTCGAACGCGGCGGGCGGCTCGTGCGCTGGCACCGCAGCGGACGGCGCCGCTCGCCCGTCGAGGCGGCCTTCGGCGTCTTCGCGTCCGCCGCGCGGCGCCGCCTCACGCCGGGCGGGCGGCGGCGCGTCGAGCTGTTCAGCGCGATGCCCGCCACGCTGCCCGCCGGGATGACCCGCACCGTCAACGCCTTCGCCTGGACCCGCGGCCGCTTCGGTCCGCCGCACGTGCTCGCCGGGACGGACCTCATCGGGACGTCGCTCGTCGAGACCGGCGTCGTCGACCCCGAGCACTACCTCGCGGTCGTCGCGGACCTCGCGGCGCGGCACGGTGCGAAGCGGTATTTCGCGCACCGCAAGGAGGCGCAGGACAAGCTGCACCGGCTCGCCGCGGAGACGGGGCTGGAGATCGTGCGGCCCGACCTCCCGCTCGAACTCGTCGCCCGGCGCGGGCCCGCGGGGCGGGTGATCCTCTCCTTCCCGTCGACCGTCGTCCACACGCTGCCTCTCGTGCTGGCGGGCACGGGGGTGGACCTGCAGGTCGTCGACATCGACCCCGCCTGGCTCACGCCTGCGGCGGGCGACCGGGCGCACACGTTCCTCTCCGCGATCGCCTCCTCGGCGAAGTCGCCCGCGACCTAGAACGAGTGCCCTCACCCGCAACGCCCGCCGTCCGCACGGCAACAAACCGGGGGCGCGGGGAACCGCGCGCTCAGCCCCCACCGGGGAAAAGGAACCGCCACCGCGCGCGGCAGTCCATGGGGCGGGCCCCGGGGGAGTTCGCCCCCGCGTAAGGGGGGCGTAACCTCGTGATCAACTCCGTAGGACAAGGTGCGGGAATGGCGGGATCTTTACGCGGGCCCGGGTCGGCGGACGTTCGGCCCATGACGGAGGAACCGTCGGAGCCCA
Source organism: Streptomyces sp. NPDC021224 (assembly GCF_044332905.1). Lineage (NCBI taxonomy): Bacteria > Bacillati > Actinomycetota > Actinomycetes > Kitasatosporales > Streptomycetaceae > Streptomyces > Streptomyces sp. NPDC021224. The sequence goes on along the minus strand of NZ_JBIRPW010000008.1, from coordinate 77,339 downwards.
CCCTCACAGGCAGGCGCAGCGTCAGGCTGGCTGTCGTGACGAGCGGCGGGGTGGACGGGGACTCGCGGGCCCTGCGGGTGGCGGCCGCGGCGCGCGGCGCGGGGTACCACGTGACGCTGGTGGGCCAGGCGCCCGCCACCGTGCGGCTGCCCGGGGTGGAGGTCCGGCAGGTCACCGTGCCGGGGGTGCTCGGCAACCACCGGGTGCGGCGGCCGCGGCCGGGGCTGCGCTGGCCGCTGGCGTACCGGAGCGCGGGCGCGTACGACCACCGCACGGTGCGGCTCGCGGCGGCCCGGCAGATGCTGATGACGCGCGCGGCGGAGCTGGTCGTGGTGCACCGCCCGCTGCCGCTGCTCGCGCTGGCCCGCTGCGGGCACACCGTGGCGTGGGTGCGGTACGGGGTGCGGGCGGGCTGGACGCGGATGCGCGCGGCGCAGTACGTGGCGGCGGTGCGGCGGCGGCGCAGTCCGGACGCGCGGCTGGACAACCTCATGACGGACGTGGCCCGGCTGGTGCTGGGCCGCAGGGCGTGGCGGCGGCTGGATCCGTCGCTGCTGGACGAGGAGGTCGCGTACGGGCCGGTGCTGGATTCGGTGCGCCCGCACCTGATCCACGCGCTGGGCCACCGCGCGCTGGGCGTGGCGATCCGGGCGGCGCTGCGCGCGGAGGGTTCGGGCCACCGGATCGAGGTGGTGTGGGACGCCCCGTCGCGTACGCCCGCGGCCTCCCGCCGGGCGAACGTCGCGGCGGACGCGCACGAGCGCACGTTCGCGGGGGAGGCGGACGGGGTCGTCACGGTCGGCCAGGGGCTGGCGCGCGAGCTGCGGGCCCGGCACCGGCTGGCGGCGACCCCGGCGGTGGTGCGCAACGCCCCGCCGCTGGCGGAGGGCCCGGCGGCGCATCCGAGCGGGGTGCGGGACCGCTGCCGGCTGGCGGCCGACGTGCCGCTGCTGGTGCACACGGGCCCGGTGGCCCCGGACCGCGGGCACGCGATCGTGGTCGAGGCGCTGCCGAAGCTGTACGACCTGCACGCGGCCTTCGTCGTCCCGGACCCGGAGCACCCGGCCCTGGCGCCGCTGCTGGACCGGGCGGCGCAGTTGGGCGTGCACGGGCGGCTGCACGTCCTGCCGTACGTGCCGGTCGCGGAGATCCCGGCGTTCCTGGCGACGGCGGACATCGGCGTGCTGCCGGTCCACAAGCTCCCGCACCACCAGCCGGTGCTGGCCACCCGCTACTTCGAGTACGCCCACGCCCGGCTGCCGGTGGTGGTGAGCGATGTGCGGGCGATGGCCGCGGCCACTCTCGAACTCGGCAACGGCGAGGTCTTCCGCTCCGGCGACACCGCGGACTTCGTGCGGGCGGTCGGCGCGGTCCTGACCAACCCGCGCCGCTACCGCAAGGCGTACGACCGGGTGGACGTGCTGCGCGAGTGGTCGTGGCAGACCGAGTCGGCGCCGCTGCTGGACCTGTACGCCCGGCTGCTGGGCCCCTTGGCGCGGAGAGCGGGAGGGTAGCCCCACCCCGTAACCCAAAAGGGTGGTCATACCCTCGCCGATGCCCGGGTATGCGCCGATCGGGCGACTTTTTCTCGGCCAGGGGCCCCGGATTTTGCCCGATCGGCCCGGCCGCGGGGCCCGGTGGGCCTACCCTGACTGAGGTGAACGAATCACCCTCAGCGCCGTCCGGTGCGCTGTCCGAAGAATTGCGCGACGAGCTCATCGCCTTCCGCCGGGATCTGCACCGGCATCCGGAGCTGAGTCGCCAGGAGTTCAGGACCACCGAGAAGGTCCGGGCCAGGCTGGAGGCGGCGGGGCTGCGGCCGCGCGTGCTGCCCGGCGGGACGGGTCTGGTGTGCGACATCGGTCCCGACCGGCCCGGCGGGCGGCTGGCGCTGCGGGCCGATCTGGACGCCCTTCCGGTGGCCGACCTCAAGGCCGTGCCGTACCGCTCGACCGCCGAGGGGCGGGCGCACGCGTGCGGGCACGACGTGCACACCACCGTCCTGCTCGGCAGCGGGCTGGTGCTCGCCGAGCTGGAGCGGCAGGGGAAGCTGCCGCGCCCGGTGCGGCTGGTGTTCCAGGCCGCCGAGGAGGTCATGCCCGGCGGGGCGATCGACGCGGTGAAGGCCGGGGCGCTGGAGGGCGTCGAGCGGATCTTCGCGGTCCACTGCGACCCGAAGGTGGAGGTCGGCCGGATCGGCCTGCGGCAGGGCGCGATCACCTCGGCCGCCGACAAGCTGCTGCTGGCGCTGGACGGTCCTGGCGGGCACAGCGCCCGGCCGCACCTGACGACGGACCTGGTCATGGCCGCGGCCAAGCTCGCGACCGAGCTGCCGATGGTGCTGACCCGGCGGGTGGATCCGCGCGCGGGCCTGAGCATCGTGTGGGGCCGTATCCAGGCCGGGCACGCCGCGAACGTCATCCCGCAGCACGCGGAGCTGGAGGGCACCGTGCGCTGCCTTGACCTGGCGGCGTGGCACGACGCCCCGGACCTGGTGCACGAGGTGATCGACCAGGTCGCCTCGATGTACCGGGCCAAGGTCGAGATCACCTACCAGCGCGGGGTGCCGCCCACCGTCAACGAACCGGCCTCGACCGAGATGCTGCGGGACGCGATGACCGCGCGGTACGGTCTGCACGCGGTGGAGGACACCGAGCAGAGCCTCGGCGGGGAGGACTTCGCGTGGTATCTGGAGCAGGTTCCCGGAGCGCTCGCCCGGCTCGGGGTGCGGTCGCCCGGCGACACCGCGACCCACGATCTGCACCAGGGCGACTTCGACGCGGACGAGGGTGCGATCGACGTCGGTGTGAACCTCTTCACAGGGGTTGTGCTGCTGGCCTGACAGGGTGTGAAGCCCCGGTCACCGGGGCTTCACCCGGCGGAAATGCGTCGATCCGATAACGGGCCTTCATTCGGTCTTTACCTGACATCTACGCGCGTTAAGCTCCCGCGTAGCCAGCGCCGGACGGGGCGCGACACAACCGAAGGGGACCCTCTTGCGCCGGGTATCCAAGATCGCTGCCGCGGGTGTGGCCACCGCGGCTCTCGCGCTGTCCGTGGCCGCGTGCGGAAGCAGCACGACGGACGACAACAGCTCGTCGAGCAGCAGCAGCTCCAGCGGCGGCAGCAGCAGCTCCGGCGGTGCCAAGTCCAAGGGCGTCGGCATCGCGTACGACGTCGGCGGCCGTGGTGACCACTCCTTCAACGACTCGGCGGCACGCGGCCTGGACAAGGCCGACAAGGAGCTGAGTCTGGAGTCGAAGGAGCTGACCGCCGCCAACGGTGAGACCGACTCCGACCGCGAGCAGCGCCTGGACTCGATGGCCGCCGCGGGCTACAACCCGGTCATCGCGGTCGGCTACACCTACGGCCCGGCGCTGACGAAGATCGCGAAGAAGTACCCCAACACGACCTTCGGCATCGTCGACTCCGTCGTGGACCTGCCCAACGTCGACAGCATGGTCTTCGCGACCGAGCAGTCCTCGTACCTGGCGGGCGTCGCGGCCGCGCTGAAGACCAAGAGCGGCAAGGTCGGCTTCATCGGCGGCGTGCAGAACGCGCTGATCGGCACCTTCGACGCGGGCTTCGCCCAGGGCGTCAAGGACACCAAGCCGAACGTCCAGGTCACCCGCGAGTACCTGTACAAGAACGACCCGCGCGGCTTCAACGACGCCGCCTCCGCGGCCGGCAAGGCGCAGGGCATGCTCGACAAGGGCATCGACGTCATCTACACCGCGGCCGGCCTGTCCGGTGACGGCTCGATCCAGAAGGTCGCGGGCAAGTCCGGCGCCTGGGCGATCGGCGTCGACTCCGACCAGTACCAGGACCCGGCGCTGGCCAAGTACCAGAAGTCGATCCTCACCTCGGCGATCAAGAACGTCGACGTGGCGGTCTACGACCTGATCAACTCGGTCGACAAGGACAAGAAGCCGAAGGTCGGCACCAACACCTACGACCTCAAGAACGACGGCGTGTCGCTGGCCACCTCGGGCAACTTCATCGCCGACATCCAGACCCAGCTGGACGCGGCGAAGCAGAAGATCGTCTCCGGCCAGGTGAAGGTCAGCTCGACCCCGTGACCTGCGGCCCTACCGGCGAGCCGGTGAGCCGGTAAGACCAGTGAGGCCCGGCGGGGGCTGCTCCGGCAGCCCCTCCGGGCCTCGGCCGCGCGTCAGTTCCACCACTGCCCCGAGCCTTTCCCCCGAGGAGAGTGCGCCATCAACGCGTCCACGAGTCCCCCCGCACCCCCCGCCGTCGAACTGCGCGGCATCACCAAGCGGTTCCCCGGTGTCGTCGCCAACCACGACATCGACATCACCGTCCGCAGCGGCACCGTGCACGCCCTCGTGGGCGAGAACGGCGCCGGCAAGTCCACCCTGATGAAGATCCTCTACGGCATGCAGAAGCCGGACGAGGGCACCATCGCGATCAACGGCGAGGCCGCGGACTTCCGCGACCCGGGCGACGCCATCGCCCGCGGCATCGGCATGGTCCACCAGCACTTCATGCTCGCCGACAACCTCACGGTGCTGGAGAACGTCGTCCTCGGCAGCGAGAAGGCGTACGGCATCGGCGGGCGCGCCCGCGCGCGCATCAGGGAGATATCCGACGCGTACGGGCTCGGCGTGCGGCCGGACGCCCTTGTGGAGGACCTGGGCGTGGCCGACCGGCAGCGCGTGGAGATCCTCAAGGTCCTCTACCGCGGTGCCCGCATCCTCATCCTCGACGAGCCCACCGCGGTGCTCGTCCCGCAGGAGGTCGAGGCGCTCTTCGAGAACCTGCGGGAGCTGAAGTCCGAGGGCCTGACGGTCATCTTCATCTCGCACAAGCTCGGCGAGGTGCTGTCGGTCGCGGACGCGATCACCGTCATCCGCCGCGGCACCACGGTCGGCGACGCCGACCCGAAGGCCACCACCGCCCGGCAGCTCGCCGAGCTGATGGTCGGCAGCGAGCTGCCGTCGCCGGAGACCCGCGAGTCGACCGTCACCGACGAGCCGATGCTCACGGTGGAGGGCCTGCGGCTCGCCGAGACCGACTCCGACGGTGTCGAGCGCATCGTCCTGGACGGCATCGGCTTCACCATCCACAAGGGCGAGGTCCTCGGCATCGCCGGTGTCGAGGGCAACGGGCAGGCCGAACTCGTCGAGGCCGTCATGGGCATGCGGCCGGCGGACGCCGGCACGCTCACCCTGGACGGCCGCGACATCACCCGCGTGCCCACCCGGGCCCGCCGCGAGGACGGCATCGGCTACATCCCCGAGGACCGGCACCGGCACGGCCTGCTGCTGGAAGCCCCGCTGTGGGAGAACCGCATCCTCGGCCATGTCACCGAGCGCCCCAACTCCCGCGGTCTGCTCATCGACCCGGGCGCGGCGCGCCGCGACACCGAGCGGATCGTGCGCGAGTTCGACGTGCGCACCCCCGGTATCGAGGTCACGGCCGCGTCGCTGTCCGGCGGCAACCAGCAGAAGCTGATCGTCGGCCGCGAGATGAGCCACCTGCCCAAGCTGCTGATCGCCGCGCACCCGACCCGGGGCGTGGACGTCGGCGCGCAGGCGCAGATCTGGGACCAGATCCGGGCCGCCCGCCGCGAGGGTCTCGCGGTGCTGCTGATCTCCGCGGACCTGGACGAGCTGATCGGCCTGTCCGACACGCTGCGGGTCATCTACCGCGGCCGCCTCGTCGCGGACGCCGACCCGGCGACGATCACCCCGGAGGAGCTGGGCTCGGCCATGACCGGCGCCGCCGCGGGCCATCTGGAACACGAACCCGCGGGGGATCCGGACGTACCGAAGCAGGCCGGGGGAGAGGACCGATGAAGAAGTTCGACAAGGACCGGGTGCTGCTGGGCCTGGCCGCCCCCGTGCTCGCCGTGCTCGGCGGCCTGGTCGTCACCGCACTGGTGCTGCTGGCCAGCGGCAAGGAGCCGTTCCACGCCTTCCATCTGATGATGACCTACGGCGGCAAGTCCGACAGCCAGGTCTACATCCTCAACAAGGCGACCCCGTACTACCTGTCGGGTCTCGCGGTGGCCATCGGCTTCCGGATGAACCTGTTCAACATCGGTGTCGACGGGCAGTACCGCCTGGCGGCCTTCTTCGCCGCCGCCGTCGGCGGGGCGATGTCGATCCCCGGTGTCATCCAGATCCCGGTCATCGTGCTGACCGCCATGGCCGTCGGCGCCGCGTGGGCCGCCATCGCCGGTGTGCTGAAGGTGACCCGCGGGGTCAGCGAGGTCATCTCGACGATCATGCTCAACTCGATCGCGGGCATCGTCATCGGCTACTTCCTGCAGGACGGCCGGCTGGGCGTGACCAACAAGCAGTCGCTGAGCACCAGCACCAAGCCGCTGCCGTCGGGCAGCCACCTGTTCAACTTCACCACCCAGACCGACCCGGTCTACGGCTTCATCGTCTTCGCCGGGCTCGCGGGCGTCGTGTACTGGTTCGTGCTGTCGCGCACCCGCTTCGGCTTCGACCTGCGCGCCGTCGGCCGCTCGGAGTCCGCCGCGCAGGCCGGCGGCGTCAACGTCAAGAAGATGGTCGTCATCAGCATGGTGCTGTCCGGCGCGATGGCCGGTCTCGTCGGCATGGCGACGCTGCTCAACGACGCCCACCAGTACAGCACCGAATTCCCGACCGGCATCGGCTTCACCGGTATCGCGGTCGCCCTGCTCGGCCGCAACAACCCGATCGGCATCGCCATCGGCGCCCTGCTGTGGGCCTTCCTGGAGCGTGCCTCCAACGGCCTGGAGTTCGAGGGCTACGACAAGGAGATCGTCGGCGTCATCCAGGGCGCGATCGTGCTCGCCGTCGTCATCGCCTACGAGCTGGTCCGCCGCTACGGCCTGACCCGGCAGCAACGCCAAGTCGGCGCGGAACTCGCCGCCGCAGGCACCCCGACCAAGCAGCAGGAGGTGACGGCATGAGCGCCACCGCCGTTGAGACCCCGCCGCCCGCGGCGCCGCGCGCGCCCGGTGCCAAGCCCGGCCGCCGCCGGCTGTCCGCGCCCGTGCTGCTGCTCGTCATCGCCGCGGCGATCGTCGTGGTGTCCGCGGTGCGCGCCATCGCCGGCGCGGACGACGTCACGTCCTCCGGCCAGATCGCGGGAACGCTCACCGGCGCCGTACCGATCGCCCTCGCCGGGCTCGGCGGCCTGTGGGCGGAGCGGGCCGGTGTCGTCAACATCGGCCTCGAAGGCATGATGATCCTCGGCACCTTCTTCGGTGCCTGGGCCGGCTGGGCGATGAACCCGTGGATGGGCGTGGTCGCCGGTGTGCTCGGCGGCATGGCGGGCGGCCTGGTGCACGCGGTCGTCACCGTCACCTTCGGCGTCGACCACATCATCGCCGGTGTCGCGATGAACATCCTGGCCGCGGGCGTCACGGCGTACATGGCCAAGCGGATCTTCAACGTCGGCAAGGCCGCGACCGAGGGCGGCACGCCCAAGCAGTCGCCGCCGATGGAGGACATGAAGTCCTTCACCGTGCCGGGCCTGTCGCACTGGCTCTCCACCCTGGAGAAGCACCACTGGTTCGTGGTGTCCGACCTCGCGGGTGTCCTCGGCGGCCTCGTCACCCGGATCTCCTCGCTGACGCTGCTGACCGTGGTGCTCTTCGTCGCGACCTTCTTCGTGCTGTGGCGCACGTCCTTCGGCCTGCGGCTGCGCTCGTGCGGCGAGAACCCGGTGGCCGCGGAGTCGCTGGGCGTCAACGTCTACTTCTACAAGTACGTCGCCGTCATCGTCTCCGGCGGCCTCGCCGGGCTCGGCGGCTTCTTCCTGTCGGTCGGTACGCACTTCTACCTCGAAGGCCAGACCAGCGGCCGCGGCTACATCGGCCTCGCCGCGATGATCTTCGGCAACTGGCGGCCCGGCGGGCTCGCCATGGGCGCGGGCCTGTTCGGCTACACCGACAGCCTCCAGCTGCGCAGCGGCACGGACTCCGTGCACGCGCTGCTCCTGCTGCTCGCGGTGCTGCTGCTGGCCATGGCGGTGTGGAAGTACCTCCGCAAGGCGTACGTGTCGGCGGGCTTCGCGCTCGGTTTCGCCGTGCTGCTGGCAGTGTGGTACATGACCACCGACTCCGTCCCCTCCGAGGTCGTGCAGGCCTCGCCGTACGTCGCCACGCTGCTGGTGATGGGCCTGTTCGCGCAGCGGCTGCGCATGCCGAAGGCGGACGGGCAGCCGTACCGGAAGGGGCAGGGCGGATGAGCCCGGACAGCAGCGCGTGCAGTGACTCCGGCGTCTCCGGCGTCTGCGACGTCGACTGGAAGGCGCTGCGCGCCGCCGCCCGGGAGGTCATGGAGAAGGCCTACGCGCCCTACTCCGGCTACCCGGTCGGCGCCGCGGCGCTCGTCGACGACGGGCGCACCGTCGTCGGCTGCAACGTCGAGAACGCCGCCTACGGGGTCGCGCTGTGCGCCGAGTGCGGCCTGATTTCCGCGCTGCACGCCAGCGGCGGCGGCCGGCTCACCGCCTTCGCGTGCGTCGACCGCCGCGGCGAGCCCCTCATGCCGTGCGGGCGCTGCCGCCAGCTGCTGTGGGAGAACGGCGGCCCCGCACTGCTCGTCGACACCGCGGCCGGGGTGCGCCCGATGAGCGAGATCCTCCCCGACGCCTTCGGCGCCGACGACCTCGGCCGGTAAGGCCCGTCCGCGGGTCGGCGCGGGCGCGGCCCTGCCCGGACGGCGCGCCGCGGCACGTCGGGGCGGCCCGCCGCACGGGCCGTCCCGCGCCGGGCGCGCGGCCCCGCCCGGCCCCGGGCCGCCCCGACGTGCCGCGAGCCCCCCGCAGCGCCCGGTGGCCCGCCGCCGGGGCCGGCCATGTCCACCCGACACGTACCACCCACCACCAGCCGCCGCCCGCGGCGAGGAGCAGCCCCATGGACGTCATTTCCGTCATCCGCGCCAAGCGTGACCGCGCCCGGCTCACCGACGAGCAGATCGACTGGGTCGTGGACGCGTACACCCGCGGGGCGGTCGCCGACGAGCAGATGTCCGCGCTCGCCATGGCGATCCTGCTCAACGGCATGGACCGCGCCGAGATCGCCCGCTGGACCGCCGCGATGATCGCTTCCGGCGAGCGTATGGACTTCTCCTCGCTCGACCGTCCGACCGCCGACAAGCACTCCACCGGCGGCGTCGGCGACAAGATCACCCTGCCGCTCGCCCCGCTGGTCGCCGCGTGCGGCGCCGCCGTGCCGCAGCTGTCCGGACGGGGCCTCGGCCACACCGGCGGCACGCTCGACAAGCTGGAGTCGATCCCCGGCTGGCGCGCGGCCCTCAGCAACACCGAGATGCTGGACGTGCTGCGCGGCACGGGCGCGGTCATCTGCGCCGCGGGCGACGGCCTCGCGCCCGCCGACCGCAAGCTCTACGCGCTGCGGGACGTGACGGGCACGGTCGAGTCGATCCCGCTCATCGCCTCCTCGATCATGTCCAAGAAGATCGCCGAGGGCACCGGCTCGCTCGTGCTGGACGTCAAGGTCGGCTCCGGCGCCTTCATGAAGACCCTGGAGGACGCCCGCGAACTGGCCGCCACCATGGTGGGCCTGGGCACCGACCACGGGGTGCGCACGGTCGCGCTGCTCACCGACATGTCCGTGCCCCTCGGCCTGACCGCGGGCAACGCCCTCGAAGTGCGCGAGTCGGTGGAGGTCCTGGCGGGCGGCGGCCCCGCCGACGTCGTCGAGCTCACCCTCGCGCTGGCCCGCGACATGCTGGACGCCGCCGGGCTGCCCGACGCCGACCCGGAGAAGGCCCTCGCCGACGGCTCCGCGATGGACGTGTGGCGCCGCATGATCCGCGCCCAGGGCGGCGACCCCGACGCCCCGCTGCCCACCGCCGCCGAGCGGCATGTCGTCCCCGCCCCCGCCACGGGCGTCCTGACCGAGCTGGACGCCTACGCGGTCGGCGTCGCCGCCTGGCGCCTCGGCGCGGGCCGCGCCCGCAAGGAGGACGCCGTGCAGGCGGGCGCGGGCGTCGAGATCCACGCCAAGCCGGGCGCCGCGGTCCGCGCGGGCGAGCCGCTGCTGACCCTGCACACCGACACCCCCGAGCGCTTCGGGTACGCCCTGGAGGCGCTGGAGGGCGCGGTGACGGTCGCGGCGGAGGGCACGGAATTCACGCCGCGGCCGATCGTTCTGGACCGTATCGCCTGAATACCCGTAAACGGAGGGGCGGTTCGGCTGCGAAACGGAACCGGACCGCCGCCGTGTGACATCCTCTCTGCCAGTACGGCGCCGTCGACGGCACACGCACCGCATGTACAACGGGGAGGAACGAAGACGTGGGTGAGTTCTCGGGCATAGACGCAACGGCCCTGCAGAAGATGACCGACTCCTTCAAGAAGGACAAGGACCATCTGCGGGACCGGGCCTCCGCCTACAAGTCCGATTTCGCCAACCACGGGCTGGACACCTCGTCGCTGAGCGAACTGGTCGGGATCTGCGGCTGGCTGGACGACCAGATGCCGATGCTGACCCGGCGTTACCATCTGGCGATCGCGGCCGACAAGCCGTATCCGGGCCAGAAGGGCATGGTCGAGATCGACGAGAGCATGGTCGGCACCACCGCCCAGTCGCAGAAGGACGGCAAGGCGCTCGCCGACCAGTTCGACAAGTCCCTCGACGACGGCGACGACCCGGGCGAGGACCTGTTCGCCGCGCTGAAGGCGCATTCCGACGACCCGGACTTCCTCAAGGCGTTCTACGACCAGCTCGGCCCGCAGCGGCTGATGCAGCTCACCAACGACCAGGCGGGCACCCCGTACGGCCGCTACGGCGACCACAAGGACCAGGCCGCGGCCGACCGCGACATCATCGCCAAGACCTTCGGCACCTACACCAAGGTGGCCTTCGAGGGGCAGACCGCGGAGCAGAAGCAGGCCAGCTGGAACAAGTGGTTCGACAAGTCCATGTTCCCCAACCAGGCCTTCCGCGCGGACTACATGACCGCGCTGCTGCCCGGCGGCTCGCAGGACAAGGACTTCCTCGTCGCCCTCGGCGACCGCGTGTGGGACGACAAGAACTCCACGCGCAGCGGCTCCCAGTGGATGAACGGCAGCGGCAAGGGCGTCTTCGACGGCGACCACTACACGCAGCTGTTCAACGCCATCGCGGGCAACCCCGAGGCGTCGGGCGAGTTCATGGACCACAACTACGACAGCCTCCAGACGGTGATGTACCCGCACGGGCCGTGGGACCTGGGCCAGCCGCCGTCCCGCGCCCAGGCGTTCGCGGACATGCTCAAGTCCGGCACGATCGACCTGAAGTCCACCAACCGCCCGCTCGCCGAGAAGCTCACCGGCCGCATCCTGATGGACAACTACCGCCATCAGAACGGCGACATGAAGAACGTCCACACCTACGACCCGATCGACGTCTACTACGGCCAGCTCGTCACCGCGAACTGGAGCGACATGGTCTACGGGATCACGTCGCCGACCGGCAACAAGCTGTGGGGCTCCGACGCCACCGCGGGCGGCTTCACCGAGAAGATGTCGCAGTGGGACCAGAAGGCCTTCCTCGCCGGACAGGACCCCAACCGGCCCGGCCTGGAGGTCGGTGCGCCGCTGTGGCAGGCGCTGCTCAACGAGTCGGCCCGCAACCCGACCGTCGCGGGGCAGGAGAGCGCGCTCTTCGACTCCTTCCGGACGCAGATCACCAACGAGGTGGGCAGCGCGGAGCGGGACACCGACGACCATGCGCAGGACTACCGCATGATGGAGAACGGCCTGATGATGAAGGCCTACAGCCAGGCCTTCGAGTACGCCAAGAGCAACATCGAGGGCGACGCGAACACGTGGGCCGAGGGCGTCAACAGCGCGCGTACGGCGCTCATCTCGGGCGCCGCCGACCTGGTGGAGGCCGGTGCGACCGGCGGCACCACGGCGATCACCGAACTCGGCACGTCCAAGGCCGGGGAGCTGGGCGGCACCGCGAAGGACCTGCTGGTGAACTTCATCGCCAGCGGCATCTCCGTCAAGCCCGAGGACGCGCCCGGCCTCGCCGACAAGTACAAGAAGATCAACGACGCCCAGCTGGACACCAGTTGGCAGAACAACTACCAGTCGCTCGCCAACGCGCAGCTCCACGACGGCGGTTTCAGCCCCACCGTGACGGCGCCGGTCACCATCCACCCGCGCGGCGGCAAGCCGGTCACGTACACCGGCGACCCGAAGGGCTACATCAAGGCCCCCGAGGACAACTTCCTCGACGACAAGGGCGAGGCCAAGAACATCGACGACATGACGCCCCGGCAGCGCACCGCGTACAACAACTGGCTCATGGACCCGGCGATCGTCAACCACGTGGACTCGCGCGGCTTCACGCAGCAGGAGCAGTTCCAGCACCTCAACGAGTAGCCGTGCCCGCACAGCACGGAGCGCCGCCCGCACGGTGAACGGGCGGCGCTCGGGGGCCGTTCGGCTCAGGACTTCTTCGGCTCGATCTTCAGGGCGGCGAGGAAGGTCCTGAGGTCCGCGGCGGCGCCGGGATCGACGACGGTGTGGCCGCCCACGGCCGGGTGGAAGGTGACGACGGCCTCCTTGGTCTGCCAGGTGCAGATCGTCCACTTCAGGCCGCGCGTGGTCGGTTCGGCGCACTGGATCGTGCCGCCGGCCTTGCCCGCCGGGTAGTCGCGCACACCCGTCATGTCCTCCAGGCCGAGCGACGATTCGACGGAGCTGTCCGAACCCGGGCCGTGGTGGATGCCGTCGTGGGAGACGAAGTCCGCCGGGTCGAGGTCGAGCGCGACGCCGACGTCCTTGCCGTCCGGGCCGAGGTAGGTCAGCCGCACCTCCCCCTTCGACGGGTCGGGCTGCTCGCCGCCGATGGTCTTCCAGTGCGAGTCCTCGGGCTTGGTCGCCCGGGTGTACGGACCGAACGCCTGCGGGAGCACCGCCGTGTGCGCGACCGGCTTGTCGTCCCCGCCGCCCGCGACCACGACCCAGGTCGTGATGCCACCCGCGATGACGACGACGGCCGCGGCGATACCGATGATCCGGTTGCGGCGCCGGGCGCGTTCGCGGTCGGGGACGGTGATGGGGGAGAAGGCGATGGCGTCGTCGGAATCGCGCTGCGTGCCCGCGCCCCCGGTGCCCGCCCTGTCCCCTGTGGCGTTGTCGGTCACGGCATCCTCCTGGGAAACGGCTGGCGCTATGATATGCGTGGCGCAATAGCGCCTGTACAGAGCAGCTTCGGCAAACGCCGGACAACTGGCGGCCAACTGGCGGACAACGCCACTACGGGGGTAGTGACATGGGCGGACCGGGTCAGCAAGAGGCGACCGTACCCAATCCTGCGATCACCGATCTCAAGAGCCTCAAATCCCGGCTCATGGGTGAAATGGGCACACTCACCGACACCTTGAAGCAGACGAATTCCGACATGGGCGGCAAGAAGGTGTGGGTCGGAAAGACCGCCGACACCTGGGCCTCCGACATCTCCGGGCGCCGCAGCCGGATCCAGACGCTGCTGGGCAAACTCGTGCCGATCATCGACGCCGAGATCAACAGCCTCCCGGAGAAGGTCACTCCGAACGAGGCGAAGCTCTACAACATGGACCGCTACCGCTACTGACCGCCCGGGCGCCGCAGTTGTCCGCCCCGGGCCCTGACGGTCGCGCTACGCGCGGAGAGCGCGGCCGAAACCCGACGCCAGCGGCATCCGCAGGCCCAGCGGCGGGGGAGCGGCCAGCGCGTCGGCCACCGGGCGGGCGTAGGGCCGGTCGAGGAGCGAGCCCAGGACGAAGTCCGTGGCCAGCGCGAAGACTTCGGAGCGGTGCTGGTGCAGGCTGTGCCCGTCGGAGTGCACCTCGAAGCGGCACACCTCGCGGTTGATCTTCTTGGCGCGCTCGGCGAAGCGCAGCGACAGGTCGGGGTCCGTGGACTCGTCCTGCGTGCCGTGCACGAGCAGCACCCGGCGCCCGGCGAGCTGCTTGACCGGCTCCGGCTCCGGGTCGTCCGGCAGCCACGGGGACAGCGCGACGACCGAGCCCACCGCCGGGTGCGCGGCGGCGTGCAGCGCGGCGCGGGCGCCCATGCCCATGCCGACCAGGCACACGGGCACGTCGCCGTAGCGCCGTACCGCCTCGCTCACGGCCCACTCGGCGTCCTCCGCGGGGTGCGCGTGGCCACCGTTCCAGCCGCGGAAGCGGTAGTGGACGACATGGGCGGCGACGCCCTCGGCGGCCCCCTCGCGCACCAGGTGCCGGGCCAGCGGCCGGATCACCGCGGCGGCCAGCGGGGAGCGGCGCCGGGTGCTCAGCGCGTCACCGCCGGGCAGTGCGAGCACGACGGCGCGCACGGTGGCGCCGGTCGCGCCGCCGTCCGTCCCCTCGCCGCCCCGGGGCCCGCGGCCCGCGCGATGCCCCCAGCGGGGCGCCGGTACGAGCCCGGGTGCGACGGGGTGCCCGAGGCGTGCGCCGCGCGCCGGTAATGCTTGTGAAGCCATGGCGCAACGATGGCAGACACAGGGGTGTGCACAGTATGGCCGGGCGGAAAATATTTGCCCCGCCCGCCATATCTACGCGCGTAGGGACTATCGTTTCGCCCATGCAGAAGCCGAAACCCGGCGTTCCGTCCCGGGACCAGATCCGCCGCGCCCCGAAGGTGCTGCTCCACGACCACCTGGACGGCGGTCTGCGGCCCGGCACCATCGTCGACATCGCCCGTGCGACCGGCTACGAAGGCCTTCCCGAGACCGATCCCGACAAGCTCGGGACGTGGTTCCGGCAGGCCGCCGACTCCGGCTCCCTCGAACGGTACCTGGAAACCTTCACCCACACGTGCGCGGTGATGCAGACACGTGACGCGCTGGTCCGCGTCGCCGCCGAATGCGCCGAGGACCTCGCCGCCGACGGCGTCGTCTACGCCGAGGTGCGCTACGCCCCCGAGCAGCACCTGGAGGGCGGTCTGACGCTCGACGAGGTCGTCGAGGCGGTCAACGCCGGCTTCCGGCAGGGCGAGAAGCGGGCCCGTGCGGCGGGCAACCGGATCCGCGTCGGCGCCCTGCTGACCGCGATGCGGCACGCCGCCCGCTCCCAGGAGATCGCCGAACTCGCCAACCGCCACCGCGACTCGGGTGTCGCGGGCTTCGACATCGCGGGCGCGGAGGCCGGTTACCCGCCCACCCGGCACCTGGACGCCTTCGACTACCTCAAGCGCGAGAACAACCACTTCACCATCCACGCCGGAGAGGCCTTCGGTCTCCCGTCGATCTGGCAGGCCCTCCAGTGGTGCGGCGCCGACCGGCTCGGCCACGGCGTGCGCATCATCGACGACATCGAGGCCGGACCCGACGGTCAGGTCTCGCTGGGCCGCCTGGCCGCGTACGTGCGCGACAAGCGCGTGCCGCTGGAGATGTGCCCGACGTCCAACCTCCAGACGGGCGCCGCCACCTCGTACGCCGAGCACCCCATCGGGCTGCTGCGGCGGCTGTACTTCCGCGTCACCGTCAACACCGACAACCGGCTGATGTCCGGGACGAGCTTGAGCCGCGAGTTCGAGCACCTGGTCGAGGCGTTCGGCTACACGCTCGACGACATGCAGTGGTTCACGGTCAATGCGATGAAATCAGCGTTCATCCCTTTCGATGAACGTCTCGCCATGATCAACGAGGTCATCAAGCCCGGTTACGCCGAGCTGAAGGCGGAGTGGCTCTTCGAGCCCGGTGGCCTCGACAGGCCGCTGGCCAGCGGTTCCGCGTCCGGCGAGGGGTGAGGTGCGGGCGCCGCCCGCGCTGTTCTGCGCGCGGGCGGCACGCGCCACGCCGTTTGCACGCGGTGTGACCACGTCGATACGTTCCGACGTCATGCAGACTCGAACCAAGAAGACCCTCGCGGCCGGTGCGCTCGGACTCGCCTTCGCCGCCGCCGCGGCCGGCACGGCGAGCGCCGCCGCCCTCCCCACCGATGTCCTCGGCGGCCTGCCGGTCGGCTCCGCCGCCAACCTCGTCCCCGGCGCCGGCAACACGGCCGCGGGTGCGCAGAACGCGCTCGCCAACGGGACGTCCGCGCTTCCCGCCGACCCGCAGAGCCTTCTGCCGTCCGGCAACCACCTCGACGGCAACCAGATCGCCCCGGTCGGCGGCCTCCTCGGCGGCCTCCCCCTCGGCGGCTGACTACCGCGTAGGGCGGCTCCCGCTTTTCAGGGGCGCGGCCCCGCCGCAGCACAAACGGGCCCCCCGGGCGGCATCCCCCTTGCCGCCCGGGGGGCCCGTTCCCCCGTTACCCCCCGTCTGGAAGACCTACGCGACGAGCTCGCCGAACGCGTCCGCCTCGTTCCGGCCGAAGGCCAGCGCCTCGTCGTCCCGCAGCCGCCGCAGCGACCGCCAGATGCTGCTCTTGACCGTGCCGACGCTGATGCCGAGGATGTCGGCGATCTCCGGGTCGGTGCGGCCCTCGTAGTAGCGGAGCACCAGCATCGTGCGCTGCTGCTCGGGCAGCCGGGCGAGGGCCTGCCACAGGACGGCGCGCAGCTCGGTGCCGCCCATCTCGTCCGTGTCGCCGACCGTCTCCGGCAGCTCCTCGGTCGGGTACTCGTTGAGCTTGCGCCGCCGCCAGGCGCTGATGTGCAGGTTGGTCATGGTGCGGCGCAGGTAGCCGCCGACCGCGGCCTTGTCGCTGATCCGGTCCCACGCCCGGTAGGTGGAGAAGAGGGCGCTCTGGAGCAGGTCCTCCGCCGCGTAGCGGTCGCCGGTGAGGTGGTAGGCCGTCGCGTAGAGCGACGCGCGCCGTTCCTGGACGTACGCGGTGAACTCCGCGGCCGAGTCCTTGGACGGCTCGGGGGCCGTCCCGGCGGGCTCCAGCGGTGTGATGTAGGCGGGACGCTGCCGGACCACCGTCGTCGCCGTGGTGGCGGGGACGCGTCCGGCGCCGCGGGCGTACCCCCGTCCGTTCGCGGCGCCGGACAGTTCGGTGGACCTGGCAGCGCGGTGCGTCGTCGCTCGCGGCGAGTGGACCGCGGCGGTCGCGGTACCCAGCAGTGCGTTCATGTCGCGCCCCCCTCAGTGGAACCTTCGGCCTTGCTTTCGGCGTCGCAGTCTGTGCGTCCTGCGCTCTCCCGATGTGGCTAAAGCCTGCCGGGCCAGTTTCATGGGGACGTCCGTCGAGTGTCACAGGCCCGTCACAGAGGTCCGCTGCCCCGTGACGTCCGGGCCGCGCCCGCCGCGACCGGCGGTGAAGGTGCTGGGGACGAGTTGTCCCCGCACTTCATGCCGCCGCCCGCGGTAGGCAACAATGTCACGGTGCCTTTCCTGTTGCTGATCGAGGATGACGACGCCATCCGCACCGGTCTCGAACTCGGCCTGTCCCGGCAGGGTCACCGCGTGGTGGCCGCGGCGACGGGCGAGGACGGCCTGAAGCTCCTCAAGGAGCAGCGTCCCGACCTGATCGTGCTCGACGTCATGCTGCCCGGCATCGACGGCTTCGAGGTGTGCCGCCGCATCCGCCGCACCGACCAGCTGCCGATCATCCTGCTGACCGCGCGCAGTGACGACATCGACGTCGTGGTGGGCCTGGAGTCGGGTGCCGACGACTACGTCATCAAGCCCGTGCAGCCGCGCGT
Source organism: Streptomyces sp. NPDC021224 (assembly GCF_044332905.1). Taxonomy (NCBI): domain Bacteria; kingdom Bacillati; phylum Actinomycetota; class Actinomycetes; order Kitasatosporales; family Streptomycetaceae; genus Streptomyces; species Streptomyces sp. NPDC021224. The sequence goes on along the minus strand of NZ_JBIRPW010000008.1, from coordinate 59,774 downwards.
CCTGGACGCCCGGATCCGCGCGGTGCTGCGCCGCGGTGAGCGCGACAGCACCGACTCGGCCGCTTTCGGCTCGATCGTGATCGACCGCAGTGCCATGACCGTCACCAAGGACGGCCGCGACCTCCAGCTCACCCCGACCGAGCTGCGGCTGCTGCTGGAGCTGAGCCGCCGGCCGGGCCAGGCGCTGTCGCGCCAGCAGCTGCTGCGGCTGGTGTGGGAGCACGACTACCTGGGCGACTCGCGCCTGGTGGACGCGTGCGTGCAGCGGCTGCGGGCCAAGATCGAGGACGTGCCCTCGTCGCCGGTCCTGATCCGTACCGTCCGGGGCGTCGGCTACCGCCTGGACACGCCGCAGTGACCTCACGTGCCGCACGCTGGGGGAGCGGCATAGTGCGCTGGACGAGTCTGCGGCTGCGGCTGGTCGCCGTCTTCGCGGCGGTCGCGCTGACCGCGGCGGTGTCGGTGTCCGGCATCGCGTACTGGCTCAACCGCGACGCCGTCCTCACCCGCGCGCAGAACAGCGCGCTCAACGACTTCCGCGACTCGCTCCAGCGCAACGCCGCCTCGCTGCCCGTCGCCCCCACGTGCGAGTCGCTCAAGGAGGCGGCCGGGCGGATAGGCGACGCGGACACCTACGAGGTCGTGCTGCTCGGCAAGGACCAGGACGGTCAGGACTGCGCGGCGCCGTCCAACCGGGACGTCTTCACGCTCGACGACGTGCCGCAGACGCTGCGCACCGCCGTGAACACCCGGCACCTGAAGGACGACGGCAAGTACCACCTGCACTGGGAGCGCATCTCGCTGCAGAGCCGCCCCTACCTCGTCGCGGGCGCGCAGATCAACGGCGGCGGCCCGACCGGCTACATGCTCAAGTCGCTCGACGCCGAGCGCAAGGACCTCAACTCGCTGGCCTGGTCCCTCGGCATCGCCACGCTGCTCGCCCTCATCGGTTCCGCGCTGCTCGCGCAGGCCGCGGGCGCGGCCGTGCTGCGGCCGGTGCGGCGGCTCGGCGAGGCGGCGCGGGCGCTCGGCGAGGGCAAGCTCGACACCCGGCTGAAGGTCACCGGGACCGACGAGCTGGCGGAGATGTCGCAGACCTTCAACAACGCGGCCGAGGCGCTGGAGACGCGCGTCGAGGAGCTGAGCGCGCGGGAGGCGGCGAGCCGCCGCTTCGTCGCGGACATGTCGCACGAGCTGCGCACCCCGCTGACCGCGATCACGGCCGTCAGCGATGTGCTGGAGGACGAGGCGGACGCGCTGGACCCGATGATCGCACCGGCCGTCCGGCTGGTCGTCAGCGAGACCCGGCGGCTGAACGAACTGGTGGAGACGCTGATGGAGGTCACCCGGTTCGACGCCGGAACGGCGAAGCTGCGGGTCGACGAGGTGGACGTCGGCGAGCAGGTCATGGCCTGCATGGACGCCCGCGCGTGGCTGGACTCCGTCGAGCTGGACGCGCCGCGCGGAGTCCTCGCGACACTCGACCCCCGGCGGCTGGACGTGATCATGGCGAACCTGATCGGCAACGCGCTCAAGCACGGCGGCTCGCCGGTACGGGTCACGATCCGCGAGGACGCGGACGCGGCCGACGAAGCGGGCGGCGACATCGTGGTGGCCGTCTCCGACAACGGGCCCGGCATCCCCGAGGACGTCCTGCCGCACGTCTTCGACCGCTTCTACAAGGCCGACGCCTCCCGCCGCCGCTCCGAGGGCAGCGGCCTGGGCCTGTCCATCGCCATGGAGAACGCCCACATCCACGGCGGCGACATCACCGCCGCCAACCGCGCCGAGGGCGGCGCCGTCTTCACCCTGCGGCTGCCCCGCCGCCCCCGCGCCAACGGCACGAACGACGCGGTCAACGGCGAGAACGGCCCGACCGGCGACGGCACGGCGGGGGGTGCGCGGCAGTGAGACCCACCTCCCCCCGGCGCCCGGTCGTCGGCGCGCTGCTCGCCGCCGCCCTGCTGCCGCTGCTCGGCGCGTGCGGCATCCGCTCCACCACCGTCCCGGTCGACGCCGGACCCGCGCCCTCCCGGGTGTCCTGCCAGGTACCGGCGCCCGACAACTCGCCGGGCGTCGTGGACGCGCAGATAGTGCAGATCTATCTGGTGTGCGGAGGCCAGACCACCGTCGTACGGCGCACCGTCGTCGTCCGCCCGCAGGCCGCCGGCCGGGTCGAGCAGGTCAACGAACTCGTCCGGCAGCTCCAGCGCAGCGTGCTCGGCGAGGAGGCGAAGGAGGGCTTCTCCAGCGCCGTCCCCGGCTCCCTCCAGATCCTCGGCGCCGCCCCGGGCGACCCCGCCGACGCACTGCGGCTCAGCCAGCCCATCGAGGACCTCCCCTCCTTCGCGCTGGCGCAGATCGTCTGCACGGTGGCCGACAGCGCCCTGGCCTCCCCCTCCCACGCGGTCCTCCTCGGCGGCCCGGACATCGCCAAGCCCGTCCGCCGCTACGCGTGCACGGACGAGCTCAAGACCCGCCCGGAGGCCGCGGACAACGCGGGCGCGGAGATCGGCTGACGCCGGTCCGCGCCCGTGGCCGCCGGGCTCCCCGTCCGGCGTGTGACCAGGGACGTGGGGACGGTGGCCGGACGACGTGCGGGCCGTCACACCCACCGGACGGGAACCGTCCGCCTACGGCCCGCGTCTTGGGCGGTGTGCAGCACGAAGGCTCCATGTACCGGGTGCGCGCCGCCGGCCTCCTGCTGACAGCGGCGTACCTCTCGTTCACCGGGTGGCTGCTGCTGCGCCCGCACTACGTGACGTGGGTGCCGTCGCCGAACCTGCGCCCGTTCGGCACCATCCGCGACGACCTGCGGCTCCCGCCCCTCGACGCCGCCCGCCACCTGCTGGCCGGACTCGGCCTGCTCGCCCCGCTCGGCTTCCTGCTCCCGATGGCCGGTGGCCGCCTGGAGAGCTCGGCCGTCGCGTCCTTCGTCCGCACGGTCTTCGCGGGCCTGATGGTCTCCCTGTCGGTCGAGTTCACCCAGACCATGGTCCCGGGCCAGCTCTTCGACATAGACGCGCTGATCCTCAACACGACGGGTGTGGCCCTGGCCCATCTCCTCGTCGTCCCCGCGGCCCGCCGCCACCTGCGCCGCCGCCGCAGCTCCCCACCCCCACCGCCGGGCGCCCCGGCGTCCCTGGCCCCTACGGGAGTCGGGGCTCCGTAACCGCCTCCCACGTGTGGGGCCCGGGGTGGGCGGCGAAGTACGTGCACGCGTCGCCCCCGGCTGAGCGGAACGTGCAGTCGGGGCGCAGCCAGTAGGTGGCGGGCGGCTCGCCCTCGGCCCAGCGCGTCCACAGGGCGCCGGGCGCCGGGGCGGCGAAGTCGTCGTAGACGACGGCGAAGTGCTCACCGCGCGGGTGCGCTTCGAGCGCGCACACCAGCTCGTCGCAGACGCGCTGCCGGTCGACGTGCGTGTACGTACGCAGCAGGTCGCTGCGCAGGCCGGGCGGAAGGACGGTGACGGCTTCGCACAGTCTCGCGTCCCCGACGCTTTCGGTGGTCACCGCGCCACCTCGCCCCACACGGACTTGCCCGTGGCCCCGAGCACGATCCCCCACCGCTGGGAGGTGCACAGCTCGACGAGCCGCAGCCCGCGCCCCCGCAAGTCCTCCCCGCTCGCCGGGTCCGGGATCCGGGGGAGCCGCCCGCTGTCCGCGTCCAGCACCTCGATCCGCACGCCGGCCTTGCCGGGCAGCCGCCGGAAGCAGGTCCGGACCGTGCCGTCCGGGTTGTCCGAGTGCACGATGGCGTTCGTCAGCAACTCCGAGAGCACGATGGCGGAGTCGTCCGCGAGGTGTGCCAGCCCCCATTGCCCCAGCGCCTCCCGGAGCACCTGCCGAGCCTGCCCCACACAGGCCGGCGTCTGCGCCCAACGGTGAGCCACCGTGTCCTCGGCCCCGGGCGGGGCCGTTCCCGGCGGGGCCGGGGAAGTCGTCTCGTGCATGGCTGCAATCCATTCCTCGCCGGGAGTCTCCGGAGATCAGTCATTTCCGGGCGTGTCGATGCCTCTCCGTAGCAGAATCGCTACCGAGGCGTTCAGACTGACTCAGCGTCAGGGACGCGTTCAACTGGTCAATCGCGCACGGAAAGTTGGCGAGGCCCCTGTGAATCGCAAGGAGTTGGAGCCAGGAAAATCGCCCCGCGCATCGTTCGGCGTGCATCTGCGCACGTCACGAGAGCAGCGGGGCTGGACGCAAGATGAGTTGGCCGCAGAGATGGGGTACACCGGATCCCACATCTCTGCTGTGGAAACTGCCCGCAAACTGCCAACTTTGCGGTTCTCGACAAGTTCGGACCGCGCTCTGGGGACGGGCGACAAGTTCGAACGTTTGTGGCGGGAATTGCGCAACGGAGCCCTGCTGGAGGGTTTCCCGGAGTACGTCGGATACGAGGGGCGGGCGACCGAGATCCGTCTGTACGAGATCGGCATCGTTCCCGGCCTGTTGCAGACGCCCGGCTACGCACGCGTGCTGGCCGACAGCGCCGTGCGGCGCGAGACGATCACCCGGGAGCATGCCGAGGAACGCCTGGCGTTCCTCGCGGAGCGCCAGGCGGCGCTGGTGCACCTCAACCCACCGATGATGTTCGTCGTGATGGACGAGAGCTGCATCCGCCGGATGGTCGGCGGCCCAGAGGTCATGGCCGGGCAGCTTGATCAACTGGTGGTGTACGCGGCAAGGCCGTCCACGGTGCTCCAGGTGATCCCGTTCGAGGCAGGTGAGCGTCGTCCGTTCGACCTGCCGGTCAACCTGCTGACTCTGTCCGATCGTTCGGTATTGGCCTACGCCGAGTCCCAGACGCGGGGACATCTGGACCGTGAAACGCCGTCAGTCCTGCCCATGCTGACGGCCTACCATCAACTACAGGCCGAAGCCCTGTCCCAAGCGGACACGGTGGCCATGATCCAAGAGATACGAAAGGGCATTTCGTGACGACGAACGACTCCCCCCGCTGGTACAAGTCCTCGTACAGCAACAACGGCGGCAACTGCGTCGAGGTCGCCGTCGACGTCCCCAACATCGTCCCCGTCCGGGACTCGAAGGACACGTCCGGCCCCGCCCTGGAGTTCACGCCCACCGCGTGGACCTCCTTCGTGGCGGCGGTGCGGAACGGGGACATCCCCAGCGTGTGAGTCATCCCGAAGGCCCCGCGGCCGTAGCGACGGCCTCGCGGGGTCTTTCGGCGTGCCCCGCAACGCGGAACAATCGCCCACGGAAGGCACTTGGTGACGACGAGAGGACCCTCCGTGATGAGCACCCACCCCGCCCCCCAGTGGTTCACGTCCTCCCACAGCAACAACGGCGGCACGTGCGTCGAGGTCGCCGTCAACGTCCCCGGCACCGTCCCCGTGCGGGACTCCAAGGACAGGACGGGCCCCGCCCTGTCGTTCACGCCCGCCGCGTGGGCGGACTTCGTAGCCGCCGTCCGGGACGGCGAACTGCCCGCCGCCTGACGGCGGTTCAGCCCGGGGAGGGAATTCGCATGCGCTACTACGACCACCCCGGCGACGAGGAGAAGCTCGCCCCGGTGGCGATCCTGGAGTTCTCCGACGACCTCCGCGTGGCGGACATGGCCCCGCTGCACGACTTCCTCGTGGCGCGGCTCGGCGAGGTCGCCGCGCGGCAGCCCGAGGGCACGGAAGCGCGGTGGGCCGCCGACTGCCTGGTGGAGGTCATCGCGACCGCGGGGCGTGATCTGTCGGACCTCGCGAGCACGTGGGAACTGGAGATCCTGGAAGGGGACATCCACAAGCCCGGGCTCGTGCAGAACGTGCGCAACTGCCTCCAGCGGGACTGGAACCGCCTGGTGGAGGTCGCCATGCGCTACGCGGACCACCCCGACTACCTCCCCCGCTGGCGCCTCCTGCGCTACTGCTGCGTGGAGCACGCGGAGTTCGTCGAGATGGCGATGGGCGACGCGGCGGACGCGGGCATCATCGATGCGCCCGGCGCCGCCACGCCCTGCGGGGACGACGACCCCACCGCCTGACCCGGCCGGTCAGTTCATGAGGTCGGTCTTGTGGAAGATGGTCGAGCGGAATTGCGTGGGGCTGTCGGCGTCGTACTTGCTGGAGAAGCCGAAGGCGAGCTGCGGGCCGGTAGGCGAGCGGTAGATCGCGATTCCCTGGGGTTCGCGACCGGGGATGACGTTGTCGCCCGCGTGGGTCGCGAAGACCTCCTTGCACGACGTCCCGGTGTTGTTCATGTCGAGCGTGACCACGTAGGACGGGTTGGCCGGGGCCGAAGTGGTGTCCGGCGGGCCTCCGTAGAGGAGGTACGCGTACTGGCCGTAGGCGGTCACGCCCTGGAAGAGGTCGTCGCCGGTGAGCCCGAGGTCGGTGTTGCTGGGGAGTTCGCGCTCGGCGAGGAGGGGGAGCGGGGTGTCGCCGACGAAGCCCTTGCTGAGGACGCTGGGGAGGTCGAACAGTGCGAGGCGCCACGGGGTGGTGGTCCCCATGTACCGCAGCAGGATCCGGTTGTTGTACGGGTCGATCGACGGTCTCGGGCAGTCGACGAAGTCGGAGAGCTGGATGGGGAATTTCCTGACCGCGGCGTCCGAGTAGGCGAGGACGCCGTCGTCGGCGTATTTGAAGCGGGCGATGGTGTGGCTGTTGGGCCCGCTCTTGGGGTCGTCGGGATGCAGATTCCGCCAGTCGCCGGGGACCCACATGTAGGGGGAGCCGTAGGTGTCCGGCTCGATGGCGATGTTCGACCCGTGGTCGAACCCGTGGATGGCCATGGAGCCCAGGATCTGACCGGCCATGTCGGTCCTGGTCACCCAGAGGTCGCCGTTGTCGCTGCCGACCGCCGTCTGCACGGCGTAGATGTGGCCGTAGACGTGGTCGAAGGCGAAGGACTGCATGGCCCAGTAGGGCTGGTGGAGCGGGGCGTTGACGAAGAAGGTGTCGCCGTTGCCCTTGAGGTTGAAGCGCTGCGACGTCCCGACCTTGGCGGACGCCGACTGGGCCGCGAAGAGCGACAGCCCGCCCCCCGCGACGGCGGCCGCGATACCCGTACCCGTTCTGAGGAGAGTGCGACGACGTATGGCGGATGCTCCGCCGCCCTCGTTTTCCGCGCGCAAATTGCATCACCTTCCGCTGATCGTCCGGTGTGATCCCGCGTTCCCGCGGTGGATCCTAGCCCGGCCTTTCACGAGCGGTCCTGTTTCCCGCGACGCCGAGTTCCGCGGAGGGAGGTGCTCCGACGAGCCAGCGACCGGTGTGACGTCGAGCTTTCCGCCCCGCGCCGTGTCGACCACCTTCTGCATGCCCGGCTCTGAGGGGGGACTTTGGGGTCGCCCCACGGCCACAGACCGGCGGTCGCCGTCCGAAAGCGGAATGCTGCGGCCGAGCGCGTCAGCCCTGGGCGACGGCCCGCCCGATGAGGGTGCCGATGTGGCCGGGGGTCGGCGCGTCGAGGACGCGGACGCCGACGTCCGTGAAGCCCGCGTTCCGCAGCAGGGAGGTCCATTTGCGGGGCGTGTAGCTGTACCGGTACGTGAACTGGGCCGGACCGGCGAAGCCCCCCTTGTACATGCCCTGCGGGCCGTACGCCCCGGGAATCGCCGGAGGTTGGGAGAAGGCGAGCACGCCACCGGGGGCGAGGACCCGGCGGACGAGCGGGAACAGCCGGGCCGGGTCCGTGAACCAGACGGCACCGAAGATCGAGTAGACGGCGTCGTACGTCTCGGTGGCCTCCGCGAGGAAGTCGAGCACTTCCGCGCACACCAGCCTCGCCCCCCGCTCCTCCCATCGGCCGCGCACCGCCTCCACGGCGACCGGCGACAGATCCACCCCCGTGACCTTCACCCCCTGCCCCAGCAGGTGGCCCAGCGCGCGGCCCGTCCCGAAACCGAGTTCCAGGGCGCTCCCCGGACTGCCGAGAAGCTCTGGACCGGGGCCGTGCCCCCCGTACTGCGTCCAGCAGAACACCGGCTCGCCCCGCAGGGCCTTCTCCCTGGTGCTCCCGGCGAAGTCGTCCCAGAGCCGGCGCTCCGCGCCGATGTCGTGCCGAGCGGGCAAGGCGTCGTCCTCCGTCCAAGTCGGCGGCGCCCCCGCCACGCCCGGCGGGGGCGCCCGGATCCTGCTTCCGCGCCAGAGAGGCGTTCAGTGGCTGTCGGGCACCTTGTTGTCGCACGGCGAGCAATCGGCGGCATCCACGCCCCACAACTCCTCGTCCACGTCGAAGCCGTTCTCCCGCAGGAGCGCGGCCGTGCGCGTGACTGTGCCGTCCCGGCGGCGCCGGATCAGCGGTGCGTGGTGCTTGTAACGACCGCCGTTGTATTCGTCGCACAGCGCGAAGTAGAGCGGGGTGTCCAGGATCAGGGCGTGTACGGCCACGTCCACCGTGTACCCCACGCCCATGTCGACTCCGGGGTGTTCCATCGCGGTGAGTGTGTACGCGACGGCCTGGCCGAGAAGCCTCTCGGCCGTGTCCTTGGTCATCACCGGGTTGTCGCGGGTGAGCAGCGCGACCTCCCGGTCCCACAGGGTGGGCTCGTCCTCCGTGACCAGTTGGGGCACGCGATGCGCCAGCCCGTTCAGCAGAATGCGCGGATCGCGCGTCCGGGTCTGTGCGGAAGTGCTCATGCATCCTCCTACGGCTGCATTCAACGAGCCCTGCCGCAGTGTGCCGGGCTCGGAATTCCACGGTAGGGGCCGTGCGGCGGTGAATCGTTCCGTATTCCTGAGCCCTACTGAAGATCATGAATTCTCGGCCTGTGCGCAGCGGAAAAGGAAGCCTCGGGCGTCGTCGCCGAACGAGGCGGCCTGTTCGTATGCGGCGAATATCTCCAGGTGCTGTGCGACATCCCGGGGGTCCTGGAAGACGATGCGTCCGGTGAAGGTCTCGACCGTCGCCAGTCGGCTGTCGTACACCGTGAAGGTGTTCAGCGGTCCGCGTACCGGCTGTGTGGTGTGGGGAAGAACTCCGATACGGAGGTTCGGGCGGCGGGACAGCGACACCAGGTGCGCGATCTGTGCGGCCATGGCGGCGGCGGCACGATCGCCCACCGTACGGCCTGCTCCGTGAGGAGGAAGGTGAAGGATTTCGACCTGTCGTTGAGAACCGCCTGGCGTTCGGTCTTCCTCGCGACCGTCCTCCCGTTGTCGCCCGGGGAGTGGGCGAGACTGGCGCGGATGTACTCCGGTGTGGCGAGCAGGCCCGTGATCATCGCGGGCAGAAAGTACCGCAACTCGCTGGCTGCGGATTCGAGTGACGCCAATTCGTTCTGCCGCTTTTCCAGGCCCCGACGCCAGGACGAACGCTTGTCCTGCCATTCGGTGTTCGCCATGCGGGCGAGGGCGATGACCTCGGCGATCTCAGCCGGTGAGGCGTGGAGCGCTGTGAGGACGGCCTCGACGTCGGTGAGGCTCGGCGTGATCCTGCCGGTCTCCAGTTTTGAGATTTTGCTCTGGCTCATGGCGCAACGACGGGCGAGCCGGTCCCCGGTGGACCTCACGGTTGATCTGCGTTCCGTCCGGTCTGAAGTTGAGCCGGATGACGCGCGACTCGTCCAGCATCCACCAGTCCTGGCCGACTGGAAGGTCGAGACTGAGCGCCGTCACGTCGAGAATCCGGATGTCCTCACCGGCCGCGATGTTTCCGGGGATTCCCCAGGCGAACTGGTAACGCTGGTAGTCGGTGAGCGGTCGGCTCACGACACGTGTTCTGCCGATCCACTTGCCCGCCTCGACGTAGGCGCGCACGCGCGCGTGCCACCGGCTGTTGTGGTCCGCGGGCTTGGGTTCTCCCCGCAGGAACGTCGCGAGGCTCGCCGCCTCGTTCGGCATGGTGTACGTCGGCTGGGACTCGAACCTGAAGGCCTCGTGTGCGAAGCCGTCGAAGAATTCCCGCCAGGCGTCACCATCCAAGAACACGGACGGCCTCCCGCAGCACATGCTCGGGGATCTCGACGAGACCCTCTCCCTCGGGTACCGAGAACCCGTTGTACGCGTCGCCTTGCACGACGAACGTACGGCGCTCCGTAGCGTAGACGTTCGGGCAGTCGTCATCGTCGCAATTCGGCCCCCCGACTGTGCCGGTCAGTCGAGTGAGCTTCTCTCCACCCCGCATGGCGCCCCCTTTCGGGCGGGCACCGCTCGCCCGCACGACGACGTTAGAGCCGCGAAGGGCGGGCCGTCCACGGCGGGCGGCGGGTATTCCCGTTCTCGCATAAGGTCCGCCCCCGGAGAAAGGGAACAGCCTCGCGCGGGGCCGATGCCCGTGATGGGCGGGTAGTTGTCGACGTGGAGGATGTTCTGCCAGAAGCAGGTCACGGTGGACACCGTGTTGGTGGTCGTGTTGACGGCGCCCTCGTCGTCGAGGTCGTCGCCCGGGGTGCCGGAGCCCTCGATGGAGAGGTGGCCGTTGTAGCTGTTGCTGGCCGCGGCCGGTGCGGCGGTCGCGGTGGCGACGCCGAGGGCGAGGGCGGCGGCCGTCAGTGGCACGGCGAGACGCCGTGCCGTACGGCGGCGCGGTGGCGTTGTTGTCATGGAGGTCCCTCCAGTGAACGGGTCACACGTGTGGGCGATCAGGGGTGATCGCCGCGGTGGACCGTGAACGCCGGGCATCGCCCCTGTGGGGATCGTGCGCGTGCCGGAAGTGCCGGTCGTGTGCCGGTGAGGCATGTCCGGGCCAACCCCGGGCAGGCCGCCTTCGTAGGGAGTGCGGGGGATCTGGGGCAGGTGAGCGGTCCCGGGGCCGCTGGGGCACGAAGGCAAGGTGGTCGTATGAGTGAGACATCCGCACAACCGCGGGGCGCGGCGGAAGCGCCGGGGAAGCCGACGCTGCGGCGGGATCTGGGGCGGGTGAGCCTGCTCTTCGCGTGCGTGGGGTCGATCATCGGCTCCGGGTGGCTGTTCGGCGCGCTGAACGCGGCCCGGGAGGCGGGACCGGCGTCGGTGTTCTCGTGGGCGCTCGCCGCCGTGATGATCCTGCTCATCGGGCTGTGCTTCGCCGAGCTGGGCACGATGTTCCCCCTGTCGGGCGGTGTGGTGCGCTTCCCGCACCTGTCGTTCGGGTCCTTCGCGAGCTACACGATGGGCTGGATCACCTGGATCGCCGCCGCGACGGTCGCGCCCATCGAGGTCGAGGGCGCGTTGCAGTACGCGACGAAGTGGGCGGACTTCACGGTCGCGCACCCGAGCACCGACACCCACACCCTGACCGGTCTCGGGTACGCGGTCGCCGTGGTGGCCATGGCCTTCTTCGTGGCGCTGAACTACTTCGGCATCCGCTGGTTCGCCCGGGTCAACAACGTCCTGGTGTGGTGGAAGCTCGGCATCATCCTGCTGGTGGTGGTGGCGTTCCTGGTCACGTCCTTCCACGGGCACAACTTCCACGCCCACGAGTACGGCGGCTTCGCGCCCGGCGGCGGCAAGGGTGTCTTCACCGCCATCTCCACCGCGGGGATCACCTTCTCCTTCCTCGGCTTCCGGCAGGCGATCGAACTGGCCGGTGAGACGGACAACCCCAAGCGCAACGTGCCCTTCGCCGTCATCGGGTCGGTGGCCGTCACCGCGGTGATCTACATAGCGCTGGAGGCCGCCTTCCTCGGCGCCGTCCCCGGGCACGACCTCGCCGCGTCGCACGGCTGGCTGAACCTGCAGTTCACCGATGACTTCGGGCCGCTCGCCGCGATCTCCAGCGCCATCGGCCTGGGCTGGCTGGCGTACCTGCTGTACGTGGACGCGGTGATCTCACCGGCCGACACCGGGCTGATCTACACGACCGTGACCGCACGCATCTCCTACGCGATGGGCCGCAACCGCAACGCCCCGGAGGCGCTGGCGCGCACCACGTCGCGCGGGGCGCCGCTGGTGAGCCTGGTCGTGACGTTCGTGATCGGCCTGATCGTCTTCCTGCCTTTCCCCAGCTGGCAGCAGCTGGTCGGCTTCATCACCTCGGCGACCGTGCTGTCCTTCGGGTCCGGCCCGCTGGTGCTGGCCGCGATGCGCCGCCAACTGCCGGACCGCCCGCGGGTCTTCCGCGTTCCGGGCGGCGACATCATCCCGTTCCTCGGCCTGTACTCGTCGAACCTGATCGTCTACTGGGCCGGCTGGAACACCAACTGGAAGCTCTTCGCCACCATCGGCATCGGGTTCGTGCTGCTGGCCGTCCTCGAAGTCACCGCCGGCGACCGCGCCCCGAAACTCGACCTGCGTGCGGGCGCCACCTGGTCGCTGCCGTGGCTCGGCGGCCTCGCCCTGGCGAGCTGGGCGGGCGACTACGACGGTGGGCGCGGCTGGATCGGCCTCGGCTGGGGCTTCGTGGTCAACCTGGCGCTCGCCGCGGTCGTGTACCTGCTCGCCCTCCGCGTCCGGCTCCCCGCCGCACGGGTGGAGGAGCACGTCAGGGAGGCCGAGGAGGAGTCGCGCGCCGAGGAGGCGGAGCTGGGCGCGGCGCACTGAGCTTCTTCAGCGTTGCCGCTCCAGAGTGAGGACGGCCTTGGCGATTGACGTCATGGGGTTGGGGCTGCACCGCGATCGGCGGAAGATCCGCCAGGACTTCAGCCGTGCGATGCCGCGTTCGACGGGTGCCCGTGCTGCGGCCAGGGCGCGGTTGAGGGTCTTCTCGGTGGGGGTGAGTTCCTGCAGGGGCCTGCGTTTGATGCCGGCGGTCAGCCAGGGGGCCGGCGCCCGTTCGGCGAGCAGAGCGATGACCGTGCTGGCGTAGGCGTGCGCGGTGGACTCGCTGATCCCGAACCCGACAGCGATCTTCGCCAGGGTGATGTGTTCGCGCAGATAGATCAGCGCCACCATCGCGCGCTGCGACGGGCGGAGCTTGCATCGCCGGTCACCCTTGCGGGTGACGATCAGCATGGTCACCCACTCCACGAGCGCATGAGGCAGGTCGAGTGCGGCAGGACAGACCACCAACGAGGCCCCCGAGCAGCGTGATTGAGACGTCAGACATCTCGATCAACCGCCCGGGGGCCTCGCCCGTTGCGGCTCACGGCCATCACCTGATTGGTGGCCAGCTCGAAGAAGCTCAGTGAGGTAGGGCCCCTTCTCAGTCTAGGGCGGAGCTGTCCGCCGCCATCCACCATGCGACGATTGCGAGCGCGTGGGATGCGGCCCCGCCGCGCGAGGCGGCGTGCTTCTTCGCGCGCTGAGGCTCAGAGGTCGTTGAAGTAGACATGGTTGGTCTCATCCACTTGGTTCGGCCCCCGCCAGATGTCGACGTAGATGTCCGTGTTTTCCGGAAGGTCCGCTCCCGGCACAGTGGCGTTGACCTCGATGCAGTGGTTCACGCCACCCCCGGCGGTCAACACGTAATGCCCCGAGCTCCAGAAGACAAGGGCTCGGGGAGTGGCCCCGTCGGCTGCCGTGTCGCAGAGGCGGACGGTGTCGCCATGCTCGTGGATGTAGATCGTGCCGCCATGAGCGGAGTCTGAGGTGGTCCAGATGTGGTCCCAGCTGTCGGCGTTGGGTTGCGCAGATGCGGCCGAGGCCGACGTGGCGCTGGCGAGTGTCCCTCCGGCGAGTAGCACCGTACCAACGAGAGCTGCGAGCTTTCTCCGCATGCTTGATCCTCCCCCTGCTCGCCCGGAATTTCCGGCGAGCCACCGCCCGCTCCGGCGCGGGCGGACACAACAGGCAGCCGGGGCGTTGCCCATCCCGGTCCAAAGGTGCGGAACTCCCCCTCCGCGCCTCTGCGACTGCCTGCGACAACAACCACTATGAGATGCGGCCAGGAGGGTCACAGCCCCGAAACCGGTCACGGTGCCCACAGCGCCCTGGCGTGCGCCTTCCCCAAACCACACAACCGGCCTGACGTCGCACTTCGCCTCCCGCCCCCCTGTCGCGGCCCCACATCATGCCCTGGGCCGCTACGGCGCCGCCTGCCTCTACCTCGGCCCGTGACCAGGGCGGGACGCACAGGGCGACATCTGGGCCCGCCGCATCCAGAACGGCTCAAATGTCTCAGTTGGCGCAATTGCGCCACTCTCGCCACACCTGCTCACGCAGAACCGCTCGCCCGGCAGCGCGACGTGGGTGAGCAATCGGCACGGCAGGACGTCGGCAGCAGCCTCGCGCGTTGTACGAGGATCAAGTGCCGCTGCCCCCGGCGGCAGGTCACCTGGCCAACACGCGGCGGGCACAGGACTCGCATTGAACGCTTTCAGCGTGGCACCTGATCGGGTGACGGGGTGGTGTGGGGCCGCGGAGTGCGCAACGGGCAGGGCTCCCGTGGCGTTGAGCGAGGTGTTCGACGTCTCAGCTCAGCAGTGCAGGAGCCCTGTTGGTTCCGTATCCTGCCGCACTCGACCTGCCTCATGACCTGGTCGAGTGGGTCACCATGCTCATCGTCACCCGCGAGGGTGACCAGCGGTGCAAACTGCCGCCGCACCGCCGTGCGCTGGTCGCACTTGTGTACCTGCGTCGCCACGGCACGCTTGCCCGTATCGCCGCGGCCTTCGGGATATCCGTCGGCACCGCCCACACCACCTACGTCACCGCGGTCACCGGTCTGCTCGCCGAGCGAGCGCCGGGCCTGCTGAAGACGCTGCGCGAGCACGACCCGGACTTCGTCCTGCTGGACGGCACGCTCGCAGAGTGCGACCCCGTCGGCGACGGCAGGGCCGACTACTCCTCGAAGCACAAGCGGCACGGGTGAACGTGCAGGTCGTCACCGACCCGACCGGCGAGATCCTGTGGCTGTCGCCGGCGCTGCCGGGCCGGACCCACGACCTGACGGCCGTCCGGACCCACAAGATCCTCCGAATCTGCGGCCGCCAGGGCGTCCCGATCCTCGCCGACATGGCCTACATCGGCGCCGGGGACTGGGTCACCACCGCCAAACTCCGGCCGCCGGGCGGTGAACTCACCCTCACCGAGCGGACCGAGAACCGGGCTCTTTCCGCGGCCCGGGGCACCTGTCGAAACGAGGCATGGCCCGGCTGAAGTCCTGGCGGATCTTCCGCCGATCACGCATCAGCCCCAACCGCATGAGCGTCATCACCAAAGCCGTCCTCACCCTGGAGAGACAACGCTGAAAACGCTCACTGACCGCGCCGCCGCGGGTGTCGGCTCAGTCGCGGGCGAGGCCGTCGTGAGGTGGCGCGGCTGACGGACCCGGTCGTGCACCCGGGGGGCGGGCCGGGGGAGTTTTCGGGGGGTTCTCCCCAGCGAAAGCGGAGGTGGGGGCTGCCTACGATCGGGGCATCCGGTCAGTCGGCAGGTCCTTCACGGGGAGAACTCATGGCACGCGTACACCAGCGCATCCTCACCGGCGCGGCAGTGGCCGCACTCACCGTCGGCGGGCTGGCGGCGTGCGACGCGGTGCGGTCGAAGACGGCGACGGACGACACCAAGGTGACGGAGAAGATCACCGCGATCCACCTCGACGACAGCAACGGCTCGGTGAAGGTGGAGGGTTCGGGGACGGCAGGGTCGGTGTCCGTGCACCGCGAGGTGCACTACCGCGGGGACAAGCCGGGCGCGACCTCGCACGTGGACAAGGGCGTGCTGTGGCTGTCCGGCTGCGGGCACAACTGCGGCGCCGACTACGTCGTCACCGTGCCCGCCGGGCTGGCGGTCGCGGGCGGCACCTCCAACGGGGCGATCACGCTCACGGACGTCGGCACCGCCGACGTGCACTCCAGCAACGGGAAGATCACCGTCGCGGGCGCCTCCGGCGCGGTGAAGGTGCGCACGTCCAACGGCGCGGTGAACGTCACGGGCACCAAGGGCGGCGTGGACGCGCAGTCGTCGAACGGCGCGGTCACCGTGACGACGCCGACCCCGCAGGACGTCCGCGTCCACACCTCCAACGCCCGCGTCACCGTGACCGCGGCCCCCGCCGCCTACAAGGTCTCGGCGAAGACGTCCAACGCCGACAAGAAGGTGGACATCGCCGACGACCCCTCGGCCACCTACCGCCTGGACCTCTCGACGTCGAACGGCGCGCTGACGCTGCGCAAGGGCTGACGGCCCGCCCGCGCGCCCGCGCCCGGTGCGGCTCACGCGGCCTGCGCGGTCGTCACCGCCTCGGGGGCGAGGATGCGGGCCAGGGCCCCGGTGAAGTCGCAGGGCACGCAGCCCAGCGCGAGCTGGCGGGCGACGATCGCGCGCTCGGTGCGGTAGAGGTGCCAGCCCCTGCGCAGCAGGAAGGGGACCGACTTGCGGCCCTCGCGGATGTCGCGGACGAAGCGGTGCCAGGCCGTCGTCGAGGGACGGCCGCGCAGGCACACCGCGTCGACGGGCAGGCCGAGTTCGCGGACCCGGCCGACGATCTCGGCGGCGAAGATGCCCTCGGCGACGAAGACCGGCGAGCCGTCGAGGTCGAGCCGGGTGACGCCGGTCGCCGAACTGGTGGCGATGTCGTAGACCGGTGTGTCCGCGACGCCCCGCGTGCACAGCGCGGTGATCGCGGCCACCGCCGCGTCGGCGTTCCAGGACGCGGGCGCGTCCCAGTCGCCCGCGCCACCCGGCAGCCGCGGCAGCGTCGGGTCGTCCTCGTCCTTGTAGAAGTGGTCGAGCCCGAGCACGGGCACCCCGGAACGCGCGGCGAGTGTGGTCTTGCCCGAGCCGGACGGCCCGGCCAGCAGGATCACACGGGCGGGAAATGAACTCACGGCAAACCATTGTCCGGCATGCCCGCCGGTACGCTCCCGCCCGGTCCCATAACTACGGTCCGCGTCCACCCGGCGACACCGCAGGTGGACGGCGCCCCGCAGTCCTGTCCACAGGCGACGAGACACCCTCCGCACCCGATCGGCTACGCTGAGCACGCAACGACGTACCTCCCCGAGCAAGGCCCAGGTGTCCCGATGCCCTCACTGCGTACCGCCCTCGCGCTCACCATGACCGCCGCCGCCGCGGTCATCGCCCCGGCCACCGCCGCGGTCGCCGCCGCCCCGGCGGCTGCCGGTGTCCCCGACGTCGCCTCCGAGCTGGAAGCCCTGCCGACCTCGGCGGTGACGGCGGCCCTGGGCCCGGCGGTCGCCCCCGTGCGCAACCTCACCCTCGACCCGCTGTCCAACACCGGGGTCGATCCGCTGGACAACGGACTCGGCTCGCAGGTCGCCGACTTCAAGCCCGTCTCGACGACCGCGCTCACCGACCCCGTCACCCACGGCGGCTCCCTCGGCACCCTCCCCCTCGTCGGCCCGGCGACCGGGCTGCTGCCGCACTGACGGGACGGCGAGGAGGAGGGTCCGGGGCTGCCCGCAGGCTCAGACGCCGATCGGGTGCCAGACCGTCTTCGTCTCCAGCCAGGCCGTCAGACGGGACGTGCCCGGGTCCGCCGTCCAGTCCTCGGGGGACGGGCGGCGGACACGCTTGAGGGTGTCGGCCGCGGAGATCTCCAGCTCCGTGGCCAGCTCCGGGGAGGCCCCGGTCAGGTCCAGGGCGTTGACGTCCCCGTGCGCGGCCAGCGGCGCGGACAGTTCGGCGGTGCGGCCGGACAGGACGTTCACCACGCCGGAGGGGACGTCGGAGGAGGCCAGGACCTCACCGAAGCTCAGCGCCGGGAGCGGCGCCCGCTCGGAGGCCACGACCACCGCGGTGTTGCCGGTCGCGATGACCGGGGCCAGCACGGAGACCAGGCCGAGCAGCGAGGAGTCCTGCGGGGCCAGCACCGCGACCACGCCGGTCGGTTCGGGCGTGGAGAGGTTGAAGAAGGGGCCCGCGACCGGGTTGGCGCCGCCGACGACCTGGGCGATCTTGTCGGTCCAGCCCGCGTACCAGACCCAGCGGTCGACCGCCGCGTCCACCGCCGCCGCGGCCCGGGACTTCGACAGCCCCTCCGCCTCGCCGACCTCGCGCACGAACTGCTCGCGCCGCCCCTCCAGCATCTCCGCGACGCGGTAGAGGACCTGGCCCCGGTTGTACGCCGTCGCGCCCGACCAGCCGGGCACCGCCTTGCGCGCCGCGACGACCGCGTCCCGCGCGTCCTTGCGGGACGCGAGCGGCGCGTTGGCCAGCCACCCGCCGCTCTTG
The DNA here is from genome assembly GCF_044332905.1 of Streptomyces sp. NPDC021224. Lineage (NCBI taxonomy): Bacteria > Bacillati > Actinomycetota > Actinomycetes > Kitasatosporales > Streptomycetaceae > Streptomyces > Streptomyces sp. NPDC021224. Next base: position 41,821 of record NZ_JBIRPW010000008.1, on the reverse strand, counting down.
GAGTCCGCCACCTCGTACACCCGGCCGCTCTCGGAACGCGGGAACTTGCCGCCCACGTACAGCTTGTAGGTCTTGAAGACGGTGAGCCGCCTGGTTTCGTCAGACATCGAGGTATCCCTCCAGGCCGTGCCGGCCGCCCTCCCGGCCGTAGCCGGACTCCTTGTAACCGCCGAACGGCGACGTCGGGTCGAACTTGTTGAAGGTGTTCGCCCACACCACCCCGGCCCGCAGCTTGTTCGCCATCGACAGGATGCGCGAACCCTTCTCCGTCCAGATGCCCGCGGACAGGCCGTACGGCGTGTTGTTGGCCTTCTCGACCGCCTCCGCCGGGGTGCGGAAGGTCAGCACGGACAGCACCGGGCCGAAGATCTCCTCCCGGGCGATACGGTGCGCCTGCGTCACGCCCGTGAAGAGCGTCGGGGCGAACCAGTAGCCGGACGACGGCAGTTCGCACGCGGGCGCCCAGCGTTCGGCGCCCTCCTCCTCGCCCGCCTCGGCCAGTGCGGTGATCCGGGCGAGCTGCTCGGCGGAGTTGATCGCGCCGATGTCGGTGTTCTTGTCCAGCGGGTCGCCGACCCGCAGCTGCGCCATCCGCCGCTTCAGCGCGTCCAGCAGCTCGTCCTGCACGGACTCCTGCACCAGCAGGCGCGAGCCCGCGCAGCACACATGGCCCTGGTTGAAGAAGATGCCGTTGACGATGCCCTCGACGGCCTGGTCGATCGGGGCGTCGTCGAAGACGATGTTGGCGGCCTTGCCGCCGAGTTCGAGCGTGACCTTCTTGCGGGTGCCCGCGACCCCGCGGGCGATCGCCCGGCCGACCTCCGTCGAACCGGTGAAGGCGACCTTGTCGACGCCCTCGTGCGCGACGAGCGCGGCGCCCGCGTCGCCGTACCCGGGAAGGATGTTGACGACACCGCGCGGCAGCCCGGCCTGGCGGCAGATGTCGGCGAAGAACAGCGCCGACAGCGGCGTGGTCTCCGCGGGCTTGAGCACCACCGTGTTGCCGGTGGCGAGCGCCGGGGCGATCTTCCAGGCCAGCATCAGCAGCGGGAAGTTCCACGGGATGACCTGGCCCGCGACGCCCAGCGGCCGCGGGTCCGGGCCGAAACCGGCGTACGCGAGCTTGTCCGCCCACCCGGCGTAGTAGAAGAAGTGCGCCGCCACCAGCGGGAGGTCGACGTCCCGGGTCTCGCGGATCGGCTTGCCGTTGTCGAGCGATTCGAGGACGGCCAGCTCGCGCGAGCGCTCCTGGAGGATGCGCGCGATCCGGAAGAGGTACTTGCCGCGCTCGGCGCCCGGCAGCGCGCTCCACGCCGGGAAGGCCTTGCGCGCGGCGGCGACGGCGCGGTCCACGTCCGCCTCGCCCGCGCGGGCGACCTCGGCGAGCACCTCCTCGCTCGACGGCGAGACGGACTTGAAGACCCGCCCGTCGGCGGCCTCGGTGAACTCGCCGTCGATGAACAGGCCGTAGGACGGGGCCAGGTCGACGATCGCGCGCGACTCGGGCGCGGGGGCGTACGGGAAGAGGTTGTCGGTCATCGCGATCAGTCCACCGTGACGTAGTCGGGGCCGGAGTAGCGGCCGGTCCTGAGCTTCTGCCGCTGCATCAGCAGATCGTTGAGCAGGCTGGAGGCGCCGAAGCGGAACCACTGCGGGGAGAGCCAGTCGTCGCCGAGCGTCTCGTTGACCATGACCAGGTACTTGATCGCGTCCTTGGACGTCCGGATGCCGCCCGCGGGCTTCACCCCGACCTGCACGCCGACCGCGTCGCGGAAGTCGCGCACCGCCTCCAGCATCAGCAGCGTGTTCGGCGGTGTCGCGTTGACGGCGACCTTGCCGGTGGAGGTCTTGATGAAGTCCGCACCGGCCAGCATCGCCAGCCACGAGCAGCGGCGGATGTTGTCGTACGTCGCCAGCTCGCCGTTCTCGAAGATCACCTTGAGATGGGCGGACGTCTTGTCGGGCCGCGCGCAGGCCTGCTTGACCGCGCGGATCTCCTCGAAGACCTGGAGGTAGCGCCCCGCCAGGAAGGCGCCGCGATCGATGACCATGTCGATCTCGTCGGCTCCGGCGGCGACCGCGTCCGCGGTGTCCGCGAGCTTGACCGGCAGGCTGGTGCGGCCCGCCGGGAAGGCCGTCGCGACGGACGCGACCGCGATACCGGAATCCGCGCCCAGCGCGTCGCGGGCGACGGCCGCCATGTCCGGGTAGACGCAGATCGCCGCGACGTGCGGGGTGCTCGCGTCGGTGGGGTCGGGGCGGCGGCCCTTCGCGCACAGCGCCCGCACCTTGCCGGGGGTGTCGGCGCCCTCCAGCGTCGTGAGGTCGATCATCGATATGGCCAGGTCGATGGCGTACGCCTTCGCGGTCGTCTTGATCGACCGCGTGCCGAGGCCCGCGGCGCGGGCCTCCAGACCGACGGCGTCGACGCCGGGCAGCCCGTGCAGGAACCTTCGCAGGGCGGCGTCCGAGGCGGTGACGTCCGCCATGCCGGCGAGGCGGGCGGGGGCGCCGGGGGCGTGGGAGGGGAGAACTTTGGGCATGGTCACCAGCCCAGCATATCTACGCGCGTAGCGGTGCGGCTACCCCCCGGGGGGGGTGGGAGGCTGCCGTGGCGGGAGCGCCCCGCCGTGCGGGGTTCCCTCCGGGGAGGGGTTTGCTGCCCGCAGCGGGACCTTCTCGCCGTGGGGGGCTTGTCGCTCCGTTCTCCCCAGGGCTTCGCCCGGGGGTGCCCCCACGCGGCCCTTCGCCCCTGGGGGCGCATCCCTCCGTGGAGCGCCGCGCGTTGGGGGGCCGTCCTACGGTGGGGGGATGGAGATCATCGTGGTGAGCGGGCCCTCCGGGGCGGGGAAGAGCACGGTCGCGCGGATTCTGGCCGGGAGCAGGCTTTCGCCCGCCGTGCATCTGCACACGGACGATTTCTACGCGGCGATCGTGCAGGGGTTCGTGGCGCCCTACCTGCCGGGGGCCGAGCGGCAGAACGAGGTCGTCACCGGGGTCATCGCGCGGGCGGCGGCCGGGTACGCGGCGGGGGGCTACCACGTCGTCGTCGACGGGGTGATCGGGCCGTGGTTCCTGGGTGCCTACCGGGAGGCGGCCGGGGCGGCGGGGGTCGGGCTGGAGTACGTGGTGCTGCGGCCCGACCGGGAGACCGCGCTCGGGCGGGGGACGACGCGCCCGGGGCATCCGCTCACCGACCGGGAGGTCCTCGGCGGGATCTACGACGGCTTCGCCGACCTCGGCCCGTACGAGGAGAACGTCCTCGACTCCGGCGGGCTCACCGCGGAGGAGACCGCGGACGCGGTGCTCGGGCGGCTGCGTGACAGAGGGCTGGCTCACTAGGGGACCACTTCACTGGTGCGGTGGTATGTTAGTGGACCAACAAACCAACGCACCCCAGGGAGCCCAGCTCATGGCACCAGCTCCGGACACCGGCGGGCCGCTCTTCGCCCAGATCGCCGCCGACCTCGCGGACCATATCGCCGACGGCGGCCTCGGGGAGGACGAGCGGATCCCGTCCACCAACGAGCTCGCCGCCTTCCACCGGGTCAACCCGGCGACCGCCGCCCGCGCGCTGACCTCGCTCGTCGAGGACGGGCTCGCGGAGAAGCGGCGCGGGGTGGGGATGTTCGTCGCGAAGGGCGCGCGCGAGCGGCTGCTCACCGCACGCCGCCGGGAGTTCGCCGACCGGTTCGTGCGGCCGCTGGTCGTCGAGGCCGCGCGGCTCGGGCTCGACGAGCCGGAGCTGCTCGCGCTGGTGCGCGACGAGCGGGGCGCGGTCGGCCTCACCGCGGGGAGCCCGCGGTGACCGGCCCCGCCGTCATCTCGCTCGCCGGTGTCACCCGGCGGTTCGGCGGCGCGGGCGGCCACGAGGCGCTGTCCGGTGTCACCGCCGACGTCCACGGCCCCTGCATCGTCGGGCTGCTCGGCCGTAACGGGGCGGGCAAGACCACGCTGCTGCGGTCGCTGGCCGGACAGGACTTCGTCTCCGCCGGGACCGTCCGCGTCCTGGGCGCCGACCCGGTCGAGAACGACGCGGTGCTGCGCCGGATGACCCTCATCCGCGAGGACCAGACCTACCCCGACCTGAAGGTCCGCCAGGCGCTCGCGGCCGGTGCGCTCTTCCACCCGCGGTGGGACGCGGAGCTGGCCGCCGAGCTGCTGGAGGCGTACGAGCTGCCGCCGGACCGCAGCATCAAGAAGCTCTCCCGCGGTATGCGCGCGGCCCTCGGCATCATCCTGGGCCTGGCCGCGCACGCCGAGGTGACGCTCTTCGACGAGCCGGTGGCCGGGCTCGACGCGGTGGTGCGGGACATGTTCTACCGGCACCTGCTGGCCGACTACACCGCCCACCCGCGCTGCATCGTGCTGTCCACCCACCTCATCGACGAGGTCGCCGACCTGCTGGAACGCGTTCTCGTCCTCGACCACGGGCGGCTCGTCCTGGACGCCCTCACCGACGACCTGCGGGGCAACGCCGTCACCGTGACCGGCCCGACCCCCGGCGTCGAGCGCTTCGTCGCCGACCGCACCACGCTCAGCCGCCGCGCGCTGGCCGGGCGGACGACCGCCGTCATGGCCGGCCGCCTGGACGAGCGCGACCGCCAGCTCGCCGAGCATCTGCGGCTCGACCTGCGCCCCCTCACCCTCCAGCAGCTCGCGATGCACGCCGCCGACAGCGGCAGCCGCGCCACCCTCTCCTCCGCAGGGACGGTCTGACCATGCCCACGACCTGGTCCACCAGCGTGTCCGCCACCATGCCCGGAGTGTCCGTGCCGGGCCTGTCGCCCGTCCTGACCGTCGTCCGCTACCTGCTGCTGGACCGCTTCACGTACCTCGTCCTGCCGTGGGCGTGGGCCGCCTTCGCCTTCGTCCTGGACGTCGTGATCCTCCGGCTCACCCCCGCGGGCCACGCCAGCCACCGCTGGGTGGGCGGGCTGGCCGCGGTCTTCCTGGTCGTCTTCGGGATCGGCATCCAGACCGTCGCCCAGTCCCTGCCGTTCGGCCTCGCGCTCGGCGTCAGCCGCCGTACGTACTTCCTGGGCGCCACGCTGCTGGCCGTCGCGCTCGCGGTGTGCTTCGGCGCCGCCGTCGCGATCGGCCAGGCCGCCGAGCGCGCGACCGACGGATGGGGCATGAACATGGCCTACTTCCGGGTCCCCGGCGTCCTCGACGGCTCCTGGTGGCAGACCTGGCTCGGCGCCGCGGCCGCCTTCGTCATGCTCTTCGCCTACGGCATGTGGTACGGCCTGGTCTTCCGGCGCGCAGGGCTCATCGGCACCGTCTCCTTCGCCGGTGCGCAGGGCGTGCTGCTCACCCTCGCCGCCGCGGTCGTCACCTGGGTGCACGGCTGGACCCGGGTCGCCCATTTCTTCACCGTCACCGCGCTCTTCCCCGCCGTTCTGGCCGCGGTGGCGGTGATCCTGCTGGCCGGCGGGCTGACGACGGTCCGCCGGCTCGCGGTCTGACGGAGACGGCCGCGGACCGCCGGGCCCGGGTGCGCCACCGGTCGAGACGGGAACGCAACCGGGTCGTGGCCCGGCGGGCAGTGGGCGTCGGGCACAATCGGTCCTTATGACGAGTCCCAGGTCCGACCGCCCGAGCCCGCCGGACGGCGGCGGCCCGGAACAGCCCGCGTACGCCGACCGGGCCTACCGCTCCATGGCCGGGATGATCGGCGGGGTCGGGCTGCTGGTCGTCGCCTGCTGGCTCGGCGGCGACGCCATCGTCCACGGCAAGGGCCACACCCCGTGGTTCGCCATCGCCGGACTGCTGCTCGCCCTGCCGATCATCATCGCCCTCACCCTGCGCCCGGCCGTCTTCGCGAACTCCGAGCGGATCCGGGTGCGCAACCCCTTCCGTACCGTCACCGTGCCGTGGACCGGGGTGGACGGTGTGCGCTCGTCGTACACCACCGAGCTGCTGGCCGGCGGGAAGAAGTACCAGCTCTGGGCGATCCCGGTCTCGCTGCGCGCCCGCAAGCGGGCGGCGCGGCAGGACGCGCGGGCGAAGGCCGCGGGCGACGACGCGTTCACCCCCGGCCGCCCCGGGGGCCGGCCGCCCTACGGCCGCCGCCCCACCCCGGTCCCCGGCGCCGACCCGACGATCCGGGCGTGGTCGGACCAGGCGCTCAGCGAGCTGCGCGAGCTGGCCGAGGCCCGCGAGAGCGCGGCCGGTCCGGCGGCCCCCGAGTCGGCCGCGCAGGTCCGCTGGTGCTGGGAGGTCCTCGCCCCGGCTCTCGCGGGCCTGGTGGTGCTGATCGTGCTGTCCGCCATCAGCTGAGCCGCGTCACGCGGAATCCCCCCACGGGACGGCCTCGGCGGCGCCGAGGCCCAGCAGCAGCACGCGGAAGCGCTCGTACGCCGACTGGCACGTCGAGTGCCGCTCGTAGGCGCGCGCCGAGACCGCCTGCACCTGCCCGTCCGGACCGCGCAGCCGCCACACCCAGCCGTTGGACTCGGCGGCGTGCTGCACCCCCCCGGCCAGCCCCTCCGAGCGCGCGCACAGCGTCTCGAAGGCGGCCTTGCACTCGTCGTCGGCCGGGTACGCCTGTGCGCCCAGCGCGATGACCCGGCCGTTGTTGGCGGTCAACCGCCACGAGAACCAGCCGTCCTCGTTGATGTCGACCTGGCACCGCGTACCCGCCCCCCGGGTCCCGGCACCCCCGATGTCCCCTGTCATTGCCCCACCCCACCCTGACAGACGTGGCGCGGCACCGATGCCGCGCCACGAAGCCGCTCCCACGCCCCGCGCGAGAGTCGTGCAGCACGGGCAATGTATGGGTCAAGTGATGGTTAAGGCCTGCGTCACAGCGGGCCCGCGGCATCCTTCACCGTGAAGTTGCCCCTTGTTCACGAACGGTCACGCACTGCAATCATGCCCCCGTGGGCTGGGGTTCTGCACCCCGGCCGAGGGGTGCGCGGGCGCGCCGACGGGTCGCCGCGGGCCGGTGCCGACGTTCCCGTGCGGACCTTCAGGTGAACGGAAGTTGCCCCTACGGGGGCCCCAGTTCACTTTGGCGTGTCGGCCCGGCCATCGCCTGCCAAGAGCGTCAACCCGTGACAATGCGAACACGGGCACGAACCGCGGGTGCCGCCCCCGACCTCGGACCCGAGGCGGCCGGCGACCGACCGCGCCGGCTGTACGCCGGCTCGGGGCTGCCCGACCAGCTGTTCCGCGGCGTGGCCCGCGGCGGCGGCGGCCTGGTGCTGGCCGTGATGCTGCTGGTCGGCGGCTTCCTGACGTTCCGGGCGTGGCAGGCGCTGAAGGTGGCCAAGTGGCACTTCCTGACCACCGCCGCCTGGGAGCCGGACGCCCGCAACTTCGGTGTCGCGGCGGTCATCGTCGGCACCCTGCTGATCGCGGGGGTCGCGGTGGTCATCGCGGTGCCGCTGGCGATCGGCACCGCGCTCTACATCTCCGAGTACGCCCCGCACCGGCTGCGCCGCACACTCGTCAGCACCATCGACCTGATGGCCGCGGTTCCTTCGGTCATCTACGGCCTGTGGGGGCTGTTCTTCCTCCAGGGCAAGGTCGTCGGGCTGGCCCGCTGGCTCGCGACGTACTTCGGCTGGATCCCGCTGTTCAAGGTGACCAACGCCGATCCGCACGACCCGCTGGCCACCGCGACCGTCTACACCGCCTCGACCTTCATCGCGGGCATCGTGGTCGCGATGATGGTCACCCCGATCGTCTGCTCCATCATCCGCGAGGTGTTCTCGCAGGCCCCGGTCGGTGAGCGCGAGGGCGCCTACGCGCTGGGCGCCACCCGCTGGGGCATGATCCGCTCGGTCGTGCTGCCGTACGGCAAGGGCGGCATGATCGGCGGCACGATGCTGGGCCTGGGCCGGGCGCTGGGCGAGACCATCGGCGTCTACATGGTCATCTCGCCGGTCTTCGTGATCCAGCCGCACATCCTCCAGGCCGGCACCAGTTCCGTCTCCACGCTGATCGCCCTGCGCTACGGGGAGGCCAGCACCTTCGGGATGTCGGCGCTGATGGCCGCGGGCCTCGCGCTCTTCCTCATGACGCTCGTCGTCAACTTCGTGGCCTCCACGATCGTCGCCCGCAGCCGTTCCGGCGCCACCGCCGAGTAGCCGAGCAATCGGCGGAGCAAGGAGTTCCTTCGGTATGACCACGGACGCCATGAACGCGGCGGGGGCGGGCGCCCCCGCCGCGTCCCCGCCCGGCCCGGACGCGCGCCCCGCGGGCGCCACGACCCTGCCCACCCGCGGCGAGCGGCCCCCGGCCGCCGAGCGCCGCCGCTCCACCAGCACCGTCCGCGTCACCGACCTCTACGCGGTGACCGGCGCCGCGGCGGCCTCGCTCTCGCTGACCTGGCTGTTCTTCACCCGCCTTGCACCCTTCTCCGGCGGCCTCGGCTTCGTCGTCGTCGCGTACGCGCTCTTCCTGCTGCTGTACGCGCTGCTGGTGTCCTTCGACGAGGACGGGCCGGCCGTCCGCGACCGGATCGCCTCGGTGATCGTGCACAGCCTGGCCGTGCTGCTGCTGACGGCCCTGGCGTTCGTCGTGGTCTACACGCTGTGGAACGGCCGCAAGGCCTTCCCGCACCTGAACTTCTACACGCAGGACATGACGAAGGCCGGTCCGCTCGAACCGCTCTCGACCGGCGGCATGCGGCACGCGATGGTCGGCACCCTGATCCAGATCGCCATCGCGCTGACCCTGACCGTCCCCGCGGGCCTGCTGTGCGCGGTCTTCCTCAACGAGGTGCCCGGACGCTACGCGCGGTTCGTGCGCACGGTCGTCGAGGCGATGACCGCGCTGCCGTCGATCGTCGCCGGCCTGTTCATCTACGCCACCGTGATCCTCGCGCTGGGCGTGCCGCTGTCCGGCCTGGCGGCGTCGCTGGCCATCTCCGTGATGATGCTGCCCATCGTCATCCGCGCCGCCGACGTGGTGATCCGGCTCGTGCCCGGCACCCTGCGGGAGGCGTCGTACGCGCTCGGCTCGCCGCGCTGGCGCACGGTGTGGCACGTGGTGCTGCCCACCGCGCGGTCCGGTCTCACCACCGCCGTCATCCTCGGCACCGCGCGCGGGGTGGGGGAGACCTCGCCGGTGCTGCTGACCGCGGGCGTCACCGCGGTGACCAACCTCAACCCGTTCAGCGGGCCGATGGTGTCGCTGCCGCTGGCCACCTTCGAGTTCGTCAAGTCCCCCCAACCGGCCATGATCTCGCGCGGGTTCGGCACCGCGGCCGCGCTGCTGGTCCTGGTGCTCGTCCTCTTCGTGATCGCCCGGGTGATCGGCGGCCGCGGTCCCGGCGAGCTGACCCGGCGCGCCACCCACCGCCGGGTGCTCGCCTCCCGCCGCGACCAGAAGCGGTTCGCCGAGCGGGCGGCGCTCCGCGGCCCCGCGCCTGCTCCCGCAGGTCCGGCACCCGCCCCTTCCCCCAGCCCAGAGCAGGACCCCGCACAGGGAGTTGACGGATCGTGAAGAGACTACGGGCGGCGGCCTCGGCCCTCGCCCTGATGCTGTGCACCCTGCTGGCCCTCGGCCAGCCCGCGGCGCACGCGGACACCTACGCCAGCATCAGCGGCTCGGGCTCGACATGGAGCGCGAACGCCATCCAGCAGTGGATCGCGAGCGTCCACAAGTACGGCATGACGGTGAGCTACAACGACAACGCGTCCACGCAGGGCCGCCAGCAGTTCAAGGACGGGGTGACCGACTTCGGCGTCTCCGAGATCCCGTACGGCACCACCGAGTTCGGGGTGCGGGAGGCTCCGCCGAAGCGCGGCTACGCGTACATGCCGATCGTCGCGGGCGGTACGGCCTTCATGTACAACCTCAAGATCGGCGGCAAGCGGGTCACCAACCTGCGGCTGAGCGGCAACACCGTCGCCAAGATCTTCACGGGCGCCATCAAGAACTGGAACGACCCGCAGATCCGCCACGACAACCCCCGTCTGACGCTGCCCAGCCGCAAGATCATCCCGGTGGTCCGCGCCGAGGGCTCGGGCTCCACCGCCCAGTTCACGCTCTGGATGTCCAAGCAGCAGGGCTCGCTGTGGAACGCCTACTGCAAGCGGGCCGGCAAGCCGACGCCCTGCGGTGAGACCTCCGACTTCCCGGTGATCCCCGGCACGGGCTTCATCGCCCAGCAGGGCTCGCTCGGCGTGTCCGGCTACATCCGGCAGGACTACTCCGAGGGCGCCATCGGCTACGACGAATACTCGTACGCGCTCACCAGCGGCTTCCCCGTCGCGAAGGTCGAGAACGCGGCCGGCTACTACACCGAGCCGACCGCCTCCAACGTGGCCGTCGCGCTGACCAAGGCCCGTATCAACACCAACAAGGGCTCCTCGGAATACCTGACGCAGATCCTGGACGACGTCTACACCTTCCGCGACCCGCGCACGTACCCGCTGTCCAGCTACAGCTACATCATCCTGCCGACCAAGCTGGAATCGCCGCTCACCGAGGCCAAGGGCAAGACGCTCGCCGCCTTCGGCTACTACTTCCTGTGCCAGGGCCAGGCCCAGGCCGACCCGCTGGGCTACTCCGCGCTGCCGATCAACCTCGTGCAGGCGGGCTTCGACCAGCTCAGGAAGATCCCGGGGGCGGTGGCCCAGACCATCGACCTCAAGGGCTGCCACAACCCGACCTTCTCCACGGACGGCACCAACACCCTGGTCAAGAACGCGCCCTTCCCCAAGCCGTGCGACAAGGACGGCAACGACCAGTGCACTGACGGCACCGCGGGCGCGAGCAACCAGAAGACCCCGCTGAAGCCCATCAGCGGCAGCAGCGGCAACGGCGGCTCCGGCGGCACCGGGAACGGCACCGGCACCACCAACGGCGGCGCCACCGCCGGAAGCGGCGCGACCACCGGCGGCGCGTCCGGCGGCACCTCCGGCGCGGGCGCCACGGGCGGCTCCTCCGGCGCGGGCGGCTCCTCCGGCGGCGCGGTCGACCCCGACACGGGCCTGGCCGGCGGCGACTCCACCGGCACGACCGGCGGCGACCAGGACGTCACCGCCTCCGAGGTCACCGTCGGCTCCGAGCCCTTCGGGGGCCTGCGGACCTGGCTGATGGGCCTGTCGGCGCTGCTGCTCCTGCTCGTCGTCCTGGCCCCGCCCACCATCGCCCACCGGATCACCGGGAAGGGGAGGCGTGATGAGCGCGCATGACACCACCGGGCGGCGCCGCACGCTGCTCGTCCGCACCGGCGGACTGCTCACCGCGCTGCTCGCCGCGGTCGGCCTGGTCCTGCTCCCCGCTCCGGTGGGCGGACGGGCCAGCGCGACCGCCGGCTCCGGTGACTCCGCGGTCACCAAAGCCGGTACGAAGGGGCCGTACGACGACTTCTCCGGCCTCAAGGTGACCGTCGACCAGACCGAGGACCTGGACACGCAGGGTGTGAAGGTCTCCTGGACGGGCGGGGAGCCGACCAGCCCCGGCCAGAGCCAGTTCGGCTTCGACTTCCTCCAGGTCATGCAGTGCTGGGGAGACTCGCCCGACGGTCCCGACCGGGACCAGTGCGAGTGGGGGAACGCCCCCAACGCCGAGGGGTTCGTCGCTGTGGGGCGGAACATCGCCTACGACTCCTCCAGCGACGGACTGGACGACCCGAAGGAGACGGTCCCCGCGACCCCCTCGGGGCAGGTCCTGCCGTTCCGGGCGGTCACGGGCAAGACCACGAAGGACGTGGGCGAGTACTTCTCCCCTCTCACCACCAACGCCCAGGCGGCCGTCCCCACCGGGCCCGACGGCACGGGCGAGTCGATCTTCCGGCTGAAGACGACGACCGAGGCGGACTACCTCGGGTGCGGCAGCTCCGCCGCCGGGGCCCAGCCCGCCCCGTGCTGGCTCGTCGTCGTACCGCGCGGTGAGCACGAGCCGGACGGCACCGTCCCGCGGACCTCGGCAGGACTGCGCACGTCGCCGCTGTCCCAGAGCAACTGGGACCAGCGCATCGTCTTCCGTCTCGACTTCAAGCCCATCGGGGTCTACTGCACGCTCGGCCAGAAGGAACAGCCCACCGTCGGCTCGGACATGATCCGTCAGGCGATGGAGTCCTGGCAGCCCTCGCTGTGCACGAGCGAGAAGATCACCTTCGACTTCTCCAAGAACCAGCGGTCCTTCGTCCGGCAGCAGGTGCTCGCGGGCGGTGCGGACGGGCAACTGGGCTTCGTCGAGGACCCGGTGGTCCCGCCACCGGGCAGCCCACCGGTCGTGCACGCGCCCGTCGCGGTCTCCGGACTCGTCATCGCCTTCAACGTCCAGGCGAGAGCGTCCTCCCGGCAGGTGCCGAGGGTGCGGCTCAACGCGCGGCTCGTCGCGAAGATGCTCACGGAGTCCTACCAGTGCGACATCCCGGGGCCGAACAGCCAGGTCGTCCGGGGCAGGCTGACGGACAAGAACCCCCAGAAGGTGGACGACGACCCGGAGTTCAAGGCGCTCAACCCCGGATTCCAGGGCTCCGTGCTCAACGGCTGCCGGGCCGGCTTCCAGGTGCCGCAGGGGGAGAGCGACTACGCCGCCATGCTGTGGCGCTGGCTGAACTCCGACCGGGACGCCAAGGCGTTCCTCCAGGGCAAGCCGGACCAGTGGGGCATGAAGATCAACCCGAATTTCCTGGAGAACCAGCCGGACACGACATCCCTCAGCGAGTTCCCGAAACCGGACTCGACGAAGTGGGTGCCCATCCCGGAGAACCCGAACCTTTCGCTCAGCGCGGTGACCGTCAACCCTTACGGAAACGACCTCCAGGATGACGCCGTCCGTGTGCAGTCCGCGAACAACAAGGGCTCCATGGGCGTGAACACCAATTCCATTCCGGTGAGCTTCTACCCGAACGTCCAGCTTCCCGGCAGCTACTTCATGCTGGGGCTGACCGACGCGGCGACCGCCGCCGCGTACCGCCTCGGCACCGCCGAACTCCTCAACGCCGACGGCCAGTTCGTGGCACCGACCACCGACTCGCTGGGCAAGGCGGTGGCGGGGATGAAGGACGGCGCGGTACCGGGTGTGCTGGACCAGGACCCGGGCCGGAAGACGGCGGGCGCCTACCCGCTCACCTCCGTCACCTACGCGGCCGCCTCCACCGGCCTCGACTCCGTCTCCCGCGCCGACTACGCCAACCTGATGCGGTACGCGGCCGGCGCCGGACAGGCGCCGGGCATCGGCAACGGGCTGCTGCCCCCCGGCTACGCGCCCCTGACCACGGCGATGCGCTCCCAGGCGCTCACCGCCGCGGGCCGGCTGGTGGCGGGCGTACCGCCCACCGGCGACTCCGGTGCGGGCAGCGGGGACACCGGGACGACCGGCGGCGCCGCAGGCTCGACCGGCTCCTCGTCGGCGGGGGCCACGGGCTCCGCGCCCGGGGCCCCGGCGGGCTCCGCGGCCGGCGGCGCCTCCCCGTCCACCTCGGCCCCGGCCGCCGCCGGCGGCGGGACCGGCGGCCCGAGCGCGTCCCCGCCGTCCCACAACGTCGCGGAGACCGGCGGGACCACGCCGGGCCTGCTGCTCGGCGCCGTCCGCTGGGTGCTGCTGATCGTCCTGGTCGCGGGTGTCGCGGGATCCCTCGCGGGCCCCCTGCTGATGCGCGCGGGAGCGGTCCGCGGCGGGGGCGGGTCGCTTTTCCGTCCACGGCGCCCGGCCGCGGACTTGCGCGCCCCCAAGAAGGAAATTCTGGGGTAGTCCGGAATTCCTTTCGTTCACTTTGCCAGTGGTGTCAATTTGATTGACCGGGGCTTTGTTCATGGGCAGGATATTTCACGGCCGGTCGACGGACCGGGCCGTTCCGGAGGGAATCCGGAAACCCTTCGGGCAGGTCACGTCAGCAATTCCATCCGCATAATCACGGAGGAAAGTACAGTGATCGTGAAATTCGCCAAGCGGGCGGCTGTCGTCGCCGGTGCCACGACTCTCGCCGCAGTGATGGTCGCGGGTACGGCGCAGGCCGACCCCACCGAGTTCCGCGAGCTGAACGGTGTGGGTTCGGACACCACGCAGGACGTCCTGAACGGCCTCAGCGGCAAGATCGTCGACCCCAACAACAGCCCGGCGCACCTGCTGATCGCGTCCTACGACGCGGTCAACCCGACCACGGGTGCGGCGCACGAGTGCATCGTGCTGCGTACCGGCCGCACCTGCCCGACCGGTGGCGGCATCACCCGGCCGAACGGCTCGGGCGAGGGCATCGCCGCGCTGAACGCGGACATCGCCTCCGGCGCGGGCAACATCGACTTCGCCCGCTCCTCCAGCGGCGTGTCGGTGGCCGGCACCAACCTCACCTGGGTTCCGTTCGCCGAGGACGCGGTGACGCTGGCGGTCAAGACCGGCAGCACGCTGAAGACCAACGTGACCTTCGCGCCCACGAACTCGGACCTCAAGCGCGTCTACAACTGCCTGGACGCCAGCGGCAACCCGCTGCCGGCCGGTCAGTTCCCGACGATCAACGACGCGAGCGGCAACCCCGTCACCGTGCACCCGCTGGTCCCGCAGACCGGCTCGGGCACCCGCAAGTTCTGGGCGCAGAAGCTGGGCTTCGACCCGGTCAACCTGCCGTCCTGCGTCAGCGACCACGCCAAGAACGGTGCGCAGGTCGAGGAGCACGACGGCAGCGGCCTGCAGCGCACCGTCGCCGCGGACGGCGCCGAGGACATCGTGCCGTTCTCCATCGCGCAGTGGATCGCGCAGTCCAACAGCACCACCACGAAGGTGCGCGACCGCCGCAACGGCGCCGTCCTGGAGTCGGTGGACTCCGCGTCGCCGACCACGGGCAGCCCGGCCGTGCTGAACACCGCGTTCCCGATCAACCGCGACGTCTACAACGTCATCAAGACGACCCGGCTGACCGAGACCGACATCGCGCTGGCGTTCGTCGGCGCGACCTCCAAGGTCTGCACCAACACCGCGACCATCCAGCTCTACGGCTTCGGTCTGCTGACCCACTGCGGCGACACCACGCTGACCGGCAACTCCTGACCGACCCGCGCGGGCTCCGGGGCTGAGCCCGCACCCCCGCACCACCACCGGCGGACGGAAGTCCGCCAGGCCGGGCACCCCGTGCGGGGTGCCCGGCCGCACCACCCGCCACCGGACACCCACTCACTGATTCTCAGGGGGAATCACACGATGAACCGAAGACTGCACGGCGTGCTCGTCGGCGCTCTGGGACTGGCCATAGGGGGCCTGGGCGTCCTCGCGCCCGGAGCCGGCAGCGCGAGCGCCGCGACCGCCGCCCGCGGCGCGACCGTGACGCTCACCCCCAGGAGCGACAGCATCACCGACGGCTCGCCGTTCACCCAGGTCTCGGTCAGCAAGGCCTGCCCGGCGGGCTACCAGGACAACCTGAGCGTCTTCCTGGTCGCGCGCGACGGGAGCGAGTCCGGTATCGCGTTCAACCTGACGGACGGGGCGCCCTTCTCCGCCGCCCCGGCCACCGCCCAGGAGCCGGCCGACTCGACCGGCAGCACCTACGTGAACTCGATCGCCGACGCGTTCAGCAACGTCAACGCCCCGCTCGTGGACGGCACCTACCCGATCCACGTGGTGTGCGGGAGCGCCGACCCGGCGAACCACCCGGACCGGCCCACCTCCACCGGCTTCATCGACGTGACCGGTGACACCTGGCAGGTCGACAGCCGGCAGGCCCCGGTCGCCACCAAGATCAAGCTGGCGGCCGACCCGCTCCGGCACGTCCAGGTCGGCCAGACCTTCACGCTCACCGCGACCGTCAGCCCGGCCGTCGCCGGCACCGTGCGCTTCTCCGCGGACGGCGGTGCCAACCCGATCGGCACCCCGGTGACCGTGGTGAACGGTGTCGCCGGCGTCACCGTGCCGACCAACACGCTGCCCGCCGTCCGGCACTACGACGCCGTCTTCCTGCCCGCCGACCAGCTGACGTACGCCCAGGCCTACGGGCTGGCGGACTACGCCTTCCTCGCCGCCCCGGGCATCACCGTCACGGACGCGGCGGGCACCGCCTTGGGGAGCAACCCGCGGCTGACCGCGGGCCAGCAGATCACCGTGTCGGCCACCGGCTTCCAGCCCTCCGCCGGCGAGACCGTCGACGCGTCGATCACCAAGGCGCTGCTCGGGATCCTGCCGGTCGGCCTCCCGGCGACCACCTCCAACGGGTCCGGCGCGGTGACGTCCTACACGGTCACCGTCCCGGACTGCATCTCCGCCGGCTCGCACCAGCTCGTGCTCTCCGGCGAGACCTCGAAGGTCAAGATCACCTTCGGCTTCACCACAAAGTAGCCGCGACGGTCCGCGGGATGCCCCGCTGACCTGCGTGGACGCACACAGACCCTGCCACCTCCCAGGTGGCAGGGCAGTGCGCGTAAGGCCGCACCACCGGCACGACCGGCACCACCGACCGTCACCGTTAAGGGGACAAGGAGATATGAAACGAAGAATGCACGCGGCACTGCTGAGCGTGCTGGCACTCGTCCTGGGCAGCGGCGCCCTGGTCCTCACCACGGCGGGGTCGGCGGGCGCCGACGACTCCGGGACGGTGACCCTGACGCCCGGCAGCGGCTCCGTCGACGACAACCCGCCGCTCACCTCGCTGACGCTGCCCTCCGGCTGCCCCACGGGCTACCAGGACTCCCTGGAGATCGGCGTGGCGCTCTCGGGCGGCACCAGCGACATCGTCTACGGCCTGACGGACGGCGCGCCCTACAGCGGTACCAACGTCACCGTGACCGTCCCGACCGACCCGGGGCCGACCACGTACATCAACAGCATCGCCGACGCGTTCGGCAACAGCGGTGCGACGATGACCGACGGGACGTACCCGCTCAACGTCATCTGCGAGTCGAGCACCGGCGCCTCCGCCGACGGCTCGACCTTCACCGCGCTGATCGACATCACCGGGCACGACTGGGCGGTCAAGCAGGTCGCCCCGCCGGCCACCACGTCGGTCGCCCTCGCGATCTCCCCGGCGAACTACTCGGTGACCGACCAGCCGTTCACCCTCAAGGCCACGGTGACGCCGAGCGACGCCGTCGGCAGCGTCCAGTTCTTCAGCGGTCCCACCCCGGTCGACGGCGGGACACTGGCGGTGTCGAACGGCACGGCGAGCGTCTCGATCCCGGGCGTCGCCACGAGCGTCTACAGCTACACGGCGGTCTTCAAGCCCACCGACCCCACCAAGTACGCGGGCAGCACCTCGCCCGCCGTGAGCTACAACGTCCTCGCCGAGCCCAGCATCACCGTGCTCGACAAGGACAACAACGACCTCGAGGACACCCCCCTGCTCACGGGCGGTCAGAAGATCACCGCGACCCTCACCGGCTTCCTGAACGCCCGGGACGGGAACCCCGGCGAGGCCGTCCACCTCACGCTCGACGACGGCTCCTCCGCGCTGCCCGACGCCACCGCGGACGCCCAGGGGTCGGTCAACAGCCTCACCGTGACCATCCCCACCTCCCTCGCGGACGGCTGCCACACGCTGGACTTCACCGGCGCCACCAGCGGCGTCAAGCAGAGCTTCGCCTTCAAGACCGGGGCCAGGACCGACTGCTCGGGCGACTCCGGCGGCAACGGCGACACCAGCGGCTCGGGCGACACCTCCGGCAGCGGTGACACCAGCGGCGCCGGGGACACCTCCGGCGACACCGCGGGAGACACCGCCGGGAACACGGCCGGCAGCGGGGACACCGCGGGCACCGGGGACACCGCGGGCGCCGGCGACTCCGGCGGCACGTCCGGCGGCTCCAACCTGGGCCCGCTGGCAGCGACCGGGGCCGGGGGCGCGCTCACCTACAGCGTGCTCTCGCTGCTCATGGTCACCGCGGGCGGCCTCATGGTCCACCGCGTCCGGCGCGACGGGAAGCTGCTGACCTTCGGCAGCCGAACGCGCGACTGACCCTTCTTTCCGCCGGGCGGCGGACCGCGTCCGCGCCGTCCGCCGTCCGGCACCCCCGAACCGCCTAAGGAGCCCTCCGTGGCCGTACTGACACCGTCGCAGCCCGCGGCCGCGCCGCCGGAGGAGCCGGCCGCACCACCGCCGGGGCCCGCCCGACCCGACGCCCGCTTCATGATCCCCGGCGCCGCCCTCACGCTGCTGGCCGCGCTGCTGCTGGGCTTCGCCGCGCACCTCACCGTGCTCGGACACATCGAGCACGCCCACGCCCAGCAGGCCGGGTTCGACCGGCTGCGCGGCGAACTGGCCAACGGCACCGCCCCGGTGGGCCCGCGCGACGTCAACGGCAGGCCGCTCGCCGCCGGTTCACCGGTCGCCGTGCTGCACATCCCGTCGATCGGGCTGCGCGAGGTCGTCTTCCAGGGCACCACGTCCGGGGTGCTCACCAAGGGGCCCGGACACCTGCGCAACACCCCGATGCCCGGCCAGCCCGGCACCAGCACCGTCCTGGGGCGGCAGTGGGGCTACGGCAGCCCCTTCCACCACCTCGACGAACTGCGGCCCGGCGACCGCATCACCGTCACCACCGGGCAGGGCCAGCAGCAGTACCGCGTGACCGGGGTGCGCCGGGCCGGCGACCCCGCCCCCGTGGTGCTGCACACCGGGCAGGGGCGGCTCACCCTCGTCACCTCCACCGGCGGGCTCTACACCCCGCACGGCGTGCTGCGGGTGGACGCCGACCTGGTCAGCGACGTGCAGCCCGGCCCCGCGGCCGGCGGGCAGATCCCCACCGCCGAACGCCCGCTGGAGGGCGACCCGTCGGCGTGGCTGCCGGTGATGCTGTGGCTCCAGGCGCTGCTCGTCGCCGTCGTCGCCGTCACCTGGGCCTTCCGCCGCTGGGGGCGCTGGCAGACCTGGATCGCGGGCGTGCCGGTGCTCGCCGCGATCGTCGTCGCGCTGTCCGGCGCGGCCACCGAGCTGCTCCCCAACCTGCTCTGACCCGCGCGCCGCCCGCGTCCGACCGCCCGCGCACCGCCCGCGCACCGCCCCGCGCAACTCCGAGGAGAACCACCGCATGTCCACCACCGACGAGACCGTCCAGCTCCCGCCCGTACCGGCCTCCCCGACACCGCACGCCCGCACCGCCGCGGGCCGCCCCGCCACCCTCGACGCCCGCGACATCTCCGCGTGGTTCGGCGACCACAAGGTGCTCGACCGGGTGTCGCTCACCATGCCCGCGCAGCGGGTCACCGCGCTCATCGGCCCGTCCGGCTGCGGCAAGTCCACCTTCCTGCGGATCCTCAACCGCATGCACGAACTCATCGGCACCGCGTCACTGGCCGGGCAGGTGCTGCTGGACGGGCAGGACATCTACGACCGCGGGCGGCGCATCACCCAGGCCCGGCGGGAGATCGGCATGGTCTTCCAGAAGCCCAACCCCTTCCCGGCGATGAGCATCTACGACAACGTGCTGGCCGGGCTGAAGATGAACGGCATCAAGGCGGGCCGCCGCGAACGGGACGACCTGGTCGAGGAGTGCCTGATGAAGGCCGGGCTGTGGCGCGAGGTCGCCGACCGGCTGCGGCAGCCCGGCGGGGCCCTGTCCGGCGGGCAGCAGCAGCGCCTGTGCATCGCCCGCTCGCTCGCGGTACGGCCCCGGGTACTGCTGATGGACGAGCCGTGCTCGGCGCTCGACCCGACCTCGACCCGGCGGATCGAGCAGACCATCGGCGAGCTGTCCGACGAGGTCACGATCGTCATCGTCACCCACAACATGCAGCAGGCCGCGCGCGTGTCGCACTCCTGCGCCTTCTTCCTCGCCGAACAGGGCACGCCCGGCGTCGTCGTGGAGCACGGGCCCACCGACACGATGTTCAACAACCCGCAGGACGAGCGCACGTCCGACTACGTCAACGGCCGTTTCGGCTGACCCCGGTGGGAAGCTCGCGCACGCTCCTGCCCGCGGGCGCGCTGGTGGCCGCCGTGGTGCTCGCCGCGTGCGGCCGTCCGGCGGCCGACCCCGCCCGGCCCGCCGCCGCCCCCACCCCCGCGGCGGCCACCACGACGTCCCGGGACGCCAACCGGCCGCTGCCGCACGCCCTTCCGGCGCCCCCGGCCAGCACCGCCCGGCCCGCGCCCGCACCGTCCGCCCCGCCCACCACCGCACCGTCCACGACCGCCCCCGCACGTCACACCGCCCCCGCGGCCCCGCCCCCGCCGCGCACCGCCCCGCCCAGGGCGCCGGTCCGCACGGCCGCGCCTGCGGCGAAGCAGACCGGGCCGGTGTACCCGCCGGGCACGACGGTGCTGCACATCGGGAAGTGGTCCCGCCCGGTCGTCCGCGGCGACCAGGCCACGATCGACCGCTGCATCTCCGCGGTGCTCTTCGCCGGTCCCGACCCCGCGCAGGCCGACGGCACCGCGATGCGCACGACCGTCATCGTCGGCCACGACTTCTGCGGCTACGCGATCCTCGCGCCGCTCCCGGTCGGCACCCGCGTGACCCTCGACACACCGCAGGGCACGCTGTCCTACCACGTCTACGCGACCTACATCACACCCGGCCAGGGCGGCCCCGACAGCGGCCTGTACTGGGGCGACCTCACCCTCCAGACCTGCGTCGGCCCCGACACCGGCTTCAGCTACCTCCAACGCGACTGACCGGGCCGCCCCGCGCGGGGCGGCCCGGTCAGCCGGTGCGCGGTCAGATCAGGCCCTGGGCCAGCATCGCGTCCGCGACCAGTTCGAAGCCCGCGATGTTGGCACCGACCACGTAGTTGCCGGGGCTGCCGTAGCGCTCCGCGGTGGTGTAGCAGGACTCGTGGATGTGGCGCATGATCTCCGCCAGCCGCTCCTCGGTGTGCGCGAACGTCCACGAGTCGCGGGAGGCGTTCTGCTGCATCTCCAGGGCACTGGTGGCCACACCGCCGGCGTTCGCCGCCTTGCCCGGCGCGAAGGCGACCCCCGCCTCCTGGAAGACCCGCACGGCCTCCGGCGTGGTGGGCATGTTCGCACCCTCCGCGACCGCCTGCACACCGTTGCGGACCAGGGCCAGCGCGTCGGTCTCGTGCAGCTCGTTCTGCGTGGCGCAGGGCAGCGCCACATCGCAGGGGACGTTCCACAGGCCCGTGCCGTCCACGTACGACACGTGCGCACCGCGCCGCTGCGCGTACTCCGCGACCCGGCCCCGGCCGACCTCCTTGATCTCCTTGAGCAGGGCGAGGTCGATGCCCTTCTCGTCCACGACGTAGCCGGAGGAGTCCGAGCACGTCACGACGGTCGCACCGAGCTGCTGGGCCTTCTCGATCGCGTAGATCGCGACATTGCCCGAACCCGACACTGCCACGCGCCGCCCGTCCAGCGACTCACCGCGGCTGCGCAGCATCTCCTCGGTGAAGATCACACAGCCGTAGCCCGTCGCCTCGGTCCGCGCCTGCGAACCGCCCCAGCCCAGCCCCTTGCCGGTCAGGACGCCCGACTCGAAGCGGTTGGTGATCCGCTTGTACTGGCCGAACAGATAGCCGATCTCCCGGCCGCCCACGCCGATGTCGCCCGCCGGCACATCGGTGTACTCGCCGAGGTGGCGGTGCAGCTCGGTCATGAACGACTGGCAGAAGCGCATCACCTCGGCGTCCGAGCGGCCCTTCGGGTCGAAGTCCGAGCCGCCCTTGCCGCCGCCGATGGGCATGCCGGTGAGCGCGTTCTTGAAGATCTGCTCGAAGCCCAGGAACTTCACGATCCCGAGGTTCACCGAGGGGTGGAAGCGCAGCCCGCCCTTGTACGGCCCGAGGACACTGCTGAACTCGACCCGGAAACCGCGGTTGACGTGCACCCGGCCCTGGTCGTCCGACCACGGCACCCGGAAGATCAGCTGCCGCTCGGGCTCGGCGATCCGCTCCACGATCCGCGCGTCCATGAACTCCGGCCGCTGCTCCAGCACCGGGTCGAGGGTCTCCAGGACCTCGCGCACGGCTTGGTGGAACTCGGTCTCGCCCTGGTTGCGGCGCAGGATCTCTGCGTACAGCGGCTCGATGACGCGCATACGGGTGTGCCCTCCGTTGGCTCGGCGATTTCGCGCGCTGAGGCACCCCGTCCCTGGGGGCCGCAGCGGCCCCCTTCGGCGTTTGGCATATTCATTGTCCCCGGTCGCCCGCCGCACCGGAACACGGGGTGATCCAGGCCACGCCCGGTGTCACCGGGCGTGGCCACCGGTGGCGTCCCCGCCCCAGCGGTCCGCGGGAGGGCCGGTACGCCTGCCGGAGGCACCGCCGCCCCGTCCGGGGACGGCCTACAGGCCCGCCGCCGAGGCGAGGGCGGCCTTGAGCGCCTCCAGGAGGGCGGCCGCGCGGGCGCGGGCCGGGGGAAGGTCGGCGGTGGGCGGGAGGACGACCTCCAGATAGCACTTGACCTTGGGTTCCGTGCCGCTGGGGCGGACGACGACACGGGCCGAGGAGACACCCTCACCGGTCAGGCGGTAGCGCAGGCCGTCCGTGGGCGGCAGGTCGTCCGCACCCTCGCGCAGGTCCTCCGCGGAGGTGACGCTCAGGCCCGCCAGCTCGGTGGGCGGGTGCGCCCGCAGCCGGGCCATCGCGGCGGTGATCAGGCCCAGGTCGTCCACGCGAACGGAGAGCTGGTCGGTGGCGTGCAGCCCGTGCACGAGGGCCAGCCCGTCCAGCTCGTCCGCGAGGGTGCGGCCCTCCTGCCGGGCCTGCGCGGCCATCTCCGCGAGCAGCAGCGCCGCGGTCACCCCGTCCTTGTCCCGGACCCCGGCCGGATCCACGCAGTAGCCGAGCGCCTCCTCGTACCCGTACCGCAGCCCCGGGACGCGGGCGATCCACTTGAAACCGGTGAGCGTGTCCTCGTAGCCCAGGCCCGCGCGGGCGGCGATCTTCGACAGCAGCGAGGAGGACACGATGCTGGCCGCGAAGACGTCCTGCCCGGGTTCGGCGGCGCCGCGCCGGACGAGGTGGGCGGCGAGCAGCGCGCCCAGCTCGTCACCGCGCAGCATGCGCCAGCCCGCGTCCGCCGCGGGATCGGGGACGGCGGCGGCGCAGCGGTCGGCGTCCGGGTCGTTGGCGACGACCAGGTCGGGCGAGGCGTCCCGCGCGGTCTTGAAGGCCAGATCCATCGCGCCCGGTTCCTCAGGGTTGGGGAAGGCGACGGTCGGGAAATCCGGGTCGGGCGCGGCCTGTTCGGCGACCGGCACGGGCGCGGGGAAGCCCGCGCGGGCGAAGGCGGCGGTCAGCGTCTCCAGCCCCACGCCGTGCAACGGCGTGTAGACGGTGGACAGTTCGCGCGGGCCGCCCGGCGCGAGCACACCCGTCGCGCGCTCCAGATACGCGGCCAGGACGTCCTCGCCGAGCACCTCCCAGCCCTCCGCGGCCAGCGGCACGGACGCCAGCGGCCCCACCGCCGCGATCCGGGCCGCGATCTCCGCGTCCGCGGGCGGCACGATCTGCGAGCCGTCGCCCAGATACACCTTGTAGCCGTTGTCCTGCGGCGGGTTGTGGCTCGCCGTCACCATCACCCCGGCGGCGACGCCCAGTTCACGGATCGCGAAGGCCAGCACCGGCGTCGGCAGCGGACGCGGCAGCAGATACGCGCGCAGGCCCGCGCCCGTCATCACCGCGGCCGTGTCCCGTGCGAAGTCCGCGGACTTGTGGCGGGCGTCGTAACCCACCACGACCGAGCCGCCGGGACCCAGATACGCCGCGAGCCCCGCGGCCGCCCGGATCACGACCGCGCGGTTCATCCGGTTCGGCCCCGCGCCCAGCGCACCGCGCAGCCCCGCCGTCCCGAACTCCAGCGTCCCGTCGAAACGGTCCGCCAGCTCCGCGGACTCGCCCGCGGCGATCAGCGCGGTCAGCTCCGCCCGGGTCTCGGGGTCGGGATCCTCCGCGGCCCACGCGCGGGCGCGGGCGAGCAGGTCGGTCATGGGAGCCGGTTCCCTTCGTTCGGTGTCAGAGGCGGGCGAGCAGGTCCGCGAGCAGCGTGCCCATCCGGGTGGCCGACTCGCGGCCCGCCGCGAGCACCTCCTCGTGGTTGAGCGGCTCGCCCGTCATCCCCGCGGCCAGGTTCGTGACCAGCGACACGCCCAGCACCTCCGCGCCCGCCTCGCGGGCCGCGATCGCCTCCAGCGTGGTGGACATGCCCACCAGGTCCCCGCCGATCGCCCGGACCATGCCGATCTCGGCGGGCGTCTCGTAGTGCGGGCCGGGCAGCTGGACGTACACGCCCTCCTCCAGCGTCGGGTCTATCTCCTTGCACAGCGCGCGCAGCCGCGGCGAGTACAGGTCCGTGAGGTCCACGAAGTTCGCACCCGCGATGGGGGACACCGCGGTCATGTTGATGTGGTCGCTGATCAGCACGGGCTGGCCCGGCCGGTACCCGGGCCGAAGTCCCCCGCAGCCGTTCGTCAGCACCACGGTCTTCACCCCCGCGGCCACCGCCGTCCGCACCCCGTGCACGACGCTCGCCACGCCCCGGCCCTCGTACAGATGCGTCCGCCCCAGGAACACGAGGGCGCGCACGCCGCCGACCCGCACCGAACGCACCCGGCCCGCGTGACCCGCCACCGCGGGCGCCGGGAACCCCGGCAGATCGGTGACCGCCAGCTCCACGTCGGGCGCCCCCAGGGCGTCCGCCGCGGGCACCCAGCCCGACCCCAGGACCAGGGCGACGTCGTGCGTCTGCGCGCGGGTCAGCTCGCGCAGGCGGGCGGCGGCGTCGTCGGCCGCGGCGTAGGGCTCGGGATTCACGGAAGCGTTCACGCGCAGAGCGTAGCCTGTTTGAGCCTACGCGCGTAGACGCTCCCCGCTGTTCGCCGGGCTCGCCCCGTCCCTTCCCCTTGCGCGGGGCGGCGCGATCTTCCGCCGGTGGGGGGCTGGCCGCGCAGTTCTCCCCCAGAGCTTCGCTTGGGAGGTGCCCCCACGCGCCCCTTAAAAACGGGAACTCTCCCCCGCAGCCGCGCCCCGAAAAAGCTCACCCCCACCGGCAGGCAGCCGCCAGACCGGCCTGGAGGGGGACGGTGCGGGGTGCCCCCGCAGGAATGCGCTGGGAGGGGCTTACCAACTCGGTGCGAGGGTGAAGGCGCATTCCGAGGAGGTGCCCCGTGGCGGCCCCCGACCCAGCGACGGCGGCGCCGCGAAAGGGGCGCGTGGGGGTACCTCCCAGGCGAAGCTCTGGGGGAGAACTGCGCGACCAGCCCCCACAAAGGGAAGGTCGCGCGGCGAACCGCAACAAGCACCCCGGAGCGCCCCGCGGCGAAGCGGCTAGCAGGGACGCTTCCTGAGCTCCATCACATAGTCATGAGGCGCCCCCGCCGACTCCGCCGCGTCGGCGATCTCGCCGAGGTAGCGCGCGGACGGCAGGCCGCCCTCGTAGTCGTCGAGGACGTACAGCCACGCCGGCACGTCCCCGTCGAGCGTGTGGACGCGGACGGTCGTGCGGCGGTACATGCCGAGGGGGACGCCCTCCCAGCGGTCGAGGGATTCCTCGTCGATCGGCGCGATGTCGTAGAGGCCGACGAAGACCTGGTGCGTGGGGTCCTCGACGAGCGTGGCGAGCGCGCCCTCCCAGCCCATCTGCTCGCCGCCGAAGGTGAGGCGCCAGCCGGTCAGCCAGCCCGTGCCGCGCAGCGGGGAGTGCGGTGCGCGGCGGGTCATCAGCCGCGCGTCGAGGTTGCCTGCGTAGGCGGCGTAGAGCGACATGATGTCGAGAGTACGGGAGCGGCATCGGGGCGGCGTAAGGACGGACTTCCGCCCCTCACCCGGGGGCGCCGCCCGGCGTCCGGGCGAACGTGCGTGCCCCGCGCGGTCGCTTCTTGGCGCGTGCGGGACAATGGGGTACGTGACAAGGATCGTGATCATCGGTGGCGGACCCGGCGGCTACGAGGCGGCGCTGGTGGCGGCGCAGCTCGGCGCGGAGGTGACGGTCGTCGACTGCGACGGCCTGGGCGGTGCGTCGGTGCTGACCGACTGCGTACCGTCGAAGACCCTGATCGCCACCGCAGAGGTCATGACGACCTTCGACAGCTCCTACGAGGAGCTGGGCATCATCGTGGCGGACGACACCCCGCCCGAGGCCCGGTCGGCGCGGGTGGTGGGCGTGGACCTGGGCAAGGTCAACCGCCGGGTCAAGCGGCTCGCGCTCGCGCAGTCGCACGACATCACCGCGTCCGTGACGCGCGCGGGCGCGAAGGTGATGCGCGGGCGCGGGCGGCTGGAGGGCCCCCAGACGGCCGAGGGCACCCGGACGGTCGTCGTGACGGCCGCCGACGGCACCGAGCAGCGGCTGACGGCCGAGGCCGTGCTGATCGCGACCGGCGCGCGGCCGCGCGAGCTGCCCGACGCGATGCCGGACGGCGAGCGCATCCTGAACTGGACGCAGGTCTACGACCTGGACGAGCTGCCGCGCGAGCTGATCGTGGTGGGTTCGGGTGTGACCGGCGCGGAGTTCGCGGGCGCCTACCAGGCGCTGGGCTCGAAGGTGACGCTGGTCTCCTCGCGCGACCGGGTGCTGCCCGGCGAGGACCCGGACGCGGCGGCGGTGCTGGAGGACGTCTTCCGGCGCCGCGGCATGAACGTGATGTCGCGTTCGCGCGCGCAGTCGGTCAAGCGGGTGGGCGACGGCGTCGAGGCGACGCTGACCGACGGCCGCGTCATCACCGGCACGCACTGCCTGATGGCGGTCGGCGCGATCCCCAACACCGCCGGGATGGGCCTGGAGGAGGCGGGCGTCAAGCTCACCGAGTACGGCCACGTGTGGACGGACAAGGTGTCGCGCACCAGCGCCTCGGGCGTGTACGCGGCCGGTGACGTGACGGGTGTCTTCGCGCTCGCGTCGGTCGCGGCGATGCAGGGCCGGATCGCGATGTACCACTTCCTCGGCGACGCGGTGGCGCCGCTGAACCTGAAGACCGTGTCGTCGAACGTCTTCACCGACCCGGAGATCGCGACCGTCGGCTACACGCAGGCGGACGTGGACTCCGGGCGGATCGACGCCCGGCTGGTGAAGCTGCCGCTGCTGCGCAACCCGCGGGCGAAGATGCAGGGCATCCGGGACGGCTTCGTGAAGATCTTCTGCCGTCCGGGCACGGGCATCGTGGTCGGCGGTGTGGTGGTCGCGCCCAAGGCGAGCGAGCTGATCCACCCGATCTCGCTGGCGGTCGACAACAACCTGACGGTCGAGCAGATCGCGAACGCCTTCACCGTCTACCCGTCGCTGTCCGGCTCGGTGGCGGAGGTCGCGCGGCAGCTGCACAACCGCGGGAATTAGCGAACGTACGGTCGGTCTGTAGCACTTCGCGGTCTGTTTCGCGCGGAACTTCGCTGTACTGGTGCAAAACGCTGAAAGCAGCGATCGATGGGGTTACTGTCGGTTTCGTGTTCGCTGCAGAACGTCGCCAATTGATCCTGGAAATGGTGCGGGCCAACGGAGCGGTGTCGCTCCGTGAACTCGCCCGTGTCGTCCAGACCTCCGAAGTGACCGTGCGCCGTGATGTGCGGGCACTGGAGGCCGAAGGACTACTCGACCGCCGGCACGGCGGTGCGGTGCTGCCGGGGGGATTCACCCGCGAGTCCGGCTTCCCGCAGAAATCCCATCTCGCGACCGCGGAGAAGACGGCCATCGCCGATCTCGCGGCCTCGCTCGTGGACGAGGGCGAGGCCATCGTCGTCGGCGCGGGCACCACCACGCAGGAGCTGGCCCGGCGGCTCGCCCGGGTGCCGGGGCTCACCGTGGTGACCAACTCGCTGCTGGTCGCCCAGGCGCTCGCGCACGCCAACCGGGTCGAGGTCGTCATGACCGGCGGGACGCTGCGCGGCTCCAACTACGGGCTGGTCGGCAGCGGCGCGGAGCAGTCCCTGCAAGGGCTGCGGGTCTCCCGGGCGTTCCTGTCCGGCGCGGGGCTGACGGCCGAGCGCGGCCTCTCGACGTCCAACATGCTGGCCGCCAGCGTGGACCGGGCGCTCGTGCAGGCGGCCGCCGAGGTCGTCGTGCTGGCCGACCACACCAAGCTCGGCGCCGACACCATGTTCCAGACGGTGCCGACCGACATGATCACCCACCTGGTCACGGACGAGCCGCCGCCCGGCGAGGAGCGCGCCGCCACCGAGCTGCAGGCGCTGGCCGACCGCGGGGTGCAGCTCGCCGTCGCCCCGTCGCCGGGGGCGGTGCCGGAGCCGGCCGCGCGCGAGCCCGTACCGGCGCCGCGCCGTCCGCACGGGCTGCGGCCGCCGGCCGTACCGCGGCTCGCGGACCTGCGGCCGCACTGAGCCGGGAGGGCCTCCGGCTGCGCGCCGGGGGCCTTCGGGTCAGCCGCCGGGGGTCACGATGCCGCGCACCGTGAGGTCCATCAGGCGGTCGAAGGTGCCCTTGTCCTCCGGGTTCTGCTCGGCGATCGTGATGAGCCCGGTGGTGAGCTTGAGCAGGTCGCTCATCGCGATGTCGGACCGCACGTCGCCCGCGGCCTGCGCGCGCGACAGCAGGCTGTTGCCGACCTCGTGCAGCCGCACCTTGCACTGCCGCATGCGCCCGTCGGTGTCGGCGGCGATCCGTACGGACAGCCCGCGGTAGGCGGTGGCGTGCACCGCCACCGCCTTCAGCCATGCCAGCAGGGCGGGCAGCGGCTCCTGCTGCTCCAGCAGTTCCTGCGCGCGTCCGGCGAGCGCGTCCAGTTCGCTGACGAAGACCGCGTTCACCAGGGCCGACCGGTCGGGGAAGTGCCGGTAGAGGGTGCCGATGCCGACGCCGGCGTGCCGCGCGATGTCCTCCAGCGCCACGTCCGTGCCGTGCACGACGAACGCCTGCCGTGCCTCCTCCAGCAGCCGGTCGTAGTTGCGTTGCGCGTCCGCCCGCATGCGGTCCTGCCTTCCGGTCCCGGTGAGCTCGTCCCGGGAAGCCGCGCGGAAGCGGATTCCCGAAACCGATTGTAGATCCGGAGGTTCCCTCCGTATATTTTTCGGAGGCAACCTCCGTTTCTGCTGCCCGACCTCTCCGCTGGAGGCCCAACAGCCATGTCCACGCCCGTCCTGCGCGACCAGGAGACGGCCGGCCGCGCCCCGGCCCCCGCCGAGGCACACCCGTACCTCGCCCTCACCGTCATCGTCGGAACCCAGCTGGTGCTCATGCTCGACCTCACCGTGGTGAACGTCGCGCTGCCCCGTATCGGCTCCGGCCTCGGCTTCTCGCCCACCGGCATGTCCTGGGTGCTGAACGTCTACGCCCTCGCCTTCGGCGGCCTGCTGCTGCTCGGCAGCCGCGTCGGCGACCTCATCGGCCGCCGCCGGGCGCTGGTGTGGGGCGTCGCCGCCTTCACCCTCGCCTCGGTGCTCGGCGGTGTCGCCAACGACGCCGCCACGCTGCTCGTCGCCCGCGGCCTCCAGGGCGCCGCGGCGGCGCTCGCCGCGCCCAGCACCCTCGCCCTGATCGCCACCACCTTCCGCGAGGGCCCCGAGCGCATCCGCGCGCTCAGCGTCTTCTCGGCCGTCGCCGGCGGCGCCACCACGATCGGCCTCACCCTGGGCGGCATGCTCACCAGCTGGGGCTCGTGGCGCTGGGTCTTCTTCATCAACATCCCCATAGGCGCGGCCGTCGTGCTGCTCGGCCCGCGCTGCATCCCCGAGACCGCCCGGCACCGCGGCGGCCGCTTCGACATCGCGGGCGCGCTCACCGGCACCCTCGGTACCGCCTCGCTCGTCTACGCCTTCATCCGCGTCGGCGAGACCTCCTGGGGCGACTCCCGGGCGCTGGCCACCTTCGTGACCGCGGCCGCCCTGCTGGCCGCCTTCCTCGTCAACGAGACCCGGGTGGAGCACCCGCTGGTGGTGCTGCGGCTGTTCCACGACCGCAACCGGCCGCTGGCGTACGCGGTGATGATGCTGCTGCCCGCCGCGATGGGCAGCATCTTCTACTTCTCCACCCAGTACCTGCAGATCTACCTGCACTACAGCCCGATCAGGACCGGCCTGGCCTTCCTGGCGCTGTCCCTGCCGCTGCTGGTCGCCGCGCGGATCGTCCCCCGGGCGCTGGCCGCCGGGCGCAGCCCGCGCGTGGTCGCGACCGTCGGCCTGTGCGTCTCGCTGGCCGGCGCGGTCTGGAGCACGCGGCTCGGCGCGTCCGACGGCTACGCGCGCGGGGTGCTGCCGACGATGATCCTCATGGGCTTCGGCATCGGCCTCACCATGATGCCGCTCAACACCGTCATCCTGTCCGGTGTCGCGCCCGCGGACGCGGGGTCGGCCTCCGGGCTGCTCCAGACGATGCAGCAGGTCGGTGCGAGCCTCGGCCTGTCGGTGCTGGTCACCGTCTTCGGCACGGTCTCCCGCCACCACCGGCAGGACCCGTTCATCCACGGCGTGGACGCCGCCTTCGCCCTCGCCGTCGTCTTCGTGGCCGCCGCGCTCGCGCTGGTGCTGGCCCTGCGGCTGCCGTCCCGCACACCGGCGGCGGCCGACTGACGGCCGGTCACCGCGGGGCGACGTACGCGCGCGGCGCGGCCTCCCGGGCGGGAGGCCGCGCCGCGCGCGTGAGCGACGGCCTGCGGCCGTCTCAGTCGTGTCAGTCCTTGATCTCGCAGATGACCGCGCCCGACGACACCGAGGCGCCGACCTCGGCCTTCAGGCCGATGATGGTGCCGGAGCGGTGCGCGTTGAGCGGCTGCTCCATCTTCATGGCCTCCAGGACAACGATCAGGTCGCCCTCGGTGACCTGCTGGTTCTCCTCGACCGCGACCTTGACGATGGTGCCCTGCATGGGCGAGGGCAGCGAGTCGCCGGACACCGCCGCCGACGCGCGCTGGGTGGCGCGCCGCTTGGGCTTGGCGCCCGCGGCCAGCCCGGTGCGGGCCAGGGTCATGCCGAGCGACGCCGGGAGCGACACCTCCAGGCGCTTGCCGCCCACCTCGACGACGACCGTCTCGCGCGGGCCCTGCGCCTCGTCATCGTCCGCCGGCCCGCCCGCGAAGGGCGGGATCGTGTTGACGAACTCGGTCTCGATCCACCGCGTGTGGACGGTGAAGGGGCCCTTCGGCGGCGCGAACGCCGGGTCCCGGACGACCACGCGGTGGAAGGTCAGGGCCGTGGCCATGCCCTCCACCTGGAACTCGTCCAGCGCGCGGGCCGCCCGCTGGAGGGCCTGCTCACGCGTCGCGCCGGTCACCACGAGCTTGGCCAGCAGCGAGTCCCACGCCGGGCCGATGACGCTGCCGGACTCCACACCCGCGTCGAGCCGCACACCCGGGCCGGACGGGGCGACGAACTTCGTCACCGTGCCGGGCGCGGGCAGGAAGCCCCGGCCCGGGTCCTCGCCGTTGATCCGGAACTCGAAGGAGTGCCCGCGCAGCGGCGGGTCGTCGTAGCCGAGCTCCTCGCCGTCGGCGATCCGGAACATCTCGCGCACCAGGTCCAGCCCCGAGACCTCCTCGGTGACCGGGTGCTCGACCTGGAGCCGGGTGTTGACCTCCAGGAAGGAGATCGTGCCGTCCTGGCCGACGAGGAACTCGCAGGTTCCCGCACCTTCGTACTTCGCCTCGCGCAGGATCGCCTTCGAGGCGGCGTACAGCTGTGCGTTCTGCTCCGGCGTCAGGTACGGCGCCGGGGCCTCCTCGACGAGCTTCTGGTGGCGGCGCTGCAACGAGCAGTCACGGGTGGAGACGACCACCACGTTGCCGTGCTTGTCGGCCAGGCACTGCGTCTCGACGTGCCGCGGCCGGTCCAGGTAGCGCTCCACGAAGCACTCGCCGCGCCCGAAGGCGGCGACCGCCTCGCGCACCGCCGAGTCGTACAGCTCCGGGACCTCCTCCAGCGTGCGGGCGACCTTCAGGCCGCGTCCGCCGCCGCCGAAGGCGGCCTTGATGGCGATCGGCAGGCCGTGCTCCTTCGCGAAGGCCACGACCTCCTCGGCGCCCGACACCGGGTCGGGCGTGCCCGCGACGAGCGGGGCACCGGCCCGCTGGGCGATATGACGTGCCGCGACCTTGTCGCCCAGGTCGCGGATGGCCTGCGGCGGCGGGCCGATCCAGTTCAGCCCGGCGTCCAGCACGGCCTGCGCGAACTCGGCGTTCTCCGACAGGAAGCCGTAGCCGGGGTGCACGGCGTCCGCACCCGACTCGGCCGCCGCCTTGAGCACCTTCGCGATGTCCAGATAGCTGGTGGCCGGTGTGTCGCCGCCCAGTGCGTACGCCTCGTCGGCCGCGCGGACATGCAGCGCGTCCCGGTCGGGGTCCGCGTAGACGGCTACGCTGGCGATCCCGGCATCCCGGCAGGCGCGGGCGACGCGTACTGCGATTTCACCGCGGTTGGCGATGAGCACCTTGCGCACGATGGCTCCCTCCATGAAACAAGCCGAGTTTAGGTACTGGCCACACTCGATGCCGAGGCACCCCTGCACGTGAGCTTGCCCACACGGAGGGTGATCCGTGAACCACCGCACCCCGTGAACTCCAGCTCAGTCCACGGTACGGCCCTGCTCCCGCCCATGTCCCGCTCTACCGGGCGCGGGTCGAATCTCGCTCGGAGTCGGTGCATGGAGTTGACGCTTCTTTGTGGGAATCCCACGAAGAGTCCGCGGAAAGTTTGCGGCCGGGTCCGTCCTGACGGGTGACGGCGCGCCGCCGGAGGCGCCCCCGGACCCCGGCCGCCCGGCCGCCGCCCCCCGGACGGCGGTCACGGTTGCGCACCGGTGGCCCGAACGCCTGTCACGACCCTTGCCCGCCCTCTTACCCGTGAGTAGCCTGCGACCCCATGGACGGCCGTCGGAGGGGGGACAGGGTGCGCAGAGGGATAGCCGTGGCCACAGCGGTGGTCCTGGTGCTCGAAGCACTCGGGGTCGCCTTCGTGAACTGGGTGCTCGGCCTGGCCGTACGCCACCAGGACATGTCACTGGCCGGCCTCGACCCGGACGGGATGGCCGTCGGCTCGTGGGTCGCGGGCGGGATCTTCGCCCTCTTCCTGCTGCTGTGCGCGTTCCTGACGGCCCGTGTCGCGGTACGCCAGGAGCCCGCGCCGCTGCTCACACGGATCGTGCTCATCGTCTGCGCGGTGGTCCACGGGGTGCTCGGCGCGATCGTCGTCGGCCTGGTGGGCTGGCTCGCCTTCGCCGCGCTCATGGTCGTCCTCGGCCTGCTCGTCGGCACCCTGCTGCTCTACGCGCCCGAGAGCGCCCGGGAAGCGCGCGCCGGCGCGGGCGGCCCCGGCGGCACGGGAGGCGGCTCCGCGCCGCAGAACCCGCCGCCCGCCGCACCGCCGGGCGCGCCGCTGCCGTCCGCCGGGCCCTGAGCGGGCTCTGAGCGGGCTCTGAGCGGGGGCGGACGCCGGACGGACGCCGGGCGGACCGGGGGGCCTACACCCACAGGTCGGTGACGCGCACTCCCAGCTCGCCCAGCAGGCCGCGCAGCAGCGGCAGGGACAGCCCGATGACGTTGCCCGGGTCGCCGTCGATGCCCTCGACGAAGGGCGCGGACCGCCCGTCGAGCGTGAAGGCGCCCGCGACGTGCAGCGGTTCGCCGCTCGCCACGTAGGCGGCGATCTCCGCGTCGTCCGGACGGCCGAAGCGCACGGTCGTCGACGCCGTCGCGGAGACCTGGCGGCCGGTGGCCCGGTCGATGACGCAGTGGCCGGTCTGGAGCACCCCGGCGCGGCCGCGCATCGCCTGCCAGCGGGCGGTGGCCTCCGCGGAGTCCGCAGGCTTGCCGAGCGCCTGGCCGTCCAGCTCCAGGACGGAGTCGCAGCCGACGACCAGCTCGCCGCCGTCCGCGTCGAGCATGCCGCCGCGCGCGACCGCCGCGGCCTTCGCCTCGGCCAGCACGCGCGCCAGTTCGGCGGGGCTGTCGGCGTGGATCGCCTTCTCGTCCACCCCGCTGACCACCACCCGGGGGTCGAAGCCCGCCTGCTTGAGCAGGCCGAGGCGGGCGGGGGAGGCGGACGCGAGAACGAGCACGCGGCGGGGCGGGGTCGGCGAGGTCATCGCCCCATCGTAGGCGCGGCCCCACGACCGGACCGGCCCCACGACCGGACCGGCCCCACGACCGGACCGGCGGCCCCGTACCCGGGGGCCGCACTCGGGGCCCGCTCACACCCGCAGCGTCGCGATGACCATCAGCAGCGCCGCGACGAGCGCGGCCACCACCATCGCGCGGCGCAGCTTGCGCAGCGCCTCCCGGGTGTCCTCGGACGGTTCGTCGCGTCGTTGATCGTCGGGCCAGAGCATGCCCACCAGGGTGCTCGCGGGGCGGGCGCGGCGCCTGAGTACGCGTACTCAAGCGGAACGGCCCGCTCGGCATGGCCCGTTCCGGCCATGGCCTCGGCGCCGCCCCGGCTCAGGAGGGCCAGGCCGACGCCCGCCACGCGCCCGGCGCCGGGCGGGGCAGGGCGCGCGGCACGGTGCGCTCCGGCGCCGACCAGCCGGACCGCCGGGCGGCGGGCGCCTCGGGCTCCTCCGCCCCGGCCGCCGCGGCCCGCGCCTGGACCAGCGCCACGACGGCCGCCAGCTCCTCCGGCGTCGGCCGCCCGCGTTCCACCTTGATCTCGACCACCGCTGAACTCCCTTCCCCGGCTCCGGTCCTGCCCCTGCCGCTGCCCCTGCCCCGACCCGCTACAGCGGGATGTTGCCGTGCTTCTTCGGCGGCAGGCTCTCGCGCTTGTTGCGCAGCGTCCGCAGCGCCTTGATCAGCTGCACCCGGGTCTGCGAGGGCGCGATCACCGCGTCCATGTAGCCGCGCTCGGCGGCGATGTACGGGTTCAGCAGGGTGTCCTCGTAGTCCGCGATCAGCCGGGCCCGCAGCTCGTCGGCCTCCTCCGGGCTGCCCGCCTCCGCGAGCGTGCGCCGGTGCAGGATGTTGACCGCGCCCTGCGCGCCCATCACCGCGATCTGCGCGGTCGGCCAGGCCAGGTTGAGGTCCGCGCCCAGGTGCTTGGAGCCCATGACGTCGTACGCGCCGCCGTACGCCTTGCGCGTCACGATGGTGATGAGCGGGACGGTCGCCTCTGCGTAGGCGTAGATGAGCTTGGCGCCGCGGCGGATGATGCCGTCCCACTCCTGGCTCGTGCCGGGCAGGAAGCCGGGGACGTCCACGAAGGTGAGCACCGGGATGTTGAACGCGTCGCAGGTGCGCACGAAACGCGCGGCCTTCTCCGACGCCTTGATGTCCAGGCACCCGGCGAAGTGCAGCGGCTGGTTGGCGACCACACCGACCGGGCGGCCCTCGACCCGGCCGAAACCGGTCACCACGTTCTGGGCGTAGAGCGCCTGCGTCTCCAGGAACTCCCCGTCGTCCACGATGTGTTCGATGACCTTGTGCATGTCGTACGGCTGGTTCGCCGAGTCCGGGATCAGCGTGTCCAGTTCCAGATCCGCGTCCGTGACGGCGAGTTCGGCCTCGGTGGCGAAGGCGGGCGGCTCCTCCAGGTTGTTGCCCGGCAGGTAGGACAGCAGCGCCTTGACGTACTCGAAGGCGTCCTTCTCGTCCGCGGCCAGGTGATGGGCGTTGCCGGACGTGGAGTTGTGGGTGCGCGCGCCGCCCAGCTCCTCCATGCCGACGTCCTCGCCGGTGACCGTCTTGATGACGTCCGGGCCCGTGATGAACATGTGCGACGTCTGGTCCACCATCACCACGAAGTCGGTGATCGCGGGGGAGTACACCGCGCCGCCCGCGCACGGCCCGGTGATCAGGCTGATCTGCGGAATCACCCCGGAGGCAAGGGTGTTGCGGCGGAAGATCTCGCCGTACAGGCCGAGTGAGACCACGCCCTCCTGGATCCGGGCGCCGCCGGAGTCGTTGATGCCGATGACCGGGCAGCCGGTCTTCAGCGCGAAGTCCATGACCTTGACGATCTTCTCGCCGAAGACCTCGCCGAGCGCCCCGCCGAAGACCGTGAAGTCCTGCGAGAAGACCGCGACCGGGCGGCCCTCGACGGTGCCGTAGCCGGTCACCACGCCGTCCCCGTAGGGGCGGTTGGCCTCCAGTCCGAAGTTCGTGGAGCGGTGCCGCGCCAGCTCGTCCAGCTCCGTGAACGAACCGTCGTCCAGCAGGAGTTCGATCCGCTCGCGGGCGGTCAGCTTGCCCTTGGCGTGCTGCTTCTCGACCGCGCGCTGGGAGCCCGCGTGCGCCGCCGCCTCGATACGGTGACGCAGGTCCGCGAGCTTGCCCGCGGTGGTGTGGATGTCGTAGTCCGGCTCGGCCATGGCTCGGCGGCTCTCCTGCTCTGGGCTGCTCGCGGCGGCTCACTGGGGTGCGGGCGGGGGTACGGGCGGGGTACCGGACGGCGCGTACGCCTCCCGGACGTCGGCTGCTTCTTAACTGGTCAGTAACGCTGTGCTCGGTAGCGTAACGGCGACTCTCCGGTACGGGCACTGCGGCGTTCACCACACTGCACCACCACGGCCCCCGCGGCCCGCCCCGCGGCACGCTTGCACCCGGCGTGTCCCGGGCGTCCGTCCGGGCACCGCGGGCTCGTAGTGTGGGCCCCATGACGACAAGCCGCTGGTCCGACCTCGACCGCCCGCCGCTCAACGAGACCGCGCTGCGCCGGGCCGTCGTCGGCTCCCCGCTGTGGACCTCGCTCGACGTCGTCGAGGCCACCGGCTCCACCAACAGCGACCTCGCCGCGCGCGCCGCCGCCGGGGCCGCCGAGGGCGCGGTGCTCGTCGCCGAGGAGCAGACGTCCGGGCGCGGGCGCCTCGACCGGCGGTGGAGCGCCCCCCCGCGCTCCGGGCTGTTCTTCTCCGTCCTGCTCCGGCCGGGTGCGGCCGGGGCCTTCGGCAAGCCCGTGCCCGTCGACCGCTGGGGCTGGCTGCCGCTGCTCGCCGGGGTCGCCACCGCCACCGCGCTGTCACGCACCGCGGGCGTCGACACGGCACTCAAATGGCCCAACGACCTGCTGCTCACCCTCGACGGCGACGAGCGCAAGGCGGGCGGCATCCTCGCCGAACGCACCGGCGAGAACGGCGTCGTCATCGGCATCGGCCTCAACGTGTCGCTGCGCGAGGACGAGCTGCCCGTCCCCACCGCCGCCTCCCTCGCCCTCGCGGGCGCCGCCACCACCGACCGCGATCCGCTGCTGCGGGCCGTCCTGCGCTCCCTCGCCGACTGGTACGAGGCCTGGCGCACCGCGGGCGGCGACCCCGACGCCTCCCGGCTGCGGCAGACCTACGCGGCGGGCTGCGCGACCCTCGGCCGCCAGGTCCGCGCGGAACTCCCCGGCGACCGCGAGCTGTCCGGCACGGCGGTCGGCATCGACGACGACGGCCGCCTCGTCATCGCCACGGCGGAGGGCGAGCACGGCGTCGGCGCCGGCGACGTGGTGCACCTGCGGCCCTCGGACTGAGCGGGCCGCCGCGTGCGAGTGCGCGGGGGCGCGCCGGGCCGTGCGGGCTGGTGAGGGGCACCGCGGGGGGTGCGGGGACGCGCCGGTGACGGCCGTCCCGGTGACCGTGCCGCGCGCCCGCCGCCGTACCGGCGAGATCCGGCTCCCGGTGAGAGTGAGCTGCGGCACACCTGCCGTATCGTTGACTCGCTGCGTCGTCTCGATGATCGGAAGGGCTGTGCGCAGGGATTCCACAGGGGCCGTACGGTGAGCGCGGACGACCCGGGCCCCCCCGCTCCGGAGCCGGGCCGCGCCGCGGGCTCCCGCGGCGACCGCGACACGGGCGACCGCGAGCCGGGCGACCGCGACCCCGGCGACCGCGAGCCCGGACCGGACGAGGGCGAGCAGCCCGCGCCGCCCGCGTCGGCCGCGGAGCCCGGCGTCCCCGCGGACGACGGCACCTTCGTCGTCGAGTCCGCCGAGCCCGAACCCGTACGCGCCCCCGGCGAGCACGGGATGCCCGCCGCGTACGGCAGGGCGGGCGAGGCCGCCGCGGAGGCGGGCGAGCACCCGCTCGCCCTGCGGCTCGAACAGCTCATCCTCGGCGCGCCCCGCCGCTACACGCCCTTCCAGGCCGCGCGCACCGCGGGCGTCTCCATGGACCTGGCCGCCCGCTTCTGGCGCGCCATGGGCTTCGCCGACATCGGCCAGGCCAAGGCGCTCACCGAGGCCGACGTCCTGGCGCTGCGGCGGCTCGCGGGCCTCGTCGAGGCGGGTCTGCTGAGCGAGTCCATGGCCATCCAGGTGGCCCGCTCCACCGGCCAGACCACCGCGCGGCTCGCCGACTGGCAGACCGACTCCTTCCTCGAAGGCCTCACCGAGCCGCCCGAGCCCGGCATGACCCGCGCGGAGGTCGCGTACCCGCTGGTCGAGCTGCTGCTGCCGGAGCTGGAGGAATTCCTCATCTACGTGTGGCGCCGCCAGGTCGCGGCCGCCACCAGCCGGGTCGTGCAGTCCGACGACGAGGAGGCCGTGGACCGGCGGCTCGCCGTCGGCTTCGCCGACCTCGTCGGCTTCACCCGGCTCACCCGGCGGCTGGAGGAGGAAGAGCTCGGCGAACTCGTCGAGGCCTTCGAGACCACCGCCGCCGACCAGGTCGCCGCGTACGGCGGGCGGCTCATCAAGACCCTCGGCGACGAGGTGCTCTTCGTCGCCGACGACCCCGGCACCGCGTCCGAGATCGGCATCCGCCTCATCGAGACGATGACCGGCGACGAGACGATGCCCGCGCTCCGCGTCGGCATGGCCTTCGGCACGGTCACCACCCGGATGGGCGACGTGTTCGGTACGACGGTCAACCTCGCCTCCCGGCTCACCTCGATAGCGCCGCGCGACTCCGTCCTGGTCGACGGCGACTTCGCGGAGGCCCTCGGCGAGGCGGGCGACGCGCCGCTGTCCGAGGCGGACGCCGACGCGGAGGCGGCGGATACCGCGGACGCGGCGAAGTACCGGTTCGCGCTCCAGCCGATGTGGCGCCGCCCGGTGCGCGGCCTCGGCGTGGTCGAACCCTGGCTCCTCACCCGCCGCTGACCCCCGCCGGGGCCCTCACGCCCGGGGCTGCCCCTTGCGGTGGCCCGCGCGACCTTCCCGCGGTGGGGCTGGTCGCGCAGTTCTCGGCGCCCGTGGGCGGCGATGAAGGCGGTCTTGGCGAAGACCTCGGGGTTGTCGGCGAGGGCCGCGAGCAGCCGGGCGGTGAGGTTCTCGCCGTCCGGCGGCGCGTAGTTCGCGTGCTCGGACAGCGCGGCGGGCGCGACGCTCCACGACACCTGCGGCAGCCTGTCCGCGGTGACGTCGGCGGCGAAGGCCGCGACCAGCACGTCGCCCATCTTCCACGGGTTGCCCTGGTCGGTGACGGCGCCGACCTTCTTCATGCCGCGCTCGTAGAGGGAGTCACCGGGCTTGGCATTGCGGAAGGAGGTGAACCAGGCGAGCGCGTTGTCGTCGAAGTCTCCTGCGCCTGGTAGGTCTTCCAGCTGATCCCGGCGGTCTCCAGGCGCTCGGCGTAGGTCGTCCACTCGAAGCCGGGCTCGGAGTTGTCGATGACCGCCTGGTCGCGCACCGTGCCGCCGCTGGTGCCGGTCATGAAGTGCTCGCGGTTGGGGTTGGTGGAGGTCTCCGTCGAGCAGTAGTAGCTGTCGCAGACGGTGAAGACCGAGGCGAGCGCGTTGCAGAAGGGCATGTCCGCGGGCTCGTAGTAGCCCTGGCCGAGCCAGCCGCTGCTGCGCCGGGTCACGTAGCCGTCGGCGATGCCGTCGCTGCGGGCGTTGAGTGAGTCGCCGAAGCCGAAGGCGGGGGCGCCCTGCTGGTAGGCGTTGGTGTGGGCGGCGTACATCGCGAAGGGCGCGAGCCAGCCCTCGGGGCGGGAGGGGTCGGGCTGCTGGAGGACCGGCCTGCCGTTGGCCCCCGTACGGCGGCGCGGTCGCCGAAGCCGCGGACACCCTGCATGGTGCCGTAGTAGTGGTCGAAGGCGCGGTTCTCCTGCATGAAGATCACCACGTGCTGGATGTCGTCGAGCCGGCCGGAGCGCACGGACGCGGCGAGCGCGGTGCGCAGGCTCAGCGGGAGGGCGGCCGGCACACCGGTGGCGGCGGCACCGCCGAGCAGCGTCCGGCGGGAGACGTCCGGTCTTTGCGTTCATGGGTCTGTGTCTCGCTTCGCGGGTCGAGGGGGGACCTGGTTTGGACTAGACCCGTAATGATGACGTGACTTATATGACCGGGAACGGCGCGCCGGGAGAAGAGCGGACGACCGGGAGCCGACGTGCGGGCGGCCGCGGCGGGCGGGCGGAACCGGGGAGGGGACGCGCGGCCCCTGCGCCGCCCGCGCTCAGCCGATGCCCAGGGCCGGGGGGATCGCCGCGAGCGGCACGTCCGCCGTGGCCGCCTCGCACAGGACCGACTCCAGGCCCGAGAGCACCGCCGGGATCGCCGGGGCCGGCACCAGCCGGGTGTCGGCCAGCAGCGAGACCTGGCAGTCCGCACCCTGCTGCGCGAGGACGAGGCAGAAGGCCATGTCGTTGACGTCGTAGCCGCGGACGAACGCCGGACCGCGCGCGGACCGCGGGTACGGGCCCGGTCCCGGCGGGAGCCGCCAGTCGCGGCTGAGGCGGGCGTCGTTGAAGTAGCCGCTGAGGTCGAGCGGGTGGGCGCGGGCGCCGTCGAGTTCGGCGGTGAGGGCGTCGAGTGACGCCGGGTGGAAGGACGCCCGCAGGTAGGAGGTCGCCGAGCGGCGGTAGACCGCGCGGACCGCGTCGTCCAGGGTGCCGCCCGTACCGCCGTCGTGGACGTACAGCCCGTCCTGCGCGGTCGCGGCCATGTAGCGCTGCTGCCGCTCGGTCACCCGGTTGCCGGTGATGAGCAGCATCGGCACCGTGTCCTGGCCGCGCAGCGCCGCCAGCGCGGTCGCCGCGAGCGTGAGCATCACCGCGGAGCTGGACGTACGGGTGCGCTCGGCCACGGCGACGGACCCCGCAGCGAGCGCGGTGGAGGTCAGCCACCACTGCTGGATCGGCGGGGAGGCGGGCGCGTGCGGCGGACGCGGCGCGGCGTCGGGCACCTCCGCGAGCCGCGTCCGGAAGTGCCGCATCGCGCGGGCGTCGTCGCGCAGACCCCGCTCGGACCGCTCGTACGCGGCCTGGTCGAGCGGCTGCCACTCCGGCGGGCTGACCCGGCCCCCGGCGACCAGGCGGCGCAGCGCGGTGCCGACGAGGTCGGCGGACCAGCCGTCGAAGGTGAGGTGCGAGCACACGACGGCGACCGCCCGCACCCGTCCGCCGCTGCACACCAGGCTGAAGCGCACCGGCCATTCGTGGCTGTGCCGGAAGGGCTCGGCGGCGAGCTTGCGGGTCCGCCGCTCCGCGAACGCCGCGAGCGCCCCGGCCCCGGCCTCCGCGCCCAGCTCGCACACCTCGACCAGGTGCGTGCCCTCGGCGGCGGCGGTCTGCCACGGCTCCCCGGCGCGGTCGGAGAAGCGGGTGCGCAGCACCTGGTGCGTCTCGACGAGGCGCCGGACCGCGGCGAGCGCCTGCGGTACGTCGGGGCCGGGCACGGGCAGGGTGATCACCTGGCGCAGGCTCAGCGTCGCGAAGGCCGCCCCGTAGCGCAGCAACGGGTGCCACATGTGGAACTGCCCCCAGGCGAGCGGCCCTTCGCCACCGTCGGTCGTGAACGGCACCGGCTCCCACGTCACGCGCGGCGGCGCGGGCCGGCTCGTGGCCGGGGCGGGCGGCGCCTCGGTCACCGGGACTCCAGGTGCGCGGCGAGGGCGTCGAGGTTGTCGACCAGGTCCCAGCCGTCACCGTCGAGATCGATCTCGACGTCGTACTCGTCCTCCACCGCGTCGACCAGCCGCATCCGGGACAGCGACGACAGGCCCAGGTCGGACAGCGGGGCCGTGCTCGCCAGGGCCTGACCGGCGGTGATCGCGCCGTCCGAGGACTCCGCGACGAGCTGGGCCAGGCGTTCCTTGATCACCGGGGTGCTCATGCTGTTCCGTCCGTTCCGTGGATGCTCTCGCTCTCACCGAGCAGTTGGTCGGCTTCTGCGTCGGTGAGTTGGTCGAGTTCGGTGAGGAGTGCGTTTTCGAGGGCTTGGGCGACGGCTTCGACGGTGCGGTGGTC